>NZ_CP011070.1:601030-1202060 GCF_000956175.1 Nitrosopumilus adriaticus
ATTTCAAATTGGTGATCCGACATATGGTGGATTTGGCTCTGCACCAAAGTTCCCAAATGCTGCAAATATTTCATTTCTATTTCGCTATGCAAAACTTTCAGGTCTATCGAAATTCAATGAGTTTTCCCTCAAAACACTCAAGAAAATGGCAAAGGGCGGAATTTTTGATCAAATAGGTGGTGGTTTTTCTAGATATTCTACAGATGCAAAGTGGCTTGTTCCTCATTTTGAAAAAATGCTTTATGACAATGCATTGGTATCTGTTAATTATGCTGAGGCATATCAAATTACAAAAGATCCTTTTTATCTTGATGTGATGAAAAAAACACTTGATTTTGTATTACGTGAAATGACTTCTCCTGAAGGTGGATTCTATTCTGCATATGATGCAGATTCTGAAGGTGTTGAAGGAAAATTCTATGTTTGGAAGAAAAGTGAAATTAAAGAAATTCTAGGTAACGATGCTGATCTATTTTGTCTTTACTTTGATGTCACTGATGGTGGCAATTGGGAAGGAAATAATATTCTGTGCAATAACCTTAATCTCTCAACTGTTGCATTTAATTTTGGAGTAACTGAGCAAAAAGCTCAAGAAATAATTAATTCATGTTCTGAAAAATTATTAAAAGTTCGTTCAACGCGAATTCCACCAGGCTTAGATGATAAAATTTTGGTCTCTTGGAATTCTTTGATGATTACGGCATTTGCGAAAGGATATCGTGTTACAAATGATACACGATATCTTGATGCTGCAAAAAACTGCATTTCTTTTATTGAAAATAATCTTTTTGAAAATGATAAATTATTACGTACTTATAAAAATGGATCCGCAAAAATTGATGGATATCTGGAAGATTATTCCTATTTTGTAAATGCACTACTGGATGTATTTGAAATTGAACCTGAAAAAAAATATCTTGATTTGGCTTTAAAATTGGGTGTTCATCTGGTAGATCATTTTTGGGATTCAGACACTAGCAGCTTCTTTATGACTTCTGATAATCACGAAAAATTAATTATTCGACCAAAGAGCAACTATGATTTGTCATTGCCCTCTGGAAACTCTGTTTCTGCTTTTGTAATGCTAAGATTATTTCATCTTTCTCAAAAACAGAATTTTCTAGAAATTTCAACAAAAATAATGGAATCTCAGGCACAGATGGCAGCAGAAAACCCTTTCGGATTTGGATATTTACTCAATACTATTTTTAACTATGTGCAGAAACCATTGGAAATAACAATTGTTAATACTGAAAATTACGAGTTATGTCATTCTATTGTAACTGATTATCTGCCTAATTCATTTATTGTAACTATTCAAAATTCTACACAATTGGATGGCTTATCTGATTTTCCATTTTTTGCTGGAAAAACTTTTGAGGATAAAACTACTATTTTTGTTTGTAAAGATTTTTCTTGCTCATTGCCATTACATACATTAGATGAAATAAATTCACATCTTTAGATTTTTTTTAAATTTACATCAATTGTACTTCCAACTTGAGGTCTTCCCATGTTATCGTATCTTGATTTTGGCATAGCTATTGTAATTTGTGTTTGTTGATATGATTTTATATTGACTGTGGGTTGAGCTTGTAAAATAGCTTCAAGTAATGGCATTACTTGTTCTTTTGTTTCAGCATCAAGTCTTTTTGAAACATTTTCTATAATCATTTGTTTTTGTGATATTGGTTCTGTTGAAACATTTTCTACTAGTGTTAATTGGATCATCTGCCCATTATCTACTATCTGTGTTATTTTGAATTCGTTTGTTGCTGACAATGATTTGTTTAGTATTTTTGATGATTTATCTTTACCGAATTGCAAAATATAGTGCAATTACTGCAGTTGCCACAGCTGCACTTACACCTAACCCGAAGATGATTTTACTACCGTCGACATTCATATTTTTATTTTATTTATTCGGAATTAAACTGTACTGGTTTTTCTTTTTTCTGATTAACCCACTAATGATTTCTACGTAAGTGTTTTAATAGAAAAATTCTATTTTTTATTATTACAAGCCAAAAAAACTGTGTCCATACCCTCTACGCGGAAACCCTTTCTAACAGAGGAGTCACGAAAGAGTGCCTAATCAGGCACTCTTTCACATCAATATTACTATTCTTTGAAAATAGAATCTTCATTTCCATCTGCCTCTTTTTTATTGGTTTCAAATCTATGAGGTTCCAAAATAGATTTTTTGATTAGTGGGGCACGCTCTTTGATGATCTGATTGAATTCTTTCATATCTTCCAAACTTGGTGACTGTTGTTGATTTTGATATGCCTGTAAAAACCCTGAATAAACACATCCAGTAATAATGCCAAATGCAGTATCGGGAACAGATCCTATTTCTGGTACAAAATTCTCTGCAATTTGCCTATATGACTCAGATTCATTAATGTAATAGTCGATCAAACTATCGATAAAATCTTTGTTCTCTTTAGAAATTGTCATGATTTTTTCTCTATTTCCTAGTTTATTTAATTGTCTTTGAATTGATTTTTCTCTATTTGCAAAATTACCTTAATTGACTATCTGCCTGTGACGTAAGAAATATACAAAATTGATGAGACAATTAGAGATGCAGATAGGATTAATGCTAACTCTTTTTTTGAAAAAACACTTGCTCTAAAACTCATAATATCGCTGAAATGATTATGAATAAAGCCTTGAAAAACTACTCTGACTAAAATTTTAACAAATTGTACCAATTGTCTTTGATTAATCGTTTATTTATTCATAAATTATTTTTTAGATGTTGTGGAAATTAGAATCTGACGAAGACTTTTTTCGAATATATGATTCAAAAAAAATGGTGGCAGGATACTTTGATCCAGACTATGGAAACATTTTCCCAAAAGCGAACTCTGAAGAAATTATTTCATCCATGCTAAAAAATCATGATAAAATTTTAGGTGGTATTGTGATGGTCCCTCTAGTTAAATTTGGTTTATTTGATTCTGATTTGGATACTGATATTTCTAAAGTAGAAGAAAATGTAACTAGGGTTAATGAGCATTTGCAAAAATGGAAGAATTTTTTATCTCAAACTAATAAAGAAAAGCACTCAATTAGAATATCCCATACAGATCAAGATATGCTTACAATAACTTTTGAAGTGAAGTTTTCAAAACCTACTCCTCTTGAAAAAAAACACCTAGCGGAAGAACTCTCTACGACTTTAGATTTGTTGCAGAAATTAGATTTGTTATGATTTTACCTGAAAATCTCGTAATTCCAATATATGCTGATAGTGTTATTGCTAGTAAAACAAGTGTGCTTATGGGAAATTCTGGAACCGCTGCATACTCTTCTGATTCAGCAATCAATGTGTATTCTTTTATCTGACTATTTTGAATTTTATCGGGAATTGTAACCAAAAAGAAGGCATTGTCATTTACCCCTAAATAGTCTGGTTCTGGATGGATTCTGGAGACTCCTGCCACATTTCCTTCAACATCATAAAGAGTTGCAATGATTGCTACCGTATTTGCTGTAATGTAGCCATTGTTCTTGACAACACCAGTAATGATTAGGTTATTGTGATTGTCTGTTGATAATTCTGATTCAGTAATATCTATCACCTGACTTTTTGGATGACTCAACTCATAATCTAAATTCAATGAATATGATTTAGTATCTTTTGCTTCATTACTTGGCAATATCAGTTCAAATGGTCCCTTCATTCCTGGCATGATTGTATTTACTAAAGAATTCACTTCTTTTACTAAAATTTGATTTTTATTTTCATCAAATAATGTTATTATCACATTGATTTGGCTTAGGGGGACCTTGAGATTATTTGTTATCTCCCCAACAACGTGGAGAGATTTGTCGTCTCCAATAAACTGCTGATCATTTTCAATAAATACTTCTCCAAATACAGGTGTAATAATTCCTGTAATTAGAAATATGATGATAAAAACCTGTTCCATGTTTTGGTTTGTTTGAATTCTTTAAAGAAGTTTTATCTTTCATATCTTGTTCCTTTTTTGCCTACATGCATAATTGTGATAAATCAACTCAAGAGAGAATTATCTTAGAAAACTGGTCTTTTTAAAAATCTTATTAATGAGAATCGAGTATAAACTATTAGAAAATATGGCTAAAATAAAAGTACGATCTGGTAGAGGAACAGGAACTATTGAAGTTGATGAGGATGCCAGTAAATGGTCAGGCTCTGATTTCAAAAAAATTCAAGCTGCAAGAAAAGAAGCCTCAAAAGACAAGTATGTAACTGTTGGAAGAGGAACTGGAAAAATAAAATTTGGTGATATTGCATCTACCAAAACCACTGACACAAAAGGCATGTGGGTTAGTTCTGGTAGAGGAACCGGAAGACGACAACTCAAAAAGTAAACTGAAAATTAAATTACAATTAATATTTTTTTAAGTAGCCTAAATAATTTTAGCATTAATTAATATGTAAATAAAAAAATAATAGAAAAAATGAAATTGTTGAGGTTACTTGAATGAGCGCACCTTTCGAACAACTTTGTTATGATCTAAGGAAGCAGTAGTAGTCACATACAAAATATGATTCTTTCCTGCAGGAATGACTATTCTCTTTACTTTGTCATATTCTGCAACAACATATTTGCATGCACCTAGTGTTTTCAATAGTTTTTTTCTTTGCTTCCAATCATATGCTGCAGCCTTCAATGATGCCAAACTCTGCTTCTTTGTCACCAAAATGCTTACTTTCTTTGAACGTGCTGAATAAACCAGTTTTCCATTTAGATCGCATACAGTCACTACTCTAACTGATGGACTAAGTTTCAATAG
Source organism: Nitrosopumilus adriaticus (assembly GCF_000956175.1). NCBI lineage: Archaea > Thermoproteati > Nitrososphaerota > Nitrososphaeria > Nitrosopumilales > Nitrosopumilaceae > Nitrosopumilus > Nitrosopumilus adriaticus. The sequence goes on from NZ_CP011070.1 coordinate 605,822, forward strand.
TTTTTCAACAGCCACTTCAATTTCCATAATAATACCAAAACATTCTAGATGATAAAATTTACTAAAATATTTTTAAAAGATTTCATTGTTTTGTGATGATAAAATTTTTTTCCTTATTAGGGTAAATGTTCAATTTTCCATTTTTTGGCCTCATTTGTACAGTTGAACCATTCGATTTCTATCTGCTCTGAATCAAATTCTCCTAGCTCATTTCTAAATTGATTGTCGCATTGTTTTTTCATATTTTCAGAAATTTGTATTACTTTTTGTGTCAGTCCTGTTTGTGGTGCTTCAAATTTTTCTGGTTCATCATAGTTTTTGACACCCGTTTTAGCAGAATAAAATTCAACCAAGCCCAGCATCTCATATTCTAGTGATTCCTGAATTTGGGTATCTGAGCGAATTTTAGCTGATTCATCCCCTGTTTTTATCCATTTGATAAACTCTGTATCACTATCTAGTTGAGCCTGGGATGATAATTTCAATAGCTCTACTGACCCCTTGAAAATCTCTGGAGGTGATAAATCATCATATTTAGAAATTATTACTTCAAAATCTTGTAAATGCTTTTCATAAAATTCTAACAATTCTTCTTTTGTCATATCGCCTTCTTCCCATCGTGTTTTTTCAGAATAGAATTTTGTTTGCAATTCTTTAACCTCCTCTTGAATTTGTTCAAGCTCTATTCCGAATTGAAGACCTTTCTGTTTGGTTTGGTCTACAGAAAAATTGTATACTATAATAGCGCCAATTATTGTAACTGCTATTATCCCAATTGTGATATTTTGTATTTTCTTTTTCTTCAAAGATAATCTATGTAATTCCCATCTTCATCTAACTTTAATTCTACTGTAAATTCTGTACCGCTGATAAACGAATCATTTCTGGTTGTTCTAACTCTTCCAATAACTAATTCATATGGCCAAATCTCAACAACTATTGCCCCAACTTTGGCTTTTGGAGTTTCAGTAATCTCCATATCTTCTCGTTTAACTCCATGTCTTTCTAGCATATGGATGGCGTGATCTAATAGTGGTTTTGGATTATTATAATTTAATACCCAAACTGGAGCTTCATAATCAATTTTTTGCAATTTGAAACAATTCCAATATGACTCATATAACTATTATTCGGGTTGAATGACATTTAGAGTCATAGTGCTTACAACTCTTGATAATTTTCTAATTTCTCCAATCACTTTTTCAAATTCATCTTGATTTTGTGTTTGCACTTCTGCAACTACATCATATGCTCCAAAAGTAAGGTATGCATTATTGACATCTTGCATGTGTTTTAATTCATCTACGATATATTCTTCAGCTCCTAGATCACAATTCAGTAAAATGAATCCTTTGTGCATTAGTATACCTAGTAATGATTAGTGAAGTTCAGGTCTTTAAGTTTTACAGTGATTACCATCTACTACGTCCGCCGTAGCTATTTTTATTATCATTGTCTCGATATCTCTTTCTTCCGCCTCTGTCGTCTCTGGGATTTCTATTTCTGTCTGATCCTCCATATCCTCCTGAACGGCCTCCTCTGGAATAATTGGATCTTGATTGGCCGCCATATCTTCTAGATGGTGTCTGTCTTTTTAGCGGATCTGGAATGGATATTTGAATTCCCATCTCTTGATTTAAATCCCTTAGAGGAACTTTGATTTGTCTTTTAATGAGATTCCAATCTCCTACTGATGAATATGATACAAATGTAACAGCTTTACCAAGTGCCCCAGCTCTTGCAGTTCTTCCAATTCTATGGAAATATGCCATCTCTTGATTTGGTACATCATAATTTACTACTAGTTCTACTCTTGGGACGTCAATGCCTCTTGATGCCACATCTGTTGCAACAAGAATGTCTGCTTTTCCACTTCTGAATTTGCCCATGGACTGTTCTCTTCTATGTTGAGACATATCCCCTTCAATTGCAACTGCATTGTATTTTTCCTGATGGAGGAATTTTGCTACGTCTCTGGTTCTATATTTTGTTGAACAAAATACAATTGATTGACCTTTTGTTTTTTTGATAAAATCAATTAGATACTTGAATTTATCTCGGTCTTTTATTACTAAATATGATTGATCAATTCCCTCTCCACTGAGATCATCGGCATCTAAAAGGAATTGTTTTGGATTGTTGAGATATTCTTCTGACAATCTTAGGATTTCAGTAGGCATTGTTGCAGAAAACAATGACATAACTCTATCTTCTGGTGCTAAATCTAAGATAAATGAAATGTCATCTACGAATCCCATATCGAGCATTGTGTCTGCTTCATCAAGAACAATGTGGGTTACATCTCTGAGTTCGATAGAACCTCTTTTTAGATGATCAATTAATCTACCTGGAGTTGCAACAACAATCTCTACCCCTCTATGAAGAGCATCTAACTGAATTCCCATTCCTTGTCCTCCGTAAACTGTAGCTACTTTGATTCCTGTATACTTTCCAAATTTTTTAACTTCATCACTAATCTGCATTGCAAGTTCTCTTGTGGGGGCCATGATTAATCCCTGAATTCCATTTTTTGGTTGTATCTCTTGTAGCATTGCCAATGCAAATGCTGCAGTTTTTCCTGAACCTGTATGTGCTTGACCTACTACATCTCTTCCTGAAAGAAGTACGGGGATAACAGCCTCTTGAATTGGAAAAGCTTCATCAAAGTGTTGATCAGTAATTCCCTTTAGTACTTCATCTTTTAATCCTAATTCTGTAAATTTTGTCATTTTGTTTTCTTCTCTTAAGCAATGACGAAAAGCTCATTGCTTTGACGTCATTATTCCGATAATTGTAATGACTTTGAAGGTGTAATAAACGCTTGTTATTATTTACGCCTCTAACTGAGCATCAATAATTTTTTTAAAACTCTCAAATGGCTGTGCACCTTTAATCTCTACATATCCGATCTGATCATTTCCTACAAAAAATCCAGGTGTTCCTGAAACTCCATAATCTCTACCATCGTCGAGATCTTTTCTAATCTCTTCGATATATTTTCCACTAGTAAGACATGAATCAAATATTCCTTTATCCAATTGAATCTCTAATGCATAATTACTAAACAAAGAAAGTACATCACTAGTTTCTAATTTGTTCCACTGATTTTGATTATCAAATAACATATCGTGCATTTCTCTGAACTTTCCTTGCTCATTTGCACATTCAGCTGCAACAGACGCTGGTAGTGCATTTGGATGAATGCTCTGAATTGGGAAATCTCTAAAAACTAACTTTACTTTTCCTTTCTCAATGTATTCTTCAAGAATTAATGGAAGTGTTTGAATGTGGAATCTGGCACAAAATGGACACTGAAAATCTGAAAATTCTATTATTGTAATTGGCGCATCAGGATTTCCAATAATTGGGTCATTATCTGCTGAAATTTTTACTGTGGGTGTTGGTTGTTTTGTCGGTAATTGATTTTGTAGTAGTTTCAGTTCTAATTTGGCAATTGCATCATCTAGATCTTCTTCTGTAATTTGATTTGAGTTAAGTTCAGAGACATAAGAACCAGCAAAAAATGCCGCAATCCCAACTATGGTAATAAAACCGATTATTAATCCATTAAATGTTGATTTTCTTACTAAACGATGATCATTATGATTTTGATTAGATTCCACATCCTCAGAACTCATTTTGATTAATGACAAAATCCAGCATACTTATTCGTATTGCCAAATTTGGAATTAATTATAGAAATATGATAAAGCCAATGACGGGATCCGAACCCACGACCTGCTGATTACAAATCAGCTGCTCTAACCAGGCTGAGCTACATTGGCACAAAGTAAAATGAAATTTTTCAGGTTTAAAATGTTACCAAGATTTAGTTGACTCCTCTATATCTTGATCCCTTTGTTTGACAGTCAATTTATAATAATGTCGTATTTTGATACGACATATGCGATACATTGAACCAACAAGGGTCAAGGTTCTGATGATGATGTTTTTCACTACAGGGGTACTTGGAATCATTATTGGATTATCTGTTGCACCTCCATCAATGACTGTTATGATTACTTTTATGGGTCTGATCAATGTTGGTTTAGGGGCATTCTTTACATTCATCTTTCTGACACAAGTTCAAAAATCTCCCGATAAAAGAAAGAAGAAAAGAAAAAGAGATTAGATAGATATTTTTGGTTTAGATTTTAAAATTTCTCTCTGTCAATTAAAGTATAAATAATAACTCTCTTTCATGAATTCAGAAATGCTTGATTTAGTTGCTAAAAAATTATTTCTTACAAAAGGAAAAGGCGTACATGAAGATAGATTAACCAGTTTTGAATATGCATTAAGGGATGCGGGAATTGCTGGAACTAATCTAGTTCTTATATCTAGTATATTTCCACCTAAAGCAAAATTAATTTCAAGAAAAGAAGGCCTTAAGAGAATTAGCCCTGGACAGATATTGTTTACAATTTATTCAAAAAATCAGACTAGAGAACCCCATAGAATGTGTGCAGCTTCTGTTGGTATTGCAATTCCTAAGGATTGTTCTAGATATGGATACCTTTCAGAATACGAATCTTTTGGTCAAAATGAAACTCAAGCCGGTGATTATGCTGAAGATATTGCAGCACAAATGCTGGCATCTTCATTGGGAATTCCATTTGATGTTGATAAAAACTGGGATGAAAAAAGACAACAGTGGTCTATATCCGGGAAAATTTACAATACAAAAAATATTACCCAGTCAACGAAAGGTGATAAAGATGGAAAATGGACTACTGTTTTTGCAGCAGCTGTCCTCTTACTGTAATTATTTTCTATATCCTTTAAGGTAGAATATCGCAGCAGCAATTGCAACAACAGTGATAATGATCACAACTATAATTGATTCATCAAATTCTATCTTTTCAGGCTGTTTGCTTTGTAATTGCTCCCCTCCAAGTGAAAATTCTAGTTCTTGCTTGCTAACTGTTGTGTCTTTGCCGAAAATATATTTTCCTTGAATTCTTTGTCCTTCTTGTGGATCAAAAACCCAACCTTGCTCTGTAATGTTTGTTGGAATTCTTTCACCACCTATGATTTGTGAGGGTGTAATATTTCCTTTCACATCAGAAACCTTTGTACTTTCAGTATCTAATACTACTATCTGAATTATTGAATTCAAAGGGTAAAACCCTGATGAAAAATAATCTGATCTTTTCAACTCATCTGTTTTTAAAAATTCTAATGGACTGACTTCATTAATCTCTGATGCTGTTTGAGGGTAATTTACTGACAATCTTAACTGAAGTAATGATTTATTCTCAGTTGGAATTATTGAGAATGTCGTTTTTGCATTTTCGTGATTTGACAAGTTTCTTGCAACATCATAAAACCCTCCTGATTCTCTAATGATTTTAGGAATTAATATTGCAGATATTTTCTCATACATTGAATCTGTATCTTCCATCGGCATTGTATATACCGCAGAAATAGTTCCTCTGCCCGAAATTACTCCTGATGTTTCCATAGCAGTACTTGCTTCATCTGAACTGTGGATAAATATAGAATGTAGCTTGGCATTGGTATCTAGTACCTCGTTTATCTCATCAATGAATTCTCCGGCAATCTGGATGGTTCTGTTTTGAATTTGTAGAAAATTCTTATCATCTGGATTTCTCTTTACATTAATCAAAATACATGATTCATTATTTACTCCTAATACACACTGGTTCTGATTAGTTAGGGTTACTGCAGAAATATTTCCATTTTCTCTAATTCTTTGTTCTAATTCTGCTGGAATTTTGATCTCTTGAATACTGGTGCTTTGTAGTGTAATTGAGGCAGTTGTATTTTGCGATATGCTCTTATCAATAATCACTTGAGCAGTTTCTTGAAAAGTTGCAAGACTCATTTCTTGTGAATATGAATAATTTACTGAAATTCCAATCATTGCAACTAAAAAAAACAAAAAAATTAACTTCTGCATGGTGTTCCAAATATTGAGGAAATTATAAAATTTACTCTTATTTTAGATTCTCAAACATATGATTTGATTATGATGGTTGAACCCACACCAATTAGATAATATTCTCTTTATTTGAATAATCTACTGGTAATGGCACTAATTCCGTTTCTTGTTGAAACTTTCAATGAACCTATTATACAACTTATTGCAGTCTTAGTAGTTTTTGGAATTGGTCTTATTCAAGGAATAATCTTGGGGCGCTCAATTCTTGTAAGATTCCCTCGTCTTCAAAATCATATTAAGACAGTTTCTGTGACATTGTTTTTTTTATTTTTGGCAAATGCTATTTTGAGTGTTCCTAGATTTGCATCTCCTGAAAAAATTGATCTCTTTAATTTACCTGCTGGAAATACTAGCGAGATTGCTTCATCATTATTTTTGATTTTTGGAATGAATACTGGCTTTCTTACTATCTTGGCAATTTCTGTTACTGTGATGACCTTTGTTCTTTTAAAATTTACAAATCTTGGTGGTCCATCAAAAATATTCGTTTTAATTTCTAGTGCTCTTTTACTTTTGCTTACCGGTTTGAGTAGATTTACAGATCTTACTCCAAGTTCATTTGAAGTTCTTTTGTATTTCCTGTATCAATTAGGTTTCACTATTGGAATTCTTGCTGGGACGATTAGGAAAATTAAACCAAAAAAATTGGGCCTATGATTACTTCAAACGTTTAAATCAGATTGACATTTTCTTTAGGATGACATCGAATTCAAACCGTTCGGGGAACAAGCTGGCAGTCCATGCGTTGGACTGTCAGCCCCATTAATTTAAAACCTAGTTCAATAATGATAATGTTCTAACTTGGTCTCTGACATAATCAAATCCTTCTTGCCAAAATTTTGGGGATCTAATGTCAAAACTGTGCTCTAATAGGAGTTTTTCTGGTTTCTTTGAGCCACCTGCTGCAAGAATTTCAATATATGATGGAACAAAGTCTTTTCCTTCCTTTTTGTATCTTTGAAATAGTGATAGTGCAAGTAAATTCCCAAAAGAATATGCGTAGCAGTAAAATGGTGTATGGTAAAAATGTGGAATACAACTCCACTCTATTGCAAAGTCTTCAGATAGATTTACTGAATTTCCAAACTGCTCTTTGAGATTTTTAAGATATGTTTTTGAAATCTCATCCACAGTAGTTCCTTTTCCAATTTGCTCATGAGCATCTACTTCAAAAATGGTGAAAAATGATTGTCTGAGTATTGTAGCATATAGATCATCTATTTTTTCAGATAACATAATCTTTTTTTCATTGTCTGAAATTTTGTCTGATAAATTATCATACAATAACAATTCTGAAAATGTAGATGCAGTTTCTGCTAAAGGTAATGGGGCATCTTGAACCAGAATTGATCTGTTTTGCGCAGCTTGACTGTGAACTGCATGGCCTAATTCATGAGCTAAAGTAAATACGTCTCTTGACTTTCCTGTAAAATTTACTAGAACATAGGGTGTGATTTTTGGGGTTAATGTACTACAAAATGCTCCGTCTCTCTTTCCTTGTCTTACTGATGAATCAATATGTTTTTCATTGAATACCTTTCTTGCAAATTCTTCTAATGTTTCACTAAATTTCCCTAGAGATTCAAAAACTAGTTTAACTGAATTGTTGTAAGAATAATTCTTTTCTTTGATACTTGCTGCTGCTGGTGCGTACAAATCATATCTTCTTAATTTTTTCATTTTCAACATCTTTGCTTTTTGGGCAAAGAATTTTTGAAATATTGGGGAATTTTTTCTGCATACTAAAAGAAGTGATTCTATAGTTTTATCATCTACATCATTTCCAATATTCCTCATTGATATTGGGGATTTGTAACCTCTGATTTCTATTCCTTCATCTCTCCAATTGAGAACAATATTTTGATATATTTCTCCAATTACTCCTTTGTTTTCAGAATATTTTGTCAGAATTGTTTTGTAGGCCGTTTCACGAACTTTAGAATTTGTACTTCGAACATAATTTGTAAGCTCTTCTCTTGTCATTTTTTTTGTTTTATTTCCTATCTTCATTTTGTACTCGTATGCATTTGTTATTTTGTCATACAGTTTTACAAGTGCAGAGATTCCAGTAACATCTAGAGTGTTGATTATTCTCTCTTCAGGTTCGCTTAGTGCGTATTTTGCAAATAATCTTTTATGGGATAGATATTCTGTTATTTCTCCTGCATTTTTCATTAGTCTCTTTGCATTTTTGTCGTCAACTTGGGTTTTCCACCATAAATCAAAAAATAATATTTTATTTGAAATCTCGGAACCTAACTTTGACATTTTAGTCATTAGTGATGTTGCCTCATCAGATTGCGTATCTGATGAATATGATAAAGATGCATATCCTCCAATCTTACTCATCTTTTCAGAGATTTCTTCTACCTGATGCAAAATATTCATAAATTTCTCTGTTGACATTTTAGGATCTAGTTTTGATTTTATTTTTTCAAATTTTTCAGATTGTTTTTCTAATTCCTGAATTTGTTTTTGAAATGCTGGACTTTTTGGATCTTTTGCCAATTCTGATAGATCCCATTTTCCAAGCTTATACTCTTTCATTAAAAATATCAACTTGTAACTATTAAAAAATCAATATGTGCTGAAATTCTTAAATCTCAAGCTCACGTATACTATACGTGGCAACAAGAGATGATCTTAGAAATGATATTTTTAAAGCAACTGAAGAACAACAGCGACTCATGGCACTCCGAAAACCTCTCTTAGGATCAAAAGCTAACGAGGATCAGATGAATGCGTTTCGATTAACTACACAAATAATGAAATATGAAGATTTTATTCGTGATACTGAAAAACAATTACGAACAATGAACTAGTCTGGTCGTAATTATCAGTAATATTCTTTGTGAATATAACACCACTTCCAAATATCATTAGGAATTGCTTTCATTACGGGATGTCCTGTTTCCTCAAAGTGTTTAGTGGCGTGTTTTCCAATTGATGAATCACAACATCCAACATGACCGCATGTCAGACACATTCTAATTGCAACAACTGGCAGGTGTTCCTTTTCGCATTCTTCACAACTTTTTGTATTTGGGGATACTTGTTTCTCTTGAGTGAAATGCTCGCAATTTTTTGACATGCTAATATTTTTTCAAAGTGTCTTTGTATCTTTTTATCGATTCTACAATGACAATTTTTGCTTCTTTTGCAGATTTCCAACCTAAAATCTCCACTTTTTTTCCTTCCAGATCTTTATACACTTGAAAAAAGTGAGCAATTTCTGAACGATAGTGATCTTCTATATCTGCAATATCTGTAGTATGCAGATATCTTGGATCATTTGTTGCAACACAAATTATTTTGTCATCTAATTTACCATCGTCTTTCATTTGTAGCAATCCAATTGGTCTTGCCTCAATTAGAATTCCAGGATATGTTGAGTTTGTTACTAGTACTAGTGCATCAAGCGGATCCCCATCATCAGACAAAGTTTGAGGAACTAATCCATAATCGCCGGGATAGTGAAATGGTGAGAAAAGAACTCTGTCTAATTTTATCATATTGTGTTTTTTATCATATTCGTACTTGTTCATGGATCCCTTTGGAATTTCAACAATTACGTTAATAATCTCAGGAATGTCATTTCCTGATTCTATATCGTGCCAATAATTCTTACTCATTTTCTAGCTCTTCCACTATCCAATCAATATATGAATTCTGTGAATTAATTCTAGGTGAAATTAGAAAAAATCTTTTATTGTATTTTCTGATTATGTGCCTATTGGCAAAAATTGTAGTCATTGTTGGTTCTGTCAGATCTGAAAGACAAGGAATCAAAGTTGCAAAATGGATAGTTGAAAAACTGCAAGACCGAGGTCATCAAGTATCTATGGTAGATCCTATGGATTTGGAACTTCCATTACTTGATAAAATGTACAAAGAAATGAAATCCCCTCCTGTGAAATTACAAGAACTCCAAAAAATTATCCAAGATGCAGACGGATATGTTCCAATAACTCCTGAATATAATCACAGTGTCTCATCTTCATTAAAAAATACGCTGGATTATTTTTTAGAAGAATACTTTTTCAAGCCTTCAGCTATCGTTTCCTATTCTGTAGGTCCATTTGGAGGAATTCTGGCTGGAAATCATTTACGGCAAATATTGGCAGAGATGGGAATGCCTGCAATTCCATCACAATTACCAATATCCAAAGTAAAAGATGTTTTTGATAATGATGGGAAACTATTGGATGAAAATTATGAGAGAAGAATTGCTAAATTTTTAGATGAATTTGAGTGGTATGTTTCAGCTTTTACAAAACAACGAGAAATTGGAACCCCCTATTGATTTTAAACTATATCGTTGGAATTTGGAATGACTCTGAAAATCTTGACAATATATTCTCCTTCAAAAACATTTACAAATTCTCCTGTAGTTGAATCTAGGTTTCTTACTCTGAATTTGTATTCATATGATCCATCTCCCTTTACATCGACTTGAGCAAAATGAACAGGATCCTCACCGCTGTAAAACTGAATGATTACAGGAAATCTTTCAACGTATTCAGATGGTGCACCTTTTACAAAACCCCAAGGCAACGTGTTGTCTTTAGGTATGTTCATCGTGGCTACTGTTTTCTCCAAACTAATCTCTTCATTAATTGGGGTGACTGTAACTTCGTTTGTTTGTGCAGAAATCTCTACTGGAATGATCCCAATAGACAAAGCTGCTAAAATTGATGCCATCAAAAATACTTTGGATTTCATCTGATAATGTTTTTTCAAAGCTACTTAAAAAATTTTTTACTAATTTGTTCTAGTAAGTCATGGTAATTCTTCTTCTAGATCTGAGCATGCCTTGTGAACCCATTTATCATCTGAATTTTTCAAAATTTCCTTTCCTACCTTAATTGATTCTCCACATTCTACACATTTACCATTAAACTTGGCCTTCATAATGTTAATTTGATTTTACTCCATTTTAACTAGTCTTTTTCAATTACTTAATCCCAGCCAATTTTGGCTAACTTAAATAATTATTATTTATACTCAATGTGCTTAAAATGCACAACATTCGTATTAAAACCAAAAAACGTGTCATCTCATAATATCCTGATGTCTTACTTTGTGATTTTTGATAATTCTCTGAGAAAACACAAAAGTCTGTATTTTTCTATTTTAGAATTTAATTTTGGAAATGATTTCTATGGATGAATATAAAATCAAAAATCTAAATGCTGATGAAACCTACCGAGAGTTAGTGGCAACAGTAATTGAACACGTACTTCTTGGAATTAGTGTTGACTCTCTTGAAATTGTAAATAAAAAATTAAAAGAAGATCATAGTATTACTACTAGTGAAATATTTGATCATCCTGAAAGTCTAAAGTCTGTTCTGATTAGTCTTTATGGGAATTCATATGATTCAATTCTCAATAAAATTAAAAATATTTTTGATACCTCAATTAGTCAAAACAGCATATCTGATTTTGTTTCTGTCTTGGAAAGGTAGATTAAATTTTTTTAAAATTTTTGATTTTATAATACAATTTCCTAATTACTTAGAGGTATGGAATTATTGATTGAAACTTTTTTTATTGTTTCCATAATTATGTTCATACTAGATGGCTTGGGCAATATTTCAGAGGCTCCCTGTGCTATCAATTCATCCTGCAATTTTTCATCTACACTTCCTGTTAGCATAATTACTTTGGCATTGGGATTTATCTTACGGATATTCTCTAGTCCATATAGTCCGTTATATTGTGGCATCAAATAATCCATCACGACAACATCTGGTGAGTATTTTTTGTATAGCTCGACTGCCTCTTTTCCATTTCTCCCAATGGCAATTACGTCAATTGAGTTGAACCCAAGAAATTCTGAAATCACTCCAGTTACATCATGGTAATCATCAATTAGCATAACGCGAATTTTCATTACATTATGATTGATTTGTGGAATAAGTGATAGCGTTTGAATTTAATGGACAAATTACGCATGAATTAAATTTTTGATAATCAAAAGTATTCATTCTCTAATCTGGCTCACATCTATGATGGTGCTATTCTCATAATTCTTTAATTATTGAATGATATTTCTTAGGAGATATGATTCTAAACTCTGGCATAATTTTTGTATCAATACTTGTATTGATAATTGTCAGTTCAAATTTTGTATCTGCCTCTGCCATTTCTGGTAGCTCGACTGAGTTTGGTTCGCTAAATATTGACCAAGATTCAGTCTCTATCTCTGAAACTGCTCCTACAATTCTTAATATCTCTGGAACTGTAGTTGATTATAATTCGGGCCAGATGATACTAATTGAAATCAAAAAACCTGACAATACTTCGATAACTCTTAAAACTCAAGCAGATAAGGAAGGCATTTTTTCTACTCCTATTCTACTTGACTCTAATTGGACTGTGGGAAACTATCAACTATTAGCAACTTATCTCAATAATGAAATTGGTTCTGCCTCCTTTTCTATCACTTCTGTTTCTGTGCAAAATATTCCAGTCATGTCCAACATTGGAAGTTTGGAGATTGATGAAGAGGAAATTATCGTTACAGGTAATGAGAAATCCACAGTTGAGGTAAATGGTAATATTAAAAATTATCAAAGAGGAGATCCAATCACACTAAAGATTCTTCATCCTAGTGGGTTAACATCTGATGTAACAATCACTGGAAAATCTAATGGTGATTTTACTGCTCACATCAGTATCGCAGATAATTGGGAATCTGGGAGTTTTAGTATAATTGCATCTTATGATGAAGAAAATTTTGGCAAAGTGGAATTTCAATTAAATAAAATCCAAATTCCATCATATTTCAAAAATGTTGCATCCTGGTGGTCTGATGGACTGATTGAAGATTTTGAATTCGTAGATGGAATTGAATATTTAATTTCTGAGGAAATTATTGAGATCCCAAATCTATCTGGAAGTGCTGGAAGTTCTGATAATGTGGTTCCAGATTGGGTTCGTCAAAATATTGGATGGTGGTCAAATGGCCTTACATCTGATACTGAATTGGTTAATTCCATTCAATATCTGGTGGAAAAAGGAATTATTCAAGTAAATTAAATTCTAAATCTCTTACGATTTGATGTAGTGGTATGGTGGACCGGATGGGATTTGAACCCACGACCTTTGCGGGGATTACTCCCTTACGCAGTGTGAGTGCGTCATCCAAACCAAACTAGACGACCGGTCCGAAGATTCTACCAAAAGACGATCTTTTTTATCTTTAGATTAGATTATAATGTAATTACCTTGGGCTTTTGTATTCATTTTAGAAATTATTGACATGTCTCTGCAAGAATTTGATGCGCTAATTGATAGAATGAAATTGGCATACGAGTATGCTGAAAATTTGGGACAATATGTAGAGGCTGCCAAAGTTCTCTATCAGATGAATGATCAATTACCTGATGATCTTCAATTAATTTTAGATGATTTAGAAAATCCTGAATCTGCAAAATCATTTATCATAAAATACAATAATGAATTAAAATCTGCAATTGTAAATTATAGACAAAGATTGATGAATTTTTAGTTCTATTTCTTAACGCCTAGGTTTCTGTTCTTTAATCTCAAGTATGGATTTCTGCATTTTCTGCATCGTGTAGCATCAATATCGTTTCTACATCCACATTTGAAGCAAATTCTCATTACAAGACGAGCTTGCTGGGCAATTCGTTTCTTTTCTGGGTCTGTAATAGGCATTTAATTGACTCCTGAATCTCTCTCTTTTATTCTAATCGGATTTATCCATTTTTCCAGCTAATAATACTGGTACTTCTGCCGGTCTTTTTGCTACTGGAATGTTTGCCTTGTTAAACATTGAAATTTTGGATTCTGCAGAACCATAATTTCCCATTACGATTGCTCCTGCATGTCCCATTCTCTTTTCTTTGGGTGCTGCTCTGCCTGCAATGTAAGCTACTGTTGGCTTGCTAAATCCAGTATCTATGATTCTTTGAGCCAGCATTTCCTCAGAGTCTCCTCCTATTTCTCCTACAACTACCATTCCTTCCAAATCTGGAATGTCTTTTACCATGTCAAATGCATCAATTAGTCTTGTTCCGTTAATTGGATCTCCTCCAATACCAATTGTAATTGATTGACCAAATCCTGCATTGGTTAATGCATCAGAAATTTCATAGAGTAATGTTCCGCTTTTTGACAATACTGCAATTTTTCCTGCCTTGAATGGCATTGGTGGCATGATTCCGATTTTAATTAATTCTGGAATCATAATTCCTGGAGTGTTAGGTCCGATTACTACTGCTCCTTTTTGATTTGCAAGTTCTAAAGTCTCCATAGTGTCTCTAATAGGGACATGTTCTGGAATTGCAACTAGCAGTTTGATTCCTGCTTCTAATGCTTCTTTTGCAGCTGATAGAAAGAATTTTGCTGGAACAAAAATGATTGAGATTTTAGCGTGGGTGGCATCAACTGCCTCTTGCATGGTATTGTAAATTGGTACACTTTCATTCCATGTTTGGTCTCCTTTGCCTGGAGTGACACCAGCAACAATGTTGGTTCCATACTCCAACATTTTTCCTGCATGCAGTGATCCATATGATCCTGTAATTCCTTGAACTATGACTCCTTTATTTTCATAATCATCTTCTCCTGGATTTCCTTTTAGGAGTCCAAAAATATCTGTCATTTCTTAACTCCCATTACTGCAGCATTGATAGCATCCTCTACTGAATCAAATATTTTGGTTCTGGATCCTTGCAACATTTCTTTTGCTTTATCTGACTCTGTTCCCTTTAATCTTGAAAATACTGGCAAGTCAATTAAATTATCTTCATATGCTTTTAGAAATGCTTCAGCTACCACTGTTGTCTTTACAATTCCTCCATACAGATTCACTAAAATTCCTTTTACTCTATCTAATTTACTAATCAAAGTCAATGCCTCATAAACTGATTCAGTAGTTGCGCCGCCACCAACATCTAAGAAACATGCTGGCTTTCCACCATTATCTGATAACATGTCTAATGTAGACATTACAAGACCTGCACCATTTCCTACAACTGCAATGTCTCCATCTAACTCTACTAATGAAAATCCACTTTTTTCAGCTTGCTCTTCAATCTCTGTCTTTTCTTGATATTTTTGTAGTTCTGGATGTCTAAAGTTACTGTTGTCATCTGTTACAAATTTACCATCAAGTGCCATGATTGTGTCATCTTGCATTATTGCAAGTGGATTAATTTCTACCAATTCTGCCTCTTTTTCAATAGTGAGTTTTGATAATTTTTTCAAAGTGTCTACAAATTGTTCTGCAGTAGTTCCTTCCAGCCCCATCTCTTTTGCAACTTCTTTTGCAAGTTCATCTGAAACATGTCCTAATCCAACTTCTTTGATAATTTGATTTTTGACTGATTCGATCTCTACGCCCCCTTCTGCAGATGCAATGATTGTGTAGCATCTTTTTGAACGATTCAAAAATAGTGACAGATACAGCTCTTTTTTAATATCTGCCATTTTTTCAAGTAAAATTGCTCTTGCTTTCTCTCCTTTGATTGTCAAGTCCATTACTTGAGGATATTTTAGTTCAAATTCATCATCGTTTTGACATTTTTGAATTCCGCCTGCTTTTCCTCTACCTCCAACTGGGACTTGGATTTTAATTACAAATGGATATCCTAATTCTTTTGCATGCTTTCTACCGTCTTCGATATTTGTAGATGATATGCTCTCTAGTAGGTTAATTCCGTATTCTCTAAATAATTCCTTTGCCTGAAATTCTAGTAATTGCATGCAAAAAATGTGAACTCTACGGTCTTTATTAACTATGATGCTATTTTAATTGCTCATCAAGAAAATCAATCATTTCTAAAAAGCGATCTTTGCTCTTTCGTAATAATTCCTCAGGATACTCTTTAATTGTAAATACAAACTGCTGATGAAAACTTGGAACTAAAACACCGCCTGATGTCACCATCTGTTCAATAACATATCCTTTGGTTAGAGTGCAGACAATTTCTTCATAGGATTCATCCTCTTCTTCAAGAGTTTGTCTGTACAGTACAATTGGTCTATTTGTCTTTGCAACAATGTTTGAACCCTTTTCTAGTAGATCTGATAACTGTTGAATCTGCCATGCATCTAAGCTAATCTGTTTTACCATATTCTCTGTGAGTGATTTTTCTATTTAACCGTGATAAAACAACGCATCTTCACAACTTGTCGTCAATAAAATCACAAAATTTACAATTAAAAGAAAGAAAGTGATTTGGCCTTAGGCCATATCGAGTGCTCTAGAGTGTTTTCCAGTATGTGGTCTTTCACCAGAAAACTTTCTTCTCATGTGTCCTGATGGTCGCCCGTAGATTAGTTCTAAGAACCAAGACTCGTGCTCAATCTCTTCAGCTAAGATATCTTTTGCAATATCATATGTGGCAGGATCTTTTCCTAATGTCATCTGGCAAATTTTATTCCAATTGACAATTGCACCCTGTTCTGCTTTGAGACATTTCTCTAGAATTGCTTTATGATCTGTTGGATTTGCTGGAAGCTGTAAGAACTCACATCCAGACATTTTGATAAATTCTGTTGCATCATTTGGAAGGGCTCCTCCTAATTGGTAGATTCTCTCAAGACATGATTCAAAGTGACTGAGATCTTCTAGTCTTGCATCTTCAATAATTCCTTTTAGTCCTTCACCTTCCATGCCTGTACAATGTGCTCGTAGATTGGTAAAGTAATAGTATGCAGTAAATTCAACTGCTGCATTTTTTATCAACTCTTTTACCAGTTCATCAACATCTAGCCCATTTTGCTTTAGAACATTGATTCCAACAACATTTGGTTCATTTGATTCAGACATTTGATTTTACACTTTCTGGTTGTAATAAAAATATTACATTGAATTTTGATATCTATTCTACGGATATTCTTATTTTTTGACCGTCAATATCATCGTCTTTATACTCTTTGCATGATTCTGAAAAATTCACCTGTTTTACTCTGACTAAAAATGCCAAGTCATCTGCCTTGTCTTGAATCATTTCCAGTGATTCCTCATCCAAATCAAGAATTGATGCTGTCTCTAAGACATCAGTAGGATTGTATCCTCTCTCTTTTCTGAGAGTTTGGAGCCTTCTTGCAATATCTTTTATCAGTCCTTTGGCCATCATCTCCTTATTTCTGGATGTTGAAATGAATACTATGTAATTGTCCCTTTTAGATACTGCAAAATTTTCACTTGCATCAAAATCTACAACATAATCTTCCTTGTCTAATGAAATGATTTCTCCATCAATATCAAAGTCATATTTTGAATTTTCTTGTAATGATGAAATGATTTCTTCTGGATTTGTTTCTGCAAATTTTGCAACAAGTTTTCCCATGTGTTGTTTTGCTTTGGGTCCGATTCTTTTTCTCTCTAATTCGATTACTGGTTTTACTGGCATTCCTAATTGTCTTAATTCTAAAATTTGTTCCAGTCCTGAATCTTTTTGAGTTTCTACAATTGAGAATTTTTCTACATTTAATTGAGATTGCAACAAATCTGATAGTGATTCAAGTTTAGTTTTTTGATCTTTTTTGACACAAATCTGTGCTTCATTTAATGGCCATCTTCTTTTTAATTTCCCTTTCATCCTTGCCGCAGATGATACAGACACCACGTCTTTCATAATGTCAAAAGATTCCTCAATCTCTTCGTTTACAAGTGACTTTTCATATTCTGGCCATTTGTCTAAAAGAATACTCTGCTTGCCCTCAAATACTGTCTGGTATAGATACTCACTTGTAAATGGACAAAATGGATGAATCAAAATATCTAACGTTTTGAGTACTTCACTTAGTACTGCATAAATTGATAGTCTTCTATTCTTTTTGTCTTCGTCCTCATCCCACAATTCCCCTCTAGTAATTGGAATGTAGATTTGACTTAGATTGTTAATTATGTAATCATCTATTGCTTTTGCACTTTCATGGAATTTGCATGTTTGATTTTTTTCTGTGATTTTTTGAATTAGTTTTTGAAGTTTTGATAGCAGCCAAATATCTGGTGATGTGAGTAAATCATTTTGCTTTGCCCATGAAATTGTATTTGATTGTTCAAAATTATCGTATTGACTATTTTGTTTGAAATACAAGTGGAGATTAAATAATGTATTAATGACTTGATATGGTCTGGACATTAATTCATCAGTGCTGAAACTAAGTGGCTCAATAGGACTTGCCTTCCACATGAAATAGAATCTTATCAAATCAACTGGATATTTTTGCAATAACTCTGCACCTTCCAAAACATTCCCTTTACTTTTGCTCATTTTTCCACCATTCTCATCAAGCACATGTCCCTGAAACAAAAATGATTTGTAAGGTGGATTGGGGCCATTGTTTAAGATTACATTTTCAATTAGTAGAGTGTATGCCCACCCTCTAGTCTGATCAATTCCTTCAGTGAAAAATGGGGCTGGAATTTCATTGGCGTATTGCTCATCAGTCAATGATGAGTATGGTGCAGATCCACTATTGTGCCATGTATCTAAAACATACTCTTCTCTTTTTGTTTTTGAGCTTTCACATTTTTTACATTTTATTGTAATGTTGTCAATCCAAGGTCTGTGTAATTCAAAGTCGGGGCCATCAGGCAAGTTGGTTGCAGCATCAACAATTTCTTTTCTTGAGAAAAACCAGTTTTTCTCACCACAATCCTCGCAATTCCATACAGGTAAAGGGCATCCCCATATTCTTTCTCTTGAAATGCACCAAGGGTGTTTTTCTTTGATTATTCCCAAGAATCTATTTTTTGGTTGCTCAAAAAAATACTCTACACTTTCTGCTGCATCTATTGCTTTGTTTTCTAGTCTGTCTAATTTGTAAAACCATCCTCTTCTTGCAAGCCACACTATTGGATGGTGTGATCTCCAACAAAGAGGATACTTGTGTTTAATTTTTCCAATTTTTACTAGTGCATTATGCTCTTTTAGATCTTCTACTATGGTCCTGTCTGCATCTCTTACAAACATTCCCTGATATTTTCCAGCATCTTTGGTAAATTTTACTTCATCATCAATTGGGCTGAAAATCTTTACTTTTCTTTTGTTGGCTATTTTGATATCTTCTTCTCCGTTAGCTGGAGATAAATGAACAAGACCACTGCCTGTACTTGCATCGACAAATGTTTCTGAGACTGCCACATGAAAATTATTACTTTTTGAGCATTCTCTTAACTCTGGTATTTCTTCAAGTAATGGGTGGGCGTATTTCTTCCCTTCAAATTCAGAACCTTTTACAGTTTTTTCAATTTTATAATTCTCAATTTTAATCTCTGTCATAAATTCTTCTAGTCTTGTTTTTCCAACAACCCATGTTTCGTTTTCAATTTTGACATATGCATAATCTTCTTCTGGCTGTAATCCTACCATTGCATCAGTAACTAGAGTAAATGGCATGGTCGTCCATACAATCAAAAATGCATCTTCATCAACTAGTTTTACTTTGTAATATAATGAAGGATCCTTTACTTCTTCATATCCTTGATTTACTTCTGCATGACTTAGTGATGTCTGGCAACTGGGGCAGTATGCAATCACTGTGAAATCTTCTTCTAATATTCCATTTTCATGTGCTTTTTTTAGTACTTGCCATTCTCTTTCAATAAATTCATCTCTATAAGTCCAATATGCTTTTTCATGATTAAATGACATCCCAAGAAGTTCATCTACTTCTACCCAAGACTTGTTGTATTTTTTTACAACTTTTTTACATTCAGTGACAATTCTTTCAATTCCAAATTGTTTAATTGCTTCAGTCTTTCCACCTGAAACCCCTAACTCTTTTTCCACTTGCAATTCTACTGGAAGGCCTTGTGTATCCCATCCTCCATTAAATTCAATTTTTTTTCCTTGTAATGTATTGAATCTATACCACAAATCTTTGATGACTCTGCCTCTTAGATGTCCTGCATGTGGAATTCCGTTCATTGTTGGTGGACCTTCAATAAATCTAATTTTTTCAGGTTTATCTGATGCAAAAATTTGTTTTTCTAAATCAATAGATTTGATGTATTCTTTTACTTGGGTCTCTACTGATTTTGCATCAAACTTTGTAGAAAGTTCCATCTGGATTTTGATATGTATGTGGCATTATAAAGCTAAATTGACTTGATGAGACTTGGATTATATAATTGAGCAAAAGATGATTTTTGTTGGTAAATATCCTAGTAGTCGGCTCTGGAGGAAGAGAGCATGCATTATCCTGGAAATTATCTCAAAGTGATAAAGTTGATACAGTTTTTACAGCTCCCGGAAATGGTGGGACTAAAAACAATGTCTCAATTGATGTCAATGACTTAGATGGATTAGCTGATTTTGCTAAAAAAAATAATTGTTTTACTGTAGTTGGCCCAGAAGATCCCTTGGCTGCAGGAATTGTTGATAAATTTAATCAAATAAATCTCAAAGTTTTTGGCCCTTCTAAAAAGGCAGCACAACTCGAATCAAGTAAGATATGGGCCAAAGATTTCATGAAGCGAAATAATATTCCAACAGCTAGATTTGAAATTTTTGATGATGCAACTAAAGCTCAAGATTATGTAAAATCACTTGATTACAACGTGGTGGTAAAAGCTGATGGACTTGCAGCAGGCAAAGGTGTGATTGTTTGTGATAGTCTTGATGAAGCAGTATCTGCAATTCAAACAATTCTGATCAAAAAATCATTTGGTGAGGCTGGAAATCGAATAATCATTGAAGAACGAATTGATGGGATTGAGGCATCATACATTGCACTTTCTGATGGAAAAATTGCTTTAGCTATGGCATCTAGTCAAGACCATAAGAGAATCTATGATGATGACAAAGGTCCAAACACTGGTGGAATGGGTGCTTATTCCCCAACTCCGATAATCACAGATACAATGGCAGAAAAAATACAGAAAAAAATTATTGATAAAACAATACAATCAATGAAAAATGAATCTATTGAATTCAAGGGTTTTTTGTATGCAGGAATAATGATTAGAGATGATGAGCCCTATGTTTTAGAATACAATGTTAGAATGGGTGATCCCGAATGTCAGCCAATTCTAATGCGAATGGATTTTGATTTGTATGATTATTTTGTCGCAAGTATTGAAGGTAAATTATCTGACATGCCTTTGCCCACTTGGAAAAACCAATACGCCGTATGTGTTGTCTTGGCATCAAAGGGATATCCAGAGTCTTATCCAAAGGATGAAACCATTTCAGGTTTTGATTCAATTCCAAACGAATCATATGTTTTTCATGCCGGTACAAAAAAAGTAGATGGAAAAATTCTTTCAAATGGAGGGCGTGTTTTGGGTGTTACTGCTTTGGGTGATAGCTTGGAGGACGCAATAAAAAATGCATATGCTGCATCTGATAAAATATCTTGGAATAGTAAGTATTGTAGAACAGATATTGGTAAAAAGGGAATATCTTATTTTTGAGTCTGAAAAAATCTATCTTCTGTTACTATCCAATCAATAGTTACATCATGATCTGATTTTGGAATATTTTTTACAATTTGTTTTTCTAAAATTAATGCAATTGTTGTTGTGCTATTTTCTGCTAGAAATTTATCGTAGAATCCATACCCGTATCCTAATCTTACTCCCTCAGGAGAAATGCCTACTGTTGGAACTAAAATGACGTCTAGATTGTTATCTGTTGGACAGTCCTCTTTTGGCTCCATAATGTCGAAATTACCCTTCTCTAGGCTCGCAAAATCCTTTATTTTCCTAAATTCCATTTTTTCTCCAATTACTTTTGGTAGGAACACCTCTTTTCCATCACTAATTAATTCTTGAATGATGTCCTGTGTGAAAATTTCACTTTGAATTGGATAATATGCCCCGATTTTTTTGGCATTTTTGAATGCATAAATCTTTTTAATTTTTTTCTGCATCTTTTGACTTGCAATCTTTAGAAGATCAAAAGATGTGTTATCTCTTTTTTCTAGCAAAAGATTTCTCAGTGAATCTTTTTTCGAACTATCTTCCAATTTGAGTACTCAATGATGCAGCAGTAATTGTATTTTTTAATAGCATGGCAACTGTCATTGGACCAACTCCTCCTGGAACTGGTGTTGCAAAAGATGCTTTTTTAATAATTTGCTCATAATCCGAATCTCCTACAAGTTTTTCTTCAAATCTGGATATTGCAACATCAATAACAATTGCATCTTGTTTAATCATTTCTGGTGTTAGAGTGAACTTGTTTCTATCTCCCACTGCTGTAATGATGATATCTGCGGATTTGCAAAACTCTGTAAGGTTCTTTGTTTTAGAGTGGCATGTTATTACCGTGGCATTTTTTTCTAATAATAGATGATAAAGTGGCTTTCCTACTAGATTGCTTCTATTAATCAAAACAATATTTTTTCCTTCTAGATCAATTTTATGATGTTCGAACATTTCCATTACACCTGATGGTGTACATGCTACAAGTGCAGCTTTTTTCATGGCAAGTAATCCTGCATTATGTGGGGTTAATCCATCAACATCTTTAATTGGTGATATTCTTGATGTGGTTGCAAATTCATCTAGCTGTGGGGGTAATGGAAGCTGAACTAGAATTCCATGCACTGAACTGTCGGAATTGAGATTATCGATGATTCCATTTAGTTCTATTTGTGTGACATTTGAATCCAGTTTATGATCTTTTGTTACAATTCCTACTTCCTCACATGCAATGTGTTTGTTTCTTACATATGTGGCAGATGCAGGATTGTCTCCTATCAAAATCGTGGCTAAACATGGGTTGATTCCTTGAGATTTGAGCTCTTCTGCTGCCTTTTTTACCCTGTCTTTGACTGATTGAGCAATTACTTTGCCGTCAATCTTAATGCCTGTCATACTTTGATTTTGATTTGTAGATATTTAATTCTTGGAATTCATAATTGCGAATCTCAGAAAAGAAATTTAATGGTGATATTTCTAGTCACAGCATGTTTGTAATGATGGCAGATGTTCAGCTAAAAGATGGTGCTGAAGAAGATTTTAAAAAATGGTTTTCAGAATCAAACAAAATACTGGCAAACTTTCCTGGATTTATCTCAAGACGCTTTCTAAAAGCAAACGATGGGGGATATAGAATAATAGTGGAGCATGAGAGCAAAGAAACTTTCATCAAGATGCATAATAGCCCTGAACACGATAAACTCCATCCAGAGGGACATTCCTATATGAGTGCGCCACCCGCACGAAAAACATTTTCAATTGCTGCTGAATAAATTGAAACTAGATTATGACTTAAATTCATATCTTGAAAAAATTAAAAAAAATAATTCATATTTTCACACTTTTATTAATAGAGATAGTCTTGCTGCAGGTATTTTGGTTTTACAACCTGGTGAGGAGGACACACAAGAGCCTCATGACACTGATGAGGTTTATTATGTGATATCTGGAGATGGCTTTTTAAAAATTAATGACAAAGATTACCCTGTTTCAAAAGATAAATTATTTTTTGTTGGAAAAGACGTAGAGCATTTTTTTCACGGGAATTCAAAAGAGCTTAAAGTTTTGTATTTTTTTGGTGGGCCTGATTCTTAACTGATGATAGTTTTTCTTCCAAAAACTTTGACTTTATTTCTTGCAATTAGATTTACTGCTTCAGGATAGATTCTGTGTTCTTCTTTTAGGATTCTTTTTGATAATGATTCTTCTGTATCATTTTCCTTGATTTTTACAACTGCCTGAATGATCACTGGGCCTGTATCCATTCCTGCATCTACAAAGTGTACTGTACATCCTGAATACTTGGCACCATAATCTAATGCCTGTTTTTGAGCATTCAATCCTGTAAAGCTTGGAAGCAATGCTGGGTGAATATTGATTATTCTATTTTTGAATTTTTTTACAAATTGTGGGCTAATGATTCTCATAAATCCTGCAAGACATACTAGGCCGTTATCCGGGGTAACCCCGTATTTTTTTAGAATTGAGATTATTTTTTTATCATAATCTTCTCTATTTCCTTCAAAACTTTTGCTCTCGATTACCTCTGTGTTGATTCCTAATTTTTTAGCAATTTTGAGGCCTTTGGCATCTCTTCGATTTGAAATAACTACTGATGGATTTATTGGAATTTTTTTCCTTTTAATTGACTTGAGAATACTCTCCATGTTGCTCCCACGACCTGAGATTAGAATTCCTAGATTTAGCAACTAGTCAATACTAGATCAAACCTGCAATTTATATCAAATCCAATTATTTTGATTTTCATTGCCTAGAAAAGTCAGGATGACTAAAAATGGAATCCTGTGTGAGGTAAATGAAAATCGTGTTTACCTAGATCCTAAAAATACTGATAAATCTGGAATCAATTTTGTTTCTCATGCTCATTCCGATCATCTCCCAACTAAAAATGGCGGTACAATTTTAGCATCAATTGAGACAAATGAAATTGCAAATCTTCGTGGATTTAAAATGGAAAAGCATGTGGAAGCATTGGAGAATTTCTCTCTAATTGATAGTGGTCATATTCTTGGTGCCAAAGGATTGCTTTTTGATGATATTTTTTACACTGGAGATATCTGTACAAGAGATAGAGGTTTTTTGCAAGGAGCAAAAATTCCAAAATGTAAAACATTGATTACAGAATGTACTTTTGGATTACCCGAATTTGTTTTTCCAAAAATAGATGAAATACAAAAGCAAGTCAATGAATTGATTTCAGAACTTTACGGTAAAGGAATACCAGTTATTTTAATGGGGTATCAATTGGGAAAAGCTCAAACCATTACCCAACTATTTGGTCATTGGGGACCTCTTTATTTTCATGATTCTGTAAAAGACATGAATTCACTTCATCAGAAACTCGGAGTGCCACTAAATGATGGAATCGGTCATTCAGAGGCTGAAAAAAATGGACTACTAGATAAAAAACCATGGGTGATGGTAGCACCTCTAATGTCAAGTAAAAATAAATTCCTTCAAGATATGAAATCAAAATATGGTGCAGTAACAATTGGATTCAGCGGATGGGCTCAATCTACTAGATTCTCTTTTGGAAGAAGAGCTGACTATTCAATTACAATGAGTGATCATTGTGATTATAATGAACTTGTAGATATGGTTGTACAATCCGGGGCAGAGCAAGTATACACAATTCATGGTTTCGTAGATGAGTTTGCACAAGAATTACGCAAAATCGGTATTAATGCCCAACCCCTTATAGAAAATTCTTTAGATGATTTTACTAGTTGAAAATCTACTACAATCACAATTCTCAACTAGACATGTTTCAGTATTTCTAATGTGGTCGTGTGAAAAATGTTTACATTTTTCATTTTTACATATTCTTCTTTGAGATTCCTTTTGTACTATGGATTGAGCAATTGCATTTGCCTTGTCTTTTGAATACCCTTTTTTATCAATGTAAAAATGAACAATTCTATTATACAGCAAATCTGGATTGAATTGTTTTTCAAGCATCTTGTTTCTAGGCATTATTACCACTTTGTTGTATTAAAAGATCATGTGATGTCTACCTTGTATGAAAAATTCTCGCCCTATATTCATGCA
Organism: Nitrosopumilus adriaticus; assembly: GCF_000956175.1. Classification (NCBI taxonomy): domain Archaea; kingdom Thermoproteati; phylum Nitrososphaerota; class Nitrososphaeria; order Nitrosopumilales; family Nitrosopumilaceae; genus Nitrosopumilus; species Nitrosopumilus adriaticus. Next base: position 631,272 of record NZ_CP011070.1, read on the forward strand.
GATAAAAATTAATGGTATCAAACTTGAAAATTATGACTCTGCTAATATGTAGTGATTTATGACTTAATTTATGAGCGATAAGGATGATAATACAGCCAAAGAATGGAAGAAACTAGAGCAGGATGAAATGAAAGAACAGGAACATCAACTGGAGCTACAAGATAATTATATTCAGGATGAAAAATACGATGATTCTGAGGATTAAATTATAAACTCTTTTTTAAACCAAAAACATAATTCCACTAATGGGGTTTTTATCGAATTTCAGAAAAGATTTACAGACTCAAAAAAGAAATAAATCTGCCCAAATAAATGGTAAAAATCTCAAAGGTCTGCTAAAAAAATTCAAAGAAGAACGAGATAGAATAGAAAAAGAGACTGGTATAAGACCACAAATTGATGACACAACACAAATGTTTATGCAAAAAATCCTTAATGTTTGGATTCAAGAAGGAAAGGATATTGACGAAGAAAAATTTTGGAAGGAAGTTGACTATAATAGACAATTCACACATCCTGTTGATTATTATGAAAAATCATGATGGATTTGAATTTTAATTTACAATAGTTTATCTTGAATCAAAAATACAAAATATCAGTGTAATAATTGGATAAAGAATGGTTGCGAGTTAAAAGTGGAAGAAGTAAAGGATGTAGAGATTGTATTAATCATCGATGTATCCCAAACAGCTGCACTTGTGATTGCCATAAGTAGCTTCAAAATTCTATAAATTTATCTTAAAACCATGCCTATGTCCATTAGATTGGTGTGAGTGAAATCTGTTAGAATGTTTGCTTTTTGCTTTTCAAAGAATCTGCCTGAATCACTATTTCTGAGAAACTCTTTCATTACACTCAAATCAATTTTGGTATTTTCTGTTATGGCACCTGCAAATCTGGAATTTCCATCTATCCCATCTGTTCCCATGGATGCGATGATTATTTTTTTTGATTTCTGAGTATTCTTTAAAATTCTTAAAACTAACTCTTGATTTCTGCCTCCCACACCTTTGCCCAAAACTTTCACTGTTGGTTCTCCTCCAAAAATCAGACATGTGTTGTGATTCTCTGAAATGTTTTCGAGTATTTTTGGTACTGCTTCTTTAATGTCTCCGAAAATCTGCATAGTTGACACATTATATCCTATGTCTTCAGCTTTTTTTTGCATTGCTTCTAAACAGTTTTTGTTATTTGCAATAACAAAATTATCAATTTGCGCTTTTTTTGGTGTTTCTTTGGTTTTTTTATTTAATCCGTTCTCTAGAATTTGTAAAACCTCTGTTGGTATCTTCCATCGTATTTTGTATTTATCAATAATATCTAATGCATCTGCATATGTTGTATCATCCATGTATGTTGTACCTGACGCAATGGATGAAAGATCATCTCCTTCCACATCTGACAATATCAAACTAACTCCTTGGCATTTCATATTTTCAATTAATTTTCCGCCTTTGATTTTTGATAGGTGCTTTCGAATACAATTAAACTCTTGAATGGTCACTCCAGTTTTTAAAAGCAATTTTGTAACGTGAACTTTGTCATCAAGAGTAATTTCATCAGGCATTGCCAAAAGAGATGATCCTCCTCCTGATACAAGAAAAATGATAAATTCATCACTTCGCTTATTTTGAACAAATTTCATTACTTCTTTGGCAGCTTTCACGCTTATTTTATCAGGTTCAGGATGTCTGGAATTGAAAATTTGGAATTTCTTTCCTTTGATTTTTGATTTAGATCCTTTTGGAATTACCACAATTCCACTTTTTATAGGTACTATTGCATTTAATGCCCTTGTCATAGAATCTCCAGCTTTTCCAAAAGCTACAGAATAGATGTTTGAATATTTCCCAATATTGATGATTTTATTATTCATCTTAATTTCATTTGGTGATACATACTTTGGAATGATATTTTGAGGATCTGCTGCTTGAAGACCTGCCTCTAAAATTTCTAGGCAATCTTTTTTCTTATCTGTAGTTGCCAACTCTTTGAAATTTTGTATAATCATACTGAAACTCAATAATGCAAGATATAATAATAATCAATGATGCCTTTGATTTATGCACACAGTACGTATTCCAAAAGTTATCAACTTTGGAGAAGACGCACTTGGTCAAACAGAGTATCCAAAAAATGCCCTTGTTGTAACAACCGTTCCACCAGAACTTTCTGATAAATGGTTGGCAAAAATGGGAATTCAGGATTACATGTTATATGATCAAGTGAAACCTGAACCATCAATTGACGATGTCAATACATTGATTTCACAATTCAAAGACAAAAAACCATCTGTTCTAATCGGATTAGGTGGGGGAAGTTCAATGGATGTTGTAAAATATGCTGCCCAAGATTTCGGTGTAGAAAAGATCTTAATTCCTACTACATTTGGAACTGGAGCTGAAATGACAACTTATTGTGTTCTAAAATTTGATGGAAAAAAGAAATTGTTACACGAAGATAGATTTTTGGCCGACATGGCTGTAGTCGATTCATATTTCATGGATGGAACTCCAGAACAAGTCATCAAAAATTCTGTCTGTGATGCATGTGCTCAAGCTACTGAGGGCTATGACAGTAAACTCGGTAATGACTTGACTAGAACTCTATGTAAACAAGCATTTGAGATTCTCTATGATGCAATAATGAATGACAAACCAGAAAACTATCCTTATGGTTCAATGTTATCTGGAATGGGATTTGGAAATTGCTCAACAACTCTAGGACATGCTTTGTCCTATGTGTTCTCAAATGAAGGTGTGCCACATGGCTATTCCTTATCATCTTGTACTACAGTTGCACATAAACATAACAAGTCAATCTTCTATGATCGATTCAAAGAAGCTATGGAAAAACTTGGATTTGATAAATTAGAACTCAAAGCCGATGTTTCTGAAGCTGCAGATGTCGTAATGACTGATAAAGGACATTTGGATCCAAATCCAATCCCAATATCCAAAGACGACGTTGTTAAATGTCTTGAAGACATCAAATCAGGTAATTTGTAAAAAATTCACAAATTTTTTACCTTTTTTCTATTTTCTTGATAAACTGCGAAATTGGCAGCTAGATGAAACTTTTTATGCTAATAATCTAAGGTAATTGTACTTGGCTTCAAAGAAACTCAAATTTGGAATTCAAAATGGATTAAATGTTGCAAGAGCTGGTTATACTGAAGATCAAATTTTAACGGCTTGCATGCTTGCTGATAAAACTGGCTATGATTCAATTTTCTATATGGACCACACCAATGTCCCACAATGGAAAAATGCTACTGTGCTTGATCCATGGGTTATGTTATCTGCAATAGCTGCTGTCACAAACAATGTTGAATTGGGAACTTGTGTTACTGATGCAATTAGAAGACACCCATCAAATATTGCTCTAGCTGCTATCACTCTTGATAGAGTTTCAAAGGGAAGGGCAATCCTTGGAATCGGTGCAGGTGAGGCTCAAAATCTAAAAGAATTTTGTATTCCATTTGAAAAACCAGTTTCAAAATGGGCTGAACAAATCGAAGTTATTCATACATTGTATGACTCTACTCCAGATAATACAGTTGATTATGCTGGAAAATATTATCAATTAGAAGGTGCATGTTTGCAGGCACCACCAATTAGAAAACCACGTCCTCCAACTTACATGGCTTCTGGTGGTAAAAGAACATTAGAATTAACAGGAAAACTTGGTGATGGTTGGCTACCAATTGGCTACACTCCAGAATTATTTGAGGATCATAGAAAACAAATCGAAGTTTCAATGGATAAACATAACCGAACTCAGGAAGAAAAAGATAACTTCCAAATGGCTTTGGATATCGATGTTTACTTTTCTGAAGATGCAGAAGAATCATGGGCAAAAATGAAAGAAGCTGTAAAGGTTAGTTTATTCAAACCTGAAGTTTTGAGAGTTCATGGATTAAAAGAGATTGAAGGATTTGATTTCGTAAAATACTTTACAGAATATTCTATGTCTGATCAAAGTTGGATTGTTAAAATGAGAGAGGCAGCTACCAAAATACCAGACAAAATAGCACGTTCATCTACTGCTGTTGGAACTCCTGAAGATATAATCCCGACATTTGAGCGATTCATGGATGCTGGTGTTAATCACTTTGTAATTCGATTCTGGGGAAAGAACTACTTTGGCTCTATTGATAAATTTGCAAGTCATGTCATGCCTGCACTTAGAGCAAGAGCCAAACAATAACCAGTCTCATAATATTACATACAGAAAATCATTTACTTAGCTTGTTTTGATGATGTATTATGAAGGATGATCTTCCTGAATCTGTTAAAAAATGCCTTGATATTTTAGATGAAAACGTCGAAATCTTGGCGAATCTAGAATTTGATCTAGATGATGAACAAGAAGATCAATTGACTCCGGAGATGGAACTTCATAATTTGTATGATATGACTGAAGATGTTGCTGAATCTTCAAAACTCAAACGCGCTGAATTTAATTTTTCACGAAGACAGTCTGAAGATTCTTTATGATTTGTGTGGTCTTCTGTTTTTAGCCTTTGAAAATGCCTTTGCCCTACGTTTGTTTTTTGTTTTTCCAACCTTTTACGTGTACGTTCAGTGGCATTTGTTGAGCCTTGAATAATTTTTGTTTTACTCCCATCCCTCAACATAATCTCCTTTCCTTTGAATCTAAATTCTACATCTCTGCATTTGATATAGTATTTTTTGAGACAAAAAAATATCCTGTTATTTGTACCATGCATGTCTTTGACTTCCTTTGATTTTTTTAATTCATTGATGATATTCCGCAGTAGTCCCTTGTCTATGTCTGTAATTCTATGTATTTCTCTAAACCAGATAAATTTTGACTCTGAGCCCCATTCCTCTAAAAGTTCTAGTACTTTTTGGGTTGCATCCTCATATTCTTCATTAATTTTACTCATCTATTCTGGAATCCTAAACCTAAATTTAGCAATTTACATTGATTAAAAGTATGATGGGAAAAGTCAATTTTTGTGATGTCTTTTCTTTTTGAGTTTTTTTTAAATTAATTGATATGAGTACAAAATTAGAAAATGAATGCACATATCTTGAATGCAGAATTTTACAAATAAAAAAAATGGCTCAAGAATTTGAAAACGAGGATTAATGTTACTTTTTTGATTTTTTCTTTTTTTCTTTTAATCTAGATTTTGTTACTTTGACTGATTGCTTTTGATTATTCTCCATTTTATTTGCAATAGAATCAATCTGTTTGATAATTTTTGTCTGTAATTCTGTAGAATTTGCTTTTAGAAGTTTCTTTTTTAATTTTTTTAATTGATCAGAATAATTTTTAAAATCATTTTTTAGTTCATCAAGATATGGATCATCCATACTTGCTTTCTACCTATCTTGTATTTTAGCTATTTTTTTATGATCTGGATTTATAATATTATTTATTTCATTTAATCTATGCAGCTAGTAGGGATTCTTCAGATTAAATCGTATGAGAAAATTAAAGAATTTCTACATGATGAACATGTAGGTCGTCTATCAAGTATTGATATCAATGGATTTCCTCAAATCATTCCAATGAATTTTGTATTCCTCAATGATGTAATTTACATGCATTCTCATGTAAGGGGTGAAAAATTAGATAATATTTCTAGAAATAATAAAGTTGGATTTGAAGCAGATAGGGAACTAGAATTTTTACCCTCTTACTTTGAAGATCCACATAATGCATCCCTTGCAGATACATTGTACATCAGTGTTGTAGTAAAGGGAACTGGAATATTCGTAACCAATAGAGATGAAAAAACACTAGCACTCAACGGTTTGATGGAAAAATATCAGCCCGAAGGAAAATATGATCCAATTGAATCTGAAATGAAAGTATTAGATGCTGTTAGTATAATCAAAGTTGTTCCAAATACAATTCACGGTAAATACAAAATAGGACAGCATTTGAAGCCAAAAGATAGGATGGAACTTGCAAAAAATATTCTGAAAAAAAATTCCCCATCATCAAGACAAACTCTCAAAATAATGGGTTTTGAGGAAACTGCTGATGGGTTAAGAATGATTGATGAGCCTATTTGGTAATTTAATACATTTTACTCATACATGTTTCAAGTTTATTCAAATCAAACATACACATCTACTATATTGTTTGAGATTATTTTGAATTATGGCAAAAAGTTACACCTGCTCTAGCTTGGTTAAAGATTGTACTTGGTCAACAACTGCTAATGACACTGCAACTTTGATGAAGAAAATAGTTGCTCATGCAGAATTCAAACACGATCTTCAACTATCAACAGCAGATAAAATCAAAATACAATCCTCAATCAGGGGATAGATAAACACCATTTATACAAAAATCATTTTTATTTTTAATCTCTAAATTTCCCAAAATCATTTTTTTGTTCACTTGAGGGTTCCAATTAAGAAACGTTAGCTATAAGTTCTGTTTTTAGGGATTGTATATGTTGGAGCAAACAACTAGATTTGAATTAATATCTGATTATTTGCCTACGGGGGATCAACCTCAAGCAATTGATGCCCTAGTTGAAGGGGTGAAGAAAAAATCAGTTCAAACTTTACTGGGAGTTACTGGAAGCGGAAAAACGTTCTCTATTGCAAATGTTATTGCTAGAACAGGGAAAAACACACTTGTAATATCGCATAACAAAACTTTAGCAGCTCAACTATATTCTGAATTAAAGCAGTTCTTTCCTAAAAATAATGTTGGTTATTTTGTCTCATACTATGATTATTACCAACCAGAAAGCTATCTGCCTCAAACTGATACGTATATTGAAAAAGATACTCAAATTAATGAAAAAATTGAAAAATTAAGACTAGAGGCAACTGCAATGCTTTTATCAGGTGAGCCTACAATAATTGTCTCTACAGTTTCATGTATTTACTCTCTGGGAAATCCAAAGGATTGGGAAGATTTAGCAATTACAATAAAAACTGAAGATGAAATTAAACGAACAGAAATTATTAGAAAATTCATTGATGCAAGATATGAAAGAAACGATACAGAGGTAGCACCAGGAAACTTTAGAGTAAAAGGTGATACTATTGATGTTACTCCTGCATATTCTGAAGATTTGGTGCGAATCTCCATGTTTGGAGATGAGATAGAAAAAATTACATTACTTGATCATGTTTCTTTAAAAGAAAAAAAGAAAGTATCCCAAATGAAAATTTTTCCTGCAAAACACTATCTTATAGCAAAAGATGTCCGTCAAAAAGCTGTTAACTCTATCAAAAAAGAATTACAAAAACGACTACCTGAATTAAATGAATTAGAAAAACAAAGACTTGAGATGAGAACAAACTATGATTTGGAGATGATTGAGGAATTGGGATATTGCTCCGGGATTGAAAATTACTCTAGACATTTTGATGGAAGGTCTCCTGGAGAAAAGGCATTCTGCTTGATGGATTTTTTTGGGGATGATTATATTTTGGTAATTGATGAATCCCACGTTACACTGCCACAACTACATGGAATGTACAAAGGTGATCATTCACGGAAAAATGAACTTGTAACATATGGATTTCGATTGCCAAGTGCCTTTGACAATAGGCCCCTGAAATTTGAGGAATTTGAAGAATATATCCAAAATACGATATTTGTCTCTGCTACTCCTTCTGATTATGAGAAAAAAATATCCTCTAAAATTGCCGAGCAAGTCGTAAGACCTACGGGACTGCTAGATCCTGTGGTCGAAATTAGACCCACACAAGGACAAATGGATGATTTAATCAATGAAATTAACAAAAGATCTGCCATTTCTGAGCGTGTTTTGGTTACTACTCTTACCAAAAGAATGGCAGAAGATTTGGCAGAATACCTCTCAAAAAAACAAGTCCGTGTAAGATACATGCATTCAGAAATTGATGGATTGCAAAGAACTGAGTTAATTAGACAATTACGCCTTGGGGAATTTGATGTCCTCGTTGGAATCAACTTGCTAAGAGAAGGATTGGATATTCCTGAAGTGTCACTTGTTGCAATTTTGGATGCAGACAAAGAAGGATTCTTGAGAAATTTTACCAGCTTAATTCAAACATGTGGAAGAGCTGCAAGAAATGAACATGGGACTGTGATAATGTATGCTGATAACAATACCAAATCTATGAAAAATGCTATGAATGAAACTAAACGTAGAAGGGAAAAACAAATCCAATATAATCTTGAACACAACATCACACCTAAGACTATAATAAAATCAGTACCAGAACAAGAAACTGCATTAGATGAATCTAAATTAAAATCGATTCATGATTTACATAATGATGTTGTTGATTTGGAAGCTCAAATGAAAAAATATTCTGAAGATTTAGACTTTGAGCATGCAATTGAATGCAGAGATAGGATAAAAAGACTAGAAAAGGAGATTCAATTCAAAGATGACAGAAAATAAATTAAAAATTCGTGGAGCTAGACACCACAATCTAAAAAATTTAGATATTGATATTCCAAAAAATAAACTAGTTGTAATTACTGGTTTATCTGGCTCTGGTAAATCTACATTGGCCTTTGACACAATTTATGCTGAAGGGCAAAGACGGTATGTTGAATCTCTTTCTGCATATGCACGACAATTTCTAGAGATGATGGATAAACCTGACGTTGATTCTATTGAAGGATTATCTCCTGCAATTTCTATTCAACAAAAAACTACCAGTAAAAATCCTCGCTCAACTGTGGGTACTACAACTGAAATTTATGATTACATGAGATTATTATATGCTAGAATTGGGATTCCTTATTGTACAAATTGTGGTAGAAAAGTATCTACTCAATCCATTGAGAGAATATGTGATTCTGTACTGAAAGATTTTTCAGGAAAAAAAATACTGATTTTGGCTCCAATTATTCAAAGAAAAAAAGGTACCTATGAGAAATTGTTTGAGCAAATCAAAAAGGATGGATATTCTAGAATACGCGTTAATGGGGAGATTTTGAGCCTCGATGATGACATTCCTCCACTTGATCGTCAAAAATGGCATAATATTGAGATAATAGTTGATAGAATAACTACTGAAAAATCAGAAAGATCAAGATTATTTGAGGCAATTCAGACTGCAATAAAATCATCCAAGGGTGAGGTGATGATTGCAACTGAGAAGACTGAAAAAATATTCTCACAAAATAATGCATGTCCATATTGTGGATTAACAGTTGGTGAATTAGAGCCACGCTCTTTTTCATTTAATTCTCCATTTGGTATGTGTAAAACTTGCAATGGGTTGGGAGTTAAAATGGAATTTGATGCTGATTTAGTAATTCCTGACAAATCAAAATCGATTTTGGATGGTGCAATTGTTCCATGGAGTGGTAGGTTCTCATCATTTAGAAGACAAGCATTAAGAGCAGTTGGAATGAAATTTGGTTTTGACTTGATGACTCCTTTGGAAAAAATTAAACCAAAACATTTTGATATAATTTTGCATGGGACATCTGATTTGATTGATTTTAAATATCGCTCAAAATCTGGAGATTCATCATGGCAATACACTGATGCATTTGAGGGAGTTCTTGTGAATCTTCAGCGCGTTTTTATGGAAACTGACTCTGAATCAAAACGCGAATGGCTAAAACAATTCATGCGTGATACTCCATGTACTGCATGCAATGGAAAAAAATTAAAACCTGAATCTCTTGCAGTTAAAATCAACGAACAAGGAATAATGAATGTTTGCAATATGTCAATTGATCATTGCTATGATTTTTTTTCTACACTAAAATTAACTAAAAATGAACAATACATTGCTAAAGATGTTCTAAAAGAGATCAAAGAACGTTTGGAATTTTTAATGAATGTGGGTTTAAATTATTTATCTCTAAATCGATTGAGCTCCACATTATCTGGAGGTGAATCTCAAAGAATTCGTTTGGCTACTCAGATTGGCTCTAATCTGACTGGTGTGTTGTATGTTCTTGATGAGCCTACAATTGGATTGCATCAGCGTGATAATGCAAGATTGATTAAAACGCTAAATAAACTACGAAATCTTGGAAATTCTGTCATTGTAGTAGAGCATGACGAAGAAGTTATACGAAATTCAGACTGGATAGTTGATTTGGGTCCAGGTGCGGGTGTTCATGGAGGTAATGTGGTTTTTCAAGGGACTGTGAAAAAAATTCTTAATGGAAGTGATTCTGTTACAGGTGCATATCTGAAAGATAATTCTTTGATATCATTGCAAAATAAAATTCGTAACAAGTCTGGTTTATTAACAATTAAAAAAGCATCTGAGAATAATCTCAAAGAAATTGATGTTGAAATTCCATTGGGGCTTTTTGTTTCAGTTACTGGGGTTTCCGGCTCTGGAAAATCTACTTTGATCAATGATGTGCTGCTTAAAACCTTGGAGAGCCATTTTTACAAAACAAATGTTAGGCCTGGTAATCACAAAGAAATTACTGGTTTAGAAAATATTGATAAGGTGATTGCAATTGATCAATCTCCAATTGGAAGAACCCCCAGATCAAATCCTGCAACGTACATTGGAGCATTTACTCCCATTAGAGAACTATATGCAAACACTGCATTGTCAAAAGAGCGCGGTTATGCCCCAGGACAATTTTCATTTAATGTGGCCGACGGTAGGTGTTTTGCATGTGATGGAGATGGCGTTAAACAAATCGAGATGCAATTTTTGTCTGATGTCTATGTGAAATGTGATGAATGTAAAGGAAAAAGATACAACACTGAAACATTATCTGTGTTGTACAAGGGTAAAAATATTTCAGATATTTTAGACATGACTGTATATGAGGCATTAAATTTCTTTGAAAATATTCCCTCAATTAAACGAAAATTACAAACCGTCTATGATGTTGGGTTGGGATACATCAAGCTTGGCCAATCATCTACTACGCTGTCTGGGGGAGAAGCTCAAAGAGTCAAACTTGCATCAGAACTCTCAAAACGCGGTACTGGAAAAACACTCTATATTTTAGATGAGCCTACTACTGGATTACATTTTGCAGATGTTCAAAAATTACTTGATGTTCTTAATCGATTAGTTAACTTGGGAAATACTGTAGTTGTGATTGAGCATAATATGGATGTCATTAAAAATTCTGACTGGATAATTGATCTTGGTCCTGAAGGGGGAGATGAGGGTGGTAAAATTGTGGCAACTGGAACACCTACTACCATATCCAAGGCTCCTGGCAGTTATACGGGAAAGTTTTTGAGAAAATTATTGAAAAAATGACTTTTGATATTTCTACAATAAACATTCCAACCAACCCTGGAATCTATTTGATGAAAGATTCTGATAAAAAAATAATCTATATTGGCAAAGCAAAAAATTTGAAAAATAGAGTAAAGTCATATTTTACAAAAAACCAAAACTACAAGACCCAAAAACTTGTGGAAAATATTTCAGATGTTGAATTTGTTTTAACAGATAATGAAAGTGAAGCTTTTCTTTTAGAATCAAACATGATAAAGAAATATCGCCCTAGATTTAATATTGAATTAAAAGATCAACAAAGATACACATATCTTAGAATTTCTGATGAAAAATATCCTCGTTTACTTGTCGCTAGAAGAACTCGGGATGGCAAATTTTTAGGCAAAGGAAAAACTTTTGGGCCTTTTACTCAAGGCAGTTCAAAGTTACTTACGATTGGAACTTTGAGAAAAGCCTTTCAAATTAGAATTTGTAAAACTTTGCCAAAAAAAGTATGCCTTGAATATCATTTAGGAAATTGTGAAGGGCCATGTGAGTTCAAAGATGCCCAAGAAAGATACTCAAAGCATGTTTCTGCTTTGGAAGATGTTCTAAAGGGCAAAAACCAAACAAAAATCTTTACAAAAAAACTTGAAGAAGAGATGCATCAAGCAGCAAAACTTCAGCAATTCGAGCGGGCAAAAGACATTCGTGATACTCTAGTGAGGCTTGGAAGCCTTCAGACTAAACAAAAAATGGAATATGTTGATAAATCTGATGAGGAATACTTTGGAGTTGGTACTCAGGAGCAGTCTGTAACTGTGATGAATTTTAGAATGATTAATGGGGTGATTCGAGATAGTGATAAATTCTTTTTTGATCTGGTGGGTGATAATTCTTTTTCAAATTTTCTTTTCCAGTATTATTCAACTCACAAAATTCCAAAATTTATTCTAGTCAGTGAGATTCCTGAAAAAAAGGAATTGTTGGAATCTTTACTTTCTGAACAAGCTGGATTTACTGTGAGAATTTCTAGACCAACCAAAGGAAAGCGAAGAGAAATCATTACTTTGATTTTAAAAAATATCCAATTAATTCACTCAAAGGGGGGAGAACCTGGGTTGGCTGAATTAAAAGAAATTCTAAATTTACCTGAAATTCCAAAAATTATTGAATGCTTTGATATTTCAAATCACGGAGTAGACTTTGCCGTAGGTTCGATGTCTCAATTTGTAGATGGAAAACCACACAAATCGGGATATAGAAAGTTCAAAATCAAAACAGTGTCTGGAAGAGATGATTTTGCAATGATTGGCGAAATAATTAAACGAAGATATTATAGATTGCTAGAAGAAAAATCTCAATTGCCTGACTTGATAGTTATTGATGGTGGAAAAGGCCAGCTTAATGCTGCAATTAATTCTTTAGAATCTTTAGGATTGAAACTTCCGTGTATTTCATTGGCAAAAGAAAATGAAGAAGTCTATGTTCCAAAAAATAAAAATCCTATTGTAATTTCAAGGGAAATGTCATCATTGAAAATCCTACAGCATGCTAGAGATGAAACTCATAGATTTGGTGTTGCATATAATAGAACAATTAGGAAAAATAAAATAAAATAAGAAAAAGGATTTTTTGGTTAGTTTACTGTAACACTGCCAACCATCCAAGGATGAACCATGCAAAAGTAATCATAACTGCCTGAATCATTAAAGGTAAATGCATATTCTGCACTTGCCATGACTAGACTGCTATCAAATACACCAGATGGACCATCTGCTGGACTGCCACCAGTAACTGTATGTGCTGCAGAGTCTATGTTAACCCAATTCACAGTATCTCCAGCATTTATTGTAATGTCTGCTGGTAAGTAACATGCATTAGATTCTTCACATCCTGGAACTGAAGTGCCTACTGGAATATCAACAGAATGTGTTGTTGGTCCTGCTGGTTTTTCCATAGCTTTTTCTTTTGGTTTTTCTTCAACCATCTTCATTTTTTCTTCAACTTTTACAGTCTTTTCTACTGGTTTTTCCTGAGGTTTCTCCATCATCTTCTCTTCAACTTTTGGAGCTTCTTGCTTCACCTTATCTGCAATATCTGCAAATGGATCTGCTTGTGCTTTAGGCTCTACTGTTTTAGTTGCAACACTTGGAGTGGAGACTACAGGAGCGGCATCTTGTGCTGCACCCATTGAGAATGCAATACCTACGCCTACAGCTACTATTGCAATAGAAAATGCAATTGCTGCTTTGTCTATACCTGCCATAATTGATTCTAAGCCATGCCAATAATAAATAAATCTAATTACTATTCGGAATTTTTATGGCTTTGCCAAAGTCTGATCTGTTTCTGTCTTAACATCATGATCAAGTATCGTCTAATCAATTTATTCAAATAATCACAATAATTCTAAAATTTTCTTGTAAATCTCATATGATCACTCCAATTGTTCATTGGCTCTAGTCAATGATGTTGAACAATTACCTCTTTTATGAAAATGGGTTCTTATGATATGCATACGTTGCAATTGAGCTGTCACCAAGTAACATTGTGTTTTTGGTCTTAAGCTCCTTTGCTTTTTCTATATATTGTTAATAAACACCTGTTTTTTGTTTTATGTGACCTTATTTTTATTATCTTTCTTCTCAAAATTGATTTGAAGAAAGAATGAACAAATTGTTATTTTTACTCCCATTAATTGGAATTCCACTCCTTCTTATAATGACTAATCAAGAAGGAGAAAAGTATTCAGAACTTGAACTTACTGGTCAATCTGCAATTTTAAAAGTTGGGGAGGATTTTATTGAGCAGGCATCAAAAGAAAAATCCACAGAAGAACATACTCTAAATGAATTGAGAGAAATAACTGAAGAAGAAATCCGTATGGCGACAAAAATTCCTGATCTTAAAGAAGCTGAAAAGATATTTGAAAATGGAATGAAATTAAGTGATGATTATAATCAGATAAGTTTCAATTATTCTACAGAAAAAATTAGTGATGATGAATACTATTCTGAATTATTGAATTTTCAAATAAAATATCAGAAATACATGACTGCAATTGATTCTTACATTGGTGATAAAGATATATTGAATCTTAAACATTCGTTGATACTAGAATATGAAAAAATCACTCAAGATATCATTTCATTCAAAAATTCTGGAACAATAAATGAGGACTGGCAGTCACAATCAGAATATGACAAATACAAAGATTTTCTTCCATCTATGTTTCAACCATAAATATCATTTTCAAAAATAAAATTGATAAAAATAATAATCCGTCAATAACCAGACTAGTGTCCAACAAAAAAGAGTTTTTTGTTGTTTTTTTAGTTTTGACTCGTTACTATTTTTTATCTGTATATACAAACTATGAAATTTGTTAAATGATATTGCGTGTTTTTTTTGAACTAGCTGATTTCTAGATGGTTTAATGGCTTAACTAAATTATGGCATTAATTAAAAAAAGTGATTCTAATTACCTGTTACACCCATTTCTTGAATTTCTAATTGTAGCTATTTCTTTAATTGCAATTTTAGTGCCATTACGAATTTTTGCTAAGATAATTTTTATTGATGAGTGGATAGGAGCAATTGGAATTATTACAGCGGTATTTGGATTGATGCTTTATCTATCAAAAAAAGAAAAATTAGGAATTTTTGGCAAAATGTTCATTCGCCAAATCACTAAAAATCATAAAGGAAAGCGAAAATGGATAATTTATTCTCAAACAGGCTTGTTTTTATCAATTGGGATTATGACTATTTTTTGCATTCATGCTGGAAATACTGAATATCTTATTTTAAAAGAACAAGTAATTAGTGAATTTGAAAACCAAGGAATACTAATTGGCTCTGAATTAAACTTTGATGCGATAAATCAAATATCCTCTCAAGTTACTCCTGAAGAACAAGTTGGTGCAATTGCTGCATTACCTATGCTGACAATACAAAATTTTGAAATTTTCTCTGTGGTTTTGGCAGTTACTGACCAATTGATGGGAGGCTGGGTCTTGTATTTTTGGCAAATTATGGTAATAGAAACTATAGAGGTTACAATATTCCTGGCTATTACTAGAAAATTTATTTTTAAAAATAATTTAAATATTAAATAATTTTGACTTTAATTTTATGTATTATTATCTTGCTTTCTTTTTTAATGCATCTTTATAATCTTGATATGCGTTATCTTTAGTAATTTTTGCAGCATCAAAAATTATTTTTGTTGCGTCTATATCATCTTGAACCCCTGAACTTTTAGCTGATTTATAATTCTCTTTAGCAGTCTTCCAAACTGCAAATGCTGCTTTGTAAGCTACAAAAGCTTCCTTTTTTTCTTCAATTACTTCTTTCTTATTTCCTTCATTATCATAGTCTTCACTTTTTGTTTCAGCTGATTCTCTTGCTGCTTTATTTCTAGGATCTGTATTGTGATGACCTTCTACAACTGATATGGTTTGTGCTAAAAGTAATACTGTCATTAAAACAATGGTTGGTAATATTATTTTTTTACTCACATTAATTTTTATCTTTTAGAAAATATTATCTAGTGTTTGTTTGTTTTAATCAGTCAATTTACCTTAAGTTATTTTTCAAAATCCGCATGTTGTAGAAATTAAACAGACAGGTTGTTTTTAAATCGTTACAATTTAATTATTTATGTCTGTGATTAATTGCAATTGCTGTGATCTTGTATTTGATTCTGAATCAAAATATTATGCTCATTACATAGGTATTCATAAAAGCACTTCACCTTCTGTAAAGAAAATTTTGATTTTAGGAGGGGGATTTGGTGGGATTAATGTATTAAATAAAATTGAAAAAAAGTTCCAAAATGAATCCATTGAAATTACTATTGTGTCTGATGAAAATTTCTTTCTTTTTACCCCCATGTTGCCTCAAGTAGCCTCAGGATTGCTACATCCAAGTAATATCACAATACCTGTTAGGTATTTCTGCAAAAAGGCAAAATTCCTACATGCGTCAATTGATTCAATTGATTTGGAGCAACAATTAGTTACCATTCAAAGATCATTTGATAATAAAGTCAGAACTTTAGAATATGATTACCTGGTGTTGGCATTAGGTGGTCAAACAAATTTTTTCAATAATAAGAATCTTGAAAAACACTCTTTCACAATGAAAACTATAACTGATGCAATTGCAATTAAAAATCATTTAATTGTAATGTTGGAACATGCTGCACAAACAGGAAATTATGAATTACAAAGAACATTGTTGACATTTGTAGTTGTAGGTGCAGGATTTGCAGGAGTTGAAACAGTAAGTGAAATTAATCAGTTTATAAAAAAATCAATTTCTAAATCATACCCAACAATTAATCCAAAAAATGTTAACGTCATTTTAATTTCTGCAAAAGATCGAATTTTACCAGAGCTAAATGAAAAATTATCTGAAAAAGCTACAGAATTTATTGAAAAAGATAGGATAATGATAATAAAAAATACTAAAGCCGTTGATGCTGATGAGGAGAATGTTCAATTAAGCAATGGTGGTAAATTGTCTTGTGCCACGCTGATTTGGACTGGTGGAACAAAGATGGATAGAGTGATTTCTGATTTAAACTGTGAACATGGTCTTGGTGGAAGGATCATCGTTGATGGATCATTGAGGATGAAAAATAAAGAGAATGTCTTTGTATTAGGTGATTGTGCACTGATTAAAGATGATTCTTTGAATTCATACTATCCATCTACTGCACAACATGCAATAAGAGAAGGAAAAACTGTGGCTGAGAATTTATTACTCACATTTAAGAAACAAAACAAATTAAAAAAATTCACATTTCATAGTTTGGGAATCATGGCAATAATTGGCGAAAGAGTTGGAATAGCTACAATTGCTGGTAAAAATATCACTGGAATTCCTGCATGGCTTATTTGGAGGGCATATTATATATCAAAAATACCCACATTTGGCAAAAAATTAAAAATCTGCGTTGATTGGCTTACTGATAGTATTCTGGCAAGAGATGTTACTCTTGTTGGCTCTATAAAGAAAAAAGAAATTCACTCAATCCATATTAATGAAAATATGCCATCAATTAAGGAACAATTGATGTCAAACAACTAGGTTATCTAAAAATTACACACAAAGAATTCTCATTAGAAATTATATGATAAGAATAATTTTTTAAGCATGTTTTGAATATTTTCTCAAAAAATTTTCCCAAAAATTTGGTTCCATTATCCCCTGATTTATGAATAACTTTAAAATTATTTCTCCCTGTTTTTTGTATATATTCAAATGTACCAAAATTTGAATCCTGAAAAAACTTTTCACAAATTTTAGCAATCTCATCTACATTTTTTGAACTAGTCAATATTGTTTTTGTATTAATTATTTTAATTACAATATCGTTAATTGCTTTTTCTACTGTTTCATTAATAATGTTGTTAATTGAATGTTTTTCAAAATTTATTTCATCTTTGTAATTAACTGATTTATTAAAATTATCAAAAAGTTCATTCCTACTTATTTCATCAGGCACACTTTTGTTAAATTTGAAATCTAAATTCTTTTGCAATAAAATATTTCTCAAAGAAATCTAGTATTATCATATGTGTGTCTTTTTTATACAAACGTCATCTCTTATCTTGTACATTTTTGTATTAATCATCAATTATGTTTTAGAATAAAATCATTTCACTAGCAATACAGGAACTGGTGATTTTTGTGATACTTCAAGTGACACACTGCCTAACATTAATTTTCTATCAGAACCATTTCCTCTTGTACCCATAATCACAAGATCTGCCTTTGTAGAATAAATATAAGACATTACAGTTTGAGTGATTGAGGATGAAGCTGCCACAAAAGTTCTACATGTAACACCGGATTCTTCTGAAATCTCTTTTAATTTTTTGTGTTTTAATTTAATTTCGTTTAATTTCTCCCTTTCTATTATGGTCTGATGTGCATTATAATCCAAAAATGAAATTGATAAATGATCGCTATGGTAAACTGACAAAATAATTATTTCTGTTTTATGATTAAAGTTTAGATTTATTGCATGCCAAAATGCTCTGTCTGACATTTTTGAATTGTCAAATGGCACCAAAATTTTTTTAAAAAGTATCTTTGAAAATTTTTCAGATTGTGGTGAATAAACTTGCATGCTTTTTATCAGTAAGCAAATTTTAAAGCAAGTTGTATGATTAAATTAAACAGAATATTGTATCAAATTTTATTCTAATTTATCGTGAAGCTTTTTCATAATCTCCAGATATGTGCTAATTTGAGCATGTGTGGGCTCGAGTTCTTTTAGATTTTTTATATCTACATTGAGCTTGGCTAATTCATCGTATGTTGTTGTGTCTTCAATTACATTCAAAAGTTTTTGGAGTCCAAACGGTTTCTGAAGAAGTTCTACAATTTGCTTCAAAGTCTTAATTGATTCTTTTAATGTGTCCTCGACATATGCTGAGGCAAACAAAATTCTCTGATTTGGGCATTTAGCCAAAATTTCTGATGCCACTTGCATACCGTTTTTTCCTGATAGCTGATAATCTAAAATTACAATATCGTATGGGGTAGATTCTGAATTGGAATCAAAATTACTAAAATATGTTTTTAGCCCTGACTCACCATTCATTTCTAATGTCACAGTATGATTATTAGATTCCAGAAAAATCTTGTATTCTTCTAATAAATCAATTTCATCTTCAACAATTAGAATTTTCATATTCTTAATCCTCTATCTATTATTTATAATCTATGTTGAAATAATTGGCTTTGTATTATTTGAAACATCCTCTACTGCTTTCATAATTTGGTTAATTTTAAATGGCTTGAAAATTACTGCATCCACATTACACTCTTTTAATTTTTTATCTGTTTCTTGAGTTAAATCTGCTGTAACCATGATTATCTTTGCATCCTTGAATTTTTCCCTCAATTTCGTAATGAGATAAAATCCGTCATACTCTGGCATCCAAAGATCTGAAAAAATTATGTCTGGCTGTTTCTCCTCAAATAATTTAATCCCATCTAATCCATTGTATGCTTTGCCAAGTACATCTATGTTTTGCAATGAAAGAAATTCTGAAAACACTTCTACTGTATCAAAATCATCATCTACGATAACTGCACTAGTCATACTTTTTTTACAATTTTTCTATATCAAAAGGAATTGTTCTGAATTTTTGAACAAACAAATACGTCTGTTTAATATAAACAACCAGTAATTCAAGTTCGTTTTAATTTACACATAATGTTGTTAGAAATTACTAGTCATTCTCAGTTTAGAATTGGAATATGTATATCTATGATAATTTTGTTGTTGGGTGTTGTTTCAATTTATACTATAAAAACAATGGATGATATTAATCAGAATTATAATTTTATTTTAGATTACAATAAAAAAATATCCAATTTTGATGATATTAAAGTAAAATATGAACGACAGATGACGATATTTGAAAGTTTAAAATCTGAAGAAAACTTAATGGGTGTTGGTACATTTTGGATATATAATACTGAAATTAAAAATAAAATTTATGATTTTAATAGATTAATACTTGATAATCATCACATTGATGAAATTTTAGTTGATGAAAAATCATCTGAACTTGAAAATACTATTAATTTGTACTATAATTTACACTTAGAATATGAAAATAGCGCATCTAATGCATTATCGTATTTTTATGATGGAAATTTTGGTGGATTTTTACTAGAATATGAGAACTTGAAATATTTGCAATTTGAACTACTTGAGAAACTTGAAGACATAGAGCAAATGCTTGAGATAATCCCAATATATTCAAAATTATCTGTAGATGCTATTATTACAGATTTTCAGATTTTGCAATGGACTATGATTATTTTAGTAGGGGCCGTAACCTCTATGCTGGTATTTTTTCTTAATCAGACAAATAAAAATCTCAAAAATGAAATAAAGGAACAAACAAAAAACCTCCAAAAATTAAATGAAAAACTAAAAAAAGTAGATAAGAAAAGGGAGGAGTTCATTTCAATTGCATCCCATGAACTAAAAGGTCCAATTCAACCCATTTTTGGATTTGTAGAACTTGCAAAAACAGGCATAATTTCAAAACAAGAAGCCCTGGAAGGAATATCTAATATTGCTCTGAATTTAGAAAATATCGCCAATAATGTACTTGATCTCACAAAAATTGAAAACGATGAATTGGAATTACATTTAGAGAAAAATAATATCAATGATATTGTTTCTGAAGTTCTGGATTCTGAGCATTATAACCCTGATAGAAAAGTTCCAATTAAGACAAGATTAGATCTGGATGTTGTCATGAATCTTGATAAAACCAGAATTAAACAGGTCTTAAGAAATATCATAGATAACTGTATTAAATTCACAGAAACTGGGGATATAACCATCCAAACAAATCTTCTGAAAGATAAAAAAACTCTCAAACTATTCATAACTGATTCTGGCCCTGAAATTCCCGATGATGTTCTACCAAAAATTTTCAAAAAATTTGTAACTAAAGGCAATTACAAAGTTTCAGGTTTTGGACTAGGCTTGTATATATCTAAAAAAATTATTGATGCTCATAATGGAAAAATTTCTGCATATAATAAAAATGGACACCCTGTTTTTGAAATTGCATTACCTATTTTTGATTTTGATCTTAATTGGAAAAATTCAGTTGTAGATGACATTGAAAAAACTTTAAAAAATAATTAAATCTAAAAAATTCTTTTCTAAATTTATACTAATTCTAGAATTTTTGAGAGTTGGAATGGTTTTTGAAGAAATAAAATCTTGTCTTTTAATTTTGAAAAATTTCTTTCAGTTGATAATGCATATGCTGATGCAAGAATAATTTTTTGTTTTGGGTTCAAAGATAAAATATCTGATGCTACTTCTGCCCCATTTCTTTGTGGCATAGAATGGTCTAAAATCAATACATCATATTTACTTTCTTTTGAAACATCATTCATACTATCGATGTATTTCTTAATACAATCATCTCCATCTTTTGCAATTTCAACTTCATGATTCCCACTTTGAAGTATTTTTTCATATTGCATCGCAGTGAATCTATTGTCTTCTGCTACTAGAATTCGTTTTACCATATTTTTTCAGTTAAATTAAGGTTAATCACACATTGTCTGTTCAAATAAAACACGAAAAAATGATTTTTGCTTTGATACAGTTCGTTCAATTGTCACACATTATATAATATTATACAAATACTCATGATTATTTTCATGAGGTTTGATAACTCTGATGATTTTGATGGATTTGAATATGATTCTAAAAAAGAAGCGCAATTGTTAGAAAAATTTAATGATTATGCAAATCTAGAAAAAAAGATTTCAAAACGAGCATTTCTTGAAGTTTCTGATGAATCAAAACCTGGAAAGTTTGGAAAAAAATTCATTATCTCTGCAATGATACAGGGAGCAATTGTTACTGGATTGACAATAGCACTTTTTCTAAATCAACTTTTTGTGTTCAATGGAAATCCACAAAATATGTTTGAATTTGCATTTACTGATAATTTGGGAATTTTCTTTTTTGGATTTGTTCTTCAAATTGGATTGACTGCTGGGTTGGCCACTATTGGAATATTCTATAATCATATTGAAACAAATCTGCATAGCGGATTTAGTAAATTTAATACTCTGGTATCTTGGATTCATCTATTTGGAACAAATGTATTTGGAAGCATAATTACAATATCTTTAATTTTTGCAGGAATTGCCACTAGTCCATTATATCAAACTGAATTAAGCTATTTACTATCATCTATCCCATCTCTAGTTTACATTTCTGCAATTAGTCTTGCCATAGTTCTAGGTATTGGTATTCTTGGAACATTATTTTTATTTATGAAAAAAAATTCTGATGATTAGGATAATGCACAGATGGGTAGAATACTTACCCAAATATCAAATGGATTGATGTTGTCAATATCATTGATGGGGAAAAATGCATCATCATCACAATTGATTTCTTTTTTTGGCTGATTTCCAAGATCATCACTAAACATTAGGGCTAGTTCAGTTGTCCAAGAAGGGACTTGAGCGGTTTTTGGTTGTAATTCCTTCTTTTCATTATAATCGTCAAGAAGAATTTGTGCGATTCCATTCCCATCAAATTCTCCTGTAACTCCTAAATTCTTCAATAGTCCTGCAATCATATCTGTGTCAAAATCTTCACGCTGAGGAATATTTGTTATTCCTTGAATTACCTCTAAAATCAATTCATCATTTACAGAATCATTATCCGCAATCACTTCTTCAATAATTGGTGTAAGGCTTCTATGTTCATAATCATACATTACAGAAGAGACTGAATTAGATAATGGATTTGTAACATAAATGATATTTGAGGTTGGAGACGCAATCATAGATTGTGGTGAGTCCAATACAGAAATTGTTTGAATTTTTCTTGAGTTCTCATCTAGTATGTATAGTTCATTTGAATGCTCATTGGAAATTATAGTTATTCCGTTTTTTTGATTTGTTGTCATTTGCCATGCTCCAGACATAATGGGTATTTCATAAATTATTTGATTATTTTGAATATCAATTACTGTAATTTCATTAGAATCCCAACTGGACACATAAATGACATTACTCTTTTCATTAATTGATAAACCCCAAGGTTTTACTCCTGGATTTATTTCATAAATTAGACTATCTGTTTTTCCATCAATTACATTAATTGCTTCTGAAGTGCCACTTGCAACATACACTTTATTCGTATTTTGATTTATGGCAATTGACCAGGGACTAGAATTTACAGATATTGACTTAATTACTTTAAAATTATCTTTATCCAATACAATTATTTCATTTTTAATCAAGTCTGAAATGTACAACTTGTTGTTGTTCTCATTTATTGCAATGTCCCACAATGACTCTCCAATTTTCTTTGAATTGATAACTTTGCCCTCAACGCCATCAATTATTGAAAGTGTGCCCGATATTTTATCTGTGACATATATCAAATGTTGATTTTTATCAACAGCAATTCTGGTGGGATTTGAATTATTTTCATTAATACTTATTGTATCCTTGATGATCATATTGGTTGCATCAATTACCGAAATTGTCCCTGATTCATAATTTGGGACATACAGATTATTCAAAAATGGATCAAAATCTATGTCTCGTGGAAAATCGCCAACTAATACTGAATCTTGACTAGCATACACATTTCCTGAAAAAGTGGTAATCCCAAATACCAATACTAGAATTGCTATCGCCCCACTATGTTTGAAATTCATGCATAAATTACAGCAAATTAGACTATAGGGAATCCGGAACTATTTCTTAAAATATACTTCCATTTTGGTAGAAAATCGTGTAAATGGTATGTGTTTTTTTATCCACAGATCATTATATTTTGCAGGATTTAACAAATCATCTGAGTTTGTTATTTTGTTCTTAATACTTTGTTGAATACTAATCCGACATTTCCTCTCTCAAATGGTTTTATTATGTAATCTCTAGCACCTGATTTCATTGCATCTTGAACAATGTGTTTTTGTTCAACAGATGTCACCATTATCACACGTGCATTTGGATTTACTTTCATAATTCCTTTTAATGCTTGAATTCCATCAGCTTTTGGCATGTTAACATCCATTGTAACTAAATCTGGTTTATGATTGATAAATTGGCGAACAGCTTCGACCCCATCTGGTGCTTCTACAATATCTGTTGCAAGTCCATTTGATTTTAAAATATCTTTTAAAACAGTTCTCATAAATGAAGCATCATCTGCAATTAAGACTTTAATTCCATTTCCCAATTTAATAATCTCCTGTAGATATGTGGTGAATCATTATACTTATTCTGTTTAGCAATCTCATATATTATCTTCATACTTGTATTAATATCTCAGAGTTTGTTTAGGAAATACAAACATGAAACAATATTCCAATTAAAGTGGTGGGGGAATAAATTTAATTTATTGAGTGAGGTATTTTTTGATAAATTCTTTCTTTGGGATCTAGTATTTCGAAGAATTCCTTTCCCTTAGTTCCAATCATTGATTCATCTTGTCCAAGAACTAAAATCCCTCCATCCATTAATGATTCTGAAAACTTTTTGTAAATACATTCTTGAGAGTTTTTATCATAGTATATCAAAACATTTCTACAGAAAATAATATCAAACATTTGTCCTGTAGTTTTCATCAAATCCATCTCCTCATATTGAATTTTGTTTCTGATGTTAAGTTTAACTTGGTAGTATTCCTCTGAAATTTTTTCAAAATATCTATTAATTTTGAGATTACTCACATTCACTAAATTTGCATTTCGATATACAGCTTTTTCTGCACGAATTAATGCATGGTTGTTTATATCGTTAGCATAAATTCTATAATCTTTCCCAGTTCCTTTCAACAATTCATGTAGCATTATGGAAATACTATGTGGCTCTTCACCTGAAGCACTGCCACAACTCCAAACTTTAATTCTAGAGAACTTTGATTTTTCAATTAACTTGGGGATGGTCTCCTTTTCTAATTTCTCCCAGACTTGAGGATCTCTAAAAAATTTTGTTACATTTATTGAAAATGATGAATATAGGGATTCTGCCTCATTACAATTACTTGATACTAATTCGAAATATTCTTTTAATTCAGATATATTTAGTATTCTCATTCTGTATTGTATTCGTCTTTCAAGAAAAACAGGTTTAAACTCTTGAATACTTTTACCTGTTTTTTTCTTAATCTCTGATATGATCTTTTCAATATAGTGACTTGTTTTGGATTCTATCAAGTTAATTTTCTCCAATATTTTTTTTCAAAGATTGATTTTTAGAATTGGATTCAACTTCTGTCTTTTTTAAATTAAAATCTCCTATCAGTTCGTCAATAGAATTGTTTTTACCGCCTAACAAATTTGTATTTGATGGGTTTTCATATTTTGGAACTTTTAAATTCTGATCTCTAAACGAAATTAGTTTTTTTGCATGTTCGGGATGTTGTATGATTATCATGTGAAGTTCAATATCTGTGACAGCGCCTGACAAACTTACATCTGTAACTATTACATCTTTGAGATTGCTATTGACATCGTTTGCTGGTTCTTTGATTAATTCTTTTAATCTCCCTTCTTTGAATGATGGAGTTGAAAGATCAATACGATACCCCGTATTTTCAGACAATGCATTGAAGAACGAACCTGTTAAAATATTTGCAACTTCTTGTAATGCTGACATTCCCATTTCATCTAATTTATTGATTTTTGTACCTAGTAGTTTTGATGCAATATTAATCGCATGATTCAATTTTATTGTGTAGAGTAATTCAATGTGGAGATCACCTTTACCATTTAATCTTACTGAGCACATTTTTATTTCATCTGATGAAAATGAAATTTTATTTTTAGAGTTATCGTTATTATATTGGATTGAAATCTTATGATTGATTGACTCGTTAAGAAGTGTGGATAGTGCACTGCATGTTTTATTTGTAATATATTCTTCTATAGTTCCTACCAATGTTTGAATTTCATTATTTTTTAATTTCATTTTTAATCACCTAATTAATTAACGCTGAAGGATCAATCACTAAAGCTACATCTCCATCAGGAAGTATTGTTGCATTTGAAAATAAATCTGATGATTCATTTCCATCTAATTTTTTTATGACAATTTCTTGATTTCTTTCAAAACCATCTACTAAAAACCCGTATTTTTTATTATTGTTTTCAATTACTATGACGGTTAATTCTTTATTCTCACTATAGCGGGTTTTCTGTATTTCCAAAAGATCATTAAGACGGATTAATGGTATAATACTATCTTCAAAATTAATGAATTCTGTTCCATGTACTACGTCTACCTCTTCATTTTTTATTTTCAATGTAGAAATTATGCTGGAAAGGGGAATTGCAAATCTTTCTCCAGATATGATTACCAGAAGTCCTCGTATTATCGAAAGATTTAGTGGTAGCGATAAAACTATTTTTGTGCCTATATCTTTTTCACTAGTAATTTTTACTGTTCCATTCACCTCTTCTATTTGAGATATTACGACATCCATCCCTACCCCACGCCCTGAAATGTCTGTTACTTCCTTTGCAGTAGATAATCCTGGTGCTCCAATTAATTGCATTGCGTCTTGTTCTGAAATTTTATCTGCCTCTTCTTGAGTGATTATCCCGTTATCTACTGCTTTTTCTTTTACTCTGTTTACATCAATTCCTTTTCCATCATCCTCTATGGTGATTAGAATATTTTCTCCTTTTCTTGATACTGTAATACTTATGTTGCCTGTCTCTGATTTGCCAAGTCTGATTCTATCTTCAGAAGATTCTATCCCGTGATCTACACAATTTCTTAAAATGTGCAATAGTGGATCCACCATTGCATCTAAAATACTTCTGTCTATCTCAATTCCTGAACTATCCATATTCAAATCTATGTTCTTTTGAAGTTTTTGTGATATATCGCGTACAGTCCTATTGCATCTATCATAAATTTGATTTATTGGAACTAGCCTAATTTTCATTGCCTGATATTGTAAATCTGTAATTAAACGTTCAATTTGAGTTGAAACTTGTTTTAATTCATTGTGATTTTTATTTTTTATTGTTTGTTGAAGTTGCATTTTTGATGTTAATAATTCCCCTACTAAATCCACTATGGAATCAAGATCTGACATTTTGACTCTAATTGTTGAGGATGAAATTTTTTTACTGTTTTTTTGAAATGGCATGTTTTTAATTTCTTCTTCAGGTGATTGCAATTTTTCTAAATAAGGTGTTAAATCTACTTTTAATTCTTCATCCATGATCATTTGCTGTAATAGATCAATACAAACAAAAAGTGCACTGGAAAGATCATGTGTTAGATGTTTTTCACCTTTTCTAATTTCATCAAAAATATTTTCAATATTTTTACATAGTTCACTTGTATCATTATAGGACATAGTTGATGCCATTCCTTTAATGGTGTGAGCTGAGCGAAAAACTTGATCTAAATATGATCTATTTGTGGGATTGTCTTCTAGTTGTAATAATGTTTGATTTATCAGTTCAACATGTTCTGTTGCTTCTGAGACATACATCTCTCGGTAATTATTATCTGATAAGATTTTGCACCTCCTCGGAAATTTTTGAAGGGATCTTATCTAATCCAAGTATGAAATCAGCTGCATTTAGATCAATTACTGCCTTTGGCATTCCAAAAATTACGCTAGTTTCTTTATTTTGAACAATCGTGTGTCCGCCTCTTTTTTTAATTGATTTCATTCCAAATCCTCCATCGTGACCCATCCCAGTTAGAATTACTCCTACCAAGTTTGATCCATATACTTCAGATGCAGAAACCATTGTCATGTTCACAGATGGTCGTACACCAAATCTTTTTTCACTTGAATCTAAATGGATTTTTTTATCTGGTTGTACAATCATATGATAGTCCCCCGGGGCTAAAAGAATTTCATGATCTCTGATGATCTCTCCTTCCTTTGCTTCCCTTACTACAAATCCTGTGTTTTCAGATAATCTCTGTGCAAACTGTTTAGTGAATTCTTTTGGCATGTGTTGAACAAGTAGAATTCCTGCAGGAATTTCTTCTGGCAATTCAGATAATACTTTTTGAATTGTTCCTGGTCCTCCAGTTGATGAACCAATGACAATTAATCTTTCAGAGGCACCTGCACCTGAAATTCTTTTTTTGTTTGGCTTAAGAGAACAAATCTTATTTTTAATTAAATGAATTGGATCTGAATTTGAAGCAATTTTTATTTTTGACACTAAAGAATCCTGAAGTTCTTTATCATTTCCATTCTCTTGATTGATAGTTACAAAATCCACTGCGCCATTCTCTAATGCATCTAACACTAGTTTTGATCCATCCTGTGAAAAACTACTAACTATGATTGTTGGAATCAAAATACCTTTTTTTGTCATTTCATCAATGAATGTAAGTCCGTCCATTTTTGGCATTTCTAGATCTAATAGAATTACATCTGGTTTTTTTCGAAAAACTTTTGTTAACGCATTTTCCCCATCAGTTGCAGTTAGACTTACTTCTATTCCTTCAACTGAAATTAAATCTGAGATATATTTTCTCATTAGGTTCGAATCATTAATTATGCCAACTTTGATTGACTTTAGCTGTTGTTCTAACAAAGGGAATTATACTCCCATACAAATTTTAAATGAATTAACATGATGAGTAATCATAATTTTTAATTAAAAAAAGTAATAATAATATGATGTTTGTCTGAGCCGAACAGACTCTGATGCTGTTTTGTTAATTTTCTAAAATATCATTTTGAACTTCATGTGCTCTTATTAGTGATATTCGGAATTGATTATACAATATAGGGTTGTTGTCTTTTTTTGCTTTGATTTTTAATTCTATCAAATCCTTTACAATTCTTTGAATGTGCTCTTGTTCCCATTTTTTATCCCAAATTTTATTTTTTGACTTGATGTCTATTTTATCCCACATTGAATTAAGATCAGTTTGATAAGATATGTGCATGATACTACAATCTTATTTTTTTAATTAAAAATAATGGTAATATCTAAGAACTTTGAATTCCAATATGGAATAGATTCAAAATATGCATAAAACCCCTGTTTCTAACCATTAATTTTTTGATTTATTATTTCTTCAATTTCAGGAAGAATTTCATCCTTTTCAATATTTTTAATTTCTTCAGATGAGATATTATCAGTTTCTTTTGACTGCGATACTGGGTCTTTATTTTCGTTTTCCCCTATGAATTCAGGAATATCTAAAATAACATATAATTTCTCATTTACTTTTGCTATCCCTTTGATGTATTTTGTATCATTGAATGCTTCCAATGGAGCCGTCTCGATATCTTTTTTATTTAATCTTAATACCTCATTTACTTCATCTACTAAAAGACCTGTAAGTACATTTTTAGAATCTGCAACTAGAATTCTTTGTTTTGTGTGATTGGCATTGGTATTATTTGAAATCCCAATCTTACTGTTAACATCAATTACTGGAATAATTTTCCCTCTTAGATTCATGACTCCTTTAACAAATGATTTTGATTTTGGTATTTTGGTAATTGTGCCAACAGTCTTAATTTCTTTGACTTGCTGAATTGGAACTGCATAATTCCCATTTTTTTGATGATTCATTTATGGTAAATGTCACAACTTGCAGAATTTCATTTGAATTTTTTTCTTCAGACATTAAAAACCGCCTTCTTTTAATTTTTTAATTATTCCTCTGAAAAATGGATTTGGGTTTTTACCAGTCTCTATATCTTTACATGCTTCTTCAATACCTGTCATCTCCATTAATTCTGTAATGGGTGTTCCAATGCAAATGTAGCCTTTAATTTTTTTCTCTTCATCAAATATTGGACTAATTGTTGTTTTTAACCAATATGTGCTTTTATCGATAACTGTATTTCTTATGTAACCTTGGAAAACTTTTCCACTTGAAATCGTTTGCCATAAATTATCTAGTAGTTTTTTATCATGCCAATCTAATTTGAATATCTTGTGCATTTCTCCCTTTAATTCTTCTTTATCCATTTTTGTAATCTCTAAAAAGAAATTATTCATGTAATTACTTAATCCATCAATATCTGTAGTGGATATGATAGTTGACGAATCTATGACGTCTGTAATTTCAGCTAAAGTATTTGCTGAAGTGTTTGCATCTTTTAGAATTCTTGTTTCTCTATCTTGTGCCTGTGCAATATCTGAAAAGCTACTTAGATTTGTTTGGGCTACTGACAACACTTCTTCACTTGCAGCAGTTGCCTCTTCTGTACCGCTAGATACCTGTTCTGTAGCTGCTGAAATTTCTTGCATTTGAGCAACAACTTCCGTAATTGAAATTGAGATATTTTTTATTGATACTAGAATATTTGTGATTACTCCATAAGCATCTTGAACTACACTATTTCCTTTCTGAATACTATCTGTTGTTTTATCTGATGAATCTTTTAATGATGTTACAAGGTGTGATATGTCTTCAGCTCCTTTTTTAGAATTTTCAGCTAATCTTCTTACTTCATCTGCTACAACTGCAAATCCCCTGCCTACATCTCCTGCTCTAGCTGCCTCTATAGCTGCGTTAAGTGCTAACAGGTTTGTTTGTTCAGCAATTTGGGTGATAAATGCAGTCATGTTATCGACTTTGGCAAGTTCTAGTGTTAGTTTTTGAACATCTTTTGATGATTCAGAAACAATGGACTTCATACTGTCCATCTTACTCATACCCTTTTCGGCATCAGCACTAATGGTTTGAGTAATTTTTTCTGATTCTTTCATCATATTCATTGCTTTGTTTGCATTTACTGCAACTCCTTGAATTGCAGTTGCTATGGATTGCAATGACTGTGACACTTCTTCAATTCCACTGGTTTGACTTTTTGTTGCTGATTCTAATTCCATTACTGTATTACTAAGCTGTTCTGAAGCAATTACTGCTTCATCAAATGTCCTTAATACCTTTGATGTGATTTTTTCATCATCTGCTGAATCATTAAATGTTTGTTCTGTTCTTGTTAATTTTTTGTCAATAGCCTCAGTTGATTGTGATGTCATAACATCATATTGAAAATTTTCTAGTTAATGATTTGTCTGATCATAGAGGACAGATAATATTGAAAAAATCATTTCAAGAAAATCATTCTTATATTCCTGGGACTGGTGCTGTAAAGATTATACTATCTAAAAAGTCTGCCATGAATTCATTTATTGCAAACATTGAGATTCCTCCAACTACAAGTAATATGCCAATATGGAAAAAGACTGTTTTGTATAGTCCTCCTTGAATAATCTTTATTGCAAAACCACTAATTATTGATGTCATAATTAGCAAAACAGGCATAAGCATGCTCATGAGGACTGGATCAATTGGACTTAGCTCAAATGCGGCATTTGAAAGATCTCCTTCTGATAAATCATTGAATAATTCTGTAAGCTTATTCATTAATCCAAAGATTGATAGAGATAATACATGTAAAATTACTACAACTAATTGAAATGTGGATGCATTTTGAGCTCTTTTCCCTCTTAGTTCACTAATCTTTTTCGTAATATCTGCAACTACATTTCCTACCAGGTTCATATCTGCGCCTTTGTATATTGATGTTGAAACAATATCGTTTCCATTTGCGATAATATGGTGTCCAGCTTCAATTGAGAATAATTGGAAACATATGGTTTGGTCTATCCTATTTTTAATCCTATTTTTTAATCCGTCAATAAATTCTTGAATTGTTCCAAAATTACTCCTCATTACTGCCTGAAGCGCTTGTCCCATAGAGCCTACTGTGGATAGCAATTGACCAAAATGAAGAATAAATGTTGGATACCATTCTGTGTATGTGGCAATTTTAGATTCTTGTTTTTTTGCAATAATTCCTGGATATAACAATGGTATTCCTCCCAATCCTATTGCAAGAATTGGTGGCAACATATTTGTCAATAAAAGAACTGCTGAAACCCCAACTGTACCAAATATTCCTACATACATCTTCATTCTAAATTTTTTCTCAATTGCATCATCTGTATGAGCTAATACGTCTCTTGGAAACATAAAAAACATCATTGCTACAAATACTGCCATTCCTGCACCCGTCCCCATCATAGAAACTATGAGAATAGATTCTGAATCACCAAATCCCATTAACATACTCATAATTGAATTTGCAGAAATCATAAATGATGCAGTGGACATTAAAGTGTAAAACATTTCTGAAAATAATTTTTGTGTTTCAAGATTTGCCTCATATTTTATGGCATACGTCTGTAAGGAGTTTTTTAATTCATCTCTAAAAAATGTCTTCAAATCATCTCCTAATCTTACAACTTGAGATAATTTTACTAAAAGTAACTTCATAGGATCGTCTTTATTGTTTGAAACTTTTCTACCCATCATTTCACAAGCAGAAGCTAGTCCATATGACCAACCTACACCTAATCTATAGGTGTCTCGAAATGCCTGGGAATATTTTCCATATTTAGAATCCTTTCCAGTTTTAAAAAGCTCAACGGCTCCAATCTCTCCCGTTGAAATACAGTATAGTAAACCGATGAAATACACAAAATTTTCATCTACTTTACTACCTGTTGAAAACATATTTTTTACATCTTTTACTTTGTTGACCATCATTGCTCATCAAGCTCCTTTAGATATTCTTCTAATCCAATTTCATTACAATGTGAAATTGCATTAAACACATCATAATAATTGAAAATTTTCTTCTCCATCATTTTTTCTAGAATTTTTGATCTTAATTCTAATTCATCATATAATTTTCCTTCATCTTTCTTTTTCATACCTCTTTTTTCTAAAACTTTTGAAATGAATAAGGCACTACTTCCCTTTCCTTTGAATCTTACAGTATCTGTTCCTGCATCCCAATCAAATACAGGAATGAACATAACGTTACCATCATTTGATATTCCTAAAATTTCATTAATTGATAAAACACGACGAACTCTTTTTCCTTCGGGATTGAGAACTGCTCCTTGAAATAATGCTAGGTTTAGATTTTCCATGTAAGTCTTTGGAATGTTAATTGGATCGTTTGAGAGTCTTTGAATAAGGGGGACCATTCCTGCTGCGTGAAATGTTGCAATAACTGGGTGACCTGTCTGCATTGCTGCAAATGCTACGTTTCCTTCTGCACCTCTGATTTCTCCTACGAGAATATAGTTTGGTCTCTGTCTTAATGCTGCTTTTAGTAGATCATCCATTGTTACACTAGAAGCTGCATTCCCTGTGTTTCTTGTTGCTTCTGTAATCCAATTGTTGTGAGGTAAAGTTAATTCTGGCGTATCCTCAATTGTTACTACTTTCCAATTTGCAGGAATAAATGCAGTTAATCCCATTAAGGTTGTTGTTTTCCCTGATGCTGTCTCTCCATTTACAAAAAGACTCATTCCTGCTTCTAGCATCATCCACAAATAAGCAACTTCAGTAAAATTCATCACACCTGATGTTAGAACTTGAATAATTGATAATGGGGTACTTGCAAATTTACGTATTGTTGCATTTGTTCCTTTTCTACTGATATCTTTTCCAAACACTATGTTAATTCTGGAACCATCTGGTAATGTTGCATCTACAACTGGTTTTGCATGTGATATTGTTTTTCCAAATTGCTCCGATAAACTAATAATCAACTCATCAATTGCATCCACACTAAGAAAAACAGGTACCTTCAAAGTTCCAAATGCTTTATGAATAATGTACATGTTTCCTGCACCAATAATGGAAATATCTTCAAGGTTAGGATCATTTAGGAATGGATCCAAAAGGCCCGTGCCTGCACGTTTTTGTAGAAAATGATATTTTAAATCATTCATTTTTTTTGATTCAACTGGAAAATTCTTGACTGTAAAAGGATCTCCTAATTTAGAATAATCCACAGGTGATGATGATGCTACTAACGTTTTACTGAGATATGTGTCAACCATATTGAATCTCTCTGTGATCTCTACTGGTGGATCTAACCCTCCAGCTTTTGCAGCAAATACTTTGTCTGCAAATTCCATTAATTCTCTTTCCGGCTCATCAGGTTCAATTATAACATATTCGTTATACCCGTCATCAGAAGTAGTGTGTGGATTTATGTGGATGAATGTATCTTCTGCTACTGAATAAATTAAATTTGGTTCCTTCAGCTTTTTATGTTCTGCCTTTAATTCTTCTGAGAAAAGAGGTAGTGGATTCCCTTTGCCTTGGTATGTTTCCAGATAGTTTTTTAGATATGGTTTTTCCTTTATTTTTGCAACAAACTCAGCATCATTAATTTTTGATAAGTCAAAAACCATTTTCTCACCTATGCGTTAGCCATTGATACAGGAACAATCTTTATGCCAAAAATCAAATCTACCTCAAATGCAAATCCTGCCTCAGGGGTATCTGCAGCACCTAATAGTTTTATGATTTTTAGAGTTTTAACTTCTCTATCTCCTACTACTACTGTTCCTAATTTAAGATATACATCTGCAGTTCCAATTACTGCCGTATTTGTAGCGTCTGAAAAATCTGATGAATGACTTGTAATAATTACTGTTTTACCCTTTGCAACAATTTCCTTACAAAATGAGAGAAAATCTAATATTGATTCATTTTTGGAATTATTGACCATCGGTGAAATTGAATCAATAACTACTCCATCCACCTTATCTATTTTTTCTAAAATAAACTGTTTAATTGCAGGTAAAATTCTCTCAGTGTTTTTCTCAGACCATTTTGCATTTTTGATGTACATTGGAACAAATATCAGTTGACTGCGAACAAAAGGTTTAGAAAAATTAAATGTGATTGATTTCATTTTTTGAATATGCTGTTTTACAGTATTCTCAATTACACAAAGTAGGCTTTTTTTTGTTGTTAATAATCCGTTCATGATCTGAGCTGATATGGCACTTTTACCTGTGCCATGAGCTCCTTCAATAAACACAAGTGATGGTGATGGAATGCCTCCACCGAACTGTCTGTCGATTTCTTCATTTCCAGTAGAAATAATATTACGCATAAGTACACCTCAAATTGAACACGATCAAACTATGAGAATTTTCTATTAAAGAAAATGTTTGACTTTTTTGAACAGAACTTAGACTAGTTTTGTTTCTTTTACTACTATCCCGTTATCTGTTGAAATAACTATAATCATTGTGGTGCCACTTTGTAGCAGTCTACTAATTGTACCCTCAATAATTATGGATTCTCCTTGATTGATAATTTTAGGATCTATCACATCGTTGCTAAATAGAGTGATACACCATTTTCCTACACCACAAACTTCTGCATATTCTAAACTTTCAGTATATGTTGTACCTGCACTATCATAGGTAATGATCATGTCAAATTTATCATATGCCCATAATTTCTCAATACCTGTGTTTGTAATATCTACTGTAAATGTAGATGCAGGTGCAGCTGTAATTATAGAATCTATTGTAAATGAAGTTTTTAGAATTTTATTTTCCAAATCTGATGTTTCAGTAGATGCATCAGAAAACAATGCAGCTTGATCTGTAAATCCTCCAAATGTAAAAATCACATATGTAATTCCGAACATGATGATTCCACCACTAATTGCATTACTTAGGCCCATTTGAAATCCTCTTAAGACACGGAGAATATGTGATCGTTTGACTCTCCATTTGATATTGTGAATTGAATCAAATATGATGTTGAAGTTTGTAATGCAGAATCATCTTGTAATTGGATTTGTATGGTTTCCCCTTGATTCCAAACTGAACTAGGATCTTTAGTTCCATTAAAACTCCACTGGGGATTTGAACCTGAAGAATATCCTACATAATTTACCGATGTAATCGGCCCGAAATACACATCAACTGAATCTAATTCTCGAATTGGAGTTAATCCTGTATTTTTTATCCAAGCCTTCACTGAAGTATTATTGATTTTACTTACGTGGATGATTTCAAACTTGCTTAACATTTTATCTTTCTGTGCTTCAGTATTTGCTGTGTAATATCCTTCAAATGTCCCGACTTTACTTACAACTATTCCTGTGATTAGCCCTGCAACCACTATTGATGCTATAATTAAAATCCCTTCACTAATCATTCCAGATGACATTATTTCACCTCATTTTCAATAGTTTTTGCCAACATTTTTTCCATATCTGATTTCTCTTCATTTTCATTGATGGGCTCATTTGAGTTATTTTTTTTATCGATAAATTGCTTTAATTGTTTTTCATCAATTGTAATGTTCAAAGTTTTGCAATGTACTTTTGTTAGCTCAAATACTTCTTCAGGGATAAAATCTCTTGATAACTCGTCTACTAATGATATGATATCTTCAGGCAATTCTGCATCTTGCACAACAGGTTCTTGCACAACAGGTTCTTGCACAACAGGTTCTTGCACAACAGGTTCTTGCACAACAGGTTCTTGCACAACAGGTTCTTGCACAACAGGTTCTTGCACAACAGGTTCTTGCACAACAGGTTCTTGCACAACAGGTTCTTGCACAACAGGTTCTTGCACAACAGGTTCTTGCACAACAGGTTCTTGCACAACAGGTTCTTGCACAACAGGTTCTTGTTTTTGTGAATTTGGTTTGATGTTATCTGGAGATTTTTCTGATTTTTGAACTAATGCATCCACATTAATCGTTTGAATATTTTCTTTAAATGGTGCATCTTCCTTCATAAAGTTGAGTGGATTATTCATATCTGTAGTCAATAATTTAATGTCTGTCAATGTAGTCTCAAAAGAATTTGAAAGAATTTCAACTTCTTCTTTAACGGTAGTTAGATCCTGTTTGAACTGATCAAAGTCTGTTTTTAGGGTCTGTATGTCATTTTCAATGGGTTCCATTTTTTCCATAATGATTAATTCTGTATCTGAATTATCTAGTGAAGAATCCGAATAATTATCTCCTTCATTTGTTTCTGCACCTGCCAGTAAAGCTTCAATTTCTGGATTTCCTCCAATACCTTCTTCAGGTTTATCTCCCTCTTCTGTTTTTGCTAGCATTGCATCAATCTCAGAATTTCCATTTTCTTTACCCTCTGCTTCTGTTTTTGCCAGTAAAGCTTCCATTTCGGATGTGCCTGAATTATTTTCTGAACCTGTTCCTGCTAATAGCGCATCAATCTCAGAATTTCCTGCAATCTCAGAATCTGCATCTTCAATTTGATTTTGAGTTTCGATCTCAGAATTTTTAGTATTTCCTTTCCCTTTAATAGAAATACTCTTCAATGAAATGTTTTTTAATGAAAAGTTTTTTAAATTAATTTTTTTAATATTTAGACCGACTACAACTACAACTAGTGGTACAACTAAAGTAAATAAAACATATTGTTCATCAAAAAGATATTCAGGAAACATTTCATATAATACAAGAAAATACATTGCA
Source organism: Nitrosopumilus adriaticus (assembly GCF_000956175.1). Classification (NCBI taxonomy): domain Archaea; kingdom Thermoproteati; phylum Nitrososphaerota; class Nitrososphaeria; order Nitrosopumilales; family Nitrosopumilaceae; genus Nitrosopumilus; species Nitrosopumilus adriaticus. Next base: position 668,279 of record NZ_CP011070.1, read on the forward strand.
AATCCTGAAAAAATAATTAATTTTAAATTGCTTTCACTAATTTTTATTTTAGAAAAAATAGTTGATGGGAGGAGCATAAAAAATCTCCTAGCCCAAATCTACTATGGTATTTGTGATTGTTGGAACTTGTCTTTCCACAGTTAAGGCTGAACCTGTTGGAGTAATTATTTCCACTTTGATTTTGTCTAATGCTTGTGGTCTATCTCCGGATGCATAAGCAACTGCTAGAACTGCTGATTCTCCTTGTGAGAGAATATCATTACTTGTACTTTCTTGTGTAAAGTAAATGAATGCACGAGTGTATGTTGGTCCAGGACTTGCTCCTGTTGGGCTGTTATCAATTTGTCCAAATGTTTCGTCACCTGATGAACCATCAGATACTGCTTGTGCTGTTGCAGAACTGAGACTCTTGAATTCTCCTGTTAGTGTTCCGACATAAATGTCGCTGTAATCAATTGAATTGCTGACATATCTTACAGAAGTTGTTTTTGCTTCTAGATTAATGTCGTTTCCACCAGATGAAACCTTGATTGGAAATGCAGTCATATTCAAGTATCCTGTTGAAGAATCACCTTCACCGATGACCTTACCTGCAACTTGCATACTGCTACTTGCTTCTCCCAAACTGGAAATTATTGATGTCTTTGCTTTCTGTGATGTAGTAAATCCCATGTTAAGTACAACAAATGCTAAGGCTGCAGCTACGATTACAAATGCAATCATGACTATTGCAGACTCTACACCGATGACTCCACGATGAGAATGTCGCGTTCCCTTTCGTTGTAATTTCATTGATAGGATTAAGTGGCATGGGGGTATATCATAGCGTGTGTTTGGCGTGATCAAACACAAGAATTCATTTAAAAATTGATTTTCTTTTGTATGGCTATCCTAAATCTAGTACTTCATGTGTGATGCTTGGGATGTCTCTTTCTACTGTTAAAGTGGCCCCATTTGAAACTATGATTTCAAAATTGATTTTTTCTAACGCATATGGTCTATCATTTGTTGCAAATGCTATGGCTAAAATGGCATGTTCTCCAACATCTAAAACTTGATTTGAATTCAATCTTTTAGCCCAATATAGAAACGCACTAGTTTCATCTGGCAGTGTACCGTTAACCGGATTAGCACCATTAAATGCATCAAAAGCAGCATCTGTTTCTAGTTCTGCTTGTCTGTAAGCCAAAATTGATTGTCTATATGTATCTGCAGTTATTGCACCTGTGTAGATATTGTCATACTGAATTGATTCACCAATATATCTAATTGATATAACATCTGGAGAAAAATTTACTGAATTCCCATCTTTTGAAATTTTGAGAGGTATGTTTGTTGCATTAATCCTTGGAATGCTAAAACACGAAGATTCTGAATCTATACATCCAACTGCGGTAATTGTTCCTGATATTTTCATTGAACTGCTTGATTCTTCTAATCCTGCAATAGTAGTTGTTTTTACCATCTGTGATGTAGTAAATCCCATGTTAAGTACAACAAATGCTAAGGCTGCAGCTACGATTATAAATGCAATCATGACTATTGCAGACTCTACACCGATAACTCCACGATGAGAATGTCGCGTTCCCTTTTCCTGAAATATCAATATTTTCTATTGCCTTCAAAAGAGTATATCATAAAGTCTGTATTTTGTAAACAGACAATACAAATTTGTAATGATTGAAAATAAGAAAGATTGGAAACCAGTTTTAGTGGTTAACCCATATCTACTATACTGGTGGTGATTGTTGGAATTTGTCTTTCAACTGATAGTGATGCACCAGTTGCTGGAATTATTTCCACTCTAATTTTGTCTAATGCTGTGGGTCTCTCAGATGAAGCAAACCCTATTGCTAATGCTGCATGTTCTCCTTGATCCAAAACTTGATTGGTGTTGTATTGAACTGACCAATAGATGAAGGCTGCGGTTTGTGAAGCAACAGTTCCGTTAATAGGGTTAATGGAATCTCCTGAAAATCCAGTTAATGAATCAGTATTTGCTTCTTCAAATGCTCCTCTCAAGGTTCTATGTTCTTCAGATGTTATTGGTCCAGAGTAAATGTCATCATACTCTACACTGTTACTGAGATATTTTACAGCTGTTGTAGCTGTTCCTAAATCTATTGAATCTCCTCCTGGAGTAAGTCTAAGTGGAAATGCTGTGGCATTAATCTTTGGTGTTGTTGCACAAGTAGTATCTGATGATGATGAAGTACATCCAACAGCTGTTACTTTACCTGCAATTTGCATACTGCTACTTGATTCTCCAAGTCCTGCCATAATAGTGGTCTTTGCTTTCTGTGATGTAGTAAATCCCATGTTAAGTACAACAAATGCTAAGGCTGCAGCTACGATTACAAATGCAATCATGACTATTGCAGACTCTACACCGATAACTCCACGATGAGAATGTCGCGTTCCCTTTCGTTGTAATTTCATTGATAGGATTTAGTGTGATATGAGTATATCATAGCGTGTGTTTGCTGTGATCAAACAGAATGATGATTGAAAAAATGAAAAATAAGAAGATTGGAAACCAGTTTTAGTGGTTAACCCAAATCTACTACGCTAGTTGTGATTGTTGGAACTTGTCTTTCGACTGACAATGATGCACCAGTTGCTGGAATTATCTCAGCTCTGATTTTATCTAGTGCTTGAGGTCTCTCAGCTGCAGCAAATCCTATTGCTAATACTGCATGCTCACCTTGATCCAAGATTGCATTGGTATTAGTTTGTACTGACCAGTAAATTATTGCTGCAGTTTGTGAAGCTGTAGTTCCATTTACAGGATTACAAGAATCACATGAAAATCCAGTTAATGAATCAGTATTTGCTTCTTCAAATGCCCCTTTCAAGGCTCTGTGTTCTTCAGCAGATATTGGTCCAGAGTAAATGTCATCATACTCTACACTGTTGCTGAGGTATTTCACTGCGGTTGTGGCCAATTCTAAATTGACTGCATCTCCACCCGTGGTTACCTTGATTGGATATGCTGTAGCATTAATCTTTGGTGTTGTTGCACAAGTAGTATCTGATGATGTAGAAGTACATCCAACAGCTGTTACTTTACCTGCAACTTGCATACTGCTACTTGATTCTCCAAGTCCTGATATGATGGTGGTCTTTGCTTTCTGTGATGTAGTAAATCCCATGTTAAGTACAACAAATGCTAAGGCTGCAGCTACGATTACAAATGCAATCATGACTATTGCAGACTCTACACCGATGACTCCACGATGAGAATGTCGCGTTCCCTTTCGTTGTAATTTCATTGATAGGATTTAGTGTGATATGAGTATATCATAGCGTGTGTTTGCTGTGATCAAACATCTATGAAAAAACTATCCTTGCAGATTTTCTCTAAAAAAATCTAATGAATATCTAACCTCTGTTTCTGTAATCAATCCCTTATCAAACCAACACAAAGATATCTGATACCAATTTGGAACATTAACTCCATCCCAAATAAATTCCAAATCTGATAGAGGAATTTGGCATAGTTCAAGTGAACCTGAATCATAACTAATGGTATTGCTCTGAATGTTTAATGGAATGTTTGTAGCTTCACTAGGCACGCCATAGACTAACTTGAGAGTATAATCTTGCTCCATTCTCCATATTTCTTTTGAAATATCTATGGATGAATCAAATGTTGCATCTTGATTAAACATATTTCCTTGTTGGTAAACAAGATTATTTTGATTGTTATATACTAAAATATCATATTCTGTATTGGCAAAATCTGAATCGACTAATCCACTAACTTCCAATACCTTGTCTTCTCTAATTTTATATGAAATATCTAATGTAGATTCAATTACATTTGGATTGTCTTCAAAAAAGATTTTCCCGGTAAACCATGGGTGAATTTCACAAAAATAATAATATCCTGCAAATCCTGTGTGTTCCAAATTAATTGAATATCCTTTACCTGTACCTAGACTCTCTGAGGAAAAATATTCTCCAGCGTAATCTGGATGTTCAGGTACACCACTTACAATTTTATGTATAGTTGAATCATTATTTTGCCAAGTTATTCTGTCTCCTGACTGAATTGGAAGTTCTCTGGGTTGAAACAATTCATTTTTCCCAAAATTATCATAAGGATTAATGAAAATAATCCATGAATCCTCTGCAAAAACTGTTGAAGTTGTAATTGGGAGCATTAGTAATACCCCTGAAAAAATCACAATTGCTCTTAATGTCATCAAATAATCATGAAAATTTAGTAATTTGTACTGTTGTTTGATCAAAATAAACAAAATAAAAAAGTAAAAAACCTGGCTAATTATTTAGATTAACCAAGATCTACTATCGATGATGATATGTTTGGAACTGTACGCTCAATAGACAATGGTGCACCAGTTGGAAGAATTACTTCTGCTCTAATTATGTCTAGTGATTGCGGTCTTTCGCTTTCAGAAAATGCAATTGCTAGCATTCCGTGTTCACCTTGATCCAAAATGAAGTTATCATTTCTATTTACATTGAAATAGAATACTGCTTTTGTATCAGATGGGCTTGAAGCATTTACAGGGTTTGATGTTATGTATCCTGCAGTCACTGATGCCTGCATTGCACTTGCTAATGTATCATGCACACCTGATGATATTGCTCCTGCATAGATGTTTCCATGTTCCACACTATTACTGAGATAACGAATAGCAGCATTTGAAGGATTAAGGTTAATTGATTGACCTCCGGACACTATCTTTAATGGAACAGCTGTGGCATTAAGTTTCCCTGCAGTAATGTGGCCTGAACCAATAATTTTACCTGCAATTTCTAATGCACTACTTGCTTCATCAGCGCTTGAGACTATGGCATTTTTTGTTTTTTGCGTAGTTGAGAATCCCATGTTAAGTACAACAAATGCTAAGGCTGCAGCTACGATTACAAATGCAATCATGACTATTGCAGACTCTACACCGATGACTCCACGATGAGAATGTCGCGTTCCCTTTCGCTGTAATTTCATTATTGAAAATTAGTATGATGTTAGTATATCATAGCGTGTGTTTAGAGTGATCGTACAACTTTGTGGATATTTGCTGTTCGTTTGTTAAAAACACACAGTATCTAATTATGTCAAAATTTATTGTGATATTAATGAAAAATCAACGACTTCTATGTTATAGAGCCCAAAATAATAGATCAGATAAATATCATGAATACTGGAGGAGAAAGTAATATGTTAAGCAAAGAAGAAATTTACAATTCTCTAGTTCATTTTGGTTTGGAAGAAATTGATGCCAAAATCTATGTTGGCCTTCTTCAGATGGGTTCTGTAACTGTTGGTACGATGGCACAAAAACTTAATGTTGATAGAGGAAAGGCATACAGATCTCTGAACAAGCTCAGAAATATGGGTGTGATTTCAACTACCTTTTCAAATCCTACAATCGTAAATGCTGTAGAACCATCTGAAGCATTAACGAGTGTAATTCAAAAGAAAGAAGATGAAATTGTCATGCTACAAAAATTGGCAAGAACTGTTATTGAAAGTCTCCATAACTATGAAAATAATGTGGCAGCAACTGACATGTCCTCCTTCTCAATTGTTCAAGGAAGATCTAACATATACACTAGAATTGGAAAACTAATCCAAGAATCTAAAGAGAAAATCTTTCTGGTTACAACTTCAGATGATTTGATGAGGATGTATCACACATCTATACCAGATAAAATACATGCAAAAATATCTACAGGTGGAGAAGTGAGAATAATCACTAATGACTGTGATGCAAAAACAATGGAGATCATTGAACAGTTAGGTACGCCTGAAGTTAAAATTGGAAAACTGCCTTCAAAAAGTAGAATGATTGTAGAATCAAAGAATCAGCTAATCATGTCGGGAGCTATGAAAGAATCAATGGATCTTAATGATGATGTTGACTCTATCATGTATACTAATTCTGAAGAGATGGTTGAAAACATGTTTAGTTTGTGCACTCATCTATGGAAAAAATCAAAACCAATGGAAATCTTATCTTCCAATTAATTTTTTCTTTTTTTATTTTAGTAATTCTTTAAACTCAAACATATTAGATATGCTTTCAAAAATTACTTCATTGGAAGCTAGTAATTTGAAGGAATCCTCTGTCTTAATAACTTTGGATAAAATCTCAATTGATTGTTTTGTATTGCCCTGGAGCATTTGAATTTTTGATTTTTCAAATTGTGCATAATTATAGAGAGTATCTGTTTCTGGAATTTGTTCTAAACACAGAATGGCATCTTCATATTTTTGTTGGGAAAAATATGCCATTGATTTTTTTAAAATCATTTTTGAATCCATTGGGTTCATACTTATGGCCCTATCGAAAAAATTAACTGCTTTCTCAAAATTATTCAAAATTAGATGAATCTTGCCTAATTCGTATAATGCTTGGCTATTTGTATTGTTATCTTTAATTAATTTCATACAAATTTGCCCTGCTTCCTCATGACGACCAAGAATTGATAGAAGATGTGATTTTCTTTCTAAAATTACATCTGATGATGATTTTGTTAGTATTTGATTTGTATAGTCTAGCCCCTTTTCATAATGCCCAACTTTTAATGATATCTCAGCTGCTTTCTCTAGGGCTTCCATATTTTCAGAATCAGATTTTAATATATTTTCTACACATAGAAGCGCTTCTTGAAATTCCTGTTTTTGTTCAAAAATTCTAGCTTTATAGATAAGGGCAACATTATTGGTTTTAGTTTTTCCTAAAATATTATTAAAAATACTTAGTGCGTCAGAAGATTTATTGTTATTAAATAACAAAATTCCTTTTTTCAGCAATTGATCCCTTGGCTCTGAAGTTGATTCAGCTAGTTGATCACAACATTCTATTGCGTCATCTAACCTTCCACTTTTTTCTAGTAATTCAATTTTGTAGTTTAATGCATCTTTATGGTTTGGAGAAATCTCTAAAATTTTTTCAAAATTAAACATTGCTTCGTTAGGATTATTGATTTCCATGTTTGTTTTACCTAAAAGTAATCGTGCTTCTATGTGGTTTGGTGTTTTATTCAATATTTTTTCAAAATGGATAATCGCTTCATTATAATTTCCACCTGTAGCATAGGCTTTGCCCAAAAGAAGGTGTGCTTCTATGTGGTTTGGTGAAATTTCTTCAAGTTTATTTAGATAGATTATTGCTTTTTGATATTCATTTTGTTTTGAGAAAGTTTGACCCAATAATAATAGTGAATCTGGATGATCCTGATTTTCAATAATCTCCTCTAAGGTTCCAATACCCTCTTGAAAATTTCCCATTTTTACTAGGGCTTTCGCTAGATAGTATTTTGCATCAATATTATCCGATTCCAAATCTAATACGTTCTGAAACTGTTTTACTGCTTCTGTAAAATTTTGTTTTGCATACAATATTTTACCTTTCATAAAGAATGCTTCTGGAATATTTTTGTAGGTTGATAATGCCTCATCATATGCTTCTATCGCATCATCTAATTTTGCCAGTTTAAAGAGACATAGCCCTTTATTGCATAATGCTGAGTATGATTGGGGATTTTTTGCTAATGCACTTTCATAGAATCTTAATGAATCTGAAAATTTTCTACATGCCAGAAAATAATTTGCAAGATTTAGGTCATCTGTGAAATCTTCAAAATCATTGTCTCCGTCAATATCACATTTGATTCTCTCTCTGGATTCTAATAATTTCTCAATCTTTGATCTTACTTCTGTATCAATTTGTGGCAATTTTGGAAATAACGATCTAAATGAAACCCTGTTTTCCTCTAAAATACTCCCAATCAGTCCATTTACCATCTTAAATTTAACCAATGCAGAATTTGCAGACATTCCTTAGGATGCGATTTTTATTGTAATAGCATTCTGTACGTTCAATTTGTTTAAACTGAGCATTTTTTTTGGAAATGTTTGTGCGTTCAATTTGGGTGAACTGATGATTATAATGTTAGTTTGAGTTGTTTATATATTGAAATCTATCTTATTGGGAATACTTTTTTTGCTGTCTATCACAACTATCGGTACTTCATCTGCAATTGAAAATGAATATGATTTAGAATATAATTTACTGCCAAAAAAAATCCATGAAAATGATATAGTTACTTTAGAAGTTTATAATTCTCATAATGGTCAGGTTTCATTGGAAAAAATAACAAACCTAAATGTTGAATCTCTTGATAAATCTATTATTGAAGTAATTGATTTTGAAAAAATACATCCCTATAAAATTCTAGTAAAATTAAAAGCATATGGTGAGGGAAATACAATTCTTTATGTTTTTAATGAAGGTTCAACATCTTTGGAAATTCCTATTAATGTATATGGAAACAACATCCCTAAAAAAATTTCTTTAAACATCTTCCCTGATACATTTGAATTAGGTGAAAATAATCAAGGCGTTCTCTCAGTATTACTTACTGATGATAGCGGAATTCCAACAAGAGCTGATAAAAATTACTTGGTAAAACTTAGCACTTCTAAATCGGGTATTGCATCTTTTTCTGAAACTAATATTCTAATCCCTAAAGGTGAGTTTGAATCAAAACAAATTTTCACAGTAAATAAGGAAGGAATTGTTACAGTTTCTGCAAAGTCTGGAGATCTTGAAACTACTGAATTATTAACTGTTGAAAAACCTCTTGACGAAGAAATTAAAATTTTTGTAATTCCTGAAGATATTAGCTCTTCAAATACTTCAAGTGGGCATTTGATTGCACAGTTATTTTCAGATGGATCTTTAAAAAAGGCAACCAAAGATATTACGATCTATTTTGAAATTGAGAGCTCAACAGATGCAGAAACTACTAACACAAGCTCAGATACAAACACAATAAACCCAAAAGGATATTTCCAGATTAAGCAAGGACAGACATACGGGCACGAGTTATTCTCAATTCAAAAAGGTAAAACTGATTCTTATACTGTAACTGCAACTTCACAAGATCCATTAATGATAGTTGAGGAATCTTTTGAAACAATTGATGTAGAACTGTATGGAAATAAAGAAATAAAATTCAAACCATTATCTGTTCTTTCAGATGGTTCAAGACAATTAATTGGAGTGATTTATTTAGAAGATGAAAATGGTCATCCTGTAACAGCTGATAGAGATATTGTTGTACCATTTACCACTTCTGACAAATCTATCTCTATTGAAAATTCAATCATCAAAAAAGGATTTGAATCCTCATTGGTTTATGGAAATATGGGTAATTTTGTACCCACAGATTCTGATGTTGCTCCAAACATCCCTAATGCAGAAGTTGTATCTTTGGATATTGATGGTTTTACAGAAGATTCTGTATCTCTAAAGACCTATGTGTCAACTGATCATTTTCTAAAAGGTGAACTGCATTGGATCATGGTCTATATGGAATCATCAGATGGATTGTTTCAAATTCCGTCAGAACAACATATTGAAATTTCCCACTCTGAAATTTTTATTGTAAATAAGAATGATGTTCAAATTTATCCCTTCTTCACCCTAATTCCTATTTTTGCTGTTGATTCTGGTGATGAAGATTTGGTGATAAATATTGATAATTTTGAAACAAGTATTTCTCTTTCAAGCATCTCTTCAAAACCTACATCTTTAGTTGTTGATTATTCTGAAAAATTATTTACGGGCGTCAAAGATACATTTGTTTTACAAGTATTAGATGCCCAATCATTACCTGTGAAGATAAATGAAGATATTGATATCAAAATATTTTCTTCAAATCCTTCTATCCTTGACTTTCCAAAAAATGTAACTCTCTCCCATAAATCTAGTTTTACACAGATAGATTTGGTACCTAACTCATCAGGAATGGTTGAAGTTACTTTCATTTCTAAAGGTTTGCCAATTCTAACAGAAGAGATTGTTATAGAAGAAATAACTCCGACTATCGAAATTACCAGTGCTGATATGATTGAAGCTGGTGACTCCTTTCTTGTTTCTATTCTAGCAAAACAAAATGGTGTTCCTCTTCAAAATGCTCCCGTAAATTGGGAACTAGAGGGAGGAATTACTACTATTGGGGATGAAATGACGGGTCCAACTGGTGAGGCTATGTTGTCAATAATTTCCACATCTGATGATTCAGTAAAGATCATGGCAAGTATTGATGGACCAATTCAGTCTGCATTCGCTTCTAAAATAGTTAAAATAAATTCGACAACCTTCAATGATCTTGACGAATCTGATGATTCATTCAAAAAACCTGATGTGGGTGGATTTGATCCTATATTGATAATGGTGCCTGCAATTATTGTTGGTATGATATTATATATGAAGAAAAAATCAAAGTAAAAATTTTTTCTATTTTCTAAATATACACTCTATAAGTAAAAAATTTCTTTTTATTTTTAAAAAATTAAAATTCTACAAGTCGTTTTAATTCTTTCAATAATTCATCATTGTTTTGAATTATGTCTTCTGGTGTACAATCAAGCATGTGCCCATTCTCTATTTTATAATATTTCCATTCTTCACAAATTGTGTTATTTGAGATATCTGAATTATCATATTTCCAATCAAATCCATTAATTATATCTTCATGAGGGTATGCTGGACCTCGTTCAAGAATCATTGAATTGGTATCATAATTTATTTTGACTTTGGAATTTAATGCTCCTGGATATAGATAAACTACATTCGGATGTGAGGTTATAGCTAAAAATTCATTTTCTGTCGCATATTGATTATGCAGTAAAACTACTGAATTAAAATTATTTAAAATACTAGGATTTTTATCTATATCTATATCATCAATTACACTATAACCTAAAAATTCCAAAATTCTGAAACTTTTAGCTCCTACTGAAAATATGGGATCATAATACTCTTCTATTTTAACTTCTGAACATGTTTCACAACGACCAAGATAAAAATCATGAATTCCTCCCCATGCATAAGCAGACTGGGTTAGTATTGGGTACACCACAGCAGTTTTTTCTGGAGCGCTTAATTCTTCATATTGATCAAAAAATCGAGTTTCTGGCATTTGTGTTATCCTATAATCATCATAATCATTTACTGTGTTTATTGCATCAGAAGATCCGGTTTTTAAAATTATAATAATTGATAACATTATCAATATTGAACAAATCATTATTTTCCTATTAACTACCAACACATGTTATGCCTAAAATGAATACAAAAAGAACTATCTGTTCATATTAAACAATATTAAAAGTTCGTTCATGCTGAACAGACTTGCATATATCGATACTGCTTGAATTAATAAATCTAAATGATTAGGCCAAAGAATTTTTTCAAAATTATAGAATTGAGACCGTTTAGAAAAACAAATCTAAAATCAAATTCAAAAGTTTCAAAAATTAAACATCAAAAATCAATACTAGTATTGCAAATAGGAATTTTGATATTTTTTGGAGGTTACTTTACAGGACTCCCATTATCTTCTGGTGAAAATGAAGAATCTCTAAACCCTGTTGGACTTTTTAATTCTGTATATTCAGTTGAAAATCTTAGAGGTGACTCCATAGCCCTCTCTAAATATTGGAAGATTCCAAAAGGTTCGTCTCTTGTTGTCAATATTCTTAACCCTGTTTCTATCTCTGATGAAACTATTTCTATTATTAAAGAAACAATTTTATCAACTGAAAAAATTAATCTTGAAGATTCACTACTGCATAAAGGGCCTGAAAATTCTTTTTCAAATTATTATGTAGGTTGGGCAGGTGCGCTTGAAAACATTCCTGATACTAAAATAACTGTGCCTAAAAACTTTGAAGTTCTAAACTCTCAAAAATCAAATGGGGATATTGTTGTTATTCTTTCAAACATTAAAGATCGATCTGGAAATACTGGTTACACTAAAACAATTCTAGAAGGTGATGAAATTGTAAAAGCCTTTATCACAATTTATGATATTGATTCTCTGTCAAATACTCAAGTTGCTACAATTATGAGGCATGAATTTGGTCATGCATTAGGATTAGGGCATTCTACTGCACCTGAAGATCTTATGGCTCCAACTATTGATATGACTTACCCATACATTTCTGAATGTAATGTTAAAGCCGTTGCTGATCTCTATGATGGAAATTCTGATGGTACTACAATCTGTGAAAAATGAGCTTAGTTTCAACAAACAAGTCTTGATTAATTAAAAACTGATAAAACAAAAATGGTCAAAAAATTACTAATTGCAGAAGATAACAAGTTTACTGCAATGCAATATAAAAAATTCTTTGAAGCAAATGGCTATGATGTTGATATTTTTAATAACGGTCTCATTTGTTTCCAAAAATTTGAAAATGAATTAAGGTATAGAAGAATTGTGTTAAAAGACAACACACCTCCATATGATTATGTTATGCTTGATCAGGATATGCCTAAAATGACTGGTTCAGAAGTTTCTGAAAAAATTCATAAACAATGTCCAAGACAAAGAATAATTTTCTTATCTGCATACGGTCAAAGTATAATGCGATCAAATGAAAGCACAAAGGATTCATATCTTCAGATAATGCAAAAACCATTCTCTTTGGAATTCTTGTTAAACAAAATTACTCCGAAATCATTTTCTAGTATTAAAAGATCCAGTCAAGAGAATAATCTACTAACCGCCACTCAAAGCCCAGAAACAATCCGATAAATTTTTTAAATTATGTTGGATTTGAAATTTTATTCTATCTGGTGATTTATCTTCTTTCTTCTAATTTAATTTTCCATTTTTTAGTTCCAAATCTAGGTGTTTCCAATTCCAAATGACCTATTACTTTGTCTCCTTTGAGAACTTTTGCATAATCTGATTTCTTTCTGCGTATGATTCTTGCAACTTCTTTATACCCGCCTTCTATCATCTTAATGCCAAATCTCTTACCAGCTTTAGAAATTAATTTTCTACTTTTGACTGAATCATCTGATAATGATAGTAAATCAAAATCTCCAAAATTCTCTGTGGACAAAACATCGCTTTCTAATTTTACCTCTAATTTCAAACCTGTGGCTTTTGCCTGTTCATTTAACCATTCGGTAACTTTCTCACCATTACCTTTCTCGGCTCCATAAACTTGATCTTTCATGCATATCTTGATGGTATTCTATTAATATGATTTTTCAATAAATTCATTTTTTATATTCAAATTGTTATTTCCCAAATCTAGGTTTTTCCAATTTGGAATCTGTTTTCTACCTATTTTTCCACCGAATCTATAACTTTTCTTGTGGTAATACTGGTATGTATAAAATATCCTTACATTTGGGCACTTGCATTGTAACTAGACAAAATAAACCTGCATCATATTGGACTGTTTTAAGTCATTACGGGATTACTCATACCGATCTTCAAAAATTGAATTTATCTTACGAAGAACTTTATGAGATCTATAAAACAATTCAACGACATGAAGAAATTCGAGAATTTCTTAAAAATCTAAAGGAAAAAATTGCAATGACTGCTAAAAATAACAACGTTTCTTAGATCTCGATCAGTTGTTTCATATTTTCTAAAATCTGAACAGGTTGAGTACTTTGCACATACAACAGCCCATTAAGTAATCTTCTGTTATAATATTGTCATCGATAACTCTCAATGGGATGTCGCGTCCTTTGCGACTCCCCCCTTAGGGGGATATGGATTTAACAAAAACCTCTTTTATGTCAAATGTAATTTGTTTTATCTGAACAACGTACATCATTTATTCAATATTTTATAAAAAATAATATGGTAAAAATATCGTGCAATAACTATGGCTTTGATTGTAGTTTTGAAATTAACGGCAATACTGAAGAAGTAATTAAAAAATATCAAAAGCACTCTATTGATGAGCATGGAATCGAATACAGTGAGGAAGGCCTTGATCAATTACTTCTTAGAATGAAGAACTAAGTCTTCTCTAAGAATCTTCTTGAAGGAAATATTTTGGAATCTGATTCCGGATAAAATAGGGGTAAGATATAGCGGATAATTTATTCTGTGATCTCTATATCTTCTAATAATTCTAAATGGTATAGGTATGACTCAAAAACCATTGGTGCATTTTGTTGAAGTGATTTTTTAATGTTTTTTGAGACTTGGGCGTTCTGGCTCACACAGTAATATGATATTATAGATATGAAAATATGACGAACGAAATATGATTGACTAATACATGAATATGTTTTGTTAAAACCTCGCTGTTGGAATTACTAATGCGTGCCTAAGTCTGTTTGAATTAAACAAACTCCACGTAATATGCTCCAACTGAGAATCTTTTATGATGTTAGTAGATAATCCTGTTGAGCGAGATCCAGTTTTACGTGATTTGACAGAAATCTCAGTCAATGCATTAAAGGATTTAGAATTAGCAAGAAAAGAACTCAAAGAAAATGATCTTCAAATGCAAGAGATGAATAAATTGGCAAATGAACGAGTTAATGAAATGTCTAGAGTCAATCAACAACTTCAAGATAAAATTTCATTTGTGGAAAACATGACAAAATCAATGCAGGAGAAAAATGAACATCTAGAAAAAGAACTGAAAATTACCGAAACTGAAAAAATTAATTATAGTAAGCTTAATGCATTATTGAAAGAAGATCTCAGTAAAGTAATTAAAAAGGAAAAAGAACTTTCTATCAAACAAATTTTCCTAGAAAAGAAAGTTAAAGAGCAAGCTGAGAACTTATTGAAAGGAGAAAAAATGTCTATAATTGGGACATTTACTTCGAGACTTGCTCATGATATAAGAAATCCGTTATCAAAATTAAAAATGTCTCATGATATTTTGTGTAATTCTCCAAATATGCCCGTTCTGGATAAAATAAAACATCAGCAAAGAATTGAATCTGCAATTTCTAATATGACTCATATCATTGAAGATGTTTTAGAATTTGTAAGAATGTCTGAACTTGATATGAAAGAAACTCCAATAAAAACAATTATCAAATCCAGCATGGAATCGATAACTGTACCATCATCCGTAAAATTAGAAATTAAAGGAGATGATAGAGCTGCTTTATGTGATTCTAGAAAATTAGAAGCAGTATTTGTAAACCTGTTAACTAATGCTATTGAAGCTATTCGCGGTAAAGGTTATGTGGCTATAAAAATTATGGATAATGGAAATAATATAGAAATATGTTTTGAAGATTCTGGTGCTGGGGTGATACCTAGCTTACAGGGTAAAATATTTGAACCAATGTTTACAACAAAACAACATGGTACAGGATTGGGATTAGCTATTTGTAAAATGATTGTGGAACAACATGGGGGTAAACTATTATACAAAAATACGCCTTCTGCATTTTCAGTACTATTACCAAAAATCAATAACCATAAAATGGTGGCACGATAATTTTGCAATCGTCAATTGAACCATTTATTGAAAATTTAGCAAAAGAAGTTTCTAAATGTTCTTTATGCTCCTTAGATGGATATCTTTGTAAAACCCATTCTCAAATTGTGACATCTGACATTCTTCAAAACAGTAAATCTTTTTTGAGATGTCAAAAAACCTCTGCCTAGGATTGTCTGTATGAAAAAATCACACTAATCAATATCTCCACAGATAATAATATTCTATATGGCAAGAAAATTTCCTGTAGTGTTATTGGTGGATGATTCTGATGCATTTAGAATATTTTGCAGAGATGCCATTAAAGATTCTATAAAATTTATTCAAATCCTTGAAGCTAAAAATGGAATTGATGGTCTGAAACAATACCAATTACACAAACCAGATATGATCTTACTTGATTTGAAAATGCCTAAATTGGAAGGTGGTAAAGTTTTAGAATTAATCCGAAAAAATGATAAAATTACAAAAATTATTGTTACTTCTGCATACAACAATGATCAGGAATCAATTAATAATTTAATTAAAATGGGAGCTAATAGTTATGTCCCAAAACCTATGAATCGGATTAATTTGATGAAAGTTATTACAGATGTATTGGCAAAGGGGAAAATGCCTGGAACAAATTTTGCAAAATCACTTCCTGCAAATTAAATTTAAAATTTGACTTTTTTAAAAAACAGGTTGAGTTTATGTTATTTTGGAAAAATCCTGAATTAGTATGTTACAGGCACAAAAAATTACCAATTTCAAAGTAATTCGAGCAAGATTGTAAAGTTTTTCTTACTATTTTGATTAAAACAAACATCTGACCTTTTGTTCAAAATAAGCTATCAGAAAATTAGTTTGATCATCCTGATCATACCATTACGCATTACTCACTTGTCACTAAAAATGTTGTGGAATAAATGAAATCAAATCTCAAATTAATCTGTATTTCTATGATGTTATTTACAATATTGTATGTTTCATCAATCGACCAAGTCTTAGCTGATCATAAAATTGGTGATGATGTATTACATAAGGATCTTTATGAATTAAAAGTAAAATCTTCTCCCCCTGGTTTGCACATTGATGGTTCAGGTTTTTATGAAGAAAATACATGGGTTGTGATTGGTACTGCTCAAGAAAAATGGGGAGCATATGAATTTGTTAGATGGACAGTAAATAATGAATGGGTGGATGGAAACCCAATTAATGTTTTAATGGATGAAGATGTCACTGCCATTGCAACATATTCTATACATCCTGCACAAAAACAATCAAGTATTAACTTTTTAGAAGATTCAAGTAGTGGCACAACATATGATTTGAGAATAATATCTCCATATGGAAAAGCAATTGGCAGTGGAACATATGATGCTGGAGAGATTGTAGATTTTAGTGTATCTGAAAAATATGTTTATGATGAAAATGATCCTGGAATACGTTATGCATTTTCAGAATGGAGTGATGGATTTACCTCCAACTTGAAAACTAATTTTATAAAAATAGATGAAGATAAAACGATTACTGCAACTTGGGACACTCAATATAGGTTAGAAATATTGGATTCAACTCAAAATAATAAAATTATTAACACCAGCTGGCATAATGCAAATGCAACTGCCCCTTTAGTTATGAGTGTAGTTGATACTACATCTGATGGAAAAGTCAAAAGAACAATAAATGAATGGGTCAGCAGTGGCTCTAATTTTGCTGAAATCAATGAGCCTACAGAACCCATTACTAGTGTAAAAATGGAGAATCCTTACTCCATCTCTATAGATTGGAAAGATCAATACTATCTCAATGTAAAAAGTAAGTATGGTGTAGTTGAAGGAAGTGGATTTTATGATAAAGATGATGTGGTTGTAGCCTCAATAGATGCAACAACTCAAGAATCGGGAATTCCGGGAGAAAGATTAGTTTTTGATGGTTGGAGTGGTGATGTACATTCTGATGGTAAAAATGTTCAAGTCATCATGAATGAGCCAAAATCAATAGAGGGTATTTGGAAAAAACAGTATTTGTTAACAATAATTTCTGAATATGGGGTGGGAAGCGGAACAAATTGGTATGATGAGGGTAGTGTCGCAAAATTTGGAACAAGTATTCCAAGAGATCCTGCTGGAATGTGGCAGCAAACAAGTTTTCAAGGTTGGAGTGGAGATGCAGAAGTAGTATCTACAAGTGGTAGTATACTGATGAATGGACCAAAAACAATTACAGCTAAATGGACTGTAGATCATACAATAGCATATTTGAATATTGGAATCATATCCAGTGTTGTAATCGGAGGACTCTTTGTATATAAAAAACTTAAACAAATGGATAGTCAAAGAAAACGCTCTACAGAAGAAATAGTTGAATCAATAAAAGAAAAAAGAGGGAAAAAATCTGGATTAGGTAAAATTTTAGGGGGGAAATTAAATTTTGGAAAAGATACATTTGCAATTGAAAATAAAGACTATGAAATTGTATTGGAAAATGCTGAATCAGAGAAGAAAATCTTATTGGAGAAAACTCAGGAATTAAGAGATAATATAGAAGAAGAAAAGAAAAACATACAGAAAAAATCCAATCAATTAGATCATAGATTGTCGCAAATAGAATTTGAACAAAAAGAATCAGAAATAGAATTTGAAAAAAAGAAATTAGAAGAAAAAACTAGGATGTTAGAAAAAAATCTGGCTGATGTTGAAGATGAAAAGAAAAATATATTGCGGGAAAAGGAAAAACTAGAAAAAAACCTAGCTGAGGCAAAATTTGAAAAGACTAAAAATTTAATTAATCTTGAAAATCACATTGATGAGGTAAACCTACAAAAGAAAAATCTATCTGAAAAAACTGAGAAACTAGAACAATCTCTTAAAGATGTTGAACGTGAAAAGAAAAACATAACTCAAGAAAAAATAGATCTGGTGATCAAACTACGAAGTATTGAAGAACAAAAAAATGGTGTTATAGAGAAACTGGAACAAAAAGCACAAGAGATTGAACTTAAAAGAAAAGAATTAGAAATCGATCTTAAAAGAAAATCAGCAGAGTTAGATATTCAAAAAAGGAAATTATCCCAAAAAACAAGTGAACTTGAAAAAAGTATTGCTGAAGTAGAATTACAAAAACAAAGTTTATCTCAGAAAAAAGAAAGTTTGGAAGATAGTATAACGGACATTGTATTACAAAAGAAAAAAATCACTTCAGACTTTGAAAGCAAAGAGCAATTTTTTGATTTTGAAAGAAAGTCTAGAATTAAAAGAATTACTGACTTGGAAAATAAATTGGCAAAAGCAGAATCAGAAAAAAAGCGAGCTGAAATCGAGCTAAAAACAAATTTATCTGCCATTGAACTGACAAAACAAAAAATTTCACAAAAAACTGAACAATTGGACAAAAATCTAACTGATGTAGAACAACAAAAGCGGGGAATTTTGTTTGAAAAAGAACAACTTGAGAAAAATCTCACCGCAGTTGAACTAGAGCGGAATATACTATATCAAAAAACTAGTGAATTAGAAGCAAAAATATCTGAAATAAATAATCAGAAAAAAACACATGCAACTGAAATAAAGAAAAATTTTGCTGCAATTGAACTTCAAAAACAGGCTGCTTTACAAAAAATACAAGAACTCGAAAAAAAAATTCTAGATGTAGAAACTGAAAAGAAAAATGTCTCTAGAAACTTTGAAAGAAAAGAATCTGAAATTGAATCAATTAAAAGTAACTTGAAACAAAAGACTTTACAACTTGAGGAAGATCTTGCAACAATAAACCTACAAAAGAAAAATTTATCTGAACAAACCAAAAAAATTGAACAAACTCTTGTAGATGTAGAAACTGAAAAGGAAAATGTCCTACAAGAAAAAAGAAATCTAGAGGATAGTTTAGCTAAACTTGAATATGAAAAAAAGAAATGCGCTGTTGAATTAGAAAAAAGTATTAGTAATATTGATCTAGAAAAAAGAAAAGCAATAATTAAACTTGAAAACGAGGTTGCAGAAGTAAATCTTCAGAAAAAGAGCTTATCAGAAAAAATGATTCAACTGGATAAAAGTCTTGAAGAAGTAAATTTGGAAAAGAAACAATTACATGAAAAAATTACTCAGTTAAATAAAAATTTGAAAGAAGTGGATCTTGCAAAGAATGAAACGGCCTCTAAATTGGAAAGCATGACTGCTTCATTTGAATTAGAAAATAAAAGTAAATTACTTGATATTCAAAGAAAGGAAAATGAAATTCAATTTACAAAACAAGATCTAGATAATAAAAATAAACAACTTGAAAGTAGTCTTACAGAAGTAAACCTACAAAAGAAAAATCTTAATTTACAAAAAATTGAACTTGAAAATAAATTAGGGAAAATAGATCTAGAAAAGAAAAAACTCTCATCAGAACTTGAACGAAAAGAATCTGCTATTGAAACAGAAGAAAAGAGACTAGGTCAAAAAATCTGGGATTTGGAAAAGCGAATAGCTAATTTCTCGCTCGAAAGAAAGATTTCCTCAATAGAACTTGAAAAAAAGAAAATTTATGCAGAACTTGAAAGAAAAGAGTTGCTAATTAATCTTGAAAAAGAGCATCTTTCTCAAAGAAAAGCAGATTTGGAAAAAAGTATTGCGGCAATTGAGATAGAGAAGGATATTTTACCTTCAGAAACTCAGTTACAGAAAAATTCAAAATTAAACAGAAAAAATGTTTCTGCCAAATCTAAAGATTTGGAAAATATTATTGCAGAAATAGAACTTGCTCGAAAGATTTCATCTGCAGAACTTGAAAGAAAAGAATCTGTTATTCTTCTACAAAAGAAAAATTTGGATGAGGAAACTGAAATTTTGAAAAAGAGAATTTCAGGTTTGGAAGTTGAGAGGAAAATCTCTTCAGTTCAAATAGAAAGAATAGAATCAGAAATTCAACTCGAAAAGAAAAAATTGGAACACCAAACAAGAGAAATTGGAAAAGCAACTTCTAAAAATATTAATTTATCAAAGAATGTTTTGACTTCTTATTCTACTGAGTATGATTCTAATTCATATGAAAAGTTTAGAGAATGGTCTAGTGTTCTTGAGGATCAAATATCTGTAAATGAACCATCTGATAATGAAAGATCTGTTTCCTACTCTGGTGATAATCAATGAGCTTAATATTGTTAGGTATATTCTTAATTTCGGCATTCACAATTGTGATGTTTAGCACTACTGGCGTTGCTAATTCTTTAGATACTTCCTCTGATGTCAATAAACTGGGTGCCTTACAAGTTTTTGATTCCTCTGGAAGTACTCTTCTTGGATTAAACTTGGGAACTTCTGATAATATCGCTTCTGTAACCCTTACATTTAATTCAAATATTGCAGGCAGTGCCACTGTAACTCTTTCTTTAAAAGATAATGATGGGGTAGAAATTGGAACTGGTTCTACATTAACTGGGGGTCCAACTAAAACTGTGATAATTAGTCTAACTGATAGTATAACTGATGCTGAAAGAAGTACTTTACAATCTGCAAACATTTCTGTTACTTGATGGTGGTATAATTGAGTCTAAAAATAATTTTCTTTGTGGGCATTATGATTATTGCTGTATCTGCAATAGGTTTAGGTGCAAATCTAAACACATCAAGTCTAATTAACAAAATTGGAGGTGATGACAATATTTCCATTGCATTAACTGATGCTGATATAACAAATATGGTGCATTCTACAAGCGGCTCAAATATTGATTCATCAACAATTACTGTTAGAAATACTGACAGTGTTTCTCATTCATATCAAATATGTGTGATTACAAAAGCTGGAGCTTCAATAAGTGATACTGTAGGTACTACTTCGGATTGCACAATTACTCCTTTAATATCTTCAAGCAGCACAGGTTCGGCTGTAATTACTTTTACGACTCCTCTTAGTAAAACCAGTGTTGATTTTGCAAATATCTCTATACAAGAAATTAGTTAGACTGTGATGTTACTCTAAACTTCAAACAATAAATAAATTATTTTATTTATGAAAAAATTATTTTATTTTGACTTGTAGTTTTGATCATCCTAATTCTTGTATTGTAATAGATATGTCTACAAGTTCACTGACTTTAACACCGTTTGAAAAACCTATGGAATGATTAACTGATTTTTCATAAGCCTCAATTTCATCTGTATTTGTACAAGCCAGTGGGCTATCTAATGATGGCGTAAATTTTTTTAAAGGTCCTTGAATTATGGTACAAATTTCAAAAGATTGAGCTACTTTACTATCATTAACAACAGAAAAACCAATACCCCTAATTTCGATAACTCCGTCTGATGAAACCTTTTTTGTCCATGAAAAATCTTCAATGTGTCCACGGGGGGTAATTAACCCATTTTTCCCTGATTCTGAATTTGAAAATGATTGGGTTAAAATTGATTCATCTGCTATTGCCATTGAAATAGTTGCTACAATTAGAATCATGGTAAGTATTCCATACATGGTGAATTTTTGAAAATCTATTCTTTCCAAGTTTTTATAGGACTTTATTTCATTAAGATTTTTTTTAAAATTGGCATGATTCAATTTTTTTCTAGTTTACTTTAGAAATAATTAGTAATATTGAGCATGGAACATTTTCAAATTGGGCAATTCCATAATGGAATTTTCTGGAAAATACCCTTCACTAAAAAGTGAGCCTATTTTATCTAAAAAAGGGGTGGGATCAATTCATTTTCATTCAAGATTTTTATTAAAATTGGAATGGTGTTCATTGCACTCATTGCTTGCAGTACGAGCAACATTATGCCACCTAGAGCAAAAATTAATTTTAAAGGTTTGATATCATCACTTTTATTATTTTGAATTTTTCTTGAAAACACATAGAGCATAATAAATGACATAACTAACAACCCAAATGATGCTGAATTAGCAATAGATGGCTCAAGATAATTTGATAGTGGTATGTTCATAGTTTTTGCAAGTCTGATATCAAATCCTAAAACTGCCTGAGTTAAAACAAAATTTATTAGCACTGAAATAATTCCAATCTTATAAATTACAAAGCTCTCTGTATGATTTTTTTTACTTTGTTTATCTTTGTTCTTAGAATACATGATTAATGCCCATATCCCAAAAATTGAAATTCCGATTGGAGTTTGTAAAAATAGCGATGTGTATCCAACATATGGAATAACAAAAATTGTTCTCCCAATAACTTCGTCTACTGGAACTATTCCTGGATCATTTTTTCTATTATTGTCCCCTTTTGTGATGAACCCTTCATCCGTTTGCTTTACAATTCTATGTACTACATTTTTTTCTTCCTCATTTACAAATCCTATGATGTCACCTATGATGTATTTTTGATCTTGCTTAAGAACAACAAATGTTCCGCTTTCTATAACTGGATACATACTGTTTCCTACAAGCATAATGTAAGTTGTATCGCCGTGTAATTGTGCTGGCCAAAAATATATAACAATAGGTAGTAGACATAACAAAAAAGCCACTTTAACTTTATTGTGTTTCATCTTTTCTCACACTAAATATTTAGAAAGAAAAAGAATGGATTAATTTCCAATCTGGTCTAGTTCTTCTATGGAGAAACTAATGTCTACTATGCTAGTAACATTAACTGGTGTTGTAAAGTTAATGTAATGTGATGTGGAATTGGCATATGCTGCTATTTCGCCTGTAAGTGTACATGCTGGTATTTGTCCTGCTGCGGGTGTATATGTTCCAACAGGACCTTCAATTACTGCACATATTTGAAAATCATGTGATTCTGTGGTGTCTTCATTTCCTACTGCAAAAACAATTGAATCTGTTTCAATTACGCCTTCAGTTGATACTTCTTCAGTCCAAGTTAATGCAGTAATGTTGCCTCTTGCAGTGGATACCTCGTTATTGTCACTTGCTCCAATTAAGTTGAATGTTGGAGTGTTAGTTAGTGTGGCTCCAAATCCTACTGTAGATGTTACTAGAATTGCTATTCCTAATAGTGCAATAATTGGTAAACTTTTCATACCTATTCAATCAAAATGTGATTATTATCAACTAGTTTTTTCATAGTAAACAAGCTACATCAACATAAAATATCTGAACATTATCTTGGCATCTATTTTTGTCACATCTCTCATAATACGCAATTATACCACTAAATTTTCTTAAATTAAAAGAAAAACTGGGGTTTTAAATTTTTTACAACACATATGTTCTTTTAATTTCTGACTAAGTTTTCAACAACATTGTTAAATTATTTGAAAAGAATTTGACTCGTTATCAATATCTCTCAATGATTCTGACATGAGTCCAATTCTTTTCTCAACTTAAGACCAACCACGGGGATGTGTGTTGATGACAGTTACAATACTATTAAATAATTTAGTATGTATTTTCATGTGTGTTCTATTTGATAAAACATTAGTTGTTATCTTATAATTTTTATTGTTATTTACATGAATTCTACTTTTTCTGAAGAACTGGAGTTAAATCAATGCTCTGCAGCATGTTGGTGTAAAAAGAAGAAAAACTATCTGTTATAATTTGATTTTTTGAAAAATTCATTTTGTTTGTTTAGAATTAACAATCATATGAATATAGAGATAATATTCCCAAATATCTTATGCGTAAATATATTGTTAGGAAGAATTTTGATCAAAATAACCTTGATGAATTAAATGTTCCAAACAGATCAGTCTTCTTTGAAAAAAAGAAAGGTGCTAAAATACTATCTAAAGAAGATCAAAAATTAAATAACCAAAAACAAACTAACTCTACAAATCCGCCTGAAGATCAATATGTTGTAAATACAAACCCTGATGAAGAAATTCTTAGCACTGAGGCAAAAAAAATCTTTGACGAATCCTTGTCTGCAATGGAAGAATATGATAAAAAAAGACTTGATAACATTTACAATCAACTATCAACAGAAAAAAAAATCTCTAAAGAACTCAATGAAAAACTACACAAAAATTTATCTAAAATTGCATCTGCAGAATTAGAATTAGTTAAGAAAAAAAATCAATTAGAAAAAGATCTTGATGATAAAACAAAACAATTAATCGATTCTGAACGATTTGCTGCAATTGGACAATTGTCTGGCAAACTGGCTCATGAGTTACGTACTCCGTTAACTGTCATTAAGGGTTCTGTGGGTGTTATGAAGCATAAAAAGGGTGAGCTAATAGATGACTCTATCATTCAAAAATTGGAATTGATGGAAGAATCCATCTATCGAATGAATAATCAGGTTGAAAAAGTATTGAATTTTGTTCAAAAATATCCTTTAAATAAAAAAGAAGAGTCACTAAGAAACATAATTCAGAGATCCGTATCTTTACTTAGAAAAAACACAAACATTACAATTCTAACTCCAAAAAATGACATCAAATTCAATTGTGATCCAATTAAAATGGAGGTAGTCATAGGCAATATGCTCTTAAATGCAATTCAAGCAATAGAAAATGAAATTGGTCAAATAATTATTGAAATTAGTGAATCATCTGATTCAATTAACATCACTATTCAAGATTCAGGTAAAGGAATTCCAGAAGATCTTGGGGAGCAAATTTTCTCCCCTCTAGTTTCTTCAAAAATGAATGGAACTGGATTGGGATTATCAAGTGTAAAAAATATTGTAGAACAACATGGTGGAGTGATCAATTTCAAAAATAATCCTACTACATTTACTATTAGTTTTCCAAAATAATGTGTGATTAATTCAAATTTTTAAGTTATGTGTATAAACACAAACATTTCTTGAAAATTAAAATTCTTTATTAAAATTGTTGAATGTATTTAAAAATAAAGTGACTCTTTTGTCTATATATTTTGAATCCCCCACTTATGATCAAAGATTCAAAGGTGTACATATGCTTGAATCCCACGCATTCTTTTCAAAAATGGTCGATGAACTTGTCGAATTCTCAGAATATGATCCGGAATTAGCTGATGGAATAAAGTGGCTAGATGATCAGGCACAGAAAAAAGGAATCACATTTTATGATATGGTTTTTGAAGTGTTATACAAGCATGATGTGAACTCTAAAGCAAAAGAGTGGCTTAGTACAAGAAATTAAAAATTATTTTCTCAAATCGAGTGTTTTGTATTCGCAGCCCTCAGGACCACAATATTTTCCAACGTATGTGGCCTTTGGTCTGTATAATGCTGGTTTTGGTGCTGCCTCTGCAAATTTTTCTTCAATGATGTGGGCTGCCCATCCGACAACTCTTGAAATTGCAAAAATTGGCGTGTTAAGATCCATTGGAATTTTTAACATGTAATATAATGATGCACTGTACAAGTCTACATTGGGATAGATGTCTCTATTTTTTTGAGATTTCATTTCAGAAATAGTTACAGTTTCTACTTTTTCTGTAATGTCAAACCATGGGTCTTTAGTTTTTGTTGCAAGTTTTCTTGATAGTTCTTTTAGCACCTGTGCTCTGGGATCATATGTCTTGTAAACTGCATGCCCCATACCCATAATTCTTTCATTGTTTTTCATCTTTTCTTTTATCCATTCTTCAACTTTTCCAATCTCTTCAATTTCTAATAACATCTTCATAACTTCAGTATTGGCTCCACCGTGAAGCTCTCCACTTAATGCTCCGATTGCAGCACTGGATGCTGAATACATATGTGCCCTAGTTGATGCAACTTGTCTGGCAGTAAATGTTGATGCATTGAAAGTATGATCAGCATGAAGAATAAGACACACGTCAAATATTTTTTCAACCTCTGAGTCTGGCTTTTCTCCAAACATCATGTACAAAAAATTTGCAGCGTGACTTAGTGAGGAATCTGGCTCAACAGGATCTAAACCATTTCTTATTCTGTGCCAACTAGCAACAATTGTGGGAACTTTTGCAATGAGGTTAATTGCCTTTTCATAACTAGCTTCTTTGTTTGCAAATTCCTCATCATAATACCCTGCAAGTGCAGCTACGAATGCTTGCAACATGTCCATAGGATCTGCGTCTTTTCTCCAGTTCCCCATGTTTTTCTGCATCTGTTTAGGAATGTATCTTGCATCAACTAATTTTGCATTAAATTCGTCCAGTTGAGTCTTGGTTGGTAGATCATCATAAAGTAGCAAATATGCTGTTTCCTCAAATGAGGAATTTTCTGTAAGATCTAAAATGTCAAATCCACGATAAATTAGCTTGCCTTTTTCTCCATCAATATTAGATATTCTGGTATCTGCAACTTCGATTCCTCGCAAGCCAATGTTCTTAGTTTCCATACTGAGCCTAACAGAAATCTTCTATTATATTTTCTCCGACATTGTGTCTATGATGTTTAGCATTTAGTCTAAAATACCAACTTTTGGTGATAAATGATTATTTTTAATCAAAAATTAATGAGTCCAATGGAGCGTAAACGACTTGAAAAATTAGATAATTTAGTACTAAATGCATCTTCTAGTGAACTTAAAAAGATTCAAGAAATTGACCACCAAACACAGATGGAAGGTTTATCTTTTTATGATGTATATTTGGATTCGAGTTCCTTAATTCATCAAAGTATCAAAAAACCATTTAGAGAATCTTAAATTTCATTCTTAATTTAAATGAGGGCTAATAATTTTTTAATTTGAATTGGCAGCATCAAAAACTAAAAAACCTTCAACTAAAAAAGCAGTAAAAAAGATAGTTAAAAAAACAGTGGTAAAAAAAGTTACTAAAAAACCATCTGCAAAAAAATCTACTAAAACTAAAGTAAAAAAATCTGTAAAGCCAAAACGAAGTAAAGTAATTTGTATTTCTCATAAAGAAGACTGTGATGGAATTAGTTCTGCTGCAATAATTCGACAAGCATTTGGCGGAGATGCAATTCTTGTTGACTATCCTGGACAAATGGAAGCATTAAATCAAGTAGTTTTAGATGAAAAATTAAAATCATTATTTATCTGTGATTTGGGTCTAAGTAAAAAAACACAAGATGAGTTTATTGACATCATGACAACTCTGAGGAAAAATAAAGTCTCTGTAACTTACATTGATCATCATGATGTTGATCCTAATGTTGTCAAAGCACTAAACAAAATCAAAGTAAAAGTAATTCATGACATCAATGAATGTACTGCTGTTCTAGCTTACACTGCTTTCAAATCTAAATTAAATGATCATGCATCCTTTGTTGCAGCTTGTGCTGCAATCACTGATTATATGGAATCAAGACCGATAGGTTCCAAATTATTACAAATCTATGATCGACAATTTGCATTGATTAGTGCAACTGTTCTAACATACAATATAGTGGGACATCAAAAAGAACCTGATTATCTGTTGTACTTGGTTGAAGAATTGGCAGACTCTAAATTTCCTCATGCTATACCTAACACATTTGAATTTGCACAAATTCAAGTTGAAAAACTATCTCAGATGATCGCCAAAGTAAAACAAGGAATGAAGACCATGAAAAACCTAGGTTACATGGAAATACTTGATGCAGGCGCTAGCGGTGCTGTTAACTTTGTTATGGGTTTGTCTGGAAAGGACGTAGGTGTGGCATACAAAGAACGTATAGATCATGGCATTTACGCAGTATCTGTTCGTGGTTCTAAAGATTGCAAAGTGCATTTGGGAAAAATTGTTAATAATCTTGCAACTAGTCTTGGAGGGTCAGGTGGAGGCCATGATAAAGCATGTGGTGCTGTAATACCAAAACCAAAAATAAAAAAATTCATCACAGAATTGAATAAAAAAATCAAATAACTTCTTTTTAGTTTATTAACAAATATTGAACTTTTACTGATTCTTTGTACTCGTAAAATCTATTTAAGAAAATTTCCCAATCAACTAATCTGTAATTTCCACTATTGCATCAATCTCGGTCATCGAATTTAATGGCAGGCTTGCAACCCCTACAGCAATTCTAGAATGTTTTCCTTTTTCACCAAATATCTCAAAAAGTAAATCTGATGCATGATTGATTATTTTGGGTTGCTGGGTAAAATCTGGAACAGAATTGACGAAACCTGATAATCTGACTATTTTTGAAACTTTATCCAAATCTCCTACTTCTCTTTTTATTTGGGAAATAATGTTAATTGCACACATTCTGGCTGATTTCTGGGCTATTTCCAAATTTTCGTCTGAGACTTTTCCTGTAAAAATTACTTTGCCGTCCTCCATTGGAATTTGTCCTGAAATGAATAACAAATTCCCAGTTTTAATTACTGGAACATATGAACCTGCAGGCGTTGGAGGTGTTGGTAGTTTAATCCCTAACGACTCTATTTTTTCCTCAATCAATGTACAATTACAATTTTTTATCTGAATTTATTTTTACCTACATTTAGAATTTTTAACATTATTGCAGTTTGGCTAATTCATTTTTTACCATTATTGGGTCGATTGGTTTTGTAATGTATCCTAACTGAGGAATTTTTCCACTCTTAACTGCTATCATGTTTGATTTGATGGATGTGACGATTAACATCTTTACGTTTTTATCCATTTCTCTAATTTTTGCAGCCGTCTCAATTCCGTTTAATCCTGGCATCTCATAATCAATTGTCACTAGAGCTGGTTTATACTTCCTAAATGCTCTAACTGCATCCATGCCGTTTTTTGCCTCTATTACAGAATCTATCTTCATATATCGAAATACTTCCTTGATACTTTGCCTCATAAATGGTGAGTCATCTACGACAAGCACGTTTAATCCCATAAAATGGTATGAGGATCATAATACATTAAATATTGTTTGTTTAAAAATTACACTTTTTCCAATATACTAACTCTCTAATTTTTTATGACCATCAACAAAACCTAATAATTCAAAAATCAGTTTTTAATAATTTTAATGTGTACCTTTTCGCCTTTATTTGAATTACTTTGATATATTGTTCTAGTTTTGTATCCTTGCTTTTGAAGACATCCATCTAAAATTGAAACCCAGGGCAATGAATGACCACTGTTCAACTTTGATTCTACAGTAATGTTTTTTGTATTTGCTTCAAAATTCACATGTCCTGAACATGTAATTTGCACTATTGCATCCATTATCTCAATTACATCATCTAGTGATTTTGATTTGAATGAAATGCCATTCTTTTCTAATAGTTTGAATATGTCTGATTCTGGTCTTTTTGATACCATTGTGGCATTTAGAATGTATGTTAAACCAATTTCATTCACCGTTTTAATTATTTTATAAATTTCTTGGGCTTCTGTTTTTGTCATATCTGCTAATGCTTTGGTTTTGATGGCAATTTTCCAAATACTTGCAAATACTTTTTCCTGATTTGAAGCAAGAATATCTGTGGATGAAAAAATTGCCCCTTTACCATTGTCGTTATTTACTAAAAGCAACTCTGTTTCATCAAACATAAAACAATTTTGTGTGATTTCTGATGCTCTGATTTCAATTCCGTCAGGAATCTTCCTATATGCTTCTGAACAAATTTGAGATGGTGAAACCAGAATTTTAATATCAAGATTCCTTCGTGCAACTGAAACTAATTGGTCTTTGCATTCAGCTAGTAATCCAAAACCCCACTGATCTGTCATGATCTTAATTGATGATTTAGAACCTTCAATCATTGTTTGGAGCTGTGACAAAACATTATTTGCACTGACATGAAAATATCTTTTTTCTTCAGAACCTCTAGTTTTTCTACTTTCCTCACTTGCTTTTTTCAAGTTTGATACCAATGAATTCATCGCATTTACTTTGTTGATTTGCTCATGAATAATCCCGTCAAAAGCATCTTCTGGAGCAATTGCAGTGCACATAATTGGTTTACTTTTTGAAATTATTGCTAGTTTTTTATTTTCTAATTTCAGTAATGTTGGATAAATTTTTGTTCTGGGAATCTCTGAATAATATGCCAATTCACTAGCTGAAACTGTGCCCTTTGAAATAAGGGATACATATGCTTGTGCTTCATATTTACTTAATCCAAATTCTTCCAAACTCACTGTAAGCACATTTTCATTTACCATATTTTTCCTCCAATTATTATTAGGTAAAATTGAGAGCTAAATTCCTTTACACAAATACTCAAAAAAAATCAAAATTGTATCTCTAGACAGGTGTAACTGTAGTTACTAAAATTATCGTGACATCGTCCTCATATACAAAATCTAAGGGAAAATAGCGGTATGTTGGTAAAATACAATGAAGCAGACATTGAAAACATCTCTCATTCAGTAACCCTTGTTCCGAGATTGGAGTATTCTTCTAATCTCCTATCTGAAATTATAGATGTTTTTTCAGAAAAACTATATGATTTAAGAAAATCTAACTGTGATTTTGTTTTATTTTTTGATGAATCTGACAAAAATCATTATAATGCAATAGAACTTGAGCGAAATTTTGCTTTTTCTTTAGAAGTTCTAACAACAATAAAGAAAAGAATTACTTCTATTTTTGGTATTCGCAGTATTCCCGAGGTACTGCCATCATTAATTCCGATGATTCGAACAATCAGTGCTCAGTTTTTTAGTATTGTTCCTATATGTAGTCAAAGATTATCTGAATTATCTGTTCATTTGGGAAGTATTGTTTTAGATTCTGCATCTCTTACAAAGGCAAGATTTGATTTTAGCCAATCAAATCACGAATCGTCAATTTTTCTTGATGAAGTAAAATTGATGGTAGACTCTAAAATAAGTAAGCAGTATCCTAATGTTGATTTTTCTAAATTATACGATACTTGATAACTCTACCCTCAAAGCGAGATTTTACTAAAGATATTCAAAGAATTAAAAATATTTCGATAAAAATTGATAAAAAACTATCTGAAGTAAAGCCTTCTGAAGACATCAAAATTGATAAACTAAGTTTGGAAGAACTACAGGATTTAGATAAAATTGTCAAAATTGCTGATTTTATGATGTGCAAATATGCTGACAAAAAAGAGATGAGTTCAATTCTGAAACATTTTGCATCTATAGTTTCTGAAACTGCCTCGTCAATTAATGATCTTGATGATGAGATATCTGAATTAATTCTAGCAGCTGAGGATTCGATCAACAAAGTAAAAGACGTACATACCACAATTTCAGACAAATCTGATTTTAAGAAGAATTACCATGATGGTCCTGAGTATAATGAGGTAGAAACAAGTGCAATTAATTTAACCAATTTTGTGACAGAGATTAACACAGTAGAATACCAACAAAATTCTCAAAGACAAACTGCGTAGGTAAATGAGATGAGTTTAGCCCCCCAAGAATTAGAAAATACTGCAAGCAAATATGCTTCAGAAGCAATCAAATTTGATTCCCAAGGCGCACGAGGAATGGCAATCACACATTATCAGCATGCCATTGACTCTTTGGTAAAACTACTACAACTGTATCCTACAAGCAAACTGAATCAAATTTACAAAGACCGATGTAACTCTTATCATAATAGAATCAATGCATTACAACAGGCTCATGGTGTAGAGCCTGCAGTAGATCCTAAAGCATCTGAAGACGAACAAAAGAAATCTGTTCAGAGACAAGAAGATGAAAATGACTTTGAAGATCTTTTAATGAAAGAAAAACCTGATGTCACTTGGGACCAAGTAATAGGATTGGATGATGCAAAAAGTGCTTTACGTGAATCAATTGTTTATCCTACAAAGAGACCTGATTTATTCCCATTAGGTTGGCCAAAAGGAATGTTGCTTTACGGTCCACCAGGTACTGGTAAAACAATGCTTGCAGCAGCAACTGCAAATGAGATGGATGGTTACTTTATCAATGTGGATGCATCTTCTATGATGAGTAAATGGTTAGGTGAAGCAGAAAAAAATGTTTCAAAATTATTTTCTATGGCAAGGCAATATGCTGAAAAAGAAGGGAAACCTGTAATTTTATTTGTAGATGAAGTTGACTCTTTACTTGGATCTCGAAATAGTGAAGTTGGAGGAGAGGTTAGAACCAAAAACCAATTCTTAACTGAGATGGATGGTGTTAATGGTAAAGGCAAACAACTAATGTTGTATGTGATTGGGGCAACAAACAAACCCTGGAGTCTTGATTGGCCATTCCTTCGAAGATTCCAAAAAAGAATCTATGTTTCTCTTCCAACACAAGAAGCAAGAGAGAATCTATTTGCACAATACACTGAGCCCCTAAGTAAAAACTACAAAGTAAATAATTCTGAATTGGCAAAACTATTTGATGGTTACAGTGCCAGCGATATTAAAGACGTATGCCAAGCTGCTCAAATTAAAACAGTACATGAAATTTTTAATGCTCCTGATTATCATGAACCAGTTGAGGGTGAAGAACCAGTAAAACCAAGAGAGCTTACCACGTCTGATTTCAAAGATATTATGTCGAGAAGAAAACCAAGTGTTTCACTTGAAATGATTCGTGCATACCACAAGTGGAGCGAAGAGTTCCAAGCACTTTAGAACATCTGATCTTAAACATTTTGCAAAAATCTATGATCTATTCTTAATTTGCGATCAATCCACTTTCCGTCATTCTCTCATAAAACTTAAATTCGCTTTCTAGCGGACTTATCGAGGGTCACAATTACTACAAAGAAATCAAACCACGCAAAAAAGTTTGGAAAGCTAATTTTTGATGATGGATCTGTTCTTGATGGGGAAGGCTTTGGGTTTTCAACTACTGTTTTCGGTGAAATTGTCTTTAATACTGGAATGGTAGGATATACTGAGGCACTAACTGATCCTTCCTATAGTGGCCAAATTCTTACCCTCACATACCCTCTAGTTGGAAATTATGGAGTCCCTGATTCTTCAATTAAAGACACTGATGGAATCCCAAAATTCTTTGAATCTGACAAAATTCAGGTTCGGGGTTTGGTTGTCCATGAATTATCCTTAACCGCAAGTCATTGGAATCTTTCTATGACTCTTGATGAATGGCTATACAACGAGAAGATTCCTGGAATATCTGGGATTGATACTCGTGAACTGACAAAAAAGATTAGAACAGGTGGAGTGATGATGGCAGCACTGGTTGTATCTGATTCAGAAATTGATGTTGAGAAAATCAAAAAACAACTCGTTTCTGCACCTAGTTATGATTCTGAACAATTTATGGATGATGTATCTACAAAACAAGAAAAAGTCTATGGTGATGAAAATCAATCTGTTGTTGTTATAGATACGGGTGCGAAAAATGCAATTATCAGAAATATTCGAGAAATTGGTTACAAAGTAATACGCCTTCCATGGGACACGTCATATGAAAAAATAATGTCTTATCATCCAAAAGGTGTTGTACTAAGTAGTGGTCCAGGTGATCCGC
This sequence comes from Nitrosopumilus adriaticus, assembly GCF_000956175.1. NCBI lineage: Archaea > Thermoproteati > Nitrososphaerota > Nitrososphaeria > Nitrosopumilales > Nitrosopumilaceae > Nitrosopumilus > Nitrosopumilus adriaticus. The sequence goes on from NZ_CP011070.1 coordinate 701,718, forward strand.
AAAAATGTCCTAACACAATAGAGACTGCTAAAAAATTAATTGAAAATAATATTCCAACTTTAGGAATTTGTTTAGGTGCTCAAATTATTGGTATTGCAGGAAATACTGATACTTACAAATTAAAGTATGGGCATCGTGGACAAAACAAACCTTGTGTCAATTTAGAAAATAATCAAGTTTATGTGACAAGTCAGAATCATGGATATGGAATAACTCCGGAATCTCTTGAAAAATCTGAATTTAATTTATGGTTTACAAATGCAGACGACAAAACAGTCGAAGGGATAAAACATAAAAAACAAAAATGTATTGCAGTACAATTTCATCCAGAAGCTGCGCCCGGTCCTTATGATTGTAAATTCGTCTTTGAAGAGCTACAACACCTTATGGAGGAAGGAACATCTGCCAAAGAATGAGTCGTTAAAGAAAATTCTTGTACTTGGAAGTGGGGCAATAAAAATCGGAGAAGCCGGCGAGAGTCGCTAAAACGACCGTCAATTTGACTACTCCGGAAGCCAATGCCTCAAAGCCATACATGAAGATGGGCTGAACAGTGTTTTAATCAATCCAAACATTGCAACAATTCAGACTGATACAAGATTTGCCGATCAAGTGTATCTCCTTCCTGTAAACAAAGAGTATGTAGAATCTATTATCGAAAAAGAAAGACCAGATGGAATAATGCTGGCATATGGTGGACAAACTGCCCTAAATTGCGGAGTTAGCCTAGAGGAATCTGGAATTCTACAAAAATATGGTGTGAAAGTGCTTGGAACCCAAATTAAAGGAATTCAAAAAACAGAAGATCGACAGCTCTTCAAGGATTCCATGAAAGAATGCAATGTCCCTGTTTTGAGAAGTAAAACTGTCACTAACTTTGATGATGCAAAAAAGGCAGCAGAAGAATTAGAGTATCCTGTAATAGTTAGAGTTGCATATACTTTGGGTGGTCGTGGCGGTGGGGTCGCATATAATGAAATTGAACTTCATGAAATTGTTGAAAGAGGTTTCAAGGCAAGTATAGTTGGTCAAGTTCTAATTGAAGAATACATTGGACATTGGAAACAAATCGAATATGAGGTGATGCAAGATTATGATGGAAATAATGTCATTGTTTGTAATATGGAAAACGTTCTATCGATGAAAGCACACACTGGTGATAACATTGTAGTTGCACCCTCTCAAACAATTGATAACCATGAATACCATATGCTACGTTCTGCAGCATTACGTGCTACAAAACATGTTGGAATTGTTGGGGAGTGTAATATTCAATATGCACTTGAACCAATCTCTGATAGATACGTTGCCATTGAAATTAATCCTAGACTTTCACGTTCTTCCGCTCTTGCAAGTAAAGCAACTGGATACCCACTTGCTTACATGTCTGCCAAAATTGGATTAGGTTACAATTTATCTGAATTAGTTAATAGAATCACAAAAAACACTACTGCGTGTTTTGAACCTTCACTTGATTACATAGTATGTAAACATCCACGTTGGGACTTTGAAAAATTTGAACTAGTAAACAGAAAACTTGGACCAACCATGAAATCTGTTGGTGAAGTAATGGCAGTTGGTAGAACGTTTGAGGAATCATTCCAAAAAGCAATCAGGATGTTAGATATTGGAAATGATGGTGTAGTTCTAAACCGCTCAAATGGAAAAACATACACTGAAGAAGAAATTGAAGACAAATTATCTCATCATGATGATCACATCATGTATAATGTTGCAATTGCATTGAAGATGGGAATTTCTGTAGACAGAATATACAAACTTTCAACCATTGATCCTTGGTTTATTGAAAAAATTAAAAATATTGTCGAGGTTGAATCAAAACTTAAAACTTTTGAACTTGATACGTCTCTTCTTTGGGAAGCCAAAAAAATGGGCTTTTCAGATAAACAAATTGCTCGTGCTAAGGGATTCATTCCTGATGAAATACGTAATTTACGCAAGAAATTAGGCGTCTTGCCCTCCGTAAAACAGATTGATACCTTGGCAGCAGAATGGCCTGCAGTCACCAATTATCTCTATCTCACATATGGTGGTAATTCCCATGATATTACAATACCTGCTGATGAAAAGGGCATAGTGGTTCTGGGAGCCGGTCCTTATAGAATAGGAAGTAGCGTTGAATTTGATTGGGGAACTGTAAACATGGTTTGGGGTTTACAGGAAAATGGTGAGAAAAGTGTTTCCGTTGTAAACTGTAATCCTGAAACAGTCTCAACTGATTATGATATTTGTACTAGATTATACTTTGAAGAATTAACACAAGAAAGAATTTTAGATATTACAGAATTTGAGCATCCAAAGGGAATCATTACCTGTGTTGGTGGACAAACTGCAAATAATCTCACTCCTGGTCTTGCACAACACGGTGTGAATATTTTAGGAACAAGCGCACATGATGTTGATAGGGCAGAAAATCGCTCAAAATTTAGTTCCGAACTTGACAAGCTTCACATCAAACAACCCTTGTGGCAAGCATTCTCAAATCTTAATGAAGCAAAAAGCTTTGCACAACAAGTTGAATTTCCTGTAATTGTAAGACCTTCGTACGTTCTTTCTGGTGCAGCTATGAAAGTAGTTTGGTCTCAAGATGAATTAAAAACATATGTGAAAGAAGCTACTGATGTTTCTCCTGATCATCCAGTTGTAATATCAAAATTCATGCTAAATTCTCTTGAAGTAGATGTAGATGGCGTTAGCAATGGAAAAGAAGTGATTATTGGTGCAATAGTTGAACATATTGATAGTGCGGGTGTTCATTCTGGAGATGCCATGATGTGTATTCCTCCGTGGAGATTGAGCAATAAAATTATAGAAACTATCAATGAGTACACCAAAAAGATTGCTTTGACATTTAATGTGAAGGGCCCATTTAATCTTCAATTTTTGGTTCATGATGATCATGTGTATGTGATTGAACTAAACATTAGAGCATCACGCTCCATGCCTTTTGTATCTAAATTAGTAAAAACAAACCTGATTTCCCTTGCGGCAAAAGCAATTCTAGGCATACCTTTGCCTAAAATCCCTGAAAACAAATGGCAAAAGATTCACAATTATGGAATTAAGGTCCCACAATTCTCATTTATGCAACTTGATGGTGCTGACATTGCTTTGGGTGTTGAGATGCAATCTACTGGAGAGGCTGCCTGTTTTGGAAATAGTTTCTATGATGCACTCTCAAAAGGATTGACGTCAGTTGGATATAATTTGCCAGATCAAGGGACTGCCCTGGTTACAGTTGGTGGTGCTCAAAATAAAGAAAAATTAGTTGCATCAATTGCAACACTAAAGCATTTGGGATTCAAAATACTGGCAACAGAACATACTGCTGAATTCTTTGAAGAAAAAGTCGGCCAAGTTGAAATTGTCCATAAAATTTCTGAACCTGATAGAAAACCAAACATTTCTGATCTTCTTTATGAGCGAAAGATTGACTTTATCATAAATATTCCAAGTACGTCAACATTGGAGAAATACGTTGGAATGCTTGATGATGAATATCAGATTAGAAGAAAATCTTTAGAGCTTGGAATTCCTGTTCTAACAACTATTGAATTGGCAGATTCTTTTGTAAAAACTTTAGAGTGGCTTAAAAATAACAAAACCACTAAAGAACCAATTGAGCCTTATGATAAATACGATTAACCATTTAGATAAATCACAAAACTTGTTTAATTATTGATTCATCTCCAATAATCACTCCGTCTAACGAAACAATTTTTGCAGATAAAATTTTCAATCTTTCTATGATTGGAGAAATTGATTTTTTGTAATATTTTTTGTGTGTGGCATAAAAATATCTATTAAATGATGGAACGATGATAATCTCTAATTCTCCAGACTTTGATGGAAATATTTTTTGTTTATCTGTCTTGAGTGAAATCCAAACTCTTTGCCCATTCATTATTGAATCTTTTTGAAAAAATACTGGGTGAATGTGCCCCATTATGATTTTATCAATATGGGCAAAATTCTCAGATGGCATTGTATGACCATGTGTTAGCAAGATATTTTCTTCAACCATTCCTGTCGAGCTAATCATGGAGATATCTTCTGGGACTAATTTCTGAATATTTGCATCATGATTGCCTGGAATTAGTATTACATCACATTTGTTTCTGATTTCTTTAAAAAATAAAGGAACTTCGTCCCATTCATTTCTTGATATGGTTTTGATACTTGATTTTATGTCTCCCAATAGAATAACCGAATCTGGATTCTCTGAGTCTATGATTTCTGATAACTCTTGAATTGTTTCATTTACTGATGAATTTTTCCCAATGAAGATCTCGTTTGATTTTAAAGTATTCTCAAATCCTAAATGAATGTCTGTTACTATGAGATTCTTTTTTTTACCTTCTAAAATTAATGCTGGCTTTGATTGAATGATTCTAGTTTGTGGCATCAAAGTTATACTGTACATACATGATTAAATCCTTATGAATAAAGACTCTGATAGAGTTGAAATCTTAGTTTCTGAAAAACGTGTTAAACTACATATTTTTGAACCTAGTAAAAGAAAAATTTGGACCGTAGTGGGAAAGGGAGAAGAGCATTGGATAGATCCTATTGGAAGTTATTGTTCATGCCCTGGATTTTATTTTGGTCAGTTAAATGGAAAAAATTCTTGCTATCACCTAGATTCTGCAAGATTAGCTCAAAAAGAAAATAAAATTGAAGAAATTATTTTTTCCGATGATGAATTCACTGATTTTCTTTCTGGAATGATTTCTGATTTGTAATGATTATTTATTCGAATGTGTTAATAACTAGAAATTATATTAGTAATTATGAATGAAGATCAACAAAATTCTGAAATTGAGAAAATTGCAAATTTAATGGTTCACGATGGAGTTTCCCCTGATGAACAAGATGATGTAAAATTAGAAAAATACAAAAATCTAATCAAGGAAGATTGCAATCTTGATGACGAATCCTCAATGAAATTAGTATATGAGACATTACTTTACAGAAAATTAAAAAATTCTGATTCTGGAGATATTTTAGAAAAAGGTAATGATTTTGGTGCTGGATTTAGTTAACTATTCTAGTTGAACAGTATCGATATCATCTTTTGAAACGCCTTTCCATAGTCCAGTCATTCCTTCTGGTTCTACTTGTTCAACTTTGGTGATTTGCTGAATTTTAATGTGATCTGGATTTGGAGGCATCCATAACATTGCCATATAATCTCCTATGCTTCCAACCTTATTTGGTAATGCCATGGTAATTTTGTCACTTGAAAATCCCTTGGTTGAAAGTGCATTTACTGCTTTTTCTTTAAGATCCATTCTACCGTGCAGGAATAAGTACACATCCTTTTGAGTATCAATTTCTGCCATGAATTCAGTGATTTCTTTGACTAAATCAATCTTTCTTGATCTAACCACTCCCAAAAAGGGTTAAATTAGAATGAACAAAAATTTTAACTGTGAAAATCTTCACTGTCGGCAGCAAATCGTTTGTTACTAGTTTCCAATTAGCAGGAGTTCCGGGAATTATCTCTGAAACTCCTCAAAATGCTCTGGATGAAATAAAGAAACTTACTGATGATTCAGATGTTGGTTTGGTATTGGTAAGTGATGACATTACTGAACCAATTAATGATGAATTAACAGCATTAAGGGCAAAAAAATCTACTTTGGTTTTTGCATTACCTGCAACTGGAAGTGAAAAAACAGAAGTTGATTATAGAGTTATGCTCAAAAAGATTCTCGGCGTTTGATTGTTTAATCTACTTATATTCAATTTTCTAATGATTTACCATGAAAACTGCATTTGTCAAAGGACCATCCGTTATTTCTGTTGATGACACTGAAAAACCGTCAATTGGTGATGGTGATGTTTTAGTTCAGATGAGTGCTTGTGGAATATGCGGTTCAGATTTAGAAAAAGTTTTTGGCCAATATGGCCAACCATCTATGCGTTTAGGTCATGAACCATCCGGAATTATTTTAGATGTTGGTTCTAATGTCTCTGAATTTAAAAAAGGAGATCGTGTTTTTACTCATCATCATGTTCCCTGCTATGATTGCCATTTATGCAATCATGGAAATGAAACCATGTGCCAAAAATACTATGAAACAAATCTCTCTCCATGTGGATTGTCAGAACAATATGTAGTACCTGCATGGAATGTATCTCATGGTGGAATTTTAAAAATATCTGATTCGTTAAGTTTTGAAGAAGCTGCAATGATTGAACCTTTGGCTTGCTGTGTTAGGGCATGGAAGAAATTTCTCTTTCATGAGGGTGATTCTGCAGCAATTTTTGGAGTAGGGCCAACTGGAATGATGCACGTTATGCTTGCACATGTGAAAAAATTCTCAAAAATATTCTGCTTTGATGTGAATAATTTTAGATTAGACTTTGCCAAAAAATTCAATATTACTGATTCAATTAACTCTCTGGATGAAAACAGAAAACAAAAAATTTTGGATGGAACAGAAGGGAGAGGCGTAGATGTAGCAATTGTTGCTACTAGTAGCCTTAAAGCATTGGAGGACGCAATAGATATGGTCCGAAAAGGTGGATATGTAATGATGTTCGGGGTTCCATCAAAAGGTGCACAACTAAATTTGGAAATGAGTAAAATCTATTCCAAAGAAATAACACTTGTAACAAGCTATGCTGCTTCAGATAAGGATACCAAAGAAGCACTTGATTTAATTGAATCTTCAAAAATTGATGTTAAGCAACTAATTACTCATACTTATCCTATCACTGAATCTCAAAAGGCTTTTGATCATGCACGTACTGGTGAGAATTCCATGAAAATAATCATTACTAAATAAGAAAGGCTTAAGAAAGGTATTTTGATTATTTCAAATTCGAAGAGAATTGGATTGGGGATTAAAAAACAGAATTTCTAGTATTATTAAACCACAAAATAACCGTGCATTAATGTTGGCAGTAGACCATGGATATTTTCTTGGGCCTACTGAAAAATTAGAGAACCCAACAAAGGTAATCGCACCACTTTTGAAACATTGTGACTCTTTAATGGTTACAAGAGGAGTTCAAAGAGCATGTGTTTCGCCAACAACTGATACTCCTATGGTGTTGAGAGTATCTGGTGGCTCCAGTATAATTGGGGAAGATCTTTCTCAGGAAGACATTACTGTATCCATTGAAGATGCAATCCGATTAAATGCAAGTGCTCTTGCAATGTCTATTTTTGTTGGCTCAAAATATGAATATCAAACAATTGCCAATCTTGGAAAATTAGTTAGTGAGGCCGAAAAATATGGACTTCCAGTTTTAGCCGTTACTGCTGTTGGAAAAGAACTTGGTAAAGATGCTAGGTACCTTTCTTTGGCATGTAGAGTTGCCGCTGAACAAGGAGCACATATTGTAAAAACTTACTATTGTGATAATTTCGAAAAAGTAGTTCAATCATGTCCAGTTCCAATAATTGTTGCAGGTGGGAAAAAAATTCCAGAACGTGATGCATTACAACTAACATACAATGCCATCAAAGGTGGTGCAGTTGGTGTTGATATGGGTAGAAATATCTGGCAATCAGAGCATCCAGTATCTATGATTAAAGCTGTTAGAGCAATTGTGCATGGAAATCAAAATGTTGATCAAGCTTTCAAACTTTATAAAAAATTAGTTAGTGAAGAATCTAAAAAAAAAGTCTAACTCACCAAAGAAACCATTCAACCCAAATCAAAAAAAATCTAACTCACCAAAGAAACCATTCAACCCAAATCAAAAAAATCTAACTCACCAAAGAAACCATTCAACCCAAATCAAAAAAATCTAACTCACCAAAGAAACCATTCAACCCAAATCAAAAAAAATCTAACTCACCAAAGAAACCATTCAACCCAAATCAAAAAAAACCTAATAATTCAAAGCCTTCAGAAAAGTAATTCATTAATCTATTTTTGAGAGATGAATATGTGCAATTTTCCATGTTGGTTGTTTTACTAGTACAAATGTTGCACGACCAGTAATTGTCATGTGTTCTCCTGTAAATGCTTTGTTATCTACCAACATTCCTTTTTGTGTTAATTCCATTGCCACAACAGCTGTATCTCCGAAGATACTGATTTTTGGATTTTTTATCTCATAAGAATAATCTGATATACTAACAAACCTTAATTCCTCAAGCTCAATTGTAGTTTGATAATCTTTTAGGTCATATGGTGGCAAATCACTGAAACTAGAAAATTTTGAATCATTTAGGTGGATGTCTTTTAAAACTTCTAGATCCTTTGAAATTCCTGCTTGAAATAAAGTTTCAATAACCTTGATGATTTCTTCATTATCTGTCAAAATATTCAACTCTCAATGCAGGAAATATCAGTTTAAGTCTTCTGTACAATTGAGCCTAATGATATGGTTATTCATTTGAGAATCTTTATTAATTATCAGTTGATTGTTTTTTTGATTTCAATGAGTGCAAAATTAAATGACAACTTTGGCAAAGAATTGCTTATTGTTGCTTCACTGTAAATTGTGCTCAAATTTTACTAGGTTAAAATTATGGCGAGTGATTTAATGAATAAAATGGAAAGTATGACAGGGGCCAAGGCCTTGATGACGGCTATGGAAAAAGAAGGCGTCAAACAAGTATTTGGTTTGCCTGGAGGAGCAAATCTTCCAATGTATGATGAATTTTCAAGATGCGATATTAGACATATTTTGGTTAGGCATGAACAATCTGCAGCACATATGGCTGATGGTTTTGGCAGAGTTAGCAGAAAACCTGGAGTTTGTTTTGCCACATCCGGTCCTGGTGCTACAAACATCTTAACTGGAATTGCAACAGCCCAAGCAGATTCAGCTCCAATGGTTGCAGTAACTGGACAAGTTCCTGTTGCAATGATTGGACGTGATGCGTTTCAAGAAAGTGATATAATTGGAATGGCAAACCCTGTTGTAAAATATGCATTTCAACCAAGAAGTGCAGCAGAAGTTCCTGAAACTGTAAAAAAAGGATTCTTCATTGCAGAGTCTGGAAGACCTGGACCTGTATTAATTGACATTCCAAAAGATGTTCAAACAAACGAAGCAGAGATGGTTTTCCATGATGAATTTAAAATTAAAGGATATCATCCTTGGACTGATCCTGATATTGTTAATGTTGAAAGAGCAATTGACATGTTACTACATTCAGAAAAGCCAATAATCTTAGCTGGTGGTGGTACTATAATTTCGTCAGCATTTGCAGAATTACAAGCAATAGCTGAAGCATTAATGCTTCCAGTGGTTACAACTTTTAAAGGCAAGGGTGCATTTCCAGAAAATCACCCATTGTCATTGGGGCCAATTGGTATGCATGGACACGCTGAAGCCAATAAAATGATGGCAGAAGCTGATTGTGTTTTGGCAATTGGTACTAGATTCTCAGACAGATCTGTTGGAACATTTGAAGCATTTGAAAAGCGATTAAAAATTATTCATATGGATGTAGACCCAGCAGAGATTGGAAAAAATCAAACAACACAAGTTGCAGTCGTAGGTGATGTCAGAGCATCATTGAGAATCATGGTAAAGTTACTCTTACAAAAACAAATTAAAAAAACAGAAGATAATACTTGGATAAAGCATGTTAAAGAGACTAAATCTTATTGGAAAGAAAACTTGAAACTACATCCAGGTGAAATGGGTGCAGCTAAACTTTTACGAAAACTTAGAGAACTTTTACCTAAAGAATCCATCGTAACAACTGAAGTTGGGCAACACCAAATGTGGGCATCATTATTCTATGATGTAATCCAACCTGGAACTTTCTTTAGTTCTACTGGTCTTGGTACTATGGGTTGGGGATTTCCTGCAGCAATTGGAGCAAAAGTTGCAAGACCTGATGTACCTGTAGTTGACATTGCAGGTGATGGTAGTTTTAGCATGACTGAAAATTCTCTTGCAACTGCAGTGTTGGAAGACATTCCTGTAATTGTATTTCTCTTAAACAATTCATCATTGGGAATGGTTGCCCAATGGCAAAGAACTTTCTATGATAGAAGAATGAATGGAGTTGAACAAAATCATTGTCCAGATTATGTTAAACTAGCAGAATCTTACGGTGCTCAAGGAATACGTGCACAATCAATGGATGAGCTTGACAAAGCAATCAAAACTGCACTTAGCAGTGATGTTGCAACAGTAATTGACATTCCTATTGATCCTGAAGAAGATGTATTGCCATTTGTAGCTCCTGGAACTTCGCTTTCGGATATGATTCTACCATCTTAGTGATTAATCATGTGGGCAATTCTTTCAATTTTAGTCGAAAACAAACCTGGAATCTTGTTTAAGGTAACCCATCTTTTCCGCTCTAGAAACTTCAATATTGATAGTATCTCTGTAGGTGTTACTGAGAATCCTGAATACTCCAAGATGACTATAACGACTTATGGAGATGAAAAACAAGTAGAGCAAATTGTCAAACAGCTAGACAAAATGATTGACACTGTCAAAGTTGAACACTTGGATGAGCACAAAACAGTATATCGAGAACTTAGTCTTTTTAAGATTAAACTAAGTAATGCTAGTGATAGTATGGAAATTAATAAACTAGCAAATGCATATGGAGGTAAAGTTCATGACGTAAAAAAGGAATCCATTATGGTTGAATTGACTGCAACTCCTGATCAAATTCAAGCATTTGAGGAATTAGCAAAACCATTTGGAATTATTGATGTAGCTCGAACTGGTGTAGCTGCCTTGCAAAGGAGCGGAGCTTGAACGTTAGAATATTTGATACCACTTTAAGAGATGGAGAGCAAACAATTGGTGTATCATTATCGCCAGATCAAAAATTAGCAATAGCAAAAAAACTTGATGAATTAGGCGTTGATGCAATTGAAGCTGGCTTTCCAGTTATTTCAGAAGGAGAATTAAAAGCAGTTAAGATGATAACTAGTGAAGGATTATCTTGTGAGATTGCAGGATTAACAAGGACCATAAAAAAAGATATTGACGCTGCAATTGATGCTGGATTAAATTACATTCATACCTTCATTGCAACATCTGACATTCACTTGGAGCATAAACTCAAAATGACAAGAGATCAAGCCCTTGAAAAAGCAATTGAAGCTGTAGAGTATGGTAAATCACGTGGTCTTCAAGTAGAGTTTTCAGCTGAAGATGCTTCAAGAACAGAAAGAGAGTTTTTAAAAAAAGTGTTTGGTGAAGTGGCAAAGGCAGGAGCTGATAGAGTTAACATTCCTGACACTGTAGGATATTCTACTCCTGAATACATGGCAGAAATTACTAGAGATACAGTAGAGGTCACAAAACTTCCAGTAAGTGTTCATTGTCATAATGATTTTGGACTAGCTGTTGCAAACTCATTAGCTGGAATTCATGCAGGAGCATCATGTGCTCATGTAACAATTAATGGAATTGGTGAACGTGCAGGAAATGCATCCCTAGAAGAACTTTCTATGGCATTGAAATGTTTGCCATATGATCAAAAATATGAAACCAATATCAAATCTGAATTAATTTACGAAACATCGAGATTTATCTCAAAGACTGTTGGAATCATAGTTCAGCCAAACAAAGCAATTGTTGGCGCTAATGCATTTGGTCATGAATCAGGCATTCACACACATGGTGTTTTGAGTAATCCTCTAACCTACGAGCCTATAAGCCCTGAATTAGTTGGACGAAAAAGATGGCTTCAAGTTGGAAAACATGCAGGAGTTCATGGAATGAATGCAATGCTTGCAGAATATGGCGTTAAACCAACTGATGAGCAATCAAAACAAATCCTAGAGAAAGTCAAAGTGTTAGGTGACCAAGGAAAACAAATCACTGATGTGGAGTTACTTTCGATTGCAAGTGATGTTTTGGGAGAAAAGGATCTCAAAAGAATTGTTCAATTAAGTGGATTCTCAGTATCAACAGGTATTGGAACGATGCCTTATGCATTTGTAAAATTAAACATTGATGGTCAGGATCATATAGGAACTGATTATGGGGTGGGCCCAGTAGATGCTGCCCTAAACGCTATCCAAAAGATTACTGGAAAGATTTCGGAGATTAGAATCAAAGATTATGGATTAGCTTCTATTTCTGGTGGTTCCTCTGCGTTATGTGAAGTAACAGTAAAGGTTGAAGATGCTCTTGGGAATAAAGTATCTGCAAAATCAGTCGGTGAGGATATTGTTACTACTTCTGTAAAGGCAGTAATTGATGCAATCAATCGAATCATGCTCAAAAAGATGCTTCAAGAAAAGCAAGTCAACTAAATCCTAAAATTCTCTTCTTTTGATATAGAATTATGTATAAAATTTCATTAATTACTGGGGATGGTATTGGTCCTGAATTGTCTGAATCTGCAGTCTCAATATTAAACAGAATTAATGAAAAATTTGATTTAAAATTTGAAATAATAAAATTATCTGCCGGAGACAAGGCTCTTGCTGAAACTGGTAAAGCATTACCTGATGAGACCCTTGATGCAATTAAACAATCAGACGCATGCTTGAAGGCTCCTGTTGGTGAGAGTGCAGCTGATGTGATTGTAGTATTGAGGCGAATGCTTGATCTCTATGCAAATATACGACCTGCAAAATCCTATCCACACATGCCTGCACTTCGTGATGGTATTGATATGGTGATAGTTAGGGAAAACACCGAGGATCTTTACACTGGTAAAGAATTTAGTTTAGGAAATTCTGCTGTTGCATTGAGAATAATTTCAGAGGATGCATCACAGCGAATTGCAAAATATGCCTTTGAAACTGCAACACAACGAAATTCCATGAAAAAAGTAACGTGCGTTCATAAATCAAATGTAATGCGAATAACTGATGGATTATTTGCAAAAGCATGCACAGAAGTATCAAAAAATTATCCTAATATTGCATTTGAAGAAATGTATGTGGATGCATGCGCTATGAATTTAATTCGTCAACCAGAAAAATTTGATGTTATAGTTACAACTAATTTATTTGGAGATATTTTGTCTGATGAATCTTCTCAGGTTGTGGGAGGATTGGGGATGGCACCGGCTGCTAACATTGGTGATGACTTTGCTTTGTTTGAGCCTGTTCATGGAGCTGCATTTGATATTGCAGGAAAAAATATTGCAAATCCTTCTTCTTTTCTACTATCAATTAAAATGATGTTGGATTGGTTAGGTAACAAACATAACGATTCAAAATGTATTGAAGTTGGACAAAAATTAGAATCAACTATCTTTGATTTGGTAAAATCTGGTGTAAAAACTAAAGACATTGGTGGTGAAATGTCTACTTCTGAATTTACTAAACATATTACGGATAACATCTAAAAAAATGTTTCAAAATGAATAAAAAATTTCTTTTTTTGATAATCCCTTTACTATTAATAATGATATTTGTTGGATTTCAATTTTTGATAGAATCCCAAACATCAATAGATTCTTTGACTAAAAATCAAATTGAAAAAACAAAATTAGATATTAAATCACTTTTTGATATTTATGGGTATGGTAATAATTTTGAAATTAAAGATGGAAAAAAAGTCTGGAATGATCCTAAATTTGAATTGAATCCTCAAAATAATGATATTTACTTAGAACTCAATTATGATCCTGGGGAAAATACCGTGGTTGTTTACCCTATTTTCACTGCATCTGCTTATGATGAGCCTGGTTTTTACACTTTTTTTCGAGGTGAATGTGATGAAACATGTTTAACAGTTACAATTAATGATGAATATTCTCTAGATTTTACTTCGAGTGGAAATGCTTTTCAGGTATTCCAATTATTAGGATATCCTATAATTTCTGATATTGATGTGGATGAAAATCCAGACATACTTGAAAAATATGATAAAATAATTTTACTACATAATGAGTATGTTTCAAAAAAAGAATTCACTGCAATTACAAAACACCCCAACGTCATTTACCTTTATCCTAATGCACTATATGCTGAAGTGAATGTAGACTATCAAAAAAATTCTATTTCTCTATTGAGGGGACATAATTTTCCTGAATCTGAAATACAAAACGGATTTGATTGGAAATATGATAACAGTGTTTTTGAATACGATGTAGATTGTATGAATATGCAATTTGACATGATTGAGAATGGTTGGATGCTGAATTGCTATCCTGAAAAAGCAATTCATCAAAGCAAGGTATTATTAAAAATGATTAAAGACTTTTAGAATGTTTTTATCATGATTCATATCTTATTTCTAGTCTTTTCTTTTTTTAACATCTGATTTTGGCGGATTCAAAGACCAAAAAAATAACGCAAATCCTATTGGAATCATAATGAGCAACGCTGCAACAAGTGAAATTGTATAAAATGTTGGATCTAATCCTGGAATGAAAGGTCCTGGAAACACTGCATAAAGCCACAAAATCCCAATAAACACTAAAAGAATTTTATTTTTTTTAATTAGTTTTTTCCATCCAAGACGGCGTTTCTGAATATAGCAATCCTTGCAACGTGTTCTATCATCTATCATACATGATGTGCAACAAGTTTTCTCACAAAAATAACATATTCTGTCACCGAACACTGATCCACAATAATCACACTTGTGCACTAAGTATGATTCATTCCTTTGAATTTATCTTTTTTTCAAAAATTACCAATTTTTATTAGTCTGATTTTTTTCTATACTGTAAATGGCAAAGTGCTGTATTTGTAAATTAGTTGAAGGTACTCTAAAAATTTCTGATGGTAATCCAAAATACAAAGGTAAGCCCATTTGCAAAGAATGTCAGGGTTACAGAAAACTTCTAAAAGAAACCAAATAGTTTATTCTGGTTTAGGTTTGTTTTTTTCAGCCCATTTCTCATACATTGAGATCAACTCATCAACATCTTTTCCTTCTTCAGAATATGTGATAATCACGCCAAATGTGCCTTTTTTATCATGACCTCTTGCAAAATACCCCCAAAAAGAATCTGGAAGTTTTACAAAATTGTTTGAATCGTGTGAAACTCCTATCAAATTATTCCCAATTACTTCGACTACTTTTTTTGCATCTTGAGATTCTATCATGAATTCTCATTACTCCAATACAATAAAAATCTGAATAAACTATGGGCTTAATCTATCAGGATCTCTAGGATACAAAACAACTTCACGCACATTATCAATTCCAATCAATGTGGTCATCAATCTATCTAATCCCATTCCCCAACCAGAGTGTGGTGGCATTCCCCAATCAAATGTTTTTAGATGATCTTGGAATTGTGCAGGATCCAAATCTTGTTCTTTGAGTCTTGCCTTTAGCATCTCGGGATTGTGCAATCTGGTTCCTCCAGAAGATAATTCTAGATATCCAAATTGCAAGTCAAATGAGCGTGATAATGTAGCATCTTCATCTTTTTCTCTAATGTAAAATGGTTTTAGTTTCATTGGCCAGTCAGTCAAGAAGAAAAACCCTGGATGATTATCTCCAATTATTCTAAGATGTGAATCAAGTAAGTCGTCTCCAAATTCTATTTTTTCTCCTGCTTTTTGTAATTCTTCTACACATTGAGAATATGTGATTCTTTCAAATGGTGATTTTGGAATCTCAATTGTATGGCCAATTGTTTCTTGTTCTTTTTTACAATTCTCTGATGTGTAGTTGTAAACTTTTATTACGAGAGATTCTAATACATCCATTACATCGTTATAGTCCATAAATGCAGCTTCAATATCTACACTGGTAAATTCGGAGAGATGTCTTCCTGTATGGGAGTTTTCTGCACGATAAAAATTTGAAATTTCAAAGACTCGCTCTAATCCAAGCGTCATCTGTTCTTTGTATAATTGTGGACTTTGAGCTAAATATGCTGTCTTTCCAAAATAATCCAAGGAAAATAAATTGGCGCCACCTTCACTTGCACTACCAATAATTTTAGGAGTTGTAATCTCTATGAACTTTTTTTCAGTTAATGTTTTACGAAGAGACTGTAATACATGATGTCTAAGTTTGAAAATTGAAGCTGTTTTTTGATTCCTCATATCTAGTGCACGATGATTTAATCTTGTATCGATATTACTTTCAACTCTCCCAATTGGATCTACAGGCAATGGATGGATAGCTTTACCTAACACTTCAATTTCATCGGCTTTAATTTCAAATGCAAAGTCTCTAGCTTTAGTTTCTTGCACAATACCTTTTACAGAAACTACACTCTGACGATTTATCTCTCCTAGATTATCATTTAATTCACCTTTGACAATCACTTGAGATATGCCTGTAACATCGCGTAAAGTAATAAATGACATCTTGCCTAGTTTTCTAAAATCTTCAACCCATCCCCCAAGAACAACTTGTGTTCCGATTAACTGCTCAGTTAATTCGTCAATATCGTGTGTTTTAACAAAAACCATGCCTATCTTTTATCCTCAAATTCTATCTCAATGTCAAGGTTTCGGGCATTTTTCACAATTTGTACAACTTTTTCAGTATCTATTGGAAATTTTGGTGTCCATTTGCCTGACACTACTGCTTTTGTCTTTTGAACGCCTCCTGGAGCCCAAACTGCATTAATTGATAGAATTTTGGTTGGAAAAAACAAATCTTCTATGAATCTCTTGTCATTCTCATCTGCTTCCACTAGCCATATTTTTCCATTGAATTGTTCTTGAAGTAATCTGTATAGTGTTCTACTCTGTCTAATAATCATAATATCGTTTTTTGCTAGTGACAAAACAAAATTCCCTTGAAATTCTTTACAAGAATAAAGCGTAAAATTCTCAATCATCTTGTTTGTTTTTGCAGTTTTTGCAAGAATAATTGATGCATCAACATCTGCCTTTGTGAGTTCACCTGACTCTACTTTATTTTCACATTTTGGGCAGAGAACTGCATTCTTTGCATCAAAACCACAGATTGGAAGTATCATTTGAATCGACTTTTTTCATTTCAATAATGTTGTTTATATCCCTTAGTGCAAAACAAAAATTCTAGTTTGGATCAAATAGGGATATGGTTTTTTTAGATATTAATGGACTATCTGTAAAATATTCATCATCTTCAGGTCCTGTTTATGCAGTTGATGATGTTGATATCCATTTAGAGGATGGTGAATCATTAGGAATTGCAGGTGAAAGTGCATGTGGAAAAAGTACATTGGGATTATCAATTATTAGAATGCTTTCTGGAGGAAGTGCTCAAGGTAAAATCCTCTTTGAGGGTGATTCTTTATTGGATTTGAGTGAATCTGATTTTAATACAAAATATAGGTGGAAAAAAATCTCTATGATCTTTCAGGGTGCTATGAATGCACTTGATCCTGTATTTACAATAAAGGAGCAATTTCTTGAAATTTTAAATCAACATGATTTTGATGGAAATTTTAACCGATTAATTTTGGATGCAATGAATTCAGTCAGCTTAGACGAAAATGTTTTGAAAAAATATCCTCATGAATTGAGTGGGGGTATGAAACAACGAGTTGTCATTGCCATGGCATTATTACTAAAACCAAAATTTGTTATTGCAGATGAGCCTACAACAGCACTTGATGTGTTAATTCAGGCTCAAATCATCAATTTACTGAAAACTCTCAAAAAAGGTGGAATGTCATTTTTGCTAATCACTCATGATTTGGCAGTACTATCTGAAATTGCAGATAAGATTGGAATAATGTATGGTGGACAAATTGTTGAATTTGGTAGTTCTGAAGAAATATACAAAAATCCAAAACATCCTTACACCAAAGGATTATTGGAATCAATTCCGAGATTGCATGGAACTAATCCCAAATACATCAAGGGAACTCCTCCAAGCTTGCTTGATGCTCCAACTCAATGTCGATTTATAGAACGATGTCCCCTGGCAATTGAAAAATGTAAAGAACTTCCGCCTAAACTGAAAACAAAAACTGGATATGTCCGGTGTTGGCTTTATGAAGAAGAATGAAAATTTTATTTTGAATTTAGGTATTCGTTGTCAATTTTTTTTGAAATAGATTTCTTGAATCTCTGTAATTTCCCTCTGCGTTGTATTTTTTGAAATCATTTTAAGATAATTTATCAAGTCTTGATTCTTCTGCATTTTTTCAAACTCTTCAATTTTTTTTAATGACTCTTGCTCAAATTTTAAAATATTTTGTAATTCTTTGCTAATTTCAACTGCTTTCATCTTTTCATAGTTTTTAGATTTTGATTTTCTAAAACTGATTTCATCAATTATTTTTTCAATCTCATCCATGTTGATATATTTTTTATGCTTTGATATTGTTTTTAAATTTTATTTCTGATTTTCTTTTTTGTGCTCTAAGACGTGTTTTAATCCATCAGTCATACTTAATGAATCCAAATCAATATCACAATATGGACACTTCAAAATATTTCAGGCATCTGAATATTTTTTAACAATGGGTAGACATGAGTCGATTATTCGTAATACTTCGGATCTGATTACTTTTTTATCAATTGATATCCAAACTCTGATTTTTTTTATTGCAAATGATATTGTCTGTACCTTTTTTCTTTCTTCCCATGAAAATTCAATTTCTCCCAAGTTTTTATCAAAAAATCCTTCAAGATCTGTTTTCATTGCAATATGTGAGAATTGATATTTTGTGTTCTTTTCATCTAATAATGGGATCAAATCTGGTCTTCGTTTGTAAGCCAATAATTCTCCACTCTCGCCAATTACGCCTACAAATCTGATATATGGGCTAATTCCGGCAATTACATCACTAATTGATTCACAGTCTTTTTTTAACATTTTATTGAACTTTGAAAAGATGTTATTTTAATGATTGTTGTGAGCATATCTTCTAGATTTAATTAAATAAAGCCCGAAAACAGTTTGATTTGTGGATTTTGTTGACCTATTTCCATTTGCCCCGGAAGTAGGTTATCTGAGTTTATCTCTTGTCAATTTCTTTGGTTCTTTGGTTCCATTTGTTCCTCTGCCAGGATTTTTACTACTTGCTACTATGGCAGTAGGTGATCAATTTGATCTACATATTCTAGCAATACTTTCTGCTGTTACTGCAACTGTTGCAAAGCAAATAATCTTCTATGTTAGTTATGGTGGACGAAAAATCATCAATGAGAAGACTAGAAAACGAATGCGACCCTTTGAAAGATTAGTTAAACGATATGGTGCGGGAGCTGCATTTTTCGCTGCAGCAACTCCGATTCCAGATGATCTAGTATATGTCCCATTGGGATTGGCAAAGTATAACCCAAAGCGATTCTTTATTGCAACTCTAACTGGCAAAATAGTTCTTAGTTATTCAATTGTTTTCATCTCACATTATCTTGGTTTGTCTCTGGTAGAGCCT
Source organism: Nitrosopumilus adriaticus (assembly GCF_000956175.1). NCBI lineage: Archaea > Thermoproteati > Nitrososphaerota > Nitrososphaeria > Nitrosopumilales > Nitrosopumilaceae > Nitrosopumilus > Nitrosopumilus adriaticus. Next base: position 720,943 of record NZ_CP011070.1, read on the forward strand.
TTTATTGAAAACATAGATGATGCTACTCCAATTTACATTGGAATTATAATTTTTGGGGCAATGATGACTGCTGTAGTAGTTTTGCTTTTAAGATTAGATTGGGCAAGGATTCTGGGAAAGTTTGCGCCATGGACATTGGATGAAAATAATGAAGATTAATTTTTTTCAATATTTATTTTAAAATTCCATAACTTGTCAGTTGCCTTTTTAATTCCAACTCTTGGGGAATCATAAATTTTTTTAATTTTTATTCCGTCTTCAATGTATAGATTTGAATCTTGTGTTAAATCTACACCGTAATGTTCTTTAGTTATACCTAGTGCTTGTGTTAATTTTGCAGGCCCGTTTGTTAGATTCTTTGTGTTTGTAATTCCTCTATTTTTTTGTATTTTTTTTATTCCTTTTTCAGGTTCGATTGCACGAATTAAAACCGCACCTGCTTTGATATTTGAGTGTCTTGCAACTACATTAAAGCAATAATGCATTCCATATGTGAAATACACGTATGCGTGGCCTACTTCACCAAACATCACTTTGTTTCTATCTGTCTGCTTACCAAACGCATGGCTGGCAGGATCATCTGAATGCCTGTATGCCTCAGTTTCAGTAATAATTCCTGCCATGACTGACCCCTTAATTTTTCTAACAATTCTTTTTCCTAAAATATTTCTTGCAACTGTTACTGTGTCTTTATTGTAAAAATCTCTAGGAAGCATATTCGATATCTATAGTGATTTCTTTTCCATCTTTTAACTCTCTTATGTTATCAAATAATTTTAAAATGTCTTCTTTTAAAACATCAATTAGTTGTTGATTATAGATTGTTGCTGCTGGGTGGATGGTGAGAAAATACAATTGATTATCTTTTCTAACAACTTTTCCTCTAAATTTTGTTATCTCAGATCCTCCTAAAATAGAATTAAATGCTGTATTTCCTAATATGCAAATTATTTTTGGTTTTATAATTGAAATTTCTTGTTTTAGGTATTCTTTACATGTCTCTCTTTCATCTGTACTTGGAACTCTGTTTTTTGGGGGTCTGCATTTTACAACATTTGTGATGTATACTGATTCCCTAGAAATTCCTGCTTCATCAAGTGCGGCTGATAATTTTTTTCCTGCAACCCCTACAAATGGCTCTCCGTTTTTGTCTTCATTTCTTCCAGGTGCCTCTCCTACAAAAATCACATCAGATTTAAAATTCCCTTTTCCTGGAACTGAGTTGGTTCTAGTTTTACAAAGATCACACTTTGTACAATTTATTACATTTTGTTTTATGTCTTCTAATTTTTGTTTCATTCTAGTTTACACTCTTTATCGTTGCAGTTCCACGAACTGTTGGCCCACCATTTCCCATAATCATTGATTGCATTGGATCTCCTTTACCGCAATTAGTTATTGGCCTAACAGTAAAGTCATTTCCACACGCATCAATTGATTCAAAAAACTCTGGTGCAGTACCCATCACAATAACATCTCTTAGCAAATCAGTAATTTCACCATTTTCAATTTTTTGAGCATATTGGCATGAAATACTCCAATTGTATCGCTTCATATCTATTGATGGAATTTTCATGTTTGAAATCAGATATCCGTTTTTTACTTCTTTGATTATTTCATCTGGCTTTCTGTCTCCATTCCCAATACATGTGCATGCCATACGAATCAAAGGCATGAATCTATAGTTTGTAGCTCTCATATTTCCAGTAGGTTCTGTGTTGAAAATTCTTGCAGTCTCTCTATTTTGCATATGATTTACTAAAATTCCCTCCTCAACCAGTTTTGTTTTCTTAGTTTCTACTCCTTCATCATCAAAATTATACCACCCTAAACTTTCTTTGATGGTGGGATCATCGAAAACATTTAGATTCTCTGGGCCTATTTTCATTCCAATTCTTCCTTTCCACCAAGCACCACCTGCCCATGCCATTTCTTTTCCTAGTACTCTATCTGCTTCTGAGGGATGACCTAGTATTTCATGTGTGAGCAAAGATACAAAATCTGGATTCATTACAACTGTTCCTGTTTCTTCTTTGACTGATTTTGCAAAAATTAATTCTGATGCTTTTTGAGCAATCTCTTTTGCTTTTAGTTGAATTTTACCTCTACTTGTAATTTGTTCTAATCCTCCTCTTCCTCCCTCTGTAATGTTTATTGCTTGTGTAATTCCTTCATCATGAGCAACTGCAATCATATCTGTTACAACATCTGTAAAATTTTGTTCAATTTTACTGCCTTCACTATTTACAAAATATTTTGAGTTTGTTGTATACCAAGGACTGACTACTGATTTAATGATTCGTGGTGTTTCTAAAATAATTTTACTGCATTCTAATCCTATTGATATTAGTTCATCAATTGATGGCTTTTTTAAAACTGGAAAATCAACTTTGATATTTTTTGTTGGATTGGGGTAAAGATCTACTGTATTGTTCTTTTTTGCATGATGTGATGAGTTTTTTATAGCATCGTTGATTTTTTCTTTTATTTCGTCAAAAGACTCTGGTTTTGTAATTGAGCAAAAACTCCAAGCCCCTTCTTTGAATAATCTGATTCCTAGTCCTGAATCACTAAGTGTCCTCACATTTTCAATCTCTTTATTTTCAATTTGGACTGATTTCTTTTCTTGCTCTTCTGCCCTAATATCGCAATATTGGGCACCAGAATCCATGGCATACCTGATCCCTTTATCAGCTAGATCTTGCAGTATGCCATTCATAATTTATTGGATATGGGATGCCTCGTAAATCTTGTACTACTCAGTGGCTTGAAATTGCAGGCATGGTAAAATAATACTCGTCTTCAAACTCATAGTCTACTTTGCCTTTTTTTCGTAAAAATTCAAAGTATTCTGTACAATTTTTATAAAATTCTTCATTTTTATGTTCATGACTCATAATTGGTTTTTCTAAATATGCTTTTTTTAAAGAGAGTGAGAATTTTTAGCTCTGACCGTTTATTTTCTTTAAGTAGAGTTAATTGCTGATTTTTTTTGATTATTTGATTTGGGGAGTGTGAATGAAAATTCAGCTCCTTTGTTTATTTCACTTTGGACTGAAATCTTACCTAAATGGTTATCTATGATTCCTTTACATATTGCCAATCCTAATCCACTTCCTCCTCTTTCCCTAGTAAGTGTTGCATCTACTTGGTAGAATTTTTTGAAAAGTTGTCTTTGATGGTTTTCTGGAATCCCAACTCCGTTGTCTTTGATGGTTATTTTAATTTCTCTTGGAAGGTCTTCCATACTTACATGAATTTTACCTATTTTTGGCTCAACTGCAGTCAAACTATTTTTGATTAAATTTGTAATAACCTGTGCAATTCTGTCTGGATCGTGTTCTATTTCTAAATCAAATAAATTAGAACTTAGATCAATGTTATTTTTTTGTGATTCAGGTAATAATGATGTGATTGCTTTGTTGATTGTATCTTTGATGTTCTTTTTTTCTTTTTTCATTCTTAACTGGCCCAAATCTAATTTTTGTGCATCAAGTAAATCTGAAATAATTCCTAACAGTGTCTCTGAACTTGATTTAATAATTCCAATTCGTTCTTTTTGTTTGTCAGTTAATTTTCCTAAATGTTCTCCAAGTAAAATATCTGAATACCCTTGAATTGGAACTAACGGTGTCTTTAATTCGTGAGTGATCATTGCTAAAAATTCATCCTTTGCAATATCTGTCTTTTTAGCTTGCTCTGCTTTTTCTTTAATTGTATTTGACATTATGTTGAAATTATCTACTAACTGACCTACCTCATCTGTGCCTTTATAGTCGATTTTTTCACCATATACTCCTTCTTTGACTTTAGACAATGCTTTACTGATTAATTCTAATGGTAAAAGTGACCTTCTAATCACCATTAGTACTAAAATGAACACTGCAATATCGACGATTAATAAAATTTGAATAATTATTTGTCCTTCTGACCCTTCTTTTGTAATCTCGTCATTCCAGGAGTTAATTAACAGATCAATATCTTCAAACAAAATTAATTTCTGCTCGTTCATTTGATTTTTAGCTAGATTAAATTCTGGGGATAACAAGGCCCTTTCTTCAAGTATGTTGATTCGAAGTTGGATTGCCTCCCAGAGAGGATCTATTTTTCTTAAAGTTTCAGAATTTTCTCTTGGAATAGGTTCTATCTCTTCATGTGTTTGCCCTACGCTTTTTACATCCAAATCATCTGTTGAAATTTGTAATAATTTTCTTATCCCAATTTCAAATTGGAGATTTTTCTCCTTGAGTAATTCTTGTGAATTTTCACCTTCTCCAATTGAAATCAATAAGCTTTGCTGTCCTATCACTTTTGCACATTCTGCCAAGTCTTTAGCTATCTCCTTATGTGTATTGAAGTTTCTATCCAAACTTTCTAAATCTCTCTCTAGATTTGCAGTAAGTAATACAAGATCCTGATTTTTTTGTAAAACATAATTAATTGCATTTGTTGCTTCAGGATCAAACACTGATGTATTTTTTACATTAAAAGAATTTGATTTGAAATTTTCCCATGATGACGAAACTTTGTTATATTCTAAATACAAGTCCTCTGGAATTTTTGCTATGTCTTTTTCATTTACTTTTCCACCATCTTTGATTTGTATTAATATTGATTGCACTTTGTCAATTTCTTTTTCTAATTCACCACTATCCTCTAAATTCCCATTTGCAACTGATGTTACAAGTGATGAAATTGATTCAGCTTTTACTTTGATGTCTCCAATACTAATAATAGAGTATGATTGTGTTATTCCTGATTTGTCATCTTGATATAATAGAAATAGATTGAATACAGCTGCTCCAATCAAAATAATTATCAAAAGATATGCTTTGCTTACAATCTTCACAAATGTGGTTTTCTTACAAAGAGTATAAAAACATCCAGATGCATTAATTTTCATTATGTCTGATGAGTTCATCAAAATTGCTACTGAGGAAATTAACGAGGAAATTCAAGCAATATCTACAATCTTAAAATCTTGTAAAGACAATGATGATGTGTACCAAAACTCTAAAGATCTACAAAGTCATACGCATAAAATCAAAGGTTTGGCACCAATGATGGGTCAAGAAGGATTGGGAGCAATATGTTCTACCTTGGATGCAATATTGAAGCAAATCAATGATGGTAAAAAAGTTGAAGGCATTTTTGATATTCTTTTTGAAGCACTGCCACATATGGAAAATTCCATGAGTCAATCCAACTATGACATGAATGGTATTTCTGACAAAATCACAAATTTCTCATCTAATTTGAAATGATGAATATTTTTTATAGCCAATCATTCACAAAACTATGATGGCAAAAATCTTAATTGCTGATGATTCTGATGCAATTCGTCTAGTTTTACAAGATATTTTGTCAATAGGAGAACATGATGTGGTTGGAGAAGCTACTGATGGTGCAGAAGCTGTTGAATTTTACAAAAAACTTAACCCTGATTTGATTTTACTTGACTTGGCTATGCCGCAAAAAGATGGTCTTACAGTTACAAAGGAAATAATTGCATATGATCAAAATGCAAAAATTGTTTTGATTACTGCCAGTGATGATCAAAAAGTAATTCAGAATTGTCTTGATGAGGGCGCTACCTCTTATGTTTCAAAACCATTTGATTTTAATTCTGTTTTAGATAATATTAAGGGAATTTTAGAAAGTAATTTAGGGAATAAATCTGGAAGTATAAATTAGAAAACTTGTCAAAAATAGTAGCTGATACTAGCGTAATAATTAATGGTGAGCTAATTACTCAAATAGAAAATGGTTCTATTAAAAACTCCCAAATTATTATCCCTCAAGCGGTATTTGATGAATTACAATCACAGGCTTCAAATAAAAAAGAACAAGGGTTTGTTGGTTTAGAAAAAATTAAAACACTAAATGAATTATCTGGAAGTTTTGGTTTGGAGATAATCATGAAAGGTCCGCATCCTTCTACCGATGATATCAAGTTTGCTGCTAGCGGTAGAATTGATGCACTCATAACTGACATGGCAAAACAAAATGGTGCTGTTCTTTATACCTCTGATAAGGTACAACATTTAGTTGCACAAGCTGAAGGCATTGAAACTGTATTTCTAAAAACAAAAATTAAAAACGAGAAATTAGAATTTTTGAAATTCTTTGATTCTGAAACTATGAGTATTCATCTTAAAGAAAACCAATTTCCATTGGCAAAAAAAGGAACTCCTGGAGCATTTTTACTAACTCAAATTAGCGATGAAATTCTTACACAGTCTTATTTGAAAATGATTTCATCTCAAATATTTGATATTGCAAATGTTTCTGATTCAAGTACCGTGGAAATCTCAAAGACTGGTGCATCTGTAATTCAACATGATGACTATCGAATTGCAATTACCTATCCTCCATTCTCTGAATCTTATGAGATTACTATAGTACATCCAATCATTAAACTATCTTTAGAAGACTATGAAATCTCTGATGAGTTAATGGAAAGATTGTCTGATAGGGCTGAAGGCATTGTAATTTCTGGTGCGCCTGGATCTGGTAAAAGTACACTTGCATCAGGTCTTGCAAATTTTTATCACAAAAAAGGAAAAATCGTTAAAACATTCGAGTCTCCTCGAGATTTACAAGTTGATTCTGGTATAACACAATATGGAAAATTAGATGGGAGTTTTGATAATACTGCAGATATTTTACTTTTAGTTCGTCCAGATTATACCATTTTTGATGAAGTAAGAAGACGTGAAGATTTTAGAACCTTTGCAGATCTGAGATTAACTGGGGTTGGCATGGTTGGAGTTGTACATGCAAACTCTCCGTTAGATGCAATACAAAGATTCATCGGTAAAATTGAATTGGGAATAATTCCCAATATTTTGGATACTGTAATTTTTGTAAATGATGGAAGAATTGAAAAAGTTTACGACTTGGAATTAAAAGTTAAAGTTCCATCAGGTATGACTGAATCTGATCTTGCAAGACCTGTAATTGAGGTAAGAAACTTTCAAGATAATGTTTTGGAACACGAAATTTACACATTTGGGGAGGAAAACGTTATCGTTCCTGTCTCAAAGCGAGTTCAAAAAGTTGGAATTGAAAAATTAGCCGAGGATAAAATAAAAGATACTTTCAAAAGATATGACCCTAGTGCGCAAGTAGAAATTTTATCTGATAATCGCGTTAAGGTTCTAGTAAATGAGCAATATATCCCATCAATTATTGGACGAGGCGGCTCAAACATTAATGAAATTGAAAAATCCCTACAGGTTCACATTGATGTTGTTGCAAAAAATTCTGAAACCTTATCTTTGACCTCAAATGATCTTCCCTTTACATTTTCAGAATCCAAAACTGCCTTACTACTCACTGTTAGCAGAGAGTACACATCAATGCATGCAGATATCTATGCCAATGATAAATTTTTGGCATCAGTACGAATTGGCAAAAAAGGACAGATAAAAATTCCAAAACGCTCAGATACTGCAAGAAATCTAATGGATGTGACATCCTCTCAAAGTGACATTAAATTATATCTTAAAGATTTTTAAAATTTTCAATTATTTTGGGATTTGCCTTTAGAAAAGTAATGAATTTTCTTAGCTGTCTAATTGTTTTTGGATTGAGATGGTGTTCGATTCCCTCCGTATCTTGATTTGCAGTATCATACCCTACTCCTAAAATTTCAAAAAATTCTAATAAAATCCCGTGATTTTGTCTAATCCCTTCAGCTACCTGTGCACCTTTCCTTGTGAGATTAATCCCGTGATATTTCTCATATTCCAAAAACCCTCCCTCATCTAATCTTTGAAGCATCTTGGTAACACTTGGTGCGCTAACATTCATGTATCTTGAAATATCCAATGTTGTGGCGTATCCCTTTAGTTCTACAAGCTCTGATATTATTTCTAAATAATCTTCCATTCTGGTACTTGAACGGGTTCTCTTAGTTTGATGGGCAGCTTTTATTGAATCTAATCTCTTTGTATTTTTGGATTTCATGTGTTCTTTGTATCTAACCATACTCTAGTATAATTGGGTGTCTTTCTCAAACTTTGGTTACTCTTTGTTGACTCGAGTGTGATGCTAGTTGATCTTAGAATGTTAATTATTTTTTTATAAAATTGATATTGGTATGGTAGACCCCCTAAAGGAACGACTAGCAAACTTGAGGAAAATCTCTGATTCAGCCAAACGAAGAGCAAATTTGTATACTGATATTGCTAAAATTGACAGTAAAAATACCAATTCGTCATTGGGTGCACTTCAAAAAGCCCCTGCACCTGGTAAAAAACTCCAAAAAATTGGATTTTTGATGTTATGGGTTCCAGAACCCACTGGTGTTACTATTGCAGTTGGTGGCCCGATGATTGTTGCAGGGAGATATCTTGACAAGAAATACAATGGCTCTACTATTCATGATATTGGCCATGAGACAAAAAGTACGCTTTCTTCAATAAGTGACTTTAAGAATTCCATAATGTGACACCTTTAGTTTTTAAATAGACTCCGATTAATTTACTCATGACTACTAGATCCCAAGTCCTGATTCCTATTTTTATTGCAGCCGTAATTATCGGTGCTGTGGGTTTGATATCTATTCCAAGTGAGAGTAAACTAGAGTCAGTTGAATTTCCAAGAGGTACAATAAAGGTTGATGATGTTCCCTTACAAGTCCAAATTGCAGACACTGAACCAAGACGCGTTCGTGGTTTAATGTTTCAAGATGAATTACCATCTGATCAAGGAATGATATTTGTATTTGAACAATCTGGTCTTTATTCTCTTTGGATGCTTAATATGCAATTTCCACTTGACATGATTTGGTTTGATGAAGATGGCAAAGTTGTGCATATTGAAGAAAATATTCCGCCATGTAAAAGTCCTTTAGAAATTACAACTTGTCAAAGCGTAGTTCCTGAAAAAGAAGCAGTATATGTACTAGAAGTCACATCTGGATTTGTTAAACAAAACAACATTACTAAAGACTCTGTCTTGAGTATAATTTCTATCTGATTATAAAAAAAAGCTTTATGTGATATTCTCTTAATGTAATTATGATGAATAAATTAATCTTAATTTCAATTTTAATTGGACTTTTAATTATCGGTGCTGTTTCAATTGTAATTTTTTCTGAAGATTCTTCAGAATCACAAATCCAAAAAACTGTTTATGAAAACAATTTTACTTTTTATGATGTAGAAAAAATCGAAAAGTCTCTTGAAGAAAAGAATATTTTCATGTCTACTCCTGTTGCTATAACAGATCATACTGTTTCTCAATATTGTACCTATTTTGATTCTACAAACGAGCAAAAAACTGTAGAGTATTGTACGACTACGGCTCTCTTGAATTCTGATGATCAAACCATTGGTAATCTAAACATGGGTGGTACTACTGATGGCCCTGTAATGGCACTTGCAATTCTTGATGCATCTCCCTTTTTAGATTCAAGGTATGATGAGGTAAATTCTGTTTTTAAAATCATGGTTGAAACATTAGTTTGTGATTGCTGGGAACAGCGCCAACCCGGTGGCTTTGACACCGTCAAATCTTGGATTGATGCAGCTTCGGAGAAATATGAGAAATCCTCGCAAGCAACAATGAAGTCTGAAATTACTGGATTGGATAACAAGCGACTGATTCTAGAGATTACATCTAGTGGTGAATCCTACCTTTGGACGTTACTGGTGTTAAAGTAGCTTAATTATATATTGCAAAATTCTTTGATTGGCGATTACTATGATTGAACAATTTTGGTTTATCCTTTTAGGATTTGCAGCAGGTGTTTTGGGTTCGATGATTGGACTAGGTGGGGGAATTATTGTGGTTCCAGTCTTAACTTTTCTTGGTTTTCCACCTACTGTTGCTGCAAGTAACAGCCTTTTTGCAGCATTAAGCAATGCTGTAGCATCAACAATATCTTATTCTAAGCAAAAAAGAATTGAAATATCCCTTGGATTGAAACTAGGGTTACTTTCAATTCCTGGGACTGTTTTGGGTGCAATAATTTCAACTGATGTTGCACCTGAGATTTTTAAAATTTTATTTGGATTTGTTCTCATTGCCTCAGCATCTTACATTTTTTTGAGAAAAAAAATCGAAAGCAAAGAAAAAAGATTATCAAAACAAATTATGGTATTTGCAATTGGTGCAAGCTTTTTTGCTGGAATCATATCTGCATTTTTTGGAATTGGCGGTGGGATAATCTTTGTACCCTTAATGGTTGTTGGGATGGGAATGGTCATGAAAAGAGCAGCTCCTACATCTCAATTGATACTGTTGTTCTCTTCTTTATCTGGAGTTATTGTTCATAGTCTTTTGGGCCATCCTGATTTTACTCAAGCAGGATTTTTAGCGATTGGATCTTTTGCAGGTGGGTTAGTTGGCGCACGGTTATCGCTTGACATCAAAGAAAGATATTTACAAATTATTGTCTCTGTTGTAATTTTGGTAGCTGCTGCAAAATTATTTTTAGATTCTGCAACTGAAAATCCTGGCTTTTTTGGATTTTAGCCTTGAATTTTTTATTGTACTTTTATAGTTATTTTGTAATACATAATGTCTTTCAGGTCATTTGATCTGAGGGCTGGGGAGACTAGTCGGCTTCCCGGTATTTTATCTTGGTGGCTCTTTCTTTATTCTGTAAATGTTTCTTTTTGAAAGAACAATTATCTCTCCATCTTGGTTTGTTCCTTCATAATCAATCCCAATCTTGCCAAATTCTTCATCGATGTCATCCTTTTGTGATACTGTGAATTTCAATTTCAAAACTTGATCAGTGAATAGTGTTTTTAGAAATCTGGTATTTCTATTATCCCATTCTGGATCCCCATCTGTGCCAACAAAAACAATGTGGTTTCCATAAATTTGACTCAGCCTTGTAAATTCTCCCTCCATTCTTGATAGAATTGCTCTTCCTGAGACGATTTTCTGTTCGCCTTTCTTCCTTTCATCCAGAAATGCATTTCTTACTCTGGAAAAATTAAGATATTCTTCTAATTCTTTATCTGAAATACTGCATGTGGAATAAAATGAATCACCTATTCTGAATTCTGAAAATTTTTTCATTCTTATCTTGATTCATCAACACAGAAAACTATCTCTGATGATGACTCTGCATTGCCTGATACCAGAAAATTAAATGCATCTGCAATTCTTTGATTATTTGGCTCTGAACCTGTTACTGAACCTGGGAAAATTGTAAACATCCTGATTTTTGACTTTAAGACGTCACTTAATTCTTGATTGACTGTAGTCGTAAATGGTCTTAAAGCTCCTCTGAAAACCTCTACTTGTCCTCTCTGTGTACCTGTGACTTTTCTGCCCACTGGTAAATCTGGACCTATAATCATAATTGCACCTTTTACATCTTTGTAAAGACGTGGATCATTGGTTCCGCCTGGAACAAATTGTTCAAGTGTTCTTTGTGCAACTGTTGCAGGTGTTGTGATGAATTTTGCAATTAATGCCTCCCACTCTGCTCTTGATGATTCTGTTATTTTTGACATCTCTGGGAGTTTACCAGTAATGTGGATGACTCCTAGAATCTCTCCGATGTTGGTTTTTGCAGTGTTTAACCATTTTGTAACTTCATCTGGATTTTTAATATCTACAACATGAGAGTGAAATTTTCCACTGATGTATTCTTGAAGTTCTGTGGAAGTTGATTGGGATATGAAACATGCAACTTTGCCGCCATTTTTCTCAACGTGCTGTGCTAAAAATTCCACTCGTTCTGCATCTGCTTTATCTGTTGCATCAATTGTGAAGACAACGGCCTTTCCTGTAAAATCTGGTTGGTGGCAACCAGGTGTAGTAGTTCCAATGTATGGTTTGACTGGATAAAATACTCTGTCTCCAGGAATTACTTTACCGTTGATTATCTTTGCAATTTCATCATCGCAAAGATTGAGGACTGATTCTGCAACTTGTCCTTGTGATAGAAATTCTCTATTTGCAATCATATGTGATGTGTTATTTTGAACTTTTTCTGCAATCGTTTGAATTTTATTTAATAGATTTGTAAATGTCTCAGTTAATTTTGCAACATCTTTTCCGTTTGCAAGTTTTTCAGCTGCTTTTACAATCCCATCTTTGATTATATTCTCGTCTTCTCCCAATAATGGAAGTAGCTCTCTATTGGCCTCGTCAACTTCCGTTGGCACTAAATCTTCAAATCCACTAACTCTCATAAATTCAGCAGCTGCTTTAGGATATACTGTCTTGTAAATTCTATCTGAGTGAACTGGTCCTGGATTTGTTGCAATTGATATGATTCCTTTATCAGTTAGTTCCCATGACATTAATTCTGCTAATCTGTTCTTTGCACCTTGAGATGCTGTATATGGACTTCTAAACCTGTATGGTCTTTGCTCTAATGGCCTTTCTTCAGTAAAGAATGTTGAAATTGTAATTATTTTTCCTCCTTCTTTCATAATTTTTAATGCCTGAACAGAACCCCAGAATGTTCCTGTAAGATGAATTCCTATAGTACTTTTGAATTCATCAAGTGATGCATTTGCAAAACAAGTAACAGGTCCTGATACTCCTGCATTATTAATTATATAGTCTATTGTAATATTTTCATTTTTTAACGTATCAAACATGTTGTTCATTGCTGTTTCATCTGCAACATCAACTCCTGCAAAAATCCTAACTGATGAATTTGTACCTTGTGGGATCTTTCTTTCTAGTTCTTTGGCAGCTTCTTCTAATGGCTCTTTTCTTCTTCCAAGAATTATTACACTTGCCCCTTCTTCAATGAATTTTGTAGCAATGGCTTTACCTATTCCTGTTCCGCTTCCTGTTACTAGGGCAATTTTATTTTGGAATTTTAGCATTAGATAAAAACTCAAAACTTTTGTGATATTTAATTCGATTGATCTCCATGCCTTTTTTCTTGATATCTTTATTTGTGGGTACAGTTCATGATTTTTGATGCATGATACAGAGCCAGATACATTTGTTTATCAAACATGGCCTGAGAAATTTAGCAGTATGCTAAAAGAGATTGGGGTTGATTCTGAACCCAAAGAAATTGGAACTGATGAAGTTGAAAAAGGTGATTACTATAGTAGATATTTTGCTCATACAGCTAGAATGATAACAAACAGGGGCTGTCTTGATGTCAAGAACTCAAATATTGACACAATACAGATTATTCAAAAGGGATAGACATGCAAGATCCAAATCCACTTCCTTGGGGTGCTTTAGATAGATTTCAAGCACATTTTATTGTAAAAAAAGATGCTGGCAATTCAGTTGGAAACTTTGTTGCAAAAACTAAACTTACAACTAAAGGCCATTTTGCATCAAAGACTGTTCTAAAAGTTGAATGGATTGGAGCGGGCAGCCTAGCATCAAAACTCAATTCAGATGATGAACTAAATGAAATGATTGCAAAACAATCCGTAAATGATGCTACCATCTATGTTGAACCTACTGATGGTGCAATTAGAATTAGAAACAAGTGGAATAATCATTTGGCTTTTGGAATTACAAAAGAACTCTTTGAGATTTATGATCGAATTGCAGGCCACATAAAATCAGTTTAAGCTTTCCACCAGTCTAACGCAAGAAAATCAACTTTATCCTTTCCTTTAGGGATTGCCAAGATGAATTGTTTTCTAACAGTTGTTGCAAGTCTTCCTGCAAGAACAATTCCAGTAGCTGAAATTGATTCACTTCTGGTATAAACTTGAATTAAAAATGGTGCATGATCAATGCCTGGCCCTTTTTCATACACTGCAAAATCGCAACCGAATTTAATTCCTGGATTAATTATATATCCTTTATCTCGAAAATGTTTGTACACTAGAAATTTTTTATCAAACTCATGAACTTCTTTTTTACAAATCTCAGTTAATTTTTCTACAGTAATCTTTTGTTTTACATTAGTAATTGTGATTTTTTTATTTTCTAAAAGATACAACCCTTCAATCAAATCTAAAATTAAAGGTGCATCAATCTCTTCGATTTTTGGTTTTGGAATTCCAATTGGTTTACCATAATATCCTTGACTGAAAAGTTTACGAGAATCTTCGATATTCCAAACAATGATTCTATTTTCAATTAATTCACTCTTCATAACTTTCAAAATCCTTCTTTGTATATGAATTCTGTAGTTGTGATGGGATTTTTTTAAAATATTAAAAATAAAGTAAGATTTAGAATGAATTGTCTATAGACTCAATGCTAATAATATGAAAGAATCTGATACCCTCTGACACTTGTCTGACATCTCTTCGATTCCTTCAATCACATCTTTGATCAACATCAATTCTTTAGTAGATGACACTTCGTTGAGAAGTTTAATTGTAGCATCTCTGTATTTGATGTCTATTTCTCTCTCTATAGTCTGTGTTTCTTGAGCTAATTCAATCGCATTTGCAGTGTTTGTGTTTAGGCTTCTAATGATTTCATTTAACTTGTAGACTTCATCAACAACAAGTTCGATTAGTTTGGTGATGTCTTGATCAAGTTTTGAACTTTTTAGAGTAGCTGGTTTTACGTTTGATAGCTTAAACGAAATACCTGTGATGTATCCTGCAATTTCATCCATTGTATATGCAGTATTTAGAAGATTTTCTCTGTTCATGATTAATCCTCCAACGTCTGCCACTTCTCTTGTGATCTTTCTTCTTAGACTCTCTACTTCTTCCTCAATGGTTGAAATTTGCTCTAATGCATTTTTTATTCCTGTCTTATCTTTTTTCATCATAAGCTCAGGAAGTGTAGCCAGTTCTCTGGCAGCATTTAGAATTCTGTTAATTTCGTCTTGTAAAACTGCTATAGCCTTTCTTTTTGCTTGAACTTCAAGCTCTCCGCTATACATAACAGAATCTAAAAAATCTTCAGGTAATTTAAATCCTTTATGATTTTTGATGCTTTTAGTGCGTGATTACATCAAATTTTTATCATGTGCCACTTTTTTCTGACCTTTGTATAGTGTGATCACTTCTTCGTTGGTGGATGCATCTTCAACTGCTTTTTCAACTCTAATCTTTCCTGTAAACTTTGGAAATCTTAATGCAAGACCTGCACCTTTTCGTATCACATCTTTTGCAGCTTTGTGAATTGGACTCAGTGTAATTTCTGATGCAACTACTTCAATTACAAGCTCGGGTTCAAACCAAACATCTGCTTCCATCTCGCTAATGATGCGTGGGTTTTTTTTGATTGTAACTTTGGGATGCAATATTTGATATAACTGGTCTAGTGATTCATCTGAAAAACCTGTTCCGACTTTGCAGATGCTTGGAAATGTATCTTCGTCTTCATCATATGTTGCCAAAAGTAATGTTCCATAACTTCCTGTTCTTCTTCCTTTACCAAAAAATCCACCAATGACTACTAGATCAAGGCTGTCTCCTAATTCATTTTGGTATTCTCGTTTTAATTTTAGCCAATAATTTCCTCTGGAGCCTGCTTGGTATGGTTTGTCTAGCATTTTTAGCATTAGACCCTCGCTTCCAGCATTGATACTGTTTTCCATAAAGTCTTCGACCTCATTTTCATTTTTCACAATTGCCATTGGTATGTATTTGACAAATTCATCTTCTTTTACGACTTTTTCTAATTTCTCTCTTCTATCTTTGTAGCTCAACTCCAAACAGCTTTTCCCGTTACAATATAGAATATCAAATAAATTCACAGATATTGGATACTGCGTTACTGCTTTTTCTATTTTGTATTTTCTTCTTCTGTGCATTAATTCTTGAAAAGGAAGAAACTCTCCAGTGTTTTCATTCATTGCTACAGCTTCTGCCTCTAAAATAATATTGTCTGCTTGAATTGCTTTTGGGATTTTCTCTATGATGTCTGGATAATAGCTTGAGATATTCTCTAGGCTTCTTGAATACAATACAACTTTGTCTCCCTCAATGTGGAGTTGCACCCTTTCCCCGTCTAACTTGTACTCTGCTGCAAATTCTTCTCCCATCTTCTCCATTGCCTCTTCTTCGCTCTTTACTCTGTCTGCAAGCATTGGCCTAATTGGATTAAATAAAACAATTTCAAACTTCTCCATTCCCTCAATTCCTTTTGTTGCAATTACTTCGGCAACTTTTCCCAAGTCACTTGAGACACTATATGCATGCTCCAAACTTTTTCTATTTTCTTTACTGCCCGAGAATGCTATTGCCAATGCGTCCATTACAGTATTTTCTGCAACTCCCAGTCTTAACGTCCCTAACAAAATTTTCAGAATGTAACTTGCCTCTAATGGGTTTGCATCATTTAGTAGACTTGAAATGTATTTCATTTTCATGTCTTGAGAGCGTGAACCTTCTAGGTTTGCAATCTTGAATAATGTTTCATATACTCTTTCTATTGTAATGTCCTCTACAAGAAACGTTGTCTGTGTTTTTTGCTCCATTATTATTGATGCAGCTTGTCCCAAGTCTCCTCCCTTTCTATACTCGTCTTCAATTTTTTTAATTGTACTTCCTGATGATTTTGAAATTGCCCTTATTGCTAGCTTTTCAGCTACTCCTAATTCTACACCTTCAAAATCTGGTCTTAACTTTCCTTGTAGCAAGTAAACAATCTTTGCAATAACATCATGTGGAGTTTTTTCAAACAATTCTACTAGAAATTGTGTCAACTCTAATCTTTTTCTAGTTGATTCCATTTTGTAAAAAGCTTCAGCTAAAATAGAAAACTCCATTCTAATTCTCTACAAATCCTGAATAAAAGTTTGAATTCCTAGTATTATCATGTAATCCTTCATGTTTCTTTTTCTATTCTTACTTTGATGTGCATTCCTTTTCCGTGCGCTCTTTTATTTTGATTTATTTCCAAGACCTTCCATTTTTTTCCTTTAAATGTAATTCTTGGACTCTCCACATCAAGCTCATCTGTCATTTCTTTTGGAATGTCATCGAATTTTTCATATTGCTTGAGAGTTACCTCTTTGCCTTTTTCCCAAGTTGAAAACTCTATCAGTGTAGCTTCGAAAAAATCTTCGTGGGGCATTATTTTGATTAGATGTATCTGAAAATTGTTGGTCTATCTGTTTTTGGAAGTTCTGAAACTAGTGCAAAGTTGAAAAGCGGGTATACCTCTTTGTATTGTTTCATAAAACTCCATGCAACATCATGTGTTTTGAATTCTGTTCTTATTCCATCTATGTTACTGATTTTTCCAAACACATCAAAGACTACAACAGAATATTGCTTTGGACGATTATGTGGTTTTGCTTTAAGCAACCATGCAAGAGCAAAAATAAAGACTGCTCCTAATATCACATACTCTCCAGCTATTTTGAAAAACGCTAAAATCACTCCTGGAATGGTTTGCCCAAATAAGACTGCCATAAAATTTGAAAATGATATGACTGCTAATGCTGTGAAAATGTATGTCTTCCAATCAAAAATTTTCTGAAAAGAATTCAAAGATACTAAGTATACACTTCTTTTTGATTTAACTATTTCCTATGATTTACAAGAATTGAAAATTGTTAATCTGGATCTTCGTAATTCTCTTTTTTATCCCCGCTTGAGGATGACTCTTCCATTGGTTTCATCTTGGTTTCAAGAACATCCATTCTTGCTCTATATCCTTCAGCATATTCTAATTCTGATGGAACAAGTGTTGCTGGATGAATGAATCCTTGACTTCTGATTGCCATTGCTTTCTTTGTTGCAATCTCTCTTATGTAATCCCAATCAGGAGTTGAGAATCCATCAAACGGACCAGTTAGCTTCCCGTTATGCATACTAAACACTAATGCTTCAACAATTGGAATGCAAAAGTTGATTGTAGCTGCAGAGTTTAGCTTTACGGGCATCAATGGCATATTGTGACTGCCTCTAGTGTTTCCGGCCACATAATGTGGATTGTTAAACACACTTCCAACTTCTTCTGTTGCTGGAAAGTTTTTCTGAGTTCTTACTAGACAAATAGGATCATCTTTGCCAACATATGTTCCTGCAATGTTATGTAATCTATCAGTTGACGCATCTAAAATTGGTTCGCCGTCTTTAGTATATACTGAATCTACTACATATCTTCCTGGATACATTAGTGCTGCTTCGATTGTTGGCTTGTCTTGCCATAATTCAAGTTCTGCAATTTGTGCTTTTTCAACATCCATGATGTTGATCTTCACTCCCGCTGCAAGACTCTTGTTTACAATTAATCCTGTGTTACTTAGTGCGTCTACAAACATTCTGTAAATTGGATAGTTGAATGCGCCTGGTTCTGTTTTGTCAGCTGCAAATACTGTAAATGCTTCATTGGGTCTTTCTTCAAACTCCATCTCTGCAACTCCTGGACCCATTCCTTTTACATTTCCAGAGAAAGAATCTCGTAGAAGATCTTGTCCTGCTCCGTACAAACCTTCATCTTTTGCAACTTGGGTTCCTGCCATGAAAGCATCCCAAGCTAACTTGTGAATTTTTTCATTATCTACACCATGAGTATGTGTCATTACGATGTGGGTGTCGTCTCCGCAATATCCGATGTAATGATCGATAAGTAAATCTCCTGAATTTTTGACGGTATCTCTAATAGCTTGAATTAGTCCGTCACTTGGTTTTGTATGTCCTCCAACTCCACCAACATCTGCTTTGATAACTGAAACTGTAATTTTCATAATTTTTCTTTTTGCCCCTTTGATTTATGTGCTTTTGACAAAGTTCTGTGATCTATAATTAATTGAATTTTTTTTAATTTTTCTTCAAAAATTCATAACAGTAATAAATGCCCTCAGTTAGGCATTTCATATGGCAGATAAACCCCACTTGAACCTGATTGTTACAGGACATATTGATAATGGAAAATCAACTACTATGGGTCATTTTTTGATGGATCTTGGAGTTGTAGATGAAAGAACTATTGCAGCTCACGGTGCAGAATCCGAGAAGACCGGAAAAGGTGACACCTTCAAGTATGCATGGGTAATGGATAATATTAAAGACGAAAGAGAAAGAGGAATTACAATCGATTTAGCTTTCCAAAAGTTTGAGTCTCCAAAGTACTTCTTTACTTTGATTGATGCTCCTGGTCACAGGGACTTTATTAAAAACATGATTACAGGCGCTTCTGAAGCAGATGCTGCCATCTTAGTACTTTCTGCAAAAGAAGGTGAAACTGACACTGCAATTGCAGCAGGTGGACAAGCAAGAGAACACGCTTTCTTGCTCAAGACACTTGGTGTAAGCCAACTAATTGTTGCAATTAACAAGATGGATGCAGTTGAATACAAAGAAGACGCATTCAAAGCAGCCAAAGAGAAAGGCGAAAAATTAGTAAAATCTGTAGGTTACAAACTAGAGAACGTACCATTCATTCCAGTTTCTGGATGGAAAGGTGATAACTTGGTTAAGAAAACCGAGAACATGCCATGGTACTCTGGTAAAACACTACTTGAAGCATTTGATGACTTTACAGTAACTGAGAAACCCGTAGGTAAACCACTACGTGTACCAATTCAAGACGTTTACACCATTACAGGTGTTGGTACAGTTCCAGTAGGAAGAGTTGAAACCGGTATAATGAAAGCTAACCAAAAAATCATTGTTATGCCTTCTGGTGCTCAAGGTGAAATCAAATCTATTGAAACTCACCATACAGAAATGCCATCTGCAGAAGCAGGTGATAACATTGGTTTTAACCTCAGAGGTATTGAAAAGAAAGATATCAAGAGAGGCGATGTACTTGGAACTCCTGATGCACCACCAAATGTTGCAAAAGAATTCAAAGCACAAATTATAGTCATTCATCACCCAACAGCAATTGCTCCTGGTTACACACCAGTAATGCACGCACACACAGCACAAGTCGCAGCAACTGTTACTGAGTTCCTCCAAAAGATCAACCCAGCAACTGGTGCAGTTGAGGAAGAAAATCCAAAGTTCCTCAAAGTTGGTGACTCTGCAATTGTTAAAATCCGACCGGTGAGACCAACATGTATTGAAACATTCCAAGAATTCCCTGAAATGGGTAGATTTGCACTCAGAGATATGGGTGCAACTATTGCAGCAGGAATCGTTAAGGAAATTACCGAAGAGTACAAACCATAGGCGGATTTTTTATGACTCAAACCGCCCGTGTAAAACTCACCTCAACCAGTCTACCAAAACTAGATGGTGTATGTGGTGAAATTATGGGTATCGGTAAAAAAACCGGTGTTAAAGTAAAAGGTCCAACTCCATTACCTGTAAAAAGATTACATGTGGCAACTAGAAAATCTCCATGCGGCAGCGGAACTGAAACTTATGAGAAATGGGAGATGAAGATGCATAGAAGAATAATCAACATCAACGCTGACGATAAAGCTATAAGACAACTCATGAGACTTAAAATCCCTGATGATGTCTACATTGAATTATCTCTGACATAATCTGGTAGCCTTAAATTATAGAAATTTTGATGATAAACATGGTTGAAGAAAATTTTGATGAGGAAATAGAAGAAACTCCTGTTGAAACATTTGAAGTAAATTACTCTTGTTTGAGATGTGGAACTAATGTCTCAAATACCGAACTTTCAAGATTACCTGAAATCAAATGTATTTGTGGATTCAGAGTATTTACCAAAGTAAGACCACCAGTAGTTAAAACTGTAAAAGCAATCTAGTCTATCTGTCTTTTTTGTAACTGTGCTCTCTTTGCAAATGTGTTCTCATATCTTCCATATTTGAGAAAAATCTATTGCATTCTTTGCAATCATATTGCAAATCCTTACCGTGAATTATTTGCATGTGATTCATCATCTCTTCTTGCTTTGAAAATTTCTTATCGCACTTTTCACATTTTATTTTCTTAAAGAATCCCAACTTTATCCAAACTCTGCTTTCTTTTCATCCCAGCATCTTCTGCATAACTGACCTTCAATTTTCCAATGTCCTTTTGGATTATACCTGATAAGTCCCATCTTTCCGTTACATAATGAACAAAAGTTTTTCTTTTTTCCATGGGTCTCTTCTTTGTTGTCAAAACATTTCTTACATAACAGACCTTCCATGTCCCATTGCCATCTTGGCTCCCACAGATCAGTGATTTTTTGAGTTTGTCCACATACTACACATGGCTGTCTTACTTTTCCTTCATAGTATTCTTTTGATTTTTCAAAATGACAATCCCCGCACAGTGAACCTTTGATATTCCATTCTCTTTTTGGTTTGTGTTTGTGCGTTAACTCCTTGTTGCAAAGAGCACAGAATGATGGTTTTTTACTAAATAGACCCATTTTGATCATTATGATATGACTTATTCTATAAATGTAAACAAAATAAAAATCACAATAAAGTGTCTATTGGCTTAAGATTTTCTCAAGAGCTTGGCTTGCATTGAGCATACCGTTTCTCTTGGCAAACTCTTCGATCATTTTGTATTGTTTTTCTGTAAAACAAACTGGCATTGAACGTCTTTCCATACAATAATACTGTATTTTTTACTAATATCTTTTTCTCTCGGAAGATATTTCAAACCATTTTTGCAATATTCCATGTGGTAAAGAAAAGACAGATCTTAGTTATTGGCCATAACACAAATGGTTGTACTCCTGAACACGAAAAAATCGCATATGATGTTGGCATGGAAATTGCAAAATCAAACTCTGTGTTGATTTGTGGTGGGCTAGGTGGGGTAATGACAGCAGCAGCTCATGGTGCAAGTGATGGTGGTGGTTTGACTATTGGGATAATTCCACAAAATGACCCTTCTATGGCAAATGAATTCTGTGATATTGTAATTCCAACTGGAATGGGTCTTGCTCGTGATTTTCTTAATGCACTAAGTGCAGATGGTGTAATAATTATTGGTGGGGGTTCTGGAACTCTATCTGAGACGGCTGCTGCATACATGTACAAAAAACCAATGGTTGCAATTAGAAATTTGGGTGGACCTGTTGTGCCATTTATTGATGGGTTTATTGATCAGAGAGAAAATGTCAAAATCATTGGGGTTGATACTGCTCAAGAAGCAGTCAAGAAAATTTTAGAATTAATTACTGCATAGAAACTAGTAAAGGATCTGGTTTGTAAAACTCGCCATGCTCTGATGCTAACTTGTTTAATTCATCTATGATATTTTTGATCCCAATCTTTTTTGCAGTTTCAAACAATGGCTTTTTCAATCCTAGTCCTAACTGAGCTGCCTTTTCAATTTCCTCAATGTCACTTGCACCATTTGATACAAGCCATGCTGCATTGTTTAGAATATTTGCGACAAGCTGAATCGGATTGCACTTTTGTGCTAGCTCTTCTGAAAGTGTTACTCTTTCATATTTGTCATCAGAATATTTGTAAAATCCTTCACCTGATTTTTGTCCTAGCTTTTTCTCATCAAACATTTTTTCTACAAGTGGGTGTGGGTTGATTACTTTTTTGTCTCGTAGGTGCATCTCAACTGTTGCTTTGTGAATTACATCCATTCCAGTAAAGTCTGCCAGCTCAAAAATTCCCATTGGAAATCCTAGTTTGAATTTTACTGCTGAATCAATCTCTTCTAGTGTTGCACCAGTTCTGTCTTTGACAAAACAAGCTTCGTGAACCATTGGAATGAATAGTCTGTTTATGATAAATCCTGGAACATCTTTTCTACATAGAACTGCTACTTTGTTTACGGACTTTACATAGTCTTGAGTTAAATCAGTAATCGCTTGTGATGTTTTCTCACCTGGGATGACCTCTACGAGTTTCATTAATTGCGGTGGATTGAAAAAGTGAATTCCAATGAATTTTTCTGGACGTGATGTGGTGTTTGCAATTTCAGTGATTGGCAGTGTACTTGTGTTTGATGCGAAGATTACTTCTGGTGCTGCAACTTTATCTAATTCTGCATAAACTGTTTTCTTTAAATCCATAATTTCGGGAACAACTTCTATTACCAACTCTGCGTCTTTTACTGCTTCAGCTAAATCCACAACTGGCTTTATTCTCG
This sequence comes from Nitrosopumilus adriaticus, assembly GCF_000956175.1. NCBI lineage: Archaea > Thermoproteati > Nitrososphaerota > Nitrososphaeria > Nitrosopumilales > Nitrosopumilaceae > Nitrosopumilus > Nitrosopumilus adriaticus. The sequence goes on from NZ_CP011070.1 coordinate 743,802, forward strand.
AAAAGATGGAGTCGCCCTCATCTTTTGAAATTTTTTCTTTAGAAACGAGTTTATCTAAACTCCACTTGATTTTCTCCATTGCTTTGTCCAAAAATTCTTGTTTGATATCTCTCAAGACTACATTATATCCTGCAGTAGCTGAAACTTGTGCAATACCATGACCCATTACGCCGGAACCTAAAACTGTGATATTTTTAATTGCCACTGATTCAAAAAACTGAGTATCCTTTATAATGTATTTCAAAATTTTGTTACTTTATGGGCTTGTTCAAACGTAAGAAAGAAGATGAAAACCAAACAAAATGTGATGTATGTGGAACAGATCTGCATGATCCTGAACGCCTGAAAAGACACATGAAAAAAGCACATGGAAACGTACCTGCAAAGAAACTAGATCCAAATTCAGGCGATGGTGGACTCTGGTAGAATGGAGTTAAACTCTAGTCAAAAAACTAGTCTGGTCTTCATTGGTGCCTTTCTCACAGCAGGTATTGTTTTATCGACTATGGTCTTCCCGTTTTGGAATCTAATTCGTGAAGATGTTGTTGAAGAAGTTACGATTTTGACTAATGATGGTGGTGTCTGTTATGTTGAGGCCTTGGATAATATACCTAAAACAATTGAGGATTGCACTGCTAATCCTGGGGATAAGGTTACCATCAAATTCGGTGACGGTCTTGCTTGGGCAACCATAGTAACTCCATAATCGATGATTTAATATTTTAAAAAATTTATGGAAAAACTATGGATTGTATTTTTTGTAAAATTGTCACAGGGGAAATTCCTGCAAAACTTCTCAAAGAGACTGATCATTCCATATCGTTTTTAGATGCATTCCCACTTGCAAAGGGCCATATCCTTGTGATTCCAAAGAATCATCATCAAAAAATACAAGACTTGACTGAAAATGAAAACTCTGATTTATTTTCACTTGTACATACGATGATTTCAAAAGTTGATTCTATTTCTGGTTCAACTTTACTTGCAGTGCATAACGGCAAAGATGCAGGACAAGAAGTTCCACATGTTCATGTGCATTTGGTTCCACGAAGTGCCGATGATTCTGCAGGTGCCATCCACTCTATGTTTAATGGAACTCTAAAACTATCTGACTCTGAAATTGAAGAGATGTACAATAAATTAAAAATCTAATAAGGGAATAATCTTTCTTTTGTATCTGAATTTTCTACAATAATTGCTTTAGTTGGGCATGTTTCAGCTGCATTCATTATTTTATTTACGCCTGCACCTTTCTGATTTATTACAGACGACTTTGGATTTGATTTGCTCTGCTTGTTTATCTCAAAAACGTCTGGTGCAATTATCTCGCAACTACAACACCCAATACAACGACTTTCATCTACATCGACTGATAGATTTGGTTGTTTCTTTGGCTCTCTGGCTTTCTCGTATTCACCATTTCTTCCATCTGGACGTACTCGTGCATTGTAATCTTCCCAGAATTTTCTTTCATACTCTTTCCAAAAATCAGGGTCACCTTCTTCAAATTCGCGAGTGTATTTGCCCCAATCCTGCTCTGGTATGCTTCCATCATCAGGTGCTCCCCATTGCGGTTTTTTCTTGTATCTTTGTTGGGGGTTTGGCTTGGTTTCTGTTTGTTGATTTGGCGAATATCTTGTATTGCTGGGATTTTTCTTTAAAAAATTGTAAGCCTCTGTAATCTTTTTGAACTCTGTCTCTGACTGTGTGTTTTTGTTCTTATCTGGATGGTGCTCTAGTGCCAGCTTTCTGTATGCTGCCTTGATCTCATCTTGCGATGAATCTTGATCCACATTCAAAACTTTGATTGCCTGATATGCGTTCACTGAAATTATAGATTTCTCATATGATAAAAATAATTGCCACTGTTTGATTGTGTTTATTCTAGTAAAACTTCGTTTTCTGCCTTCCATGCAGGCTCTACAATACACAAAAATCTCAAGTCACCGGATCCAACATTTTTTATGAATTGCTTGGAATTTGGAGAAATGTACAATGAATCATCTTTTTCTATTTTGTGTGGTTCCTCATCCACGGTAAGTACTGCACTGCCTTCTAGGATGTAGTAAATTTCAGATGATTTTAGCTTGTGGGGTTTTGATTGCATTCCTGATTCCAAAGTAAATTGCGCAATGCTATAGTTTATTCCGTTTAGTGTATTGTGTGGGTGAAAATATTGTTTTATTTTTGTTCCTTCGTTTCCTTGGATTGATTTAATCTCAGAATTTCTTTGCACTGACATTTCATCTAAATGATTTCTGTTACACTTGATTTGAAATCTGATTCATACCATGTAGTTTTGTAGGGCTTGTTCTTTTTTGATAAAATGTTTATTGCGATATGGGAAAATGGTTTTTTCTTGTCAATTGAGCCATGAGTATGGAGTACTTTGGCTGGAATGTGTACAATGTCTCCTTCGTTCAATACAATTCTTTCAGTACGTTTGATTTTGAAATTACTTTTTGATGTTCCATATTTTTTAAAAATCTCAAGGCTTCCTTTGCCCTTTACTCCAATTAACACTTGATTTCCATCGTGCTGATGAATTTTTGTTCTAGAACCTTTCTCAAAATGAACATGGTAGATGTCTTGATCTTTTGATTTTATCTTCTCAGATAGAACCTTCATCCATGTCTTTCCTGTAAACCAATCAGGGTTTACTTTACGTTGATCACCAGTACCGAAGATGTTAGTTTTTTTCATTTTAAATTCTACTCAGAATCTTTGTTTTCTTTTCTCGGAACTCTTTTTCAGTAAGAATTCCTGCCTTTCGTAACTCTGCTAGTTTTTCAAGCATGTTCAAATCTTCCCTGGAGTTTGCACCGATTTTCTTGGCTGATGCTAGTCCCTCGTTAATCTTTGCCAATCCTTTTTTCTGAAACTCTTCGCTTTCTTTCTTTGCCATGGTTGTGAGTTCTTTGCTTGCCTTTGATGCTTGTTTTGCAGTTAGTTCTCCTAATTCTACTGCTTCATCCAAAGCCTCATCTGCTTTCTTGATTCCTTCTTGGATTGCTTCGTCTGCTTTTTTAAGAAATTTATCGATATACCCGCCTTTTTCTGGCATTGTTTTTACTTTTTTTGGAACTGTTTTTGATTTTTTAGCTGTTGCCATAATTGACTAAACAATTTCAAATCTATTATTTCTTTCCTAGTAGAATTGGTTTAATAGCCTGATTTAACAAGATATAGTGATTTTGGAAAACGATGATTATGGTGTAAAGACCATTGTGATAAGAAAAAATATTGAGGAAGACGAGGCACTCAAAATCGTTGAACAAAAAAAGACAGATCCTTTCAAGTCATTACTGTCAAGACCCAAAAAAGAGGACATTCATCTTGACTCTCTGAAACTATACTATGAGGCATCACTGATAGTATCAGGCAAATATGCTGCAAATTATTTTAGAAAAGCGTCACACACCATTGATGTTGATTCAAACGTCCATGGAGTAGTGATGGGTGATGCAGTATTTCCGGTTCGCTCAAAGTCAGGACTAGAGAAAGCATTTGTTGGGAAGAAGGGAAAGAACAAAGTTGACCTGAGTTTGGAGGAGCACGTCTTTGTTGAGGAAGAAGATGAACTGACATTTGATCATTTCGGATTGGAAGTTGAGTTGCCATTTAAAATTGATTCAAAGACAATAGAGAACTATCCTAAAAAAATCCTTGAAGACAATTCACTTACAATTAAAAAACCTGAATTCACATATGACTCTGCAATTGAGAAACTTCAAATTCATTTGAAAAAACCAATGGATCCTGACGTGCGAGATCTACAAGATGAATTTACTCTGCATGATATTACCGAAGTATACATTCCAATTTTCGAAGCTAGGCTATCTGATCCTAAAAAGCGTGTAGAGATTATCAGAATTGATGCTGTAAGAAAAAAAGTTATCTGATTTTATATTTTAATTAGTTTTCTGAACTGCTCATTGCTGTGTAGTTTCTCAAAGATTGGCTCTTCTTTTGCCCATGACCGAATAACTTTGGGATTTTTTGCAACTGCTTGTCTTAGCAGCTCTAATGACTCGGGATATTTTTCCAGTGCGGCTTTACTTCTTGATTTTGCATAAATGACATTTACATTGTCTTTGAATTTTCTTAAGATATCATCAAAGACATCAAGTGCCTTTTCATGCTGTCCCAACTCTGCAAGCTGAACTCCTTTTTGAAAAAACGCATCCTGATTGTTTGGATATTTTTTGCAAACATTTGAAAAGCAATTTAGTGCTTCCTCATGTTTTTTCATTTTACCGAGAACAATTCCTTTGTAGACCATTGCGTTAGGTTTTCTTGGCTCTAGTGTGATTGCCTTCTCTAATGCCTGAAGTGCATCTTCGTGCTCTCTTAGTTTGTCAAGTAAGACGCCTTTGTTAAAAAATGCCGCAGCATATTTTGGGTCCGCTTCAATTGCCTTGTCATAGCATTCAGCAGCTCCCTGAATGTTTCCTAATTCAGCTGATGCGATTCCCTTGTTGTTGTAAGCTTGCGCGTCTTTTGGATTAATCTCTATTAATTTTTCAAAACACGTAATTGCATCGCTGTATTTTTTTATCTGATTTAGTGCCAATCCCTTGTTAAATAATGCTGATGTATTTTCTGGCTCTTGCTTTAGGACTTTGCCAAATAGTGAGATTGCCCCCTTTGGTTGGTTCTTCTCCATTAGTGACATTGCATTGTATAGCAAATCTTCCACGTTTTCTTTGCCTCCAAATAAGCCCATAATTTCTAGAAAATGATATTGCTAATTACTTTTGTTACTGGAAATTAGTTTGATTGATGTTTTGAATTATTTCTTGTAATGCTTGGAATTTGTGTTGGATTTTAGTACGTATACTTTTGGTTTCGCATTCTACTGAATCTCATATTCTAAGACATGATGTTTGCCATTTGGTTTTAGTTTTAGTGAGAACTTTGTGTTTTTATCAACATCTATCATGTCTGCAATGTCTTTTGGGATTAACAGATACGTACTTTGCTTGATTTGAGTTGGTGAAATTTTTACTGTCATTCTTAGATTTTTCTTAGGTAATATTTAGGAAATATTTAGTTGTGTGTATTTTTTGAACATAATTGATTTTGATTTTTTTGATCGCTTTACCATTCCCTAATTTGGGATGTCGTCATTAATGTTATATTAGATCAGGATTGGCTCATTGTACTTTGCTATCAAAATTTCTTTTGATTCCAATAATTTTTAGCGTTTTACTTTTAGGATTTTCGTTTAATCAAGATGCATATGCAGCTACTATTACTTGGGATGGAGCTGGAGATGCAATTAATTGGTCCGATCCATTAAATTGGGATTCTAATACTGTTCCAGTTCCTACAGATACTGTAATCATCCCAGTTGGATTTTCGCCACGTGTTAATTCTGATCAGACCATAGATACTATTCAAAACTCTGGTATTGTTGGTATTAACAATGGGGTTACTCTTACAATTACTAATTCTTTAATTAATTCTGGAACTATCGACATCCATCCTGATTCTGGTGCATCTCAAACTACACTGGCATTCCAAGATGATGCAACACTTACCGGTGGCGGCATAGTTGACATGCTTGCAGCATCACCTGACAGAATTATTCAAACAGGTTCTCCAACAGGACCATTTGTCTTAGAATCAACTCACACACTAAACATTGACGGAACTGGCAATCACATCAAGAGACTGATGGATGATTCTGGTGACATGAGAAACGAGGGAATCATCAATGTCGCAGGTAGCATAATTCTTGATATCGATCCTGGAACTGGTTCATCTAGCACTGGTGGTACATTTGATAATTTAGGATCATTGAACTTACTTGGAACCCCATCACCAAGTTTGATAAGATTTGGAGCAGAATCTGGTGATGTATTCAATAATTTTAATTTGGTAGATAATAGTAATGGTGGTACATTTACCAATAATGAATTATTCATTAATCATTGTGGTGCTACAGTTCTAAATTCTATTTTAGATATTACGGGACCTGGGATTGAACAAACTAATGTTTGTACTGTGTCCATAAGTGATATTTCTCAACTAGAAGGAAATTCTGGACCTTCTGACTTTATCTTTACAGTTAACATCAATGATACCTCTCAAATTCCAATATCTTTTCAATTTACAACTGTAGATGATTCTGCAACTGTTGCAAACAATGACTATGACCTAAATTCTGCACTAGTTACAATTAATCCTGGAGAAACATCTGCTACTATTCCTGTAACTGTTAATGGTGATACTGATGTTGAATCTGATGAATCATTCTTTGTTAATTTACTCAACTTTGATAATCCTGCACAAAATGTAGCATTTGCAGATACTCAGGGAATAGGAACAATAGAAAATGATGATTTTCTAACTGCTGACCTTGCAATTATCAAATCTGTAGATAACACAACACCATTTGTTGGAGAACAAGTAACTTTCACTTTACAATTACAAAATCTAATTGGACCTGATGGTGCAACTGGAGTAGAGGTAACTGATTTACTCCCAGCAGGACTATCATTTGTATCTGCAATTCCAACTGAAGGCGCATACGATGATATCACAGGAGTCTGGTCTGGCATTGATTTGTCCTTTGGTGAAGGGCAGCAACTTGCAATTACTGCAACAGTTGACTCTCCTGGTGTGATTGTTAACACTGCAGCAATTACTGCGTCTGATTCGATTGATCCAGATGTTGTGAATAATTCTAGCTCTGAAACAATTACTGCAACTATTCAAACAGCAGACCTTACAGTAAACAAATCCGTTAATAACACAGCACCATTTGTCGGTGATGCAATTGATTACACTATACAAATTATCAACAATGGACCTGATGCAACAACTGGGGTAGAAGTAACTGACCTTCTACCCGTAGGAGTGTCCTTTGTATCTGCAACGCCAACTGAAGGTATCTATGATAATATCACAGGAATATGGTCTGGTCTTGCACTAAATCCAACTGAAGGACAAAACCTAGTAATTACTGCAACAGTTGATTCAGCCGGGCTAATCACTAACACAGCTGATGTCACAGCATCTGATGAATTTGATTCTGATAATACCAACAATTCTACATCTGCCGATATTACATCATCTGTTCAAACAGCAGACCTTGAATTATTCAAAACAGTCGACAACAACACTCCTTTGATTGGAGATACTGTGACATTTACTGTTCAAGTAGTAAATATAGGACCTGATGAGGCAACTGGAGTACAGATTTCTGATTTACTCCCAGCAGGATTAACTTTTGTCTCAGCAGCACCAACTGAAGGTACCTATGATGATGTCACAGGAATATGGTCTGGTCTTACTCTTAGTCCAACTGAAGGACAAAATCTTCCAATTACTGTAACAGTTGATCAATCAAACACGTCTATAACAAATTATGCAGAAGTTTCTGCATCTGATGTTGTTGATTCTGATTCTACTCCAAACAACGGTGTACCACCAGCTCCTGTTGAAGATGATGAGTCAGCAGTTACAATTGATGTTGGTAACAGTCCACCATTACTTGATCCAATTGGTGATCAATCCATTGATGAATTATCAACACTAGCATTCACTGTAACTGCAATTGATCCTGATGTTCCCTCTAACACATTGACCTTTAGCTTAGATGCAGCAGCAATACTAGCTGGAATGAGCATCTCTCCAACTGGTGACTTTACATGGACACCAACAGAACTACAAGGTCCGGGAACATTCACTGCAACAATTACAGTTACAGATGATGGTACGCCAAACCTTTCAGACTTTGAAACAATTACTATTACAGTAAATGAAGATGATATAGAGTCTCCCGTTCTTACAGTACCAGCTGATGTCTTTTTAGAAGCACCATCTAATACCTCTCCTGCAACAACTGGAACTGCTACAGCTACAGACAATATTGATCCTACTCCAGTAGTTTCGTTTATTGATGTTAACCTACTAGATTCACAAGGTCTTGGAACAATTACTAGAACTTGGACTGCAACTGATGCATCAGGAAACTCTGCATCCTCTGATCAAATAATAATTACACAAGATACAACAGCTCCATCAATTACCACACCAGCTGATGTGACACTAGAAGCACCAGCTGATACTACTCCGACATCCACTGGAACTGCTACTGCAACTGATGCAGTAGATCCAACACCGACAATTTCATTTGTTGATTCTGTAGTTGCTGGTACTCCGCCTCAAATTGATGTAATCACTAGAACTTGGACTGCAACTGATGCATCAGGTAACTCTGCATCCTCTGATCAAATAATAATTACACAAGATACAACAGCTCCATCAATTACCGCACCAGCTGATGTACTCGTTGAAATTACTGGTCCTGCTGGACAAGCAGTTGTATTAGGTACTCCGACAGTTTCTGATACCGTTGATCCTTCTCCCTCCGTAACTAATGATGCTCCAACATTATTCTTCTTAGGCTCTACAACCGTAACTTGGACTGCAACTGATGCATCAAACAATGCTGATACTAGTTCTCAAACTGTGACTGTACAAGACACAACTCCGCCTAGCATTACAGCTCCGGCAAACATTTCAGCAGGAAATGATCCTGGGCTTGCAACTGCAGTAATAACATTCCCAGATGCAACTGCAACTGACAACTCTGGAAGTGTATCCGTAATTCAAACTGCTGGACTTCCTTCAGGTTCTGCATTCCCAATTGGCACTTCTACAGTTACCTGGACTGCAACTGATGCTGCAGGTAATACTGCATCTGCATCAACTGCCATAACTGTCAATGATGTTGAAGCCCCACTACTAGTTGTCCCATCTGATATTTCAGTCGGAAATGATCCTGGAGCTAGTACTGCAATTGTATCATATGCCGCACCAACTGCAACTGACAATGTAGATATTCCATCTGACATTACCCTATCTCAAACTGCTGGACTTCCTTCAGGTTCTGCATTCCCAATTGGCACTACAACAAACACATTTACTGCAACTGACTTAGCTGGCAATGTTGTAACTGAATCCTTTGATGTTATTGTAACTGATGCAGAAGATCCAACATTTACCGCATTAACTTCTAATGTAACAGTAGAAGTATCAGGACCATCTGGTTCTACTGCAACATTTAGTACTCCCTCTGCAAGTGATCCTCAAGGACCAGTAACTGTAACTTGTGATGCAACATCAGACGTTACAATATTCCCATACACTTCCCCTAATCCAACACCTACATTAGTAACATGTACTGCTGAAGACTCTGCTGGAAACACTGCTAACACAAGTTTCAATGTAATAGTTGAGGATACAGCAGCTCCCTTCTTGACAACACCTTCTCCAATTAATATTGAAACCGTTGATCCTTTAGGAATTATAGTGTCATACACTGCAACGGCATCTGATGTGTTTGATGGCCCAGTCACTCCAACATGTAATCCTCCATCTGATACTTTCTTTGACTTAGGCACTACTACTGTTAATTGCACTGCAACTGACAGCTCAGGAAACACTGCAACTGAATCCTTTTTAGTTACCGTCACACTATCTAATCTTCCACCAACTGCAACTGATGACTCCTTTACACTAAACCAAGATACTATTGACAATCCACTTGATGTCTTGGCAAATGATACTGATGATGACAAACCAACACTATTCGTTTCTGCAGTTGGCCCAACTGATAATGGCGGAATTGTAACAAACTTGGGAGCCTCTTTGCAATATTCTCCAGCACCGGGATTCTACGGTGATGAAGTTTTTACTTATACTATAGAAGATAATGGCGGATTAGAAGACATAGCTACTGTTACGATAACTGTAGTTTCTGTAGATACTGATGGTGATGGACTAACTGATGAAGAAGAGGCTAATGCCGGAACTCATCCAAACAATCCTGATAGTGACTCTGACGGACTAACTGACGGTGATGAAATTAATGTTCACAACACAAATCCATTACTAGCTGATACTGATGGTGACGGACTAACTGATGGTGAAGAAATCAACACCACCGGAACAGACCCATTACTTATTGATACTGACGGAGACGGACTAACTGATGGTGATGAAATCAACACACACAACACAAATCCATTACTATCTGATACTGACAATGGTGGAGTAAACGATGGCGATGAAATTATCAACGGAACTGATCCGCTAAACCCAGCAGATGATATTATTACTGAAGTCTCAGTACAGGATCAAAAATCTGGATTCATTGAAACATTGAATGATAAAATTAATGATGCAGAAGACAAAAAGACCAAAAAGAATTTAGAAAAAGCAATCAAAGACATTGAGAAAAGCCTTGAATCTAAAAACTGGCAAGATGAGAACACTCTAAGTGTAAAGCATGGTCATAAGGCAATTCATTCAGAAGAAAAAGCAGTAAAAGACTTGATGAAGATAACTAGTGCTAAAAAGAATTCTGAATCAAATGGATTCTTGGTGATGATACAGGGTGTAATTGATAGTATTGTAGTAATTGATAGAGACTTTGCACAGACTGCTCTAGATGATGCACAAGCATTTGCAGGTGACAAAAAATCTGACAAAGAAATTGACAAAGCAATTGAAGAAATGGCAAAAGGTGATGCCAAAGTAGCTGATGATAAATTCGATAAAGGAATTCATCATTATGAAAAAGCATGGAAACATGCACAAAAAGCAATGAAACATGAGATGGAAGATGATGAAGAAGACGATGAAGAAGACGATGATGAAGACGATGATGAAGACGATGATGAAGACGATGATGAAGACGATGAAGAAGAAGACGATGATGAATAGCCTTTTCTAGAATGATCTAATTTCATTATTATTTATTCACAGAAAAGTTATTTCTAGTGAATTCCAATGTATCTAATATACCGATTTTTTTGTATGATTTGAAATGTATCTAAATTGGATTTTCAGGAATTTTAACTTTAAAAATTGTTGGTGAATTGGATACTGAAATAGTCCCTCTGTGAAATTCTACAATGGATTTTACGCTAGCTAGTCCAAGACCCGTCCCAATTTGTTTTGTAGTAAATAAAGGATCAAAAATATGTGGTAAATCATCATTTGGAATGCCTGGACCTGAATCTTGAATTTCAAAAATTACCCATTGCTCTTTCTTACTAACTTTGATGTTGATGATTCCCTCATTTCCAATAGCTTGAATTGCATTTAAAATTAAATTATTTATTGCAACAGATAATTGATTTTTATCACAAATTACATCATAATTATTTTTTGAAATAGTAATTTTAATGCCATCTGGAACCGTGACTGATTCGATAGAATTTGAAATAATTTCTGAAGTTTTAGTTTTTTCAATAATCCTTGGTCTTTCTTTTACATAGTCTAATACATTATCCACTTGTTGTGTAATCCGATCAATGGAATGTTTTATCCGCTCAATCTGTCTTTGTTTCCCATCATCAATTCCATAAAGCAGGATTAAATTTTCAACTGATACTTGAATAACTGAAAGGGGATTTCTTAAGTCATGAGATAATCTAGATGCCAATTCCCCAATGTATGCCATCTTTTTCTGTTTAGCTAATTCTTTTGATTGCATTTCAATAATTTCTCGTAATTCTTTTATAATTTCATGATGGGAATGATTCTGCATTACTGCATATTCATCCATATGTCAGTAGCATAATACTAGTATTTAATATATTAGTGTGACACTATTTATACCAGTGTATATATTGATAAGTCTAATCATTAATGAGTTTATAACACTATATTTACAAGTGTATAACTACATTTAATAATGTGTGTAGCTTGTTTGAATAGTATTATGTATTGTATGCATGATATGTTCATTTTTGTTGTCAGCATTGGTAAAAATATTGAAATTAATGATTGGGAGGTTGTTTCTTTTGCAAAATAGCATCTACAAATCACAGTTGTTTTTCTTGGGGATTGTGATCTTTACTGTATTTTTAATTTCATTATCAGAACAAGTTCAAGTAATCAACGGGTTTTCTGCATCAGGCCTAAAACTTGTATTCGAAACAAATCCAGGTGAAACTGTATCTGGCACTTGGGCTGTAATTAATGATGAACCCGAATCAATTGATTTAGAGTTTTATGCAGAAGGACCTGGTTCAGAATTACTAGTTTTTGAGGAATTTATGACGTTAGAACCAAAAACAAGAAAGGCTGTAGATATTTTTGTAATTGTACCTGAAAATCATGAAAATAATGTTGAATACCGCCCTACCCTTTATGCTCTAAAAAGAGGATATATTGATGAAAATGCGGGGGCAGCAATTGCAGTTAATCTTCAAATGAAAACTGTGCCAAGTATTAAGATTGGACCTGATGCTGTGTTTGTACCCGAAATTGCTGAAACTGTCAATGTCGTTCCTTCCCAGTCAGCCATCACTAAAGAAAAGAATTCAGAATCAGTAAAAGAAGAAGAAACACTAGAAGAAAAACTTGCACGGATACAAGCAGCTAATAAAGAAAATGTAAAAAATGAATCAGTTGTAATTTCCCCCCAATTTGATGAAAAAATAACTCCATCTGTTAATGAAGGATATGATCCTGAACCCATGCCTGATCCTGAACCAATACCTGATCCTGAACCAATACCTGATCCTGAACCAATTGTCACTGAAGTTGCAGAAATGGATAAAAATAATTGTAACTTTTTTGAAATGTTACTATATTGGTTTGGCATTGGTAAATGTTAGAATTTACTTCACAAAAAATTAGGATTAAGACATTATTTTAAATGGAATCATTTGCCCGCTGCCAAATCCTTTTTCATATACACTACTATTTATGGTGTCACACTACTAATATCGATTATTTTATTAATCCCCACATGGATCAACCTTTAATGACTCACAACACAAAAAATAGAATTGTTGTATTTGCATTTGCGACATTGTTAATGGCTCTGCCTTTAGCAAATTCCGCATTTGCAGATGGTGATGCGACATTAGATCCCACCTGTGGCGTAACAATACCTGGAACAATCAGTTTAGGATCATTCTCTGCAGGAGCAGACGGTACTGAGGTAGAAAGTTCTATGGCTACAACTGGATCACAAGCTGGTACATTAGAATTATCGGCAAGTGATTGGACAGGTGTTGGACAAAATGCAAGAGGATCTGTTCTTCTTGTTGGCGTAGTTGCTACAGAAACCATTACAATTAATGGTCTAGTGTATACAGCAGTAGCTGGCGCTAAAGCAGACAATACACAATTCTCTATTGATACAAGTATGGTGGCAGCAGCAACAGATCTTGCAGCTTCTATTAATGCAGATGTAAGAGCTGGAACTCTAAATGATGTTTCAGCAACATCTACTGAAAACCTTGTATTCCTAGAACAAACTGTTGTAGGAACTGGTGGTGATGCAACTACATTAGCTGAAGCAGTGGCAGATGCCGGTACACTAATTTCTGGTGCAACGTTCACTGGAGGTGAAAATAGTGGCGTAGTCCATATGCAAAGTGAAGTAACAAGATACGTAATCACAACTGATGGAACTGCAAGCACAGGTGTGGCATATGCTTCAAAAACCCCAATTGAAGTTGCAAGCACAAACAAGGTACTTACAATCCCAGCTGAACTAACTGATCCTGCACAAAATGTTAGATTGTCTTTACAAGTTTCAGGTGATGGAACTTTAGAAAATCTACCATATGATGGAGTATTACAGCAAACACTAACTTTCACAGTTACGTGTCAATAGATTGTATCCCTTCTTTTCTTTTTTATTGATTCCTTTGCTTGTGGCTACTGCCACATTATTACCATCTAATGAAGTGGCCTTTTCAAATAATGAAATTACTTTAGATGACACCCAAAACTTGGATTTATCAAGTAATGTTGCATCCGTAACTAGTTTTGAATCAAGTATTGGTGATACGACTACGACTTTAACAAAACAAGTTCAATTGGTTACTTCGCAAGCTGGTGGGAAAATTACACTAAAAAATTCTGTATTGCCTACAGTTACTGTATCCCTACCAGATAGAATAAAAATTTCAGGACCTGCTACGTGGGACAATATCATTACTCCACCTAGACAAATTAGTACATCTGGAACGGTACCATCAGGTTTTCAAACACCTACTGTCTCAATACAAGTAGGAAGTCAGGATGTTGTTCTAGTATTTGACACATCAGTAACAATTCTATTAACGGGCACTACGGGCCAAACTGCTTACAAATTACCAGGACAAAATACATGGGCACTAATCTCAACTTGTCTTGGAACCTATGAAAATCCAACAGATCCTCCTTTAAACGGAGAATGCTCAGTTAGTAATGGAGTAGACACAAAAATTGCCACTTTCCACTTTACAGAATTCACTGCGTTATCAACCATATCTGCAACTACATCCTCACCAGCAACGACTACGACCTCTTCTGGCACTGCTAGTTCATCAGGTGGTGGTGGGCGTACAGGTGTAGGTTCCTCGGGTGGTTCTGGATCTAGCTCTAGTGCAGGATTTGCAGGTAGATTACTCCCAGAAGGTGAATCTCAAATTCGTGTTTTTCCAAATTGGTTCCAAACATCTCTTGTTACATATTGGATAGAGGACTCTATTACGGATGATGAATTTAAAAATGCAATAAATTACCTTTTGAATAAAAATATAATCAAGATTAATGTTCCTAGCGAACAAAATGTACAATTATTAGATTTGGCCCCGTCCATTAAAAATTTGTTCAAATTGTGGACGATGGATAAACTAACGGATTCTGCAATAATAAAAATTATTACATATTACAGAGCAGTTGGAGTTTGGTAGCATTCGTTAAAACTCAATGTCTTACTGAAATATTTTTTTGAATTCTTTTTCTGTGTATTTCTTAATCTACCCTGCTGTTCAAAAAGAACGTCAAAACACTATTTTATTTTTAATAAAAATTTCTTAATGTCTTTGTTGCTTGTAAATTCTTCTAAATTATCTTCTATGGCTTTGACAATTTCTCTATGTTTTTTCTCATATGATTGTTTTAAAACTTGACTGATATAGTTTGGAGTTTCAAAGCAGTTTTCTAATTTGCAACTGTATTTGTGATTTAAATCCTCAGATACTTTCTTTATCATTTTTGCTCCTCCATTACCTAACAGTGCTTGCTCTACGGCATAACTTACAAGAGCTTTTTTGACTCCAGACAAATAATTTCTCCTCTTGACAATCTCATGATTTCTTTACCATCTTATATGGAAGAATATTTGATTTATAGTGACATGTTTGTTTATCTTGAACATAATATCTTTGTCTTATGGTGATTTTGTAATATGTGCGCATAATCTTATAATTCATATATATAATTATATGAGCTTATGATTAATAACACTTTTGTTAATGGTGTATAATGAAATTACTGGTGTATCACTTTTTACATATAAATTCAGACATTTTTTTACCCTTGTAAAGTGATTCTAATGCATTCAAATTACATTCTGAAATATATGGGTTGTCTGTTTGAATTTTTTGATACATGATATCATCAGGATCTGTGGAATGCTGTAACCCTAGTGCATGACCCATTTCATGTCGTACTATGTTTGCCATTTTACTCCCATCCAACTTGTTTGCCTCATAAATTATAATGTAAGATTTTAGTATCTGCCCCTTTTCTTGGTCAACCATTGAACGAGTATATCCTGAATAACCTTCTAGATTCCTTTCGTCTACTAGCATTATTGTCACGTCTCCTTCATCACTCATTGATTCATGTACGTGAAACCTTGTCGGTAATTGATGTTTTAATTCTCTTGAGGATATCTCGTTTATTGCCCCATTCCATCCTATGTAGAATTTTGATGAATTTGTTGCTGGTCCTTTGTGTAGCTGCAAATCATTAACCTCGATAATTTTTTTAGACATTATGGAATCTTTGATCATATCTAATGACTGCTCTGAAACCTGTGCGTGATTTTTAATATGGATGTGAAAAACTCTTTCTTTATCATATAGGTGCCACGTAAATCCTGTCTTTATTGAATCCCCTATCAGAGGTTGAGTGACAAAATGACCTCCTTCTATGAAAGTTTGATTTTGATTAAAAATGTAAAGAAAAATCACTCCTGATACAGTTAAAATTATCAAAAATACAACAAAGTATTTTTTTATATTATGTAATTCTGTATCGAGTTTTTTGTTTGTGGTGATGATCTCATTTGTTAATTGTATCAGTCTATGCTCTAAATTCTCTTGATTCTGGTTCTGTTTGTTCAAATAAATATACACCATGATTAATAGTGTTACACTATTAAATAAATTATGATCTGGCTTGACAGTGTACCTGAATTATGTATAAAAAACACCGATGTTCATAGTTTAAATAAAAATCCATTTAACCTAGGAATGGAGGATAGGTATTATGGATGATGGTGATTTTGTAATATTTCTACGTATGCTGTCTAAAAAGGGGTTTTTGGAAACATTATTTCACATAAATGATAAAAAAGATGTTCATTACAATGAACTGCAAAAGTACTTGATGAAGAAAAAAATTGTTAGCAGTCAGGCATCCGTTACTATAATTCTGAATGGTCTGACAAACCTTGGATTGCTTGATAGGTTCATTATTGATGGAAAACCTCCTAGAACTAGTTATTCGATAAGCAAAGCTGGTAAATCTGTTCTTACTCAACTAAGCAATTTGAAAAAAACCCTTTAAAAATACTAAACTGTTTTTAATATAACACTATATTTATTAGTCCTACACTACTATTAATGGTGTTCATTATGTTAACACAGGAGACTGAGTAAACATGAAAAATGAAGAATTTAAAAAAAGTCAAATGAAAAAGGCTCTGATCTCATTTGTTATAGAGCAAAGTCTCATAGATGCTGGCGATGAAATATTTGAAAAAACTCTAAAAAATTTAAAAAAGTTTGATTCCGACGTAAATGATTGTAACCAACATCCTGACTACTTGATAAAATCCATTACAGAATTTCCCAAAAAAACACGTGAACAAATACTTTTGTCTATTGCAAAAAAACTTGAAGAATTTGCTTATCAGCCTGAAATTAATGAATTTATAAAAATTATTTGTTGCAAACAATAACATCGGTTGTTTTTTGTGGAAAAATTCTGATGATATCGAATTTAAATAGACCATCAAATGGGTCTCAAAACTAATTTTTGCATAATTAGGATAAGCTTAATTTGAATTAGAAAATAATCTAATCGTGACTAGTTTTGAATTAACATGCATGGCAGACAAGGTCCATATTCATAGATGGCCTAAAGACTCTCCTGATTGGGATGAGGCAATCATTGAAGAGTTGGATAAAACTATCAACAAAAATCCTGGCAAAAAACAGATTACCGTTGGAGAATCCACTGTAAAAATACAGCATGTAAAGTTCTACTCTCTGAAAAAGGTTGGAGTTACTGTGCCTCTATTCAAAGATGAATGTACTATTATCTTTGAGGCTAAATTTGGGGAATTGTTTGCGCATGTCCACATTACAATAAAGAATGAAAACTATCTGGAGATATTCAACCAATTAATTGATTGGAGAAAGAAATTCTTTCCAGATTACAAATAATCATTTGTAGCTAAAATCATCTTCTTAATGTCTGCCTTGCTATGGGCATATGATATTGCACCTAGTTTTCCAGGCAAAAAGAATATTCCGTCATGGGCTATCATCTTAAAGTGATAATCATGCAATGTTTTGGTGTCACATTTTGAGGCTTGAGATGCATTAATGACTTGTGAAATTCCATCTTTTACAAAATGCGTCATAAACAAAGAGCCCTTACCAGTAACTATGACTTTGCCATCAAAGACTTTGGTTAACTCTTTTCTTGCATAATGGCCTAACTCATTAATTGTAGAATGAATTGACTTGTTGTTTTTCAAAACAGAAAGCGTTGCAAAGCCTGATGTCATTGATGTGGGGTTTGCAGAAAATGTCCCTCCCCCAACATAACTGCGTTCAGATTTTTTCTTTCCAGTGGTATCGGCATACTCCATGATCTCTTTTTTCCCACACATCACGCCAATTGCCATGCCGCCGCCAACAATCTTTCCTAATGTAACAATGTCAGGATCAAGCTTCATTGTAGGGTACAGGCATCCAAAGCGAAATCTAAACCCTGTAACTATCTCATCTAAAATAAACAATGAATTGTTTTTCTTGCAAAACTCTTGCACTCCTTTAAGATAATCTGCATCAGCTGGAATGCATCCGCCACCACCTAACACTGGTTCAATAATCACACCAGCTAAATCTTTAGAATGCTCTTTCAAAATGGACAGAGACTTTTCCAAATCATTGTAAGGAATTGATACAATTTTTTCTTCGTTTACAACACCTGAACTTTCAGATTCTGTAAATGGCCAGTTAACTGACTTTAACAAGTCAGATGTGTATCCATGCCATCCGCCATCTATTTTGGCAATTATTTTTTTTCCAGTAACAGAGCGTGCAAGTCTTACTGCATACATTGTAGCTTCAGTACCTGATGTGACATAACGAATCTTCTCAGCCACTGGAACTGCTTTTGAGATTATTTCCGATAGTGACACCGTCTGCTCATTAACTGTTCCATACATCCAGCTTTTCTCAATCTGTTTTTTTATGGAATCTTTGACATTTTTTTGTCCGTGCCCTAAAATCAGACTCCAGTGACCCATCCAGTAATCAGTATACTTGTTGGAATCAACATCTACCAAATTTTTTCCAGCAGATGATTTTACGACAAATGGATATGGCTCATAATATCTTATATTATGACTGACACCATTCACGTGAAGCTTTGCTGACTTTGCAAAAACTTTGGCAGACTGGGTAGTCTTTTTCTTGTATTCTTTAGTATAATCCAAAACCAAATTCACGTAATCTATCTGCCATTTTAACCCTCAAAATGGCCCAATTTTACGACTAGGAGGTGCCTAGGGGGGGGTCAAAAATAAAAGTTGTAATTTTTACAAAAAATAGCCCCGATCAGGCACAAATTCACGTATGGTTTATATGGATTCTACATACTTCACCATCTGCATACGTAACGCAATAGGCGGCGCTTGTGATGAAGTTTGGCAATATGCCATTTTGTGATTCATGGGCCTCCAGTTACGCATACAAGAATGAGGATTTGATTGAAAGATCAATATCTGAGATGTGAAGATTATGTGCATCCGTCAATTCCAATTAAAGTACAAATGTACTTCAATAATCAAAATACAAAATATATTCAGAATCCGGTTGATCCTGCCGGACCTGACTGCTATCGGATTGATACTAAGCCATGCGAGTCATTGTAGCAATACAAGGCAGACGGCTCAGTAACGCGTAGTCAACCTACCCTATGGACGGGAATAACCTCGGGAAACTGAGAATAATGCCCGATAGAACATTATGCCTGGAATGGTTTATGTTCCAAATGATTTATCGCCGTAGGATGGGACTGCGGCCTATCAGTTTGTTGGTGAGGTAATGGCCCACCAAGACTATTACAGGTACGGGCTCTGAGAGGAGTAGCCCGGAGATGGGTACTGAGACACGGACCCAGGCCCTATGGGGCGCAGCAGGCGAGAAAACTTTGCAATGTGCGAAAGCACGACAAGGTTAATCCGAGTGGTTTCTGCTAAAGGAACCTTTTGACAGTCCTAGAAACACTGTTGAATAAGGGGTGGGCAAGTTCTGGTGTCAGCCGCCGCGGTAAAACCAGCACCTCAAGTGGTCAGGATGATTATTGGGCCTAAAGCATCCGTAGCCGGCTCTGTAAGTTTTCGGTTAAATCTATACGCTCAACGTATAGGCTGCCGGGAATACTGCAGAGCTAGGGAGTGGGAGAGGTAGACGGTACTCGGTAGGAAGGGGTAAAATCCTTTGATCTATTGATGACCACCTGTGGCGAAGGCGGTCTACCAGAACACGTCCGACGGTGAGGGATGAAAGCTGGGGGAGCAAACCGGATTAGATACCCGGGTAGTCCCAGCTGTAAACTATGCAAACTCAGTGATGCATTGGCTTGTGGCCAATGCAGTGCTGCAGGGAAGCCGTTAAGTTTGCCGCCTGGGAAGTACGTACGCAAGTATGAAACTTAAAGGAATTGGCGGGGGAGCACCACAAGGGGTGAAGCCTGCGGTTCAATTGGAGTCAACGCCAGAAATCTTACCCGGAGAGACAGCAGAATGAAGGTCAAGCTGAAGACTTTACCAGACAAGCTGAGAGGTGGTGCATGGCCGTCGCCAGCTCGTGCCGTGAGATGTCCTGTTAAGTCAGGTAACGAGCGAGATCCCTGCCTCTAGTTGCCACCATTACTCTCAGGAGTAGTGGGGCGAATTAGCGGGACCGCCGCAGTTAATGCGGAGGAAGGAAGGGGCCACGGCAGGTCAGTATGCCCCGAAACTCTGGGGCCACACGCGGGCTGCAATGGTAATGACAATGGGTTCCAAATCCGAAAGGAGGAGGTAATCCCCAAACATTACCACAGTTATGACTGAGGGCTGCAACTCGCCCTCACGAATATGGAATCCCTAGTAACTGCGTGTCATTATCGCGCGGTGAATACGTCCCTGCTCCTTGCACACACCGCCCGTCGTTTCATTGAAGTGAGCTTTTAGCGAGGTGACGTCTGATTGGCGTTATCGAACTTGAGGTTCGTGACAAGGGAAAAGTCGTAACAAGGTGACCGTAGGGGAACCTGCGGTCGGATCACCTCCTTAGACATGGAAAGTGTACGGATGCACTATAATCTTCACATCAAATCATCGATGCAATGCATCACGAAAGTGATGTATGAAGGATGTAGCAGGTCTCTGCCAGGAGGCATGCAATGATCGTCGTGCATAGTCGTGTAATATGTGGCTGAATTTGCCGGTGTAAAGACGGTAATAGGTGGATTGCTAGGCTTGAGGAGAGATGAAGGACGTGGCAAGCTGCGATAAGCTCGGGGTAGGCGCACGCATCCTATGATCCCGAGATGTCCGAATGAGAATCTTACACATTTGTGTATTCCAGTACACTAGTATTGGAAGTCGAACCGTGGGAATTGAAGCATCTTAGTACCACGTGGAAAAGAAATCAATTGAGATTTCCCAAGTAGAGGCGATCGAAAAGGAAAGAGCCCAAACTGAATCCTTCGGGAGATGTGGTGTTTTGGTATGATAATATGGAAACTTGGAACAAAGCTGAAATGATCTGAAAAGTTCTGGCATAGAGGGTGATACCCCCTTAAGCGAAATGGGAAGAGTCCTATTCATACCCGAGTAGTTGTCCTTGGTAGTGGGCAATGAATATGGGTGAAAGTAGCATCCGAGGCTAAATATCTCTCAAGACCGATAGTGGACTAGTACCGTGAGGGAAAGCTGAAAAGTACCCCGGAAGGGGGGCGAAAAGTGCATGAAACCTATTACTTACAGACGTGCGTGGCATGGAAGGTGATTTTTTCAGATTAGAGATTCTAGCAATAGAGTTGAAGATTTGATGTTCAAATCATCAGTGTTACGCGTTCCGTCTCGAAACACGGGCCAAGGAGCTAACCGTTATGGCAAGCTTAAACCTGTAAAGGTGGAGGCGAAGGGAAACCGAGTTCTCGCAGCATTGTGAGGAGAAGCGTGTGAAAGTGCGTTGAGTCATAGCGGCTAGGCTAGAAGCCAGTCGATCTATTCCTGAGCTAGATGAAGGCGGGCGAAAGCCCGCTGGAGGTCTTAAGACGTTCTGACGTGCAAATCGTTGTTGTGACTTGGGAATAGGGGTCAAAAACCAATCTAGACTGGCGCTCGCTAGTTCCAACCGAAGCGTCTCGCAGGGCGTGCTTTGTGGAGATAGTGTTTCCGGTAGAGCACTGATAGAGAGGCGCGGGGGAGAAATCCCTCACCTCTCATTCAAACTCCGAACGGATATACATCGTAGAAGCAAGGACACGGGTTCATGTGGCGTAAGGCTCATGACCGAAAGGGGTTTAACCCAGACTGAAGTTAAGGTCCCCAAATCTTTGCTAAGTGTCAAGCTAAAGAGCGTATTCTCGCCAAGACAGCAGGGAGGTAAGCTCAGAAGCAGCTATCCTTTAAAAAGTGTGTAACAACTTACCTGCCGAGGGGGGATGCCTCAAAAACGGACGGGGCTAAAGCAAAGTACCGATACTTTAGATAATCATCAGTGGATGATTCGTGGTAGGTTGGCGTAGTGATTGGGTCGAAGCAGGGCGGTGACGTCCTGTGGACCGGTTTCTATTGCAGATCTTGGCGGCAGTAACAGCATAGTATAGTGAGAATCTATACCACCGCAAGCGTAAGGGTTTCCAGGCAATGCGTTATCAGCCTGGAGGTAGTCGATCCTAAGGTTTGCCTCAAAAGAGTAAATCGAATGGGAAACTAGTTAATATTCTAGTACCTTACATGGAGCGTTTGAGCTATATGGTTCGCTTTCGGATAGGGGTTGTACAACCATCGTTGTATCTAACTATTCAAGGATTGGGGAGTGTCGTAATGACGAGAACCAGTCCGAGGTAGGAATGGCTTCGCGTTAGCGAAGTTTTCTCGAATCCAGGAGACCATGAAAGACTGTGTAGTTAGCAAAATGTAAGTTCGTACCCAGAACCGACACAGGTGCGCTGGCTTAGAAAGCTAAGGTGCTACGGGTATACCGTATGGCGAGGGAATTCGGCAAATTAGTCCTGTAGCTTAGGTATAAGGGATGCCTGCGGTCTTCATGAGGAATGGGGATCGCAGGTTGCAATGACAAGGGGGTTTCGACTGTTTAATAAAAACACAGGCGACTGCTAGTCCGAAAGGATTTGTATAGTCGCTGAATCCTGGCCGGTGCCGGTACCTAAAACTTGGGTTCAACCGAGCTAAGGGCCGGTTAACGCCGGGAGTAACTCTGACTCTCTTAAGGTAGCCAAATGCCTTGTCGGGTAAGTTCCGACGCGCATGAATGGAACAACGAGAGCCCCACTGTCCCCGCCTACAACCCGGTGAAGCCACATAAGGTGGACGAACAGTCCATCAACTTCCATCGGGGAGAGAAGACCCCGTGGAGTTTTACTGCAGCTTGTGCTTGTGGTATAGTAAGAATTGCACAGGGTATCTGGGAGCCATGCTTAACATTCCCCGGGATGTTAAGAAGCAACGATGTAACACCAGACTCTTTTTGCAGTACCACTTATCCAGTGAAGACCGGAGACACGTGCAGGTGGGCAGTTCGGCTGGGGCGGCACCCCTTTGAAAAGATATCAAAGGGGCCCAAAGTTGAGTTCAAACGGGGCAGAAATCCGTTGAAGAGGGCAAAGCCAAAAACTCGACTGAATGGATTTCCAAACGCACGGAATTCATAGACGAAAGTCTGGCTTAGCGATCCTTCGTGTGCCCACTATTGGGGCCCGGAGGTGACAGAAAAATTACCCCAGGGATAACAGGCTCGTCGCGGGCGAGAGCTCCTATCGACCCCGCGGTTTGGTACCTCGATGTCGGCTTTTCCTATCCTGGTCCTGCAGCAGGGGCCAAGGGTGAGGCTGCTCGCCTATTAAAAGGGAACATGAGCTGGGTTTAGACCGTCGTGAGACAGGTCGGTCTCTGCCTGATGGAAGCGCGAATAACTGAGGGGAAGTTGCTCTCAGTACGAGAGGAACAGAGCAGCGTGGCCACTGGTTTACCGGTTGTCTGATAAGGCAGGCCGGGCAGCTAAGCCATTTAGGCTAAGTGCTGAAAGCATCTAAGCACGAATCCTATCCCGAGACAAGTTATTCTTTCGTAAGATGAAGGTCGGCAGCAGAATACTGCGTTGATAGGAAGGTGGTGTAGATCACAAGCTTCGGCGAGTGGTGAGCCAGCCTTTACTAATAGACCAACACATCGGTTCAGCCACTTACATAGAGACTATGCGCGATGAATCATTTTCATTCATCAAGTGGAAAAATATACACGACTTGTACGATGATTATATTTTTAATCACTCTATATCTAATGCTATGCATTTTTTTGTGATTTGAAATTCTCTAGTGAATACTATACACGACAAAAAAAAATTCCTGGCAATATTTTATCTAATTTTAATTTGATGACATAAAGAAATTCAATTTTTGTGATGGTCACCAACAAAACATTGTTTACAAATTTCACTTCCGACTCTTGTCTTTAAGAATGAAATTTGATCAGAATTTAATCGTCCGTGCTGAATTAGGTTAATCAATTCTTCAGTTTCAATAATTTCAAATGTCTTTTGACACTTACATTGTGTACATTTACAATTAATTTTTGTGCCCATTACTCAACTCTCCTAAATCATTTTAAAAACAATCTTTGCATTATGTGATGATTCTTTAGATGTGACTCTTCCCTTCCTTTTCAACCTGTTTCTCTATTGCTTTGATGCAAACATGGCATATTACTGATCTATCACCCAAATCTCGTATTATCTCATTATTTTGAAATTCTGAATTGTATGTCGCACCTATGACAATCTTGTTAGTCCAAACCTCATAATCTTTTTTCTTTTTCCCACAAACAAAACAATTCACAATTTTTCTCAAACTAGAACAAACTTAAGGTTATTGCTAGAGTTTAGGCAAATTTCCGGATTTGTCTAAATTTGATTTACAAACTTTACAATAGAGTCTAACTTCTGTTGATGGAAATTCTGTTCCGCAATTTTTACAAATGTAAAATTTCGTTTCAACCATAAATTTCTTAAAAAATATGTGAACTTAAGCTTATGGTTAGAGTTTGAAATGGGGGGATGCTTTAATCATTAAATTAGATTGCCAAAGAATAATTGAATCATTTTCTAGGATGAGTGTGATACACCAGAATTTGATCAAATAATAAAATTATCCATGTTTATTGATGATATTTATCCGAAATAGATCTCAAAAGGCATTTTGGAATTTGATTTGTGCCTGAAATACTTGATAATTTACTTTGTTATCGAAAAATACACACTAGAGCTTGTATTATATCGAAATATAAAATCAAATCATCATGGGGCTTGTCTCGTCATTAAAAAATCTAAATTTGAATTTGTCTGACTTGGAAGAAATACTTGCAGAACACTCCATTGCTTCAGTAACTGATGAACAGGGGACTATTGTATATGCAAATAAAAAATTCTGTGAAATCTCAAAATATCCTCAAGAAGAATTATTGGGACAAAATCATAGAATTTTAAAATCTGATGAGCATAATTCTGACTTTTTTACTGATATATGGGAAAAAATAACTTCGGGCAATATTTGGGTTGGTGAAATAAAAAATCGTGCAAAAGATGGAACATTTTATTGGGTTAAAACTACAATTATTCCCGTTAAAGATTCTCAAGGGCGTATAAAATATTTTGTTGCAATTAGGACTGATGTCACTAAAGAAAAACAAATGTATGAAAAACTCTTGCAAGTTGAACAAGAACTTATCCAACAAAATTTGTCGCTAGCAGCTAAAGTTGCAACAAAAAGCTCTGATATTGTAAAAAATGAACGACTTGCTACAATTGGAACTATGGCCAGTAGGATAGCTCATGATTTGAAAAACCCTTTGACTATTTTACACACTTATGCTGACATGCTGACCCCTGAAATTCTTTCAAAATTAGATTCTAAGGATAAAGAAAAATGGTTCAGACTACAAAACTCAATTTTTGATATGCACAGAATAGTTGACGACGTTTTAGATTTTGCACGTACTAGTGAACTCAATAAGAAAAAAACATCGTTTATGAGAATTTTACGATTGTCTCTGAATAATGTTCGCTCTACTTATGGCATTGTAATTAAACTGCCTGAGAATGATATTACTTTGAATTGTGATCCTAGAAAAATTGAAGGAGTGATGTCTAATTTGATTAATAATGCTGTTCATGCATTGGATGGACAAGGTGAAATTGAAATTACGCTCTCATTTGATTCAAACAACATAATCATACTAGTAAAGGATTCTGGTCCTGGAATTCCTGATGAAAACATGGAGAAAATTTTTGAGCCTATGTTTACAACAAAAAATACTGGTACCGGTCTGGGATTAGTAATTTGTAAAAGCATTATTGAACAACACGGTGGGACTATCTCTGTAGATAATAATCCTACAACTTTTACAATCAAGTTGCCTGCTTGATTAATTGTTGATTTTACTCTTCTAGTTCTATGTCTTTTTGTAGTTCGTTAGGTAATCCAATCCACCATTCTTTCTGATTCTCAGACATTGTGCTAATTGATCTAAAGTTGCTAATAGATCTGTTGGTTAATTCTTCACAGTAATTATTCAAGAAAATATGACAAAATCTAGTCTTTTAAAAATTTGATATCTGAAACACTATCTTGCCCCTTGGTTTTTACAACCACAGTGTCACCTAGTTTGTTGAAAATTCTTTGGCGTTTTTCATTTGTTAAAATCCAGCCCAAAATTACATCGATTGGTAAAAGAAAAGCTTTGCCAAAACTGCTAATCATAATTCCTTTCAAACTTGGTTTTTTCCCATTAATGTTAATTATTTTCAAATTCATAATTTTCTTCCCAACTGTTTGGCCAATTTTATATTCTAAAACAGTCCAATAAACGAAAAATAAAACACTAGTTGGAATGTAGTGTATATTCTCTACCCAAAATGAATTTCCTTCAAGCTCATAATCTAATGAACCAAATGATGCAAAAATTATTGCTGTTGATACACTTGAAATGATGATAAAATCTACTAGCCATGCAAAGAATCTATCCGTCCATTTTGCTAAAACTAACTTTGATGATATGTCTGAATTTGGAGGTTTCATGAGGTGTCTTTTCATTTCAAATTAATAAAATGTGTTAATCTTTAGCTAATGATCATTCAAACACAGATGATTTATTCGGTAAGAATTATGGCCTAACATGAAAGCAAAATTTGCAACATCCTGCATTTCCTGCGGGGATAAAATCCAACCAGGAAAAGAGATCTCAAAAAATAAGGATGAAGTTTGGGTCCATAAGCATTGTGCTGAGGATTCAGAAGGATTACCCTAGAGATTAATATCCCTCATTTTTAAATAAATTTGAAATTATTTTTGGTATCGATTAATCCTATCCAATTATTACTGTGGACATTTCGTAGAAACGAAAAAGATGTAGTTAATCTTTACAGTGCTTTATCTCCTGTTATGCAGATTGCTACAGGTGGCTCAATGCTGAATTTTGGTTATTGGTCATCGAACCACACTGATCCTATTTCTGCTCAAAATAATTTATGTGTGATATTTGCAGACATGGCCGAATTATCTTCTGCAAAATGTGTAGTTGATGTTGGGAGTGGATTGTCTGCCCCTTCTAAACTATGGCGAGATAATTTTCCAAATGTTGTTTTCTATGATGTAAATATCAATTTCAAGCAATTGCTTTTTTCTGGACTTCAGAAAAATATAGAATTCGTAAACGCGACTTCTACCAAATTACCAATAGCTAGTGAGAGTGTTGATCGTGTACTGGCATTAGAGTCTGCACAACATTTCAAACCTTTATCTGATTTTATTTTAGAATCAAAAAGAATACTGAAAAAATCTGGATTACTTGTAATTGCAATTCCTATTACTACTGAAAAATCCTCTTTTGGGAAGTTAGGTGTTTTGAAATTTACTTGGTCGTCTGAGCATTATACTCTGGATTACTTGAAACATATTCTAACCACTGCGGGTTTTACTATTTCTGATGAACGATTAATTGGTCCAAATGTTTATCCTCCTCTGGCCAATTATTATATTGAAAATAGATCTAAACTAAAAAAATTAATTTTATCTGAATATTCTCAATATGTCGAAAAAATTCTTCTCAAATCTCTTTTGAAAATGAAAAAAACATCTGAAGAAAAAATAATTGATTATGTTTTGTTAAAATGTAAACTTTAGTTATACTTTGATGACTCCTCTGGAAATTAAATTCTCCATTGCCCGTAAATATTCAGAGTCTGAAATTCTTTCATTTAACATCCACATTGTTGTTTTTTTCCACCACTCTGGGATTTCTATGTCAAATTTTTTCATATCGTATTTTGAATCAAAAAAATTGGAATCTGTAATTTTTGTTTTTTCTCCAACTGATAATACCTCTGTTTCATGATGCTCATGTAGGAATACTAGTCCCGTGTTTTTATCAATGATTTTAGTATTTTGACCTGTGCTGTCAGTTGCAAACCATGATTGCTTATGTTGATCTTCAAAAGTATATGTTGTCTCACTAACAATTTTAATTTTTTCTGAGATGTTATCCCCTAAATTTTTTGGAGTTGGTATTAAAAATTCATAATACTCACAGCAATCTTTTGATTTAACAAGTCCATCGTGTTCCAAAACTATCTCCTCGTTAATTTTACCCTCTGAGGATGTTTTCTCTTCCTTCAAAATAATTTCATTTTTGTCAATTGATTCTACAGTGTGTTTTATTGTTGAAATATTTCCAAATTTATCAAAATGAGAATATTTTATAAAATCTCCTTCTTGGAGACAAATCTTATTTTCTTCACAATTTTTTTCAATAAAATCTAATTTTAAAATTCCTGATTCTAACATTGTTCTTACTACATAAGCAAATCCTGCATCTTGATTTTCATCATTGATCCATAATTTTGCTTCTCTTTTTGCCCATTCAGGAATGATATCTGGAATTACGATATGTCTTTCTTTGATGTAGCTTGAATCGCCCAAATATTTTTCAATTTCATTAATCAGTACAATGTCTCTTGCTTCATGGGTACTATTCCATGCTACATGATTATACAAAATTCCACATGCCCTCAAATTTGGAAACTGTGGATGTTGTAAAGTTAAATCATATATTCCAAGTAATTGATATTCTTCATAAAAAACTCACAAAACTCTAGAATGTCTTCATTTGTACTAATTTTAAAATCAGGGCTGTGGGCAAAAACGCTTTGAGCACTAAAACCCGCAATTAGAACAATTACAAAGAATCCAAAAATTGCTCTTTTCAATATTGAACTATCTCTCGTTTTTGCTTATTAATTCAATGTAAAAAATTCTTAAACATTAAGACCGATTTGGAATTTAATCATAAACGTCATCTTGAAATTGACTAGGTTTTTATTTTTGATATCTTAACTAATACTATGTCTAGTCCTGAAACTGCTCTGAAACTATATGGTGAAAAATGTAATGAATTACTTGGTGAAGAAGAGATACGTTTTGCAGGTATCGTTGATAAGGATGGCCAACTAATAGCCGGTGGTTTTAAGGAAGGTCTTGTACCTCATGAAGGGGATGAGACTAGATTGCAGTCTTTTTTGGAGTTTGTATCTAAAGCATCTATACGAAAAGAATACGATGAGAGTTTGGGACCAATTAATTACCTTGCAGCAAGACGAGACAAGGCAGTTTTGGTGAGTTTTCCATTCCCTATTACACAAATCCTATTGTTAATATCTGCAGAGCCAACTGCAAATATTGAAACTCTGGCAAAAAAAGTTGTTGAAATATTCACCGATGTCACTTAGATCTTTCAGAACTGTTTGTAGAATTGTTTAATTATATCTGATCAAATTAGCATTCAAACATGAATCACTATTTTATTCTTTTTTTGATGTTAGCTCTAATTTCATTTTCTTTTAATTCCTCTTTTGCAGACGTTACAAATTTCACAACTGATAAATCATTATATCGTCTTGGTGACTCGATCAAAATTACTGGTAATGTTGTGTATGATTCTGCAATTCCAACAATAATTATTCAAATCATTACTCCTAGTGGCAGTGGATTGGCCCATATTGATAGTGCGATTCCAAAGAATGATGGCACTTTTACTAAAACCATTCATGCTGGTGGTCCTACTTGGAATGAGGATGGAAAATATACTATCAAAATCTCTTATGCTGGAAATCTTGAAAAATTAATCGATTATGAAGAAATATCGTCTGATTCAGAATCAAACAGTGCCGAATCAAACAACTCAGAATCAAATAATCCTAACCCAACTTCTTCGTTACCTGAAACAACTATTCCAAAAACTCCTTCATTGACTGAGATGGAATCTGAAATTTCTTTTACAGAAAATCCTAAAATGAGAATTTTAGGCTTTCCATCCTTCGATAAATCACCACAGTATTACATCGACCGATATTATACTGAACCTGAATACAAATCATGGTTTGATTCACAATTCCCATTATATTCTATTGATGATGTTGTGGGGTATAGAACTACTACAATTGAAAACTTTCCTTCCTTCGATAAATCACCACAGTATTACATCGACCGATATTATACTGAACCTGAATACAAATCATGGTTTGATTCACAATTTCTAGATAAAACAATTTATGATGTCTTGGGATTTTCTACAGATATTCCTGATTGGATAAAAACTCATGCAAAAAATTGGGCAACAGGCGATATCTCTGATTCTGAATTTATGTCTGGATTGGATTTTATGATAGAAAACAAGATAATTGTAATACCTGGTATTGATTATGTTGATTCAAGTATAGATGACGTTCCATCATGGTTTAGAAATACTTCTCATTGGTGGGCTAATGATTTAATTTCTCAACAAGAATTTATTAATTCTCTTAAATTTCTTATTCAAAAAGATATCATTTTAATTTAATAATTTAGAATGGTTTTAATTCTATAATTAGTAAATAATTTTATGAAAGCAACATTTGGCGCAGGATGCTTTTGGCATGTTGAGGATTTACTAAATAAAACTAAGGGTGTAAAATCAACACAAGTGGGATACATTGGTGGTCAACTTCCAAATCCCACTTATGAAGAAGTATGTACTGATAAAACCGGTCATGCAGAAGCTGTAGAAGTAGAATATGATCCTAATGAGGTATCCTATGAGGAACTTTTGGATGTGTTTTGGAATAATCATAATCCTACAACTTTGAATCGCCAAGGGCCTGATATTGGAAATCAATACCGTTCTGCAATTTTTATTCATGATGAAGAACAAAAAAAAATTGCAGAAAAATCAAAACAAGAACTTGAAAAATCAGGTAAATTTGATAAACCTATAGTAACTGAAATAGTTCCTGCTCCAACCTTCTACAAAGCTGAGGAATATCATCAAAAATATTTCAAAAAACACGGATTCTCTTAAAAATTATTTAACAATAACTACTGGAATTTTGGATGTGTGTACCACATAGTTTGATGTGCTTCCAAAAAACATCTCTTTTCCTAACTTCTACCTCGTGAACCAATTACTGTCATATCAAATTTTTCTTTTACGTGAGCCATCTTGATGATGTTATATCTGACTTCATCTCTCCTTATGGGATTTTTTGAACCATCCATGGAACTAAAATTTTGCAGATTTTCTTTTGTATCTACAGATCTCGTATTTTAGAACTTAAAAAAGAAATCTGTTTATTAATTTAGAAATTAAACACTGTTGTTTTCTTGATCGATATTTTCATTAAATTTATCTAGTGATTTAATGGTGCATCAACAGTGGAAGAAAAATTTCTTCAGATCGATGAAAATAAGATCCGATACTTAGAATCTGGAAATTCTCAAAAAACACTGGTACTTATTCATGGTTTGGGAGCTTCTGCTGAACGATGGGATAAAGTGATTCCTATTTTTGCAAAAAACTATCGCGTATTGGTTCCTGATCTTATTGGGTTTGGGTATAGTGACAAACCTCTAGTGGATTATACACCTGAATACTTTTCAGATTTTTTAAGTAAATTCTTCTCTTTGACCAATACTGAGAGTGCAAGTGTAATTGGCTCTTCTTTAGGGGGACAAGTTTCTGCTGAATTCACATTATCTAATCCTGAGAAAGTTAAGAAATTGATTCTTACATCTCCAGCTGGAGTTATGGAGCATTCAACTCCTGCCCTTGATGCATACATTATGGCAGCTTTGTACCCAAATGAGATAAATGCAAAAAAAGCATTTGAACTAATGGAAGGTTCAGGAGAAGAAGTTCCTGAAGATATTGTTAATGGTTTTGTCGAGCGAATGAAATTGCCTAATGCAAAACTTGCATTCATGTCTACTATCTTGGGATTGAAAAACTCAAAACTTGGTTCATCAAAACTTGAATCGATTGTCACCCCAACTTTAGTACTTTGGGGCGCCAATGATCCTGTAATCCCAATTGAAAATGCTGATATATTTATCTCTAAAATCCCTGACTGCCAACTTTGTATAATGGAGGGATGTGGCCATACTCCGTATGTACAAGATCCGCAGACTTTTGCCAATAAATCCTTAGAGTTTCTAGGCGACTCTTAGATCATTTAAATACAACTATTTCCTATGATTGCCAATGAATGGTAATCAAAACCTATACGATCCTAGTGAAATGTTCAAATCTTGGATTAAAAAAAGTGGTCAAGCTCAAGCAGAATTTATGAAAAATTTTGGAGCTTTGATGACAAATCAACCTGGTAAAACATTTGATCCATTAGAAACACTCAAAGGAGTTTCTGACAGTACTCGAAAAGCCCAATCAAACATTATGGAGAATGTTGCATCTATGCAAAACAAAAGCATGGATACCATGTTTAACATTGGACAAATGCTTCCATCTTTCATGAATTGGGGTGCATACAAAACTACCATTAGTAGTAATGGGCGAATCTCAATTCCTGAAGCTGAACGTAATGCACTTGGCTTGAGTGACGGTGACTTGGTTCAAGTTATCATCCTACCAATTGCAAAAAAATCAAAAACTAAGGAGGTGAAACAATGAGTAAGAACGAAACAACCAGTAATCCAAAAGATCTATTTTCTACATATCAAGAAAATATAGACAAAATCTTCAATGGTATCAAACAATCAGTACCTCAGTATCATCAATCAATTACTAACGTACAACAAGAATACCTACAAGCATATGAAAATGTCGTAGATTCAACTATCACATTACAAAAAGAATATGCAAAGAAATCAGGTATTGCAGCAAATATTCCTGAAACTGCACTTAAAGTAATTCATGATACAACAGAAGAAATTGTAAAGGCAGCTTCTATACAAAATCAAGTAGCACTTGCAACTATCGATGCAACACAACAAAATATCAAAACATTCAACGATAATGCAAAGTCATTTGCTGACCTAAACAGAAACATTCTACAATCTTGGATTTCTGTATTCACTACAAAAACTAATTAGAAAGAATTTTTTTCTTTTTCTTTTTTTATGATCTTTCAGCTAACCATTTTCCCAACTCTGGTAGTACCTTCTTTTGTGATAATGAGCTGGCAATCATCCCTACATGCCCTGTTGGATACATTCTCAATGTTTTATCCTCACTTCCAATGGCATAATGTAACGGCATGCTGCATTCTGGTGATACTAGGTGATCTCCTACTGCCACTTGCGTAAATACAGGCATGTCAATTTTCTTCAAATCAATTCTTTGCCCTTCTATGTGCATCTTATTTTGAATCAATAAATTATCTTGATAGATATCTTTAATCCATTGTTTGAATAATTCTCCTGGGATTGGAGGTGTATCTCCTAACCATTTTTCTACTCTTAGGAAATTATCTACAAATTTTTTATTATCAATATTTTTGAAAAATTTAACGTATTTTTCAATTCCTTGCTCAAATGGTTTGAGCACTGAAAAACAATAGTACATGAATTCAGGAGGCATATTTCCAATTATTTCAACCATTTTATCCACATCCATGTGTTTTGCAAGATTACTTATCACAGTAGTATCTCGCCATCCATCTATTACTGGTGCAGTTGCAATGTAATTTTTTACACTTTCAGGATGTAAAGATGCGTAAGCTGTTGCTATAGTTGCACCCGTGCAATATCCTTGTAATGAAATTTTTTCATTTGATGATTCATTTTTGATATATTCAACATACGAATCTAAATACCCATTAACATAGTCATCAAAATCAAGATATTTGTCCATGCTAGTGGGTGTTCCCCAATCTAACATATAGACATCAAATCCTTGTTGTAGTAAATTCCTCACCCAACTTTTTTCTGGTTGGATATCTAGAATATGGTATCTGTTTATCAGTGCATATGAAATCAATAATGGTGTTTTGTGTTGTTTTTCAGTAAGAGATCTATAGTGTATCAATCTAGTTTTATCCATCATTTGTACCGTATCGTGTGGGGTTACTTCCAAAACAATCTCGTCAGGTGCTGAAACTAATTTTGGAGCATTAATTACATTTTTACTAAATTTCAAAATTTCTTCAATGATTTTTGGATCTACTTTGGACTCACTTTGCATTTTTCTTCATCTCTCTTTTCTTTAATTCTAATTCTAACTTCCCAACTCTTTTTTTTAATGAATGCATCTCTTTGTAAACTTCATCTATCTCTTCCTTACTTGGAAGATTTACTGATTGTAAAATTACATTAGCTATGTTATTCCAATGCTTTGTCAATTCAAGTTCTTTTGAAACTAGTTTTCCATAATTGTCTCCAAAATTTTCAGAATCAAATAATTCTGTAAAATCGTTATCAAAAATGTCAATCCAAATTCTTTTGAATGCCTCTATTTGCTCAACATCCTGAGGTACTTCAGGAGCTTTTAGATTCACTTTCTTTTGAGCAACACCCCAAGCTTCTGAGAGCTGCTTGTAGTATTGAGTGAGATATTTGTTGAATTCCATCAAATCTTCATTAATTTCTATTAACTCTGTTGAAATTTTCTTAGAGTTTGCAGCAAATGCTCGCATGGGACCAATTGAAGTGAGTGCCTGGGGCTTGCTTGCCATCAAATGCATAATATCTGTCCAAAATAATGAAAGATGTTTGAATTGATCTGCAATCTCTTTAGTTGGTTCTACCTTTTCTTTAGTTTGCTCTGGCTGCACAGATATCATTTATCACAGCTCGCAATAAATAGATCGCTTGTAAAGTTAGACTAATGGAGAATGCTGAAGAGCTAGAAAAAATATGCCAAAAAATCATTAAACTTGATCCTAAAATGCGCTCTGCAAGAATTATCAACAGCCGTGGGCACCTTACAGCGGGTGGAATGAAAAAAGGTCTACTGTCACTTGAAGCCCAAAAACAAGATGAGATGATGTTCATGGAATTGGCCTTACGTGTTAGAATGAGACGTGAATTTGATCATGAATTTGGTAAAGTTCATTTTTCAATGTCTTACAGAGATAAGGTCATTGTAATGAGCTTTCCACTAAATAACGATGATGTACTACTTTTATCATCTGAAAAAGATCTAGACTTTGGAAAATTACCATTCAAAGTTCTAAAAATCCTCGAGCCTTTGAAAAAATCTCCAACAAAAACTTTCTGAGCAAACTACTAAATCACCTTTTTTCAAATCAAAACTATGATATCAAGTCAGAATGTCAATTGGAGTGAGATAGAATCACTGGTGAAAATACTTTCAAAAACTATTTCAAAATTACCTAGAACATTTACAAGCATTTCAACTGTTAGTAGAGGTGGGTTAATCCCATCGCGTTTACTTGCAGATCATCTTGGAATTGAAAAAATTTTAGTTGACAAAAAAAGATACCCTCAGATTCCTTATTTGTTGATGATATTTTTGATACCGGTGATGTGTTTAAGAAAATTATTTCAAAAGTTGATGAACCATCAAAACTTGTCTTTGTTACTTTGTTTGCAAGATGTGGTAAGAAATACCCCAAACAATTAATCTATGCTGCAAAAACAAAAAGTTCTGGATATGTTGTTTTCCCATGGGATAAATTAGAATTTCAAAGATCTAGAGATTAACTCATGCATTGAGGAAAATTGCCCTCATGTCTTTTTTTGTAGTCTGAAAGCAACTTATTTTTTATTTGATCATAATTCGCCTCTTCACAAAATCTAATTCTCGTTGAATTTGAAACACATTTCTCCATCAGTGCTTCATTAATTGATTTTTTCATGTTTTGAGAGCCTTCAATTAGCAATATTTTCATTGATTCATGCATCATATACACCCCGGGTTTTTCAGGGATTTGTGAAATAATTTCTTGATTGTTATCTAACCATTCAGACCATTTGCTTTCTAGCATTTCAATCATTGAGCATTTTTCTTAATCCCGCACATCTGTTTCTAATCGTAACTTCTGTTACTCCTGATGCAATTGAGATGTCCTTTTGAGATTTTATTTCTCCTGTACTGATACATGCTAGGTATAATGCAGCTGCTGCAATACCCATGGGATCTTTTCCTGCAACTATGCCAATTGTTTTTGCCTGATTTAGAATCTCAATTGCTTTTCGTTTGCTTTTTTCACTTAGCTCTGCAATACTTGCAATTCTTGAGATCCCTTTGACAGGATCAACTACTGGCATTTTTAATTCTAATTCTCTGAAAATCAATCTATAACATCTTGCAACATCTTTTCTTCTGATGTTGATTCCTTTTGCAATGTCATCTAGTGTTCTGGGAGTCTCTGTGTTTCTGCATGATGCATAAAGACATGCTGCAACTAATCCTTGAATTGATCTACCTCTGACTAATTTTCTCTCCATTGCTTTTCTGTAAATGTAAGCTGCTTTCTCTACTACTGCATCAGTTAACGCAAGTTTATCTTTTAATTTATCCATCTCATTTAGTGCTTGTCTTAGATTCCTGTCTGCAGATGAATGTGCTTGCGTTCTACTATCCCAAGTTCTTAGTCTTTCAATGGAACTTTTTACACTGGCAGATAATGGCTTTCCAGTAGAGTCTTTGTTGGCAGCTCCTATTACAGTTGATAATCCCATGTCATGCATTGTTAATGATGTTCCAGCTCCTACTCTTGTTCTGTTTGTTTCATCATTTGAAAAAGAGCGCCACTCTGCACCTGTATCTGCAACTTTGTCTGTAACTACAAACCCACATTTTCCACAAAACAATTCTCCGGTGTCCTGATCTGTCACAATCTTTTGATTTCCACATGATGGGCACTTTGGACCTGAGATCATTGTATTTTTAAGCATAATATTTCATTATCGTTCAATTACCTTATTATTCATTTTACCTAATTTCTGCAGGTTAATTGTGTGTAGGTTAAGCTAATACTTGTTCTCAATTTTTAGAATATGATTGTATATTTTTGAAATTAGCTCAATAAGCAATAAGCATATGATGGTGTGTATGATGGATACATTATATTCATTTGATCTTCTACGTGCTTCAATCCTATTGAATGCCCTAATTCATGTGTCATGATTGTCTCTACACTTTTTACATCATACAATTGAAAACTTCCGTCACAATTGTAATCTCCTAATGTCACTTCGACTACTCCCTTTCCAAGATGTGCATGGCCTAAAACTCCTTCTCCGATATCTCGAACTACCCATGTTACCCATACGTTTGCTTCATGTTTTTGATTTGTTATTTCAAATTTTATCTTGGCCTTTTGATCATTTGTATTCAATTCTTGCTTCTCCCAAAATTCTAAGGAGTTTTGCAGCGTGTTTACATGATCCAAAGGAAGCCCTGTTGGCTGCTCATTGATGAATACTTTGTAAAAAATATTGTACGTTCCATCGACTATCTCATACGTAGGATCTGGAAAACTACTGGAT
Organism: Nitrosopumilus adriaticus; assembly: GCF_000956175.1. NCBI lineage: Archaea > Thermoproteati > Nitrososphaerota > Nitrososphaeria > Nitrosopumilales > Nitrosopumilaceae > Nitrosopumilus > Nitrosopumilus adriaticus. The sequence goes on from NZ_CP011070.1 coordinate 781,149, forward strand.
GCTTTAGATACTTCTGCCTCAAAATTCCATTTAATGTAATCTCTTAGAAATTTCTTTATTACATCTTGGCTGGGATTAGGGAATTCAATGTATCTTTTTTCTTTAGCAATATTGTTTGAAACATCTCTTAGATATTTTCCAAACAAGTAAAACTCATGTTCTAACTCTTCTTGTGATTTTTTATCTGAACTTTGAGTATTTACCGTTATGATTCCTTGTTCAATCATGTACTGAATTCCTGATACAAACGAATCATCGTCAATTTCTCCATCTGCCCACCATCCTGCATTGTTTTTTATCCATGGGGGTATTTCATTTGAAACATTTTGTGTTTTTACAGGTGGAATCTGGATTATTTGATTATCAATAAGATACAGTAATGCTGAAACAAACTCTGTATCGTCAATTTTTTCTTCAGACCACCATTTGGCTATTGGCTTTACCCATTCAGGAATTGTGGTAATGAATTCTTTTTCTAAACCTTTTGGCTTTTCTGTTGGTGTGTATGGGTATTTTGAAATAACTTTTTCGATAAATTCTTTATAATTATTAATTACTACACTATTGGGCTTTTCATCATGTGCTCTTTGAATATATGCAATGGCTTCTTGATATTCTCCAAGATTACCAAATCCTACCCCCATACCAGTTAATGCTAATGGATCATTTGGAGAATATTGCAAAACTTTGAAAAATTGTTTTAATGAATTTGTATGATCTTCGAGATTACTTTGTGCTATTCCTTTCATTTTGAGAGTTGAAATATTGTTAGGTGCAATCTCCAAAATTTCGTCATAAATGGTAATTGCTTGATTGTAGTTTCCATTTACAAACAAATCTGTGGCTTGGTTAAACATCTCTTCAGCCTCTTTTTCTGTTTGGGCAAAAACAGGTGTTGTAAGAATAAATGAACTAAACAAAACTATGGCTAGAAAATGATTATGTTGCATTGTATCATTTTTCATATTCTTCGTTTTAGATATAATCTATTTCTATTTTGTACCAAGTAAGGCCTTGTTATTTTACATAGCCGGTCCTTGGCACTATTAGAAAATCTTTAATTTATTCATCAATACGTCTTTTGTATTGGCAAAAGTTGGAGCGGGTGAAATAATCTATGATTTACGAAAAAAAATACAAGAAATCACGTATGATTTGAACCAATTAGGTGATTTACCGACTGATATCCGAGAAATGATCACTTCTGCAAATTTGGTGCGTTCAAACGAATTTCTATCAAAATCAAATGATAAGAAAACTGAATTAATTTCTGCATATGCAAAGTATTCTGAGGCTCTAGAGGAAATGCTTTCATCTGTTTTTGAGATACAAAAAGATCTAAAAGAGATTCTTAAAACACAATCCTCCATGATCGAATCGAAAAAGAAACCATCAAAAACCAAAAGAACTAGAAAATAATCTATTTTGATAAATGAATTATATCCCCTGCAATAACCCTGCTTGTTTTATTTTTCTCTGATATAATTAATGCACCGTCATCATCAATTTTAATCGCATCGCCTTTTATTTTGCCATCTGCTGTATTGAGTTCTACTTTCTTCCCAATAGTGGATGATCTTTCTGTCCAGTTGGAAATAATGTTCTTTGTTTGTTTTTTATTTAATGATTCATAAATTTTTTCTAATTCTAATAAAAATGTCTGAACTAACATTTTTGGCTTTATTTTTATTTTTTGCTCACTTAGTGACGCAACTCCATAAAAATTAGGTGTATCCTTTAGAATTCTTTCAATCTGTTTGACATCTACATTAAAATTTATTCCCACTCCTAAAACTAAACTTTCAATCTTGTTTGACTCTAGTGATACGTCAACTAGCATTCCTGCAACTTTTTTCCCTTTAACTGTCAAATCATTTGGCCATTTCAACTCTGGTTTAATCTTGAATGTTTTCTCTATTGCATATGATAATGCAAGTGATGACGCAATTGGAAATAGTGTGGTGATTGAAATATCGAATTTTGGTTGTAACATTATTGAAAACCATATGCCTCCTTTGGGAGAGAGCCATTTTCTTCCTGATCTTCCTTTACCTCCAGTCTGTTTTGCTGCAATTATTATGGTTCCGTCATTTGAAGAGTCTTCAGACATTTTAAGCGCCTGTTTTTGAGTGGAATCTATTGAATCAAAATAATATGCTTTCTTGCCAATTTTTTTTGTTTTTAATCCAGATGTAATCTCCCATGGTAAAAGCGCATCAGAATTTGATGTAAGCTTGTATCCTAACTTTTGTTTTGATTCAACTGTGTATCCTAATTCTTGAATTTTTTTTATGTGCTTCCATATTGCCACTCTGCTAATTCTGAGAACATCACTCAAATCTTGGCCTGACAAATACTCTGTGTTATGTGTCTGCAAAAACGTTAGAACTTTAACTAACCCTGGACTGTCAAATGAATTGTAAATCAATCAAGTTCTGTTTTAATTTCGAGTATAAAATATGAACTAGAATCCAATATCTATATCAAATCCGCCGTCATCCATACCGGCATCCGTGCCGCCATCATCCATAGCTGCGTCCCCTCCATCTGGCATACTTTCTGCTGGTACATAATCTGACATTGCCATTCCCATCATGCTGAACATCATTGAAAACATCATCATATCCATTACTCCGAAAAACATCATCATAGGTAAAAATGACTTGTTATCATCCATACTTTGTTTCATTTTTTCCTTATCGCCTGTTTTGTAAATTTGGGACATTTCGTTCCATCTTGTTTGCAATTCGTGTACTCTTTCATCTACTTCCTTGGACCCCTTTTCAGTAACATTCATCTCTATTTTCTTTCCCAACCATCCTTTTTTCTCCACAACCTCAATTAACCCTCTATTTTCTAATTGCTCTAAAATTTTATTCAATTCTTCGGCTTCAATTTGAGTAGTTTTTTGAATTTTTTCAAATTTATTGATTCCGTGCTTGATTGCTCCCAACACTATGACGTCTTTAGGTTCTTCTTCCATGCGATTTTTAGTTTTTTCTGGGTAAAAAATTCTTTGTTTTAAGCAAAACTTCAAAAATTATATTCTCCAACTATATCTTTCTTTTATGGAACAAGACAAACACACTGATGATCAAATACGTCAAATCCTTACTATGCAAAAAGTTGCAGTTATTGGAATGTCTAAAAACTCTTCAAAAGCAGCACACTATGTGCCCAAATACCTCTCTGATAACGGATATGACATAAAGCCTGTCAATCCAACAACTGATAAAATACTGGGAAAAAAATGCTATACTTCTGTTTCAGAAATTGAGGAAGACGTTGAAATCATTGATATCTTTCGACCTTCAGAACAAGTTTTATCCGTAATACATGACGCAATCAAGAAAAAACCCAAAGTAATTTGGCTCCAAGAAGGAATACATAATTCTGAAGCTGAGGAACTTGCTAGAAAAGAAGGAATCGACGTTGTATTCAATAGATGCATGTTGGCAGAGCATCAGAGATTGATGAAATAATGACGTTTGAAAATTTTTATCATGATTTACTTGATTTGGCAAAAAAATATGAGAAACAAAACATCCCTTTAAAGATTGAACAGGATCTTGAAAATAACATCATCAAAATCTTTGGTGAGAATATTACCTCTCTTTCAAGAGCAAAAAATGGTCTTAATGATGTAACTGAACTGGCATATGCTACAGCTGAGCATCATCCCTATTGGAACTTACTTTACAATTCTTCTGAAATAGCAAATAATGTCTTGGATAAATGGAAAAGTAATCTATCTGACGATGATATATCTGATATTGATTGGGCATTAAAAGAACTTAAACAGGCAATTGATAAAATCAAAAATAAAAAATCTGTTAACTCCTAGGCAGAGATAAATATTCTGGACTGAAAATTATTCTATGCCTATCAAACTTGGTTTAATTGGTAAAACCAATACTGGAAAAACTACTTTCTTTAATTCTGCAACATTATCCTCTGAAGAAATCTCATCTTACCCATTTACTACAAAAGCACCCGTATCTGGAATTGCTCATGCTATTACCTTGTGTGTCCACCCTGAATTCAAAATTCAGGATAACCCAAACAATTCAAAATGTCTTGATGGATGGCGCTACATTCCAATAGAATTGATAGACTTGCCAGGATTGATCAAAGATGCCTGGAAAGGAAAAGGATTGGGAAATCAATTCTTGTCCATTGCTGCTCAATCTGATGCATTACTTCACGTTGTTGATGCATCTGGTGGAATTGATTCTACAGGAAAAATTACTGAAGCTGGAACTGGTGATCCGATATCTGATTTTGCAGATATTGAAGAAGAGTTGATCATGTGGTATCATAAAATTTTGGAAGGAAATAGGGAGAAGGTATCCAAATTAATCCGCACAGGAACTGATGTTTCTGATGCAATTACTGATTTGTATCGTGGCATTGGTGTGAACAAGAATCATGTAAAAGAAACATTTGTCGCAACAGGATTGGAAGAAAAAGACTTTGATAATTTTGATATGGTTGATAGCAAGAAATTTGCCTCTTATCTGAGAAAAATTTCAAAACCTACATTGATAGTTGCAAACAAAGTTGATGTTGATGGTGCAGACAAAAATTTTGCAAGACTCAGAGAGCGCTATAATGATTCCATAGTTATTCCGGTAAGTGGAGACAGTGAATTTAGCCTAAGACGCGCTGAGCAGAAAGGATTGATAAAATACTCTCCTGGTTCTGAGCAATTTGAAATTATTAAATCTGAAGATCTAAATGAGAAACAAATTAGCGCCCTCAATTTTATCAAAAAGGGAATAATGGGCGAATACATGCGAACTGGCGTTCAATTTGCAATTAATGTTGCAGTATTCAAACTACTCAAAATGAACTCCATCTACCCTGTTGCTGATGAGACAAATCTTACTGATAAAAAAGGACGAATACTTCCTGATTTAATATTGCTAAAGGATGGAGCAACAATAAATGATCTTGCAAAAGAAATACACACAGATCTTACTAAGGGATTACTATATGGAAAAGATTTACGATACAATCTAAGATTGCCTGTTGATTACCAACTAAGAGATAGGGATGTAGTATCTCTAGTTAGTGCAGGAAAAAATAATTAGTCTTTTTTCTTGCTTCTCGGTTTTGTTCTCAAAACTGCCTTACAGCAAATACATCTGGTGTCATCAATTGACAAAAATATTCCACAAAATGTGCATCTCTTCTGTCCAATCTCATATCTGATTTTATTTGGAACTGCTTCTGCCCTATGCATTGTACAAATTCCTCTACATATTCTACCCATCCATCTCACCTCCATTGTGTTTTTTCCTGCCAAATGATGTGCCACATTCCTCACATGACATTCCAAACTCAAAAGATTCAATTTTATCATATCCGCAAACGATGCAAATTTTAATTTCTGGATTAACTATTTGTAAAAATTCTTCTTCTATCATTTCCTGAATTATTTCTTGTCTCATGGTTCTACTATGACTTTAGAATATATAAAATCCAGAAAATTTCTTAACTAGTGCTAATTCATGCCCAAAACCCCTGAAAAAATGTTATAATTAGGCACTATGAACTATTTTCTTTTTTACATAAATATCAAAAACTCTTTTGATAAATTATGCCACATATCGTATTTGGTGAAAGAATTGATCTTGAAGATTTTTCAAAAAAATTTACAGAGATATTTCAGAAAGAGCCATTTTTGATTAAAATAACGAATATCTTTATTGATAATGAGAAACTAACTGCTCTGTTACCAACTATTGTTATATCTGAAATTCATCAACAATTTTTGATAGAAATTTCAACACGAAAATCAAAAACTACAATTAGACTATACCCAAACACCGATCCTGAAAAAACTGATGGTGTGAAAACTTCAATGGCATTACTAGCACAACAAATAATGAACCATTATCCTGGATTTGAGATTACAAAAACAAATCTATCTGATTATCTATCTATGGTGATTAAAAATTGAATACTTTTACTATGGAGCGCTGCTCTTCTCTACCCCAAAACAAACTTTTTCAATTAAGCACTGATATAGAAAATTTTCATAATATAATGCCTGAGAATTTCAAATCCCTTGAAATCATAAAGGAAAATGATTATGGGAAGATTGTAATTGAAAAAATAAATTTTTTAGGAATTCCTTTAAAAATTAAAACAAAACATGTTATTGCCAAACCCAATGTGCATGAGATCCATATTTTAAGTGGACCAACTAAAGGGACTGTCTTTACTGAAACATATGTTCCATCTGGAGATGGAACCATAGTCTCTATTGAGGTAAAATTAATTCTTAGTGGATTTTTTCGTATGTTTGGTTTTTTAGAGGGCTATATCAAAAATAAAATGAGTGCTACCATGGATGAATTCATTATCTGTGCTGAGAAATTCGATGATTCTCTTAGCCCCAATCAGAATTAGCACTATGCAAATTTGTTAGCACTTGCATAAATAGTAAATTTTCAGAATGAACTTATGGGTAAAACTACTGTGATTATTGGTGCCGGCGTTGGTGGTTTGACTACAGGGGCCCTATTATCAAAACAAGGCCATATAGTCAGAATTTTAGAAAAATTATCCAAACTTGGTGGCAGAACAGCCTCTATGAAATACCGAAATCACATTCTTGACAATGGATTTCACATAATGCCTTTTTACAAAAAATCTGCTATTTTTAGCGTTTTAAAAGAAATTGGAATACAAGATAGACTGAAACTGGCCAAAGTAGATGATATTGCATTTCATTCTGATTCTGGATTTCACAAATACCCAAAAGGGATGATTGATCTATTACAGCTCTCTTTAATTCCTTTTAAAAGTAGAATAATATTACTCAAGCTTTTACTTCCTATGGCATTTTCATCTATTGAAAAAACAGAAGAGTGGGATGACAAATCCTTAACTGAAATTACAAAAAATCTTGATCCTGACACAAATGCATTTTTTGAGGCAGTCTGCATGCTGGCATTTGCAGATACTGCAGATCACATTTCGTTGGGTGAATTTGCAAGAACCATCATTCGGGCTAACCCCTTCAAAGGAGGCACAAGTGAATTTGCCTATCCTGATGATGGTGGCTATGATTCTATTTCGAGAGTTTTAGGAGATTATATTATTGAGAATAATGGTACCATTGAAACAAATCATTCTGTGCAAAAAATTATCATAGAAAATTCTAAAGTTATTGGAATTATTGAAAATGATGGTACTTTTTTTAAATCTGACTGCGTTGTGGTGTCATATCCTGCATATGTCGCTCTCAATCAATTATTTGATGAAAACACCATAGATAGAAAATTTATTGAAAAAATAAATCGTTTAGATAAGAAAACTGCCGTAGTAGAGGTTCATTTTGCACTAAGCTCTAAAATTGATTCTCGTCAGGTTGTTTTTCCAGTTGGTGATAATTATACAACAAAAGGAATTTTCTTTATTTCAAATATTACCCCATCTGTTTCCCCTGATGGGGAGCACTTGATCATAGCTGGTACTCCTGTTGAGCCATCTGTAGCAGATGACTCTGTAAAAATTAAAGAAATTGTGGAAAAAATGAAAGATGAAATTTCATCTATTTATCCTGAATTTAATTCATCTTTGCTTTGGGAAAGACCTATGGCTTGGAAACTTGTAGAATCCGTTGTAAAAGAGCCTGGAATGGTTTGGAAATCAAAAATGCCTCACGAAATTCCTGGAATTGAGGGCTTGTTTTTTGTCGGCGATTCTACTATTAGTTATGGTATAGGTACAGACTCTGCAGCGCACAGTTCAATTTTATGTACTCCTAAAATTCAATCATTTTTGAAATCTTGATTTTTTAGTTATAATTTTCTTAGAATTTTTGGAATGTCTTCAAGATTAATGTCTGAGACTACTTGGGCATCAAACTTTGGAATTTTTTCTGACTGGACTGCTCTTCCTCCAACTAATATCGGAATTTCATACTCACTCTTGATTTTTTTAATTAGTCTTTGAGCTGCTGGCAGGTTATCATCTATAGTGATTGAAATCATCACTGCATCTGGTTTATCATTTTCAATGAATGTTAGAATCGATTCAGTTGGGATTGATGTTCCTATATTGAATATTTTATACCCTTTAATCGTTAGATATGTTTCCAGCACATCACATCCTAAATGATGTTCCTCTCCCAACGGAACACAAATGAGAACTTTTTTCTTATTTCCAGAACCTGATACTCTATCCATAATTATTTTTACCAGCGTAAGAGCTATGTTGCTTGCAACATGCTCTGTGGCAATGCTAATTTTATTACTTGCCCAATCTTCTCCAACTTGATACATTACTGGTTTGAGAATTTTATCGAAAAAATCTGATGTGCTAAATATTTTTTCATATTCTTCATAAATTTTAATGCAATCTTGAATGTTGCCGTCAGTTAATTTTTTGTATAATTGCTTCTTTGATTTTTTAGATGCGTCTTCTCTTTTTTTGATGTCTTTTGGATTAAATGATGCAAGAACTGACAACACTTTAGGATCATTTCTATAGTCCACTGGAATGTCATCTTTTACAACTTCTGATGCTTTACCGAGATATTTTACAATCTCTTGTTTTGACGTGCTTTTCTTTGAATCCCATACGCTCTTTACAAGATATAGGTATTGATCAGATTTTACTTTTTTAGCCCTAATGTACACCATTACTTTATTCGTAAATATTTGGCATATAACTAATGCTAATCATGTTAACTAGTGCTAAGTAATCTGATCTATTTTTTTGCCTTGATAAAATCAACAATTGATAAAATTTCGCCCATTTCTGCCAAATGACCATAGCTTTTACCTTTAGCATTGGACATGGGTTTGTTATTAACACTGATGAATAGCATATTATCGCCATCTAGCGGAACTGTTATTCTTTTAATTTTGTCATATGATGCTATGGTATACAATCCTGAGCCAACAATTCCTGTAATGCGTGAATTTTCATTCCATGCCTCTATGGCTCTTGAAATAGTATGTTTAGTTTCTTCAAGAGGGACGATGTTTTTTACTCCTTTTCGCTGACTGTTCCAAAGAAATTCCCCCTTTTTATTGCAAACAGCTGCAAATCTAATGGACTCATTAAAATCCATTAGCATGTTGAGAAGTTTTTCGTATTTATCCACATGTATTGTACAGCAATTCTGTTAATAAATATTCTAAATTAGTAAACTAGTGGTAAATGAATGAGTTCATTAAAAATTTTGAGTTTTTAATTTCTTATAACATGAATAAAATATTCTTAAAAAAAATTCTGTTACTTATTCTTCAAATGTGTTGACAAAATCTACTATGGACATTATTTTTCCCATCTCTACTAATCTACCATAACTCTTTCTTTTAGTTTTAGCTAGTGGCTCATTATCTACGCTTACAAACAAAAGATGAAACGCATCTATTGGGATGGTGATTCTTTTAATTTTTTCAAAAGATGTAATGTGATACATTGCCCTTCCTAGATCATTTCTATCTTCAAATTTTGAGCGATCTATCCAATCTTCGGCTTCACGTTTCATTGCTTTTTTTGTCTCTGCTAATGGGACCTTTAGTTTAACATCATTTCTTTTACTGTGCCACAATATCTTTCCATCTGTATCGCTAATTGCTGCAAATCTGATGGAATTATTGTAATCCATCAACATGTCTAAAAGTTTTTCATAACGCCCCATTATTTCTAGTCCCATCTTAAAGAATAAAAACAATTGGATTATGGCACTATGCGAATTTTAAAAGGATAACTTATATCTCATTTTAAAATTAGTCAATCATGGATAGTCCATATACAGATTTTGTCGGTCAAGTTTGGGCAGAATTCCCACAACTTGCAGAATGGCATAATTTGGATAAATCTATTCTGCCTCTCTGGAAACTAGATAAATTCATCGAAGCCGGATATCATAATTTTTCGTCTGACCGAAAGTCCTTATTTCATCTTAGTAAGTTAATTGAGGCGTATGCACAAGAAAATAGTCAGCCCCTTTTGGCCTCTTTTGAAGAGGTAAAACGATACAAATTTGTTGAAAAAAGATATCAGGAGATGATTAAAACAATTCCAAAAATATGGGTTATCGCCAATTTTGGAAAAACAGAATTAAAGACACCTCCAAAAATACAAGTGTTGAATTGTGGAAACACCAATTTGGCAAAGGTATGGACTGTAATTACTAGAGGACCTTATGGCCCATTTGGTCTAATTGCTGAAGAATTTGAAGATGGAATGTTTAGAGGATTTTTTACACTAAATCCCAATGTTTGCAGATATGCCCTAAAGGTAATGGGCAAAACACTTGGTGCAAAATTTACAATCCAATAACTGATTAAAGTTTTAAACTAACGATGTATGAAAAATCATTATTTATTTTTCGAAGAGATTTAAGATTAAATGATAATACTGGATTGATTAAATCTCTTGCAAATTCAAAAAATGTTATCCCATGTTTTATTTATGATGATAATTTACTAAAAAATTCAACCATTTCTGAATTTAGATGGAATTTTCTTAACGAATCATTGTTTGATTTAGATTTGGAATTGAAAAAGAAAAAAAGCACTCTTCATCAATTCCGAGGAGATTCGTCATTGATTGTAGATGAAATAATTCAAAAATTTAATGTAGATGCAATATTTACAAATACTGATTTTTCAGAATATTCAAAATCACGTGATTCCAAGATTAATGAAATTTGTAAGAAAAATAAAATTGATTTTCATTTGTCCCTTGATTATCTTTTACATAATCCTTATGACATCAAGACCAATGATGAAAAACCATACATGATTTACTCTCATTTTTACAAAAAGGCACGTCAACTTGCAGTTAGACTTCCTTCAAAAAATTCTAAAAACAATTACTCTAATGCAAAAATTTCTAAAGTTAAAATAAAAATGCCCGAAATTAAAAATCCTATAATTCCAGGTGGTAGAAATGAAGGTCTAAAAATCCTGAAAAATTTAGAAAAATTCATAGACTATGATAAATTTCGAGATTTTCCAAGTCTCTGTCATACTACAACATTATCTGCTCATAACAAATTTGGAACTTTGTCTATTAGGGAGATTTATCATGCAATTGAGCAAAAATTAGGCTTAGATCATGTATTGATGGGTGAAATCTATTGGAGGGAGTTTTTTAACCATATTTTGTTTAATTTTCCGTGGTCTCAAACAAAATCTTTTAGAAAAAAATTCCAAAAAATCAAATGGACTAAATCTAAAGAAAATTTTTCTGCTTGGTGCGATGGTGAAACTGGGTTTCCAATTGTTGATGCAGGTATGAGACAGCTTAATCAAACTGGATTTATGCATAATCGAGTTAGAATGATTGTGGCTTCCTTTTTGACAAAAGATCTTCATATTGATTGGCGATTGGGGGAGCGATATTTTGCAAAAAAACTAGTTGATTATGATCCTGCCGTAAATGTTGGAAATTGGCAATGGACTGCATCCACCGGATGTGACTCTGTTCCGTATTTTCGAATTTTCAATCCTTGGCTGCAACAAGAAAAATTTGATTGTGATTGTTTGTATATTAAAAAATGGGTTACAGAATTAAATAAATTGTCTCCAAAAATTATTCATAATTTATGGAAATGTTTTCCTGAAGATTTGAATTACGTACGTCCTATAGTAAACCACAAAATTGAATCTGAAAAAACTAAATTGATATTCAAATCACAAAAATAAAAATGGATTTGTATTTATGAAAATTTCATAATGCTTCTTCTCTTGAAAAATTAAATTGAAATGTAAGTCAATGCTATGTGATTTTATTTATATAAAAATGGGCTTTGACTAATTCATATTTTTTTGAAAGTAAATCTGCCCCTATTGTATTTTATTTTTAGTTTGAGCTATTTGAACTTCTTTGACTCTGTTTCGAATTGTAACCGCACTTATTCCTGATATTTGAGAAAGCCGAGTTTGTGAAATTCTCTCATCGTTTTTCTTTACTGCAAGATATACTGCAGCTGCTGCCATCGACATTGGATGTTTTCCAGAATTTATGCCTGCTTTTTCACTAAATTCCAAAATTTTCCTTGCATCACGAATAGTCTTTTCAGAAATCTGTGCCTCACTTGATATACGTGATACAAATTCACATGGGTTATAAGATTCAGAATGAACTTCTAGATTCCTATAAAGAAGACGGTATGTTCTTTGAATTACTTTCTTTTTTATTCCTGATGCATTTGCAATATCATCTAAAGTTCGTGGTGTGTCTGTCATTCTACAAGCCATGTATACAACTGCACAAAGAATGGAATGATTTGAACGACCTGCAAGTAAATTTTTTTTGCTCAGCCTTTCTAAACAAGTATGCTGATTTTTCAACAACATATTCAGGTAAGGCAATCTTTGATCTAATGCCATCAAGAAATGTGAATGCCTTGATGAATGACTGTTTTGTAATTGCTGATTTACTATTTCTATCCCACATTCTTAATCTATGAAATGATTGCTTGTTTTTGGTGGAGAGAATTTTTCCTGAAGAATCTTTATTTTGAGATTGAATTGATGTGGATAATCCCATATCTGCCATCTTTAATGATATTTTTTGTCCAGTCCTTGATGAATTTTGATAATCCTCCATAGTACTGTTTTGACTCTCTGGGCCAAAATCCATAATTTTTTCAGTTAACACTTGTGCACAATTTCTACATGCAATTTCTCCGGTAACAACGTCCGTGATCTTAAAAAAATGTTGACAAGATTTTTCTAAATTCTTTTGTTTCATAATTGGTATGTGTTTTTATTGAATTTTAACCACAAACTAATTTGAAAATAGTGCTAAAATCACTTTGGATGAATTCTATATTTGATTGCTAACTTTTTTGGAAAATATGTCCTAAATTTTGGCACTAGTGATAAAATTATCACTAGATTATATACTATAATCACAAAAAATGTTTATGGCTGAAGAACAAGAATGGGCAAATTTGCTAGCAGAAATTTTTGAAAAACTCACTCAAAAACATGCCTCAATCACATATGACTTTGAGGATCTTGCTATGAATGGAAGAGTAGAAAAAGATGGCAAAGTAATCCCAACAGGCACAGTTGCCTTAACTGGTAAACTGACTATTACTGCAAAGTGAGGTAAATGAGATGAAAGACTTTCAATTACCTGCTTATTTTTTATCCTATTTGGAGCATGGCTCCGTTAAAGTCACCTGTAATGGTGATCCTTCTATAGATTTTATCGTTAAAGATGATTTAAGAATCATCGATGTAATTGACATTCCTATAGAAATAACAAAAAGACCTGGTTTAATTAAACAATTATCTGAAGCTAAAGATCTTGCAAGAAATCTTGACGATCAAAACATCACTTTGGAAATTAGATTAAAAGGAGAACTAGTTTTAAAACTAGGTCAAAGGGCAAATCCAAAACTTGCAAAAATCATTACACTCAGCAATCATATTGAAATTACTGATATCAAAAAATTAAAAAAATTGAGTGATGTATTTTAATTGAGTGATACTTTGATGGGATCTATGTCTACTGAAAAAACTGTATCCAGTCAATCTCCCTCTGCTATGAATTTAAAAAACACCCCCTACAAAATTATGGTTACAGGGTCTACTGGATTTATCGGTTCCAGATTAATATCTAATCTTACAAAAAACGGATATTTAGTCAAAGGAATGTCAAGAAAAAAAATACTCTCAACATCTAAAGTGAAATATGTTCAGGCTGATGTCTTTAATCCTCAAGAGATTGAACGTGCACTAAGTGGTGTTGATGTTGCATACTACTTACTCCATTCCATGGAGGGAAATAAAGAAGAGTGGAAAGAATTTGCTAATCGTGAAAAAATTCAGGCTCAAAATTTCTTAAAAGCTGCTACAAATGCTGGTGTTAAACGGATTATCTATCTTGGGGGTCTTGTAAATGATAGTTTATCGCTATCTCCTCACATGAAGAGTAGGAAGGAAGTGGGCGAGATTCTTGCTTCGGGTAATATTCCTGTAACTGAATTACGTGCATCATTGATTATTGGAGCCCAAGGCGGTTCATATGCAATGCTGCGATATCTTGTGGAGCGATTACCTGTAATGGTTTGTCCATCTTGGGTTAAATCTTTGGCACAACCTATAGCTGTAGATGATGTTATAGAATATCTTAGAGGTTGCATGGAAAAACCTGAAACATCTGGAAACATTTACGAAATTGGAGGACCTGATAAAATTACTTATGAGGAATTAATGAGAGTCTATGCCAAATATTTGGGGAAGAAACTCTTTGTAATACAAATTCCTTTTTTGACTACTCGCTTATCTTCATACTGGGTTGATCTAATAACGCCTGTAAAGGCATCTCTTGCAAGGCCATTAATTGATAGTCTAGTTCATGACACTGTAGTAACAGATGACAAAATATCAAAAATAATTCCTTTATCTCTAAAATCTGTAATTGAATCAATAGATGTTGCAACTAAAGAAATTAGAGAAAATCCTCCCCCAACACCACTTAAGGAAGAACGGACTGGGTTTATAATTAATCAAAAACTTTTGATGGCTTCATTAATTGCAATGGCTATACTTGGTACAACATACTACTGGTTAGATGATAGATCTGAACTTTTTGAACCTGTCTGGATGATTGCTGGTATTCTATGGTATGTTGCAATTATTTTTGCTATAATTTTTATCAAAAGCAAGACTCGATTAGGATTTCTAATTGGGGGTCTTGTATCTTGGATTACTTTGGCTTTTTGGTTATTTGATAACTTCTATGTTTTGTTTGATGTGTCTTTAATTGTGGATCAGCCTAACGAATTGATTACTATACGAAATTTCATTTGGACTGGCTTATCTGCAATAGCAGTTTTTGCCTCTCATAATACTTTCCATAAAGTAATTGATTATCAATTTAAAGGAAAACCCATTTGATATTTAACATTCATTCAGTGTACTAAAATCTTGAATGTGTGTAATACATTATGTCACTAGATTATGTTATTACCACTAGGATATTTTATTACCACTAGTTTTATATGCTAAAGGAACATAATACATTCATGTCTGTGCAATACAACAGTTTTCTAGATGAACTATGGAATGAGTTTCCTGGATTGTCAGAAAAAGAAATAACTGATATTACTGATCATAATCTCCTTTGGACTCTTGAAGAGTATATCAAGGCAGGGTATGTAAATTTCAAGACAGATAGAAAAGAGCTATATCGACTCAGCATTCTATTAGAAAATTTTGCTGTAAAAAATAATTCCCCCCTGTTAGCAACTTTTGAGACTGAAAAAAGATACAAGTACGTTGAAGACAGGTATATTGAAATTCTTCAAAAAATTCCTAAATCTTGGATTATAGGAAATTTCAATAATCCATTTTTAGCTAAGCAACCACCAAAAAATGCTCAAGTTGTGAGTTGTGATGGAACAAATATCTCTGATATGTGGATTGTAGTTACAAAAAATTCTACAGGCCCTTTTGGATTGTTAGCTGAAAATATGGGTGATGGTCAATACCGAGGATTTTTTTCAATCAGTCCGCCACTTATTCAAAAAGCGATTGAGAAAATTTCAAAATCTCTAAGAATTTCAATTGAAATTTAATTCCTGTTGATTTTTTAGCATTTCTCAAATTTTGATTTTGTGTCTTAATTGTTTTTAAAAGGCAGTTTTATGATTGACTCGATCTATATTGGGATAATCCCTAGTGCCAAACTAATTTTTTAAAGAAATACAATAAATGTTAATTCATTTTAAACAAATTATGGTTGATATTATTTGGGGTAATGGGAATGCTGTTTTTTCAAGTAATTCATTCGTTCTTAATGTAACCCATAGAAAGGATGGAAACAAATCTGAATACAAAGACCAAGAAAAAATTTTAATAAAATCTGCTGACATTCCTGGATTGTCCAATGGATCTGATCATTGGGATGAGGAACTTCTTAAAAATTCTGTAATTGGGGCTTTTCTAAAATGTGAAATAGAATCTAGAGGTGATGATGATGTGCTTATTGCCAAAGTTTCTCATTCTGGTGTAGGTGGATACTAGTGTGGAATGCAGAAATTTTTGACATTTCTGAAATTCATTCTATAAATATTGAATCTTTGATACATGGTAAAGTTCCTGCAATAATAATCCGGAATCTTTATGATAAAAAAATATGTGAAAAAATAGTTGAGAGATTAAAAAATTTTGAAAAATCTCCATTCCTAAATAATGAATCTAACCACATAGGGCCTTTTTTAATGTCATACACTACAAGAAAAGATGAGTATTTTACTGCTGCCAAAAAAAATGAAAAAATATTTGAATCTGTTTTCTCTCAATTACCATCTCCTATAATTAAAATACGTCACGCGATTGGATGTATTTTTCCTGATTACTCTGTATGCTCTGCAAGGGAATTAGAGAAATTATACTCTTCATGTATTATTAGAATTCATGAAAAAGGAAAATTCATTCCACTTCACAAAGATGATGTAAAATACGAAGGGAAAGAATACGGTATATCCAAAATTGATCATCAAATTTCATGTGTGCTTCACTTACAAGAATCTGAAAGTGGGGGGGATGTAATAATTTTCAAGAAAAAATGGATTAAAGAAAATGAGAAATTTCGAAATATTGACTTTGGGTATTCTCCAAAACTAGTAGACTCGGCTGAATCATTTCAAATCTCCAATATTGAATCTGGAGATCTGGTAATTATCAATCCGAATTATTATCATATGGTCACAAAAATTACTGGAAATTTACCCCGGATCACTCTTGGGATGTTTTTTGGAATTTTTAGGCATAACAATAGAATTTTTGCATGGGCGTAAAATTCCCAACTGCGCAATTGAATGCCTATTTACAATTGTGAAAATGAATCATTGGGTAATCTGAGATTGTGAAATTTTTCAGGATTGATTATCTTGGCTAAAATTTCTAATCCCTCTACAGTTCTTATGCTCGGCTTACTGAAAAATGAATTTGCATCAACTGCATAAATTTGATTATCGTTTACGGCCTTGAGAGAATTCCACGTTTCATCTTTTTTTAGAATCTTGTTGTATTCATGTACTGTTCGTTTTGTGTCAAAACCACATGGCATCATAATTATGATATCTGGGTCAGACCCAATAACTTCTTGAATATCTAGACGTCTTGAATGCTCTCCTATCTTGCTAATCATATTGATTCCTCCTGCCATCTCTATCATTTCAGGTATCCAGTGACCTGCTGTAAAAAATGGTTCAATCCATTCTATTGCTAATACTTTTGGTTTTTTACCACGCTGCTCTTTTTTGATATGGTGAATTCTTTTTTCGAGAGATTCTCTAATCTCTTTGGCCTTAGTCTCTTCAGATAATATTTTGCCCAACTCTGTAACTGATTGCATAATTTCATACATGTTGTGAGGATCCATTGAATGTAGCAGTGGCTTTGTTTGAAGAATTTCCAGAGCTTTGTTTATTTGATTTGTATATGCCGCACACACCTCACATGTTTCCTGAGATATAATTAGATCTGGATTTGCTTTTTTCAGATTGGTCTCATTAATTGTAAAGATGTCTTTTCCGTCATTTAGTAATTGACATGTTTTAGTATCAATTTCATTACTTGTTAATTCTTCTGAGTTGATCACTGAATTGATAATTATTGGTTTTGTTAATGCATCTGGGGGAAATGTACATTCATGTGTTACACCATAGAGATCATCTTGCACTCCGAACTCGTAAAGTAATTCAGTTGCACTGGGTAAAAATGAGACTATTCTTCTTGCCAATAATTATACAATAATTTGGAAGTTCTTAAATCCAATTATGTGCTATGCACATTATGAAACCCCAGTCTTGTAGAAATTGCGGAAAGGAATTGTGGCAAAATCAAAATGCCTGCCCAAATTGTGGACGTGAACGTGAACAAGAAGATCCAGAATAGCACTGTTTACTATCTGTCAATTCTCACTATCAGGCAAGTTAATAGGCTCATTTTGAGCATAAATTTTGTTGCAATCGAATTCTCAGGATATTAGACGTGCAATTTTAGCCAAATGGCATGAGACTCTTTCAAAACATGGAAATCTCTTTTCATCTGATTCAATAAGTGGAACTAGTCCTCCTTCTGTCTTTGTAGGCTCTTATAATTATCCCAAAGTCTTTGTTGGTCCAATGATCCCACCAGTTCATGGTGATACTAGTCTACTTGATAGCCCTGAAAGATGGGGAGGAAAATCATTAGAAGATATTGTAAATTTTAGATTAAATCTAGTCCGTGGAATACAAAAAGTCTCCATTGAACAAACAGAAGGAAAATACATTGAAAACCTTCAGGAAGTTGCAATGTCTTCAAAACCCATTGATACTGATTTGACATTTGAGAAACCTACCTCTGCTAACATTTCTCTTGATGGGGAGAGTGCACCATTTGGGCCAGTCGGGATTATTAATTCTGCAAAATTCTCTGGAAGCACTTCTGAAAAATCTATTGAAAAAACTTTCTATGACAAAGATTTGAAAGCACAAGATGCCGTATTGAATCTATATAATTCTGGAATTGAAATTTCAAAGATTCAAAAATGTTTTAGCATTGGAATGCTTGGTCAAAAAAGAAAACTGGTTCCCACTAAATGGAGTATCACTGCAACTGACGATATAATTTCCAAATCGCTTGTTGATGAAATTTTGGATTTTGGAATTATTGATTCCTATAGGGTTTTCTTCTTTGAGCATTTGGGAAATGTTTTCACTGTAATTTTATTCCCTCATAGATGGATCTATGAAATGATTGAGGCGTGGTATTCTAATGGCATCTTGGGTTTTGGCTCTGATTATGAGGATGCAAGAGGCATTGATCATCCCCCTGCAATAGCTGGGGCCTATTTTGCAGCCAAACTTGGAGTTTTAGAATATCTAATAAAAAATCAAATTCAATCTGGAGTGATAATTCTGCGAGAAATTCGACCTGAATATGCAATTCCTGTGGGTGTATGGCAAGTTAGAGAAGGAATACGTACAGCAATGAAACAAAACCCGATTATTTCAGACAGTCTTGATAATGCTTTAACAACTGCATCAAATAAAATGAGTATTAGTAAATCTGAATGGCTATCACATGGAAATATTTCCAAATTGCTGAGACAAAAAACAATGTCTGATTATTTTTAATTTTTAGAATTGCTTTTTGCTAAAATTTTAAACAAATTCCCTTCTTCCTGATTTGAATACAGTAAGAAATACGTCTGACTGGCAAGATATGTGGAATTGAATCTGTATATTATTGGATTTATCTCCGATAACAATCTTCCAAGTGTGATCTTTTCTTCCTGAAATTGTTTTAATAAATCAAAAAACATTTCTTTTTCTGACTGGCTGAAATTCTTTGAAAAAAATCCAAAAACATGTAGTATAACATTACAATGTGTTTTGATTGTAGGCTCTTTTTCTAATGCGATTATTAGATGTTTTTCGTATTCTGCAACTGTTTCTGATAATTGCCCTTTTTCATAATTTGCAACAATATGTCCTAATTTTTTCAATTCTTCTTGATCATGTGACATTATCATGAATTTGTTATTGGTTTGAAATGAAATAAGATCATTTATCTTGTTTGATTTTTTTACCTCTTCAAATTTGTCTAAAACAAATTCCTTTGCATCTTTTTCAGAAATATTATTACTGACTGAGTCTCTTACTTCTAATTTCTTACTCATTCTTAACATTCTATTCAATTTACATATAAGCAGGAATCATTGAATTTTGAATTACCACTATGATTTTCAATTTTTTTGAATTAATTACCACTAGAATATACTTTGGCACTAGCTTAAATATCATTAATTGAATTAATGAATAATGAAAAGCGCAATAACTGCAATCACATCTATTCTACTCATAAGTTCAGTTGCATCCTTTGCTTATGCCGAAGGTGTTCCTGCTTGGGTAAAGAACAATGCTGGCTGGTGGGCAGATGGCACTATAGCCGAATCAGACTTTATCTCCGGCATAGAATTCCTAATTAAAGATGGAATTATCGTAATTCCCCCAACAACCGTATCTTCTGAATCATCAGAAGGTGTTCCTGCTTGGGTAAAGAACAATGCTGGCTGGTGGGCAGATGGCACAATTTCTGATGGTGAATTTGTAAATGGTATTCAACATTTGATAAAGACTGGATTAATTTCAGTCTCCTCAAATACTGAGACTACACAAATGGTATCTGAAAAACCAAAGAGTGATGATTCTAAATTAGCTTCACTTGAAGCTGAATTAGAGAAATGCTCTGAAATCAAAAAAGCATATGATAGACTAAACTGTGAAAGATCTGCAAAACATGAGATATTGGCATATGAATACATGCTAATTTCTCAACCTTATCCAGTTGGACCAGTTACCTTCTATTGGCCAGGTTTTGGTGTTGAAGGAAATACCTTTGAAATCACTTCTTCAGGTCAGGCATTACTTAGTCTTAGGATGCTAGTTGAGAATACTGGTTCAAATACTGAGGCATTGTTTTGTACAGGACCTGCCGTGTGCAACTATGATGTTACAAATGGTGATAGAAATTTCAAGTATTCCGGAATGGATTTCACTAATGGTCAAGTTGTAATCAAACCTGGAGAGACTCAGATATTCAATATGTTCTTTGGACCAAATATTGGTGGCGGTGGAACTACATTTGAGTATGATTCTGGAAAAGAGTACTACTTTAGAATCATGGAATCCTTTGGAAGTGCTTCTATCCCATTAAATCTGGGATGACCACTTTTTTATTTTCTCTTATTTTTTACCACTAGTTTGAAATAATTACTTGTTTAAATATTCTCGGCGATAAGAAAACACGATGGATAAATTCCTAATAATATTTCCATTGATTGTTCTAAGTGCACCTTTGGCATTTGCTGAATCCTCAAATGTTGGTATAATTTATTGGGAAAAGGAAATTGTATCAATTAACTCATTTGCTGATATTATTGTAAAAGATAATGATATGAATAAAAAAGAATATCCGAACTTTGCCGATAAATTCACGATAACTGTTTGGTCTGACACTTCTCCTGATGGTCTGGAAATTCAAGTTGTTGAAAATGGTGTCTATAGCGGAATTTTTAAGGGAAGTGTTTACATTGCAGATTCTGGGGAGCCTACAAAAAATCGTCTCATCTCATCCCCTGGTGATGTCTTGTATGCAAAATATGTTGATTCGACTTTACCTGACGGAGGGTCTTCTGAAATTATTTCAGCTGCAGTTGTAAAAATTTCTGGTGAGGATATGAGTCCCATTTTAAATAAAATCGATCCTAGTATGCGTCATTTGAAAACCCCTCAAAGTGAAATACCTGCTTGGGTAAAGAACAATGCTGGCTGGTGGGCAGATGGCACTATAGCCGAATCAGACTTTATCTCCGGCATAGAATTCCTAATTAAAGATGGAATTATCGTAATTCCCCCAACAACCGTATCTTCTGAATCATCAGAAGGTGTTCCTGCTTGGGTAAAGAACAATGCTGGCTGGTGGGCAGATGGCACAATTTCTGATGGTGAATTTGTAAATGGTATTCAACATTTGATAAAGACTGGATTAATTTCAGTCTCCTCAAATACTGAGACTACACAAATGGTATCTGAAAAACCAAAGAGTGATGATTCTAAATTAGCTTCACTTGAAGCTGAATTAGAGAAATGCTCTGAAATCAAAGTGGGCTACAAGAGAATTGATTGTGAAAAGCCGCTCAAAAAAGCAATCGCTCTTTACAAATACCAAACAAATGCACAAAAATTTGAGATAGGGCCAATCACATATTATTGGTTTGGAGTAGGTTCTGAAGGAAATGGATTTGAGATTAGTCCTACTGGTCAAGCTATTTTATCAATTCGAATGCTTGCTGAAAACACTAGTTCTGAGATTACTGCACTACATTGTACAAGTCCTTCAATATGCAGTTATGATGTTTGGGATGGGACTAACGCCTTCAAGTATTCCGGGATGGATTTCACGAGTGGTGAAATTGTATTGAACCCTAATGATTCAAGAGAGTTTAACATTCTCTTTGGTCCGAACATTGGATATGGTGGAACTGAGTTCAAGTATGATCCTTCAAAGACATACTATTTTAGAATAAATGAGAATTTTGGCAGTGTGGATATTCCTCTAGAATTAAAATAGTATTTCTAATCTTAATTCGAACTATTGATGATTAGTTGCTTTGATGATAGAGATTAAATGCAGGATTTTAGTAATTACTGATTGTGAGTGATTCTGAAAATAATTTTTCTGCTTATGGGATTTACACCATCGAAGATAAAGCTGAGTTTTCATTTAATGGCGTTACTATAAAAATTGAAAAAATTGGCGAACATGTTTTCTCGTACCTTCGAAAAGACACTGAAGATAACCTACTAAAAAAAGTCATCCCTGTTTCTTCTTCTGAACTTACTTTAGAAATTTCGCCGATAAGGCCACTAAATTATCCTGCTAGACGAGCTTCACATGTATATCTTGATTTTGAAACTCCTATTTTTTTATCTGAAGGTTCTGCAGCAAGTGTTTTTGTTAGATGTCCTGTTGAAATAGGCGTTTTTCTAGTTCATGATGGGCGTAAGGATTCTTTGGATTGGGTTGATTGTGAACCACAAAATGCTAGATTTTGTCTTTATGGTTCTCCCGAATCTGGAACCCTTTGTAAATATGCACCATCAGAAATAGTGGATTCTTATGATGATTCAACTGCATATACAGATGGAATATTAAAAGTAGATCTGAAAAATGATTTGGATAAAGGATTGACTATATCTAAAATTGTTTTTGCAGCAAATGATGTTTCCGTATATTATAAAAATTCAAAAGCAAAGTTTGATTCATTAAAAGTTGTGTTAAAGAAAAAACTCACTATTGAAATTCTAGATGTTACAACAGAACCGATTCAAACAGATTGGGTAAAATCACCAACATTTGAAAAAGTTGAAAACATTAAACGTGTGGATATGGGAATTGAATAATGCCATTTGAATTTTTACAAAATTTAGATACAATTGAAATTGTTGGTGGTTTAACTTTACTTTCCTTACTCATTGGTGGAATAATAATGGGTGTTGGAATAATTATTGCGAGAACTTTTAGATTATTATTTACAAAATATTATGCACCAAAACTTGCACAAGATTCTGCAAAAAACCTTGGGAAATTAATTTACTTTGGAATTATCATATTGGCATTTTTAGTTTTTACCTCTACCACCGGTGTTGATTTTTCAGGATTGCTTGTTGCAGGTGGAATCTTTGGAATTGTAATTGGATTTGCAACACAGTCTGTTGTTTCAAATTTAATTTCTGGTATTTTCTTGATGGTTGAAAAGCCTGTAAAACAAGGAGATAAAATTGAGATTCCCGGTGCTGATGTGTCTGGAACCTTATTGGATATCAGTACATTCTCTGTACGGGTAAGGCGATTTGATGGTACGATTATTCGAGTGCCCAATGAGGTATTTTTTACATCCAATATTCGTTCTCTCTCCTCTACTCCAGTTAGAAGATCTGAGGCAATAATTGGAATTGCTTACAAAGAAGATATTGATGGAGCAATTTCTGTAATGGGGAAGGAAATTCGAAAGTCTATGCCTTTTGTTTTAACATTACCTGAGCCTGAATTTAGAATTAAAGAGTTGGCTGATTCAAGTGTGAATATTGAAATTCTTGTTTGGCATCCTAGAGATGATTGGGATAAAGTGGGCCCATCTTTACTTAAAGTTGCCAAAAAAGCTCTTGATAATGCTGGAATTGAAATTCCTTTCCCTCAGCGTGTAATATGGCAAGCAAAGCAATAAAAAATTTATTTTTCAATAATGCCTAACTGATTTTTCTTTGCTCTTCGTTTCTTGATTAGGGCAAACATAATCATTCCAACATTAATGATGGAAATTATTTCAATTAAATCCACTCCATACAGAAACCAATCAATAACTGGATGTACTCTTGATACAATCCCTGCCTCTAACATAATATCTGCATTCCATATCATATGTGGAACTTGAATAAATTGAATAATTGCAATTAAGATTACACTACCGAGTATTTTATTTTCATACCAATTCCAAAACTTATTCCATGCGTTCATAAATTAAATTAGTATTTTATTGTAATAAACACTGTGAAAATTAGATTGAACTAATTAGACTGAACTAATTTTTTTACGCACAGATTTCTCTTCGATTAGCTTGAGCTTTTTTCTTTTTATTTTTTTGATAACAAGTAATGTTGGAATTATTATCAATCCAATTAAAATTAAAATTGATATTGCAATTGATGTGTAATCATTAACAAACAATTTTGTTTCAAGCCATGATTTTGGTAAAATTATAAATATATTTTCACCTGAAAAGTCTTCAATCGTCCCAATGGCTAAACTATATTTTCCAGCCTGATTTTTTTCATCTGACACTACGATGAAATATTTGCCATCCTCGGGAATCTCTTTTGTAATTTCTTGTCTTTCCCAATATGTTACTTGACCAAATGGCTCATAAAATTCTCTTCCAGGAAAATCACCTTCATAGAAAAATTTTTCTGTAGTTTGTAATTCTGATTGTGACATGTCAATTTGTGTCGTTTTGGGATTGACAAAAAATAATGTTGGTGCATACTCTTCTAATCCTGAAACTTTTGGAATAACGATGCTTGCATAAAATGAATCTCCCTTTTTTGCATCAAAAACATAAAATTTTGCTTCATTTATGCCTAAATTCTCATAAATTGCCCATGAAATTTTGTGATCCGGGATGACTAGTGCTGAATCAAAATCTCTGTGGGAATCATCGTGTGAAATTAATTTGTGCCCATAAGCTGGACTTGATGCTACCGCAATAAGGAAAAGTATTGAAATAATAATTTTTTTCACAAGCAAATTATGTAAAATCACTATATTAAGAGGAATAAAAAAATTTAAGGTTAGCACTAGCAAAGACTTTGAGCACTATTAATATGCATAAAATGATGAAACAAATCATGAGTTTAGAGAGTATTCAAAAATCCAACAAGTGTGGAAAAGAATTCCAAGAGTGGTCATGCGACTTTTGTTATTCCAAATCCGTATTAGTGGGCCGATTGAGGTGAACATATGCAGAAGTTATCTCCTCATAAATTAGATAGTATGGTTCATGATAAGAAAATACCTATAAGACTTGCTTTTATCAAACCTGATGGGACACCAAATGTTATTTCATTGTGGTATGAAATTGAAAATGAAAAAATTTTTTGTGCAACTCAGAAGACTGCAAAAATAGTTTCATACCTAAAGAACAATCCAAAATGTGGATTTGAAATAGCTGCTGATAAACCTCCTTACAAAGGAGTTCGTGGGGATGGTGCTGTCAAAATTATTGAAGAGAAAGGTGCTGAAATACTTGAAACACTAATGAAAAAATACTTGGGTGAAAAAGAATCTACACTCTCAAAATTTTTACGAGATAATTCTAAATCTGAAGTAGCAATTGAAATCACTCCTAACAAATTATTCAACTATGATTACTCTAAAAGGATGAAGGATGCCTAGGAATTTGATCGATGAAGATAGATGCCCAACTTGTGGGTCAAAAAATTTTCAAAGCACAGACTCGGAAAAAAATCCTGATGGCACACAAATTCTGAAAAATCAATGTGATAATTGCAAAAAATTTTGGTATTCATGAGTAATTTTAGTTAGCACTAGTAGAAAAGTTACCTCTAGATTATATCTAAGAATCACCTAAAGGGTATTGAGGAGAAATGCAACAAACAACAAACAAAAAAACACCACAGCTAAAGTTTCTAGCGATCTTGGCTGTTGCCACTTCAGTCATACTAGTTTTGACTATTACTCCTTGGAACATAATTCCAACCCTAGTAACTGAAGATGTCACAGTAATTGCTGTAACTGACTACGGTTGTGTTGGAGAGTCCACTTTTGGACATTCCGTTGTTGTTTCTGCATGTGATGTAGGTGTTGGAGATACAGTCTCTGCAACATTTTATGTCCCTGCAATGGAACAAAACGGATACTATGATAGAATTGAGGACAAGCTAGAAATGGTTATTCCTTAATCACTATCTTTTTTATTTTTTATTCTCAGCTTTAATCTTTTCTTTTTTCATCCAAATTGTTTTTTCTTTATGATCAATTAATTCCACGTTCATCTCATTTAATTTATCCCGAATTTTATCTGCTTCTACAAATTGTTTTTCTTTTCTAAATGTCTCCCTTGATAGAATTAGACTATCAATTTCTTGCTTATTCTTTTCAGTCATTTGTGGAATTTGTAATCCTAAAATTTCAAGCATTCTTTCAAGTTCCTTTTTGATGGTGTGTGCATCTTCTTTGCCCAGAATTTCATCAGCTGCCATTCTGTTGGTCTCTTTTACTAGTTGAAAAAATGCCGATAGTGCTAGATGTGTATTGAGATCATCGTTTAGAGCATTATCAAAATCTTTACATGTCTTATCAATTATTGAATTGACTTTTTGATTATTTTCACTATTTGCATGAATCAATTCATAGTAACACGTTTCTACTTGTCTCCATTTGATGAGATTCTCTTTTAGTAATTCTTCAGAGTAGTCAATTGGCTTTGAGTAGTGTCCTGAAAGACAAAATAGTCTGATAATGTTAGGACCCCAGTTCTCAAGGACATGCTTGATTGATTTGATATTTCCCAGTGATTTTGACATTTTCTCACCATTAATTGTAACCATTCCTACATGCATCCATATCTTTGCAAATTGTGCACCAGTACATGATTCTGATTGTGCTATTTCATTTTCATGATGTGGAAAAATCAAATCCCTTCCTCCACCATGAATGTCAAAATTTTCTCCTAGATACTTTATGCTCATAGCAGAGCATTCGATGTGCCATCCAGGGCGACCTTTGCCCCATGGGCTATCCCAAAGAGGCTCTTTACCAGAGAATTTCCATACTGCAAAATCTAGTGGATCATTTTTAGCCTCGTCTACTTCTATTCTTGAGCCTGATTGGAGCTCATCTATTTTTTTCTTTGATAGCTTTCCATACTCTGGAAATTTTGATACTTCAAAATATACACCATTTTTTGTAATGTATGCAATTTCTTTTTTAATTAGTTTTTCAATGAATTCTATTATGTCTCCAATATGCTCTGTTGCCTTTGGATAGTTTGTTGCATGCTTTACGTTTAGCGCATCAAAATCTTTAAAATAATTTTCAATGTATCTTGTACTGATTTTTTCAGCTGTAGTGTTTTCTGAATTTGCTCGATTAATAATTTTATCATCTACGTCTGTAAAATTTTGGATGAATTCGATTTCAACATTTTTGTTTTCTAAACACCTTCTTAACACGTCAAAAACTATGACTGTTCTTGCATGGCCGATGTGGGACTCATCATAAACTGTTACACCGCATAAGTAAATTTTGATCTTTTTGGAAACGTCTAATTCCTGCTGTGAATTCAGTAAAGTATCTTGAATTTTCATTTCCTAATCTCTGTTGGGTTTTTGTGGAGGTAATCTTTTATGTTCACTGTTAATGTTTAATTGGTAAATTTTCTCTACAATTGATTTTTCAATTTGGGTTAATTCTGCTGTTTCATCAATTGTTTTTCTCTTTTCAAATAAACAATACAATATTGAATCAATCTCTTCATATGTTGCTCCTAATTCCTCTTCTGCAACATGGTCTTTCCACAAGTGTGGGCTACTCTTTTTTAAAATAACATTTTCTGGAACTCCTAGATATTTCGCAATCTCTCTTACCTGTAGTTTGTAGAGTGAAATTATGGGGGTAATATCTGATGCACCATCTCCGTGTTTTGTAAAATACCCCATTAGGTATTCACTTTTGTCACTCGAGCCTAAAACAAGATAGTTTTTGGAATTTGCATAGTAATACAAAATATTTGTTCTAATCCTTGCTCGCAGATTCCCCTTTGCCCAATCATTTGGCTCTAGGTACATCGAATATTCATTTACAATTGGCTTGATGTCAATTAACTTGTATTCAATTCCTGTAAGTGAAATCATTTTGAGGGCGTCATCTGTTTCTGATTTTGGAGTCATCGAGGTATCGGGCATTATCAACGCCATTGTTTTTTCTTTGATCTGTCTTTTGCATAGGTAAGCTAAAACTGCAGAATCGATTCCTCCACTTAGACCTAGAATTACTCCTTTTACATGATTTTTTTCAATTTTATCTGATAGAAACTTTTCAATTGTTTGTGTAATTGAAGCATAATCTTGATTTTTTATTTCATTGATAATCTCTTGATTCAATAATTACTTTTGATAATATCTGAGGATAAAAATTCTCCTTAAATTGAAGGAAAAACAGTTCATTTTGAACATACATTATTCCTTATAGTGAATTATCGATGAAAAATTACAGAAAAATCTGTGCCCTACA
Source organism: Nitrosopumilus adriaticus (assembly GCF_000956175.1). Taxonomy (NCBI): domain Archaea; kingdom Thermoproteati; phylum Nitrososphaerota; class Nitrososphaeria; order Nitrosopumilales; family Nitrosopumilaceae; genus Nitrosopumilus; species Nitrosopumilus adriaticus. The sequence continues at coordinate 809,510 of NZ_CP011070.1, forward strand.
AAACCCATACCTAACACGAGGGAAGGGAATTTGTCCCTTCTCTTTATTGATTATCTAAAATCTCAAATGATGTTGAAGCAATTTCCTCATCATGGTATATCAGAATTATTTTATGAATTCCTATTACTGAATCATCTGTAATATGGTATGGCATGTAAATCTCGCCATTTCTTGCAGCATAAGTGCTGATTTCAATTTGAGATTCATCTGGTAAAATAATTACAAATGTGATTAATGATCCTCTGCTATAATCCTCGATGAATCCTGAAATGATTAGTTGTTGATAGCTGTATTTTGATTCAGGTTGCTTGAATTTTTCTTCATCTACTGTGACAAATGTCACCTCTTCTAATTCCTCTGCAAATGTAAATTGCATTAATCCGATTGCTACAATACCTAACAATAATGGAACGATTACTTTACTGCTCAATACTATTCTGTGACTTATTGACATTAAACCCTGAAGGAATTAATGGGGAAAACTTGGTTCCATAATGGAATTTTTTAATTATATTTGAAAACTAATGTAATTTTTAAAAATCTGTAATTTGATGCTATTTTAGACATCCACATAGATGCCATCGTCTCTTGCCTCAACTTTGTATGTTTCTAGTTTAACATCTTTTAGGTAGTCTGTAAGCTGGCCTGTTTTGATGTTATAGTGCCAGAAATGCAATGGGCATTCTACAATATCTCCATCTAGTTTTCCTGGGGCAATTGAGCCATCCTGATGAACACATAGATCATCAATTGCATGATATCCGTCTTGATTAAAGATTGCAATTTGTTTTCCATCAATTTTGAAGGCTTTTCCTTTTCCAGAGGCAACTTCGCCTTTTTCAGCAATCTTTTTCCAAGTCAACGATATTCTGACATTTTTGTCATTTATTTAGATTCGCATGATAGAATTTTATAGTGTAGCACAAGGCTCTGTTTATTGAGTAAAGTAAAATCTAGTTCAAAATTGATCAAAGAGGGAAAATTATCTTATGAATGGGCTAGATCTCACATGCAGATTCTCGATAATACAATTAACAGATTTAAAAAATCAAAACCGCTAAAGGGTATCACTCTTGGATTTTGTTTGCATATTACAAAAGAGACATCTGTTTTGCTAATGGGTGCAAAAGAGCTTGGCGCAACTGTTGCTTGCTGTGGTGGTAACCCTTTAACAACACAAGATGATATTGCATCATTTTTAGCTTCACAAGGAATTCATGTTTATGCATGGCATGGTCAATCTGTAAAGGATTATGATTGGTGCATTGATCAAGTTCTAAAACACAAGCCTACAATTCTAACTGATGATGGTGCAGACATGAACATCAAAGCTCATTTTGATAAAAGATTCAATAAAATGGAAATTCTAGGTGCCACAGAAGAAACAACAGCAGGTGTTACAAGAATTAGAGCTGTTGAAAATCAAGGCAAACTTCGCTATCCTGTTATTTTGGTAAACGAGGCATACACAAAACACATGTTTGATAATAGATATGGAACCGGACAAAGTACCATTGATGGTTATCTTCGAGCCATGAATTTACTTATGGCTTCAAAACGTGTAGTTGTAATTGGATATGGCTGGGTTGGCCGCGGTGTAGCATCAAGATTCCAAGGAATGGGCTCTAAAGTTATAGTTACTGAGATTGATCCTGTAAAAGCACTTGAAGCTCATATGGATGGTTTTGAAGTAATGCCAATGTCTCAAGCTGCAAAGATTGGTGATATGTTTGTCACATGTACTGGAATGACTAGTGTGATTAGAAAAGAGCACATACTCCAAATGAAAAATGGTGCAATCATGGGCAACGTTGGACACTTTGATGTCGAAATTGATAGTAAATTCTTGTTAAAACAATCAAAATCTGTAAAACAAGTGAGACCAAGTCTTGATGAATGTATTTTGAAAAATGGTAAAGTAGTTTATCTTATTGGCGAGGGTAGATTGGCAAACTTGGTTGCAGCAGAAGGACATCCACCAGAAGTTATGGCTCAATCATTTTCAAATCAAATCTTATCTGTTTTGTATATTCTTAAAAACCATAAAAAAATGGAAAATAAAATTATCAATGTTCCTGAAGAAATTGATAAACAAGTAGCAGTAGATGCTCTTGCTGCCATGGGAGTTAAAATCGATAAACTCACCCCTGAGCAAGTAAAATATGCAAACAGCTGGTAAAACTTCTTAACCTCAATACCGTTCTTCTCAAGTATTAATGAATAACAAAGCCATCATTACAAGTGCACTACCGTATGCTAATGGCGAAATACATTTAGGTCATGTTGCATCGACATATCTGCCCGCAGATGTCACCACTAGATTTCTAAAACTAAATGGAGTTGAGGCCTACTATGTTTGCGCATCTGATGATTTTGGTACACCAATCTTAATCCAATCTGAGAAAGAAGGTAAGACTCCTGCAGAATATGTTGCCCATTGGAATAAACGTGATTATGATGATTTTTCAGCATTTAACATCGAGTTTGATTATTTTTACAAAACTAGCTCGCCTGAAAATATTGCATTTGTTCAAGATGTTTTCAAAAAGCTCAATGATGCTGGGCATATTTATGAACAGGAAATCATACAATTCTATTGTAATAATGATAAAAAATTCCTTCCCGACAGATATGTAAAAGGAACATGTCCTCATTGTAAAGCTGAAGACCAATACTCTGATCTTTGTGAGAGTTGTGGCCGTGTACCTGAAGAGATTACTGATCCTAAATGTTCACTTTGTGGACAAGTCCCAACAAAAGAGAAAACAACACATTATTTTTTCAAACTCAAAAACTTTGGTGACTCTTTAACTAAATGGCTAGAAGAGAATGAACATCTTCAAAAGGATGTCAAAAAATATGTTCAAAACTGGATAAAATCTGGATTAATTGATTGGGATATCACACGTGATATAACTTGGGGAGTTCCAGTCCCACTAGGTGATGCAAAAGACAAAGTCTTCTATGGTTGGTTTGACAATCACCTCGCATACATTTCAACTGCATTAAAATTTCTAAATGATAAAGGAATTGATGGAAAAGAATTTTGGAACTCTGCTGATATCTATCACTTTATTGGAAAAGATATTGTGTACCATCACTATCTCTTCTTACCTGCAATGCGATTGGGCATAAATAAAGAATACAAGCTACCTGATTACATTCCAACAAGAGGGCATCTTACATTACAAGGAAAGAAAATTTCTAAAAGCAGAAATTGGTATATCGGATTAAAGGACTTTTTAGAATTTTACCCTGCAGATTATCTTAGATACTATCTTGTATCAATTAATCCTTATTCTCAGGATGACTTGAATTTTGATTGGGATGATTTTACAACTAGGATAAATTCTGAATTAATTGGAAATCTTGGAAACTTTGTAAATCGTGCACTGGGATTTACCAAAAAAGCATTTGATGGCAAAGTACCTGAGATAGAATCCTTTGATGAAAAAGATTCTGAAGCAGAAGATAAAATAAAAAATCTTGCTTTGGAACTTGGCTCCCTCTTAGAAGAAAATCATCTTGATAGGGCTTTGAAAAAAATAATGGAATTTTCGTCATTTTTTAACACCTATTTCCAACACAAGGAACCTTGGAAAAAAGGACCAGGAACTGCTAATTGTGTATATCTTTCCGTTAATGCAGCCCATAGTATTGCCATTGCCCTCTTTCCATTTCTGCCTGAATCTGCACAAAAAATCTGGACACAGCTAGGAATTCCTGAAAATATTGTTGATTCGTCATGGGGTAAAATTTCTGAATTTGCTGTACCAGCAGGTCATGTTCTGGGTGATGCTTCTCCTTTGTTTGTCAAAGTGGAAGAATCTGACATTGAAAAGCACAAGAAGCAATTAGGATCATTTGAGAAATGAGGCCTATTCCAAGAATTTCAACTAGGGGGTACTATGATCTATCAAATGGAAAAACTCTCAAAAATAATCCATATTATTTTTATCCAAAACCTGATTTTAAGAAATTAATCAATTCTAAGGAAATCACCATTATGATTCATGGATTAAGAAACGATAATGCAGGTGCTGTAGCCAAAGTAATATTGGCAAAAAACCGGTTACGAAAATTAGGCTATGTATTTCCTATAATTGGGTATAGCTATGATTCTAACACAAAAGGTGCCCATTTGATAAAACATGCAAAACATGCTCTAGCAGTCGGGCAAATAATTGCAAAGAAAAATGGACGAAATCTTGGTCTGTTTATTGAAGATTTCAAGAAATTAAGTCCTACTACAAAAATTAGATTGATGGGTCATTCATTAGGATCGCAGGTAATACTGAGTACCTTGGAGTATCTCTCAAAAAATAAACAAAATGTTGGCTTGATTGAAGGTGTTTATTTTTTTGGCGCATCAATTACCGAAGATGTACCTTCATCAAAAAAATATGGAAAAATTCTTCAAAACATTGTAAATAAAAAAATTGTTAACCATTATGCTCCTTCTGATGAAGTACTTGGTTGGGCAGATAATGAAAAATATGTCAAAGGTCCGTTGGGTCTTAATGGTGCTATTGGAAAAACAATCAGCAAATATCATCAAAAACTAGTAAAACCAAAAAATCATAGATTTGCAAGTTATGCTGCAGTATTATCTTCATTTCCGTGACTATTTTTAGCTAATTCGCTAAATTTTTAGCTTAAATTTAAAGTCAGTTTAATACCTATTTTTGTACATCATAACATATGAGCAAAAAAACAAATATCTGTTGTCTTGGATGTGGGTTTGGAAAAGCATACTTGGTAATGGATTTTAGATATAATGGCTTACGTGGTAATTGTCCTAATTGTGGGGGAAATTGGCCAGAATCTTAGCAATAAAGTAAAAAACAATGTGTTTAATCATTTGTTATGTTAGGAAATTATGATGCAGAAAAAATAGCATCTGTGTTTCTAGAATTATCAAGCGAGCAACGCCTTAAAATAATTCTCAGATTGGAGCAGGAAAAAACAAAGATGTCTGTTCTTGCAAAAGAACTTGATGCGACTGCTCCTGAAATACACCGAAATTTTACACGCCTTTCCAAAGCTGGATTAATTGAAAAAGATGTTGATGGTAATTATGGTTTGACAAATTTTGGCAAAACTGTATTTGCTCAAATTAATTCACTAATGTTTGTGCCAAACCACAAGAATTATTTTAAAAATCATACTTTCTCTACTCTCCCTAACAAATTTATTCAACGAATAGGTTCTCTTAATGAATCTGAACTTGTTACCGGTTTCATCAAAGTAATGGAACTTTGGAATGCTATTTACAAAAACTCTGAAGACTATCTTTACAATGTCTTAGTTGAAGTTCCCTATGATGCTAATTTGATCAAAACACTTACTGATAGACTAAAAAATAATGTAAAGATAAAATCTATTTTTTCTGAATCGGCTAATGTTTCCAAAGAAAGAAAATCTGTAATCAATCAATCTTTTTTCAAGAAATTCATTATGGATGAATCTATTAAAAGAAAAATGAATAAAAAATCAGCATTGTCCTTGTTTTAAATCAAAGAGAAGCTGGAATTTGTTTTCCAACTACTGACGGTGAAATTGATATGAGTAAGATGCTATATGGTGATTCTGCCTTGTTTCATGAATGGTGTTTTGATTATTTTGACTATCTTTGGAGGGATTCTAATTCTTTTCAAGAGACTAAACTTGGTCCTAATAATTAGGGTGTATTTACCACCTGAATTGATAACAATCATGAACATTTATCACTTTATTTTTTAATGATTTCCAAACAATTTCAGTTTTCCCTCTTTTCACATTAGTTTGAGGTGGTGGTTTTGCAAGGATTTTTTCACCCAATTGATTAATTTTGAGCGCTTTTGCCTCAATTCTGAAATTTTTAGGAATTTTAAAAACATATTTGAATTTCTTACATTTTGCTAAAAACACATATTCAAAAATTCTATCTGGCTCTTCCCAATCATATTCTAAAGTGATTAAATCTGATTTGTTATGCTTAATCGGTTTTGCAAGTTCAACTAAGAATTTTTTTTCAAGTGGTTTATTTGTGTCTGTATGCCCAATTCTTAATTTATTTCCTTTTTTGTCTTTCACTGTTAAATTGATATCTTTGAGATTGTCTTTTGGAACCTCTCCTCCAATCTCGTAATATAGATCTGTTAGTGGTTTCTTTGATATGTTTTTCACATCCCATACCCATGTGTGATGTGTCATCATGTTTTTTGTGTTGCTCACATCTAAGCGAATTTCAATATTTTTGAACTCAAATTTTTTAGTTGGATCGGCATCTTCTTCTAAATTGATTTTATCTTTTTTGGGTATGTGCTTATTTCCAAAAGTTTTTCCAAAAATATTGTATATTGATAATTTATCTCCGTGTTTTATTTGATATTCTCCAATTGGATGCATGATGCTTTCATATTCTGGTGCTAATTTACTAATATCATCACCAATTCTACCTGAAGCAAATATCTGATTCTCTTCACAAAGATCCATGACTCTACGTGCCATTATTATTCCTGGGCCCCAAACTGTATCTTCATTTTCAATATCTTTGATAAAATATACCGGGCCTGTATCTAGCCCTATTCTAATAAAAATTCTATCACTTACTCTGTGAGTTTTATTGTATTTGTTTAGCAATTTGTGTAGATCAGTGGCTAATCGTAATGGTTGTTCTGGACTTTCTGAAAAACCAATTGCCACCCCGTCCCCTGTAGGCAATATGACTGTCGTGTTGACATCTCTTTTTTTAAATGTCTCTGTATTTTGAATTTGTTGATTCAAAATGCTGATTTTCCTAATCTGAGCTTTTGTGGAATTTTTGGGATTTGAACTTCCTACAATATCTGTGAAAAACCAATGAAGCGTTTTTGTAAGTGTTTTTACTTCACTTACGGAAAATTCTTCTAATTTTAATAATTTATGAATATAGTTAACCGTGTTGATTTGCATTGAATTTAAAATCTCATAACTATTTGATGTTGGGGATGTTTTTAGAGTGATTCTGTTTTTCTTTAGTTCTTCTAAGAGCCAATCTTTTGTTTTTCCATACTCTTCCATCCGGCCCTGAATTTCTGCAATTTTTTTTACTTTGTTATTTGAATTTCTATGTTTTTTATTTATCAATATTTTTGACTATGTGTACCAGATAAAATCATTTTTCGTGATATTTACTCTAAACAACTCTCAGTTTTCTCTGATTTGGGTCTCAGTGGTTCTTAAAACCAATGCCTAAATTAAGACAGTTCCGCTTCCTTTTCCAAAACACTCGGTTTCATTTTCTATTTTCATACGTTCATACTGCTCTGAAACTATACATTATTGGATGTTTTGATTGCAGCTAATTTCTTCTCATTTTAGCTAAATACCCTATATGTTAATTTTCTGACATTGATTCCTCATGGGTAAAAACTTCTCAGATTTGTATGGTAATTCGTTGCCTGACAATTTTTTTGATTATGCTGAATTATCTCCATTAAATGCTGATTTGCCTGAATCTACAGGTTCTGTCCTTTTAGATGACTTGAAGCCACGTGAATATTCTGTTGCTTTTGATAGTAAGTGCAAGAGCTATTGCATTGGATGTGTGGATATGGTGAACTCTACTAAAATCTCTGCACATCTAGGAACAGGAAAAATCTCTCGCTACTACCAGATCTTTCTAAACTCCATGTCAAAAATTATTGGAGAATATGGTGGAACTGTAATCAAAAATATTGGGGATTGTTTAATGTATTATTTCCCTTCTTCTGGAAGATACAATAACACTTTTGGGTTTATGAGTTGCATTGAATGTAATCTGTGCTTAGTTGAAGCCCATGATTTTATTTGTGAGCAACTTCGTCAAGAAGGTTTACCAAACTTAGATTATAGAATTAGTTCTGATTATGGTGCTGTTTGTATTATGCAATCTACTGATTCATCCTCTCTTGACATGATAGGGCCTCCTGTTAACATGTGTTCCAAGATTAACCGAATTGCCAAACCAAATCAGGTTGTAGTTGGTGGGGACTTTCATCAAATGGCAAAATCCTTGAAAGAATACAATTTCAAATCTACGAGTGATTATTCCCTAGGGTACAAGTTTTCTTATCCTGTTTATTCAGTTTCGAGGAAACTTTGAGGTTTTTAGATATGAATGATAAATTAATATATAAACAAAATAAAATGTTCTTAATAGAGTATGTTCTTATTCTAGCAACAAATGTTTCCAATAAAATACTATTTGATTATTATGGGATTTGGAAGGAATGAAGTCCTTCTATAAAATCTATGTTTTAGTTTTCATTTCATCTATCTTATTGATTCCTGCGTTTCCATTACAGGATGCTTATGCTGTAACTACAATTGTATGGAGATTATCTGGTGGAATTGTTACTGGTGCTCCTCTGAACCAAGGGGATGCCTTTGGCACTGATTTTGTTTCAGTACGTGTCACTGATACAGATTTGGGTGCAAATGGAAATTCTCTTGAAACAATTAATGTTGTACTTACTGGAACTACTACTGGCGATTCTTTTACACTGACTCTTACGGAAACTGGAGATTCTGGTGTTTTTGACAGTGGAGATATTGTTTTGATGAACGGAAATGATAGATTTCTGACTTCTGATACTGGTACTGCTACAATTGCTGATGCGAACTGTTCTGGCGTATGTGATGTCGGTGCAATTGATACACTGGTTGGAGTTTCTGGCGTTGAGGGAATGGATATTTTCTCTGATGAAGATGGTGGAACAACACCCATCACTTTAACCTTGGTTGAAACTGGTTTAGATACTCGCGAATTCATTGCTTCATTTGATTTTGTTACATCTGGTACCTCAAGCGGTTCCTCTCTACGAGTGAATCCTGGTAGTGTTATCACCTATATCGATAATGAGGATTTTGAATTTAACAATGGTTACATTCTAGGCGGACCTGCAAATGAAGGTGCTATCTCTGTAGTTCCTCCAAGTGATGAAGTAATTTCTGCTGGTGAACATGTTGCCCGTGCTACCTATAATGGAGTATCTGCCGATTTGGATATTACTGATGACTTTGCTGGTGGGAGGGGTTCTGGCGGATTAATTCGTCCTGGATTGGTAGTTGATTCTGTTGCCCCTAGTCCCACTAATACTGAATCAAGTTCTGGGAGTGGTTGTTCTGGAGATTGCACTCCACCAACTGTTGGGGTTGATTCAAATTTGAAGAGAATTGTAGAAAATGGCTTTTCTTTTAATGGCAATCCTGTAAATGCTGAGTTGTATTATACCCCATATCCTTTAGTCACAGTCAATGTTGGCCAACAAAATAAGGTTGAACTGAAAATATTTGATGATGCCGGTTTTGAGAATATTGCGCATGTGGGTTTGGGGTTTGGTCTTGGAAATGGTGAATCCTTTGATAAAAGTAGGGTCACAATTAATTTAGATATGACCCGTGATGGACAAAATATCTTATCTAAGGTTGATCCTGAGAATGTTCTAGAAAATGTTGCAATAATTACAGACAAAGTCCCATGCAATTCTACTAGTTCTGTTTTGTGTCTAAAGGTGATGATATTTCATACTTTTCGAGCCCCTCTAGAATTTAATATGCTTGCAACATACATTTGGGATCATTCAAAGAATGCATGGCAAAATTACTATAATCATGGGATACACATTGAAGGTGATTCTTTGAATCCTCCAAAAGAATATTCTGGAATCCATAAAGGTCACCTCATTCATTTATTTGAAACAGGGAAAAATATGGCAATTGACAGTAGTGGAAATACTTGGACATTTGACAAAACTTGGAAAATGGATTATATCCCACTTGAAAAACCAATTGATGGCATTACACAACATGGGATTGATAGGAATAACGCATGGTTTGAATCTTACAAAAAAGGTCAAGAACTACTTGCTGAAGAAAAACTTGATCTAATGTTGGATGATTTAGAAACCGAAGAAAATTCTAAGCATGCCCCTCAAACACACTATGGCGATTTCTATAATTCATCAGAAAACATTCAACTACAATCTGATATAAAATTTCAAAAACTAAAGGCAAAATACATTTTTTCACAATTGTATGATGTAAAACATAATTTCCAAAAATGAAAATTTTTTATTATGTTTTGATTCCCTACATTGTTTAGATTCTTAAATTATGGCTGTTAATACTATGATTGAAATACCTTCTGATAATTGGGAATAGAAAATTACTTGATAAATTTAATATCTTTTAAAATCGTGCCTAGCTAGCCTTCTATTTCTCATTCGTGTAATTCTGTTTTCTGAAAGTTCTCTTTTACCATATTTTTTTTGTAGTCTTGAAATGTCTCTCGGATGCAATACGAAGGCATTTGGATGATCAAGAGATTTTGAAAAAGGCCACATTATGGCATCCTTACTTTTAATATCATGACGTAGTCCAATTTTATGTATAAATTCATGCATGAACACATGTAACAGTGATTCTGATTTAACTTTGGTCTTACTATCTTTTTTGTAATGTATGGGATCAATTAGTTTACCTGGTATTTGATCTCCATAAACTGTCCAAAAATGATTGTCATTAAAAACAATTTTTTTATGATCTGGTTTTTTTGATAAATCTCTTGGGATTAAGTGTGCATAAGCTAAAATTTGTGGATTTTTTATAAATTCAGGATCATCCTGTGTAAAATAGATATCTATATCTGTATTTTTTGAAATGTCTCTTTCTCGTTTGAATCTGATATTTTTAATATGAAGCCCTATGGCTCTTACTCCTACCACTACTGCTTTGGTTTGAATTTTTTTTGATTTGATATCTTTTGAATGTGAAATTATTTTGTATGTGACAATTCCATCTGGATATTTGTATGGCCATTCTAATTGCTCAATTTCATTTTTTTTCTTATTTTCATTTACCTCTAAAAATTCTTTTCCGTAATACCCATCAGGACTTTTTATAAAATGACATTTCACGGTGTGTTCTTTCCCAATAGTTAAAAATAAGACTAATAATTAACTTTTCATATGTTCTTATTTTTCAATAATATTTTAATAATAAAAAATTCATTTAATAATATTAATTTATAAAAATATTATAAAATAATATATTAAAATCTTAAAAACTTATAATCATTTTATAAAATGATCATAGTTATAGCATAGTATGAATATTTGATTCTGTTGGGCGGTATGGAAAAATTAATTGGTACTTCGTTGCCAATTTTATTTACTATATTATTTCTCATAAATACTCCTAATGTAAATGCTCAATCCGTTGAAGAATTTGGGTTTGATCAACATCCATATGTTGTAAGTTCTGCAACTCCCACTCATGGAGGTTTGATGTATTATAATTTTGATTTGGCAGGAAATGGAAATCCTAATGATTCAAAAGTTGCACAAATTATTAGTTCCTGTTATTCTGAACCTTTCCCTGTCTTCTTAAATGAAACATCTGGACTTGATGATGGGTGGCTATACAGTAAAAGAATAAATTTTGTAGATACATTGTGCCCTAATCCAAATTCAACTCCTCCTTCTACTACTAATGTTGATTTTGATATGCATGTGGATCCAACATCTACTGATCCTCTACAAGCAAACTTGACAACATCTGTATTTTTAACTGATTCTTCTGATATTGTGCCTCCTTCATTATCCGGTTTACAGTGGTCTCCGAAAAAATCTGATGGAAATTACGCTGTTTGTGTAAATGATGTTGATAATGATGCAATTTGTGACGAATTTGAAAACAATGTGAGCCATTTAGAGATAAATTATCCTCCAGGTACTTCCATCTACAAACTTAATGATACGACATCTCTTGGAAATTGTGACTATTTTGCATTGATAGATTCTTCAGTACCTTGTTCTGGTTCAGATAAGAAGGATCTTTGGATTGAATTTGATTATATGGAGAGTTTTCCACTTAATGATGATGCATTAAAAGATGTACGGGAATCCTTTTGGAAACATGATATTAGAGTTCATTTTATTGTTGATGAAGCAATTCCTAATCAAGAATACCTAAAACCCGGAGGTGTTAACCATTTTAGATTTTTTGGAACTGATCAAGTAAAATCATTCTATTTTGGAACTCCCACAGAGCGTGATGCTCTTGATTGGAATTCATTGGGGTGGAAACAAAAAAAGCAAGTGTTTCATTACGGTCTTTCGATAGATAAACAAAAAGGTGCTCCAACAACCTCAGGATTTGCTGAAAAATTAGGAAATGACTTTGGGATTTCTTATGGAGGGTGGCCAAGTGGAGTTCCTACTCATAGTGCTTATCAATCTGGGACAATAATGCATGAGATTGGACACAATTTGGGTCTTGACCATGGTGGTGATTATGCGGATCCTTTGAACTGTAAACCTAACTATGTTAGTGTCATGAGTTATTCCCGTCAACTTCCAACAATATATGCCCAACCGTTAATTGATTTTTCAAATGCTACAATTCAAAGTCTTGATGAAACACAACTCTCAGAAATTAATGGGATTGGAAATTTACCTGATGAATATTCTGATGGGGTGGTAATTGTTTATGGTCCAACTCCCGAATATATTGAAATTACAGAAAACAATCAAGATATAGATTGGAATCAAGATGGATCGATTGAACAATCCCCTGTTCAAGCTGAGATTAATTACTTAATAGATGAGGGATGTGGATTAGTTGAATACACTTCCCTATCCGGACATAATGATTGGGAATCTCTTAATTTTGATTCCAGAGGAACTGGAAATTGGGTTGATGGTAGGATGACTTCTCCTTGCAAATATGATCCTAAAGATGAAGGAAAATCTAATTCATGTAAATCTGACAACCCCTATCATGGAAACCCTATGGGTAAAAACATCTTATCCAAATATGCTGATACAAAGAACAAGAAAGATTTCATTCCTAACTGGAATGAACGTGTTTGGTTTGGAGGTGCTGAAGAATTTACCTCTGAATTAGCTCGTGAACATTTTCTGGCAAATGCCAAGATAATAAATAATACATTTCAGAATCTTCCTGATGAATCTTTTATAGATGATCCAAAAAGTATCAAAGAAATATACAAAAAAAGTATCAAGAAAGTTGTATCTCTAATTGAACAGCATGAATATGTGCAATCAGCTGAAGAACTAGAATCTTTACTTGGAACTATTGATGGAGAAAATGGTGATGACCTTATCAAATCTGATTTTACAACAAAACCCATAAAACAATTGAAAAATAGTATTTCTACTCAAGAATCTTTAGGATCTGGTGGCATTATACTATATAAGAACAAAGTTTCAAAATGCGAGAAAGACGAAGTTAGCGATAATTCCGGATTGTGCTTTAAAAAATCAGAATTATGCAAACCCAATCAAATTTTAGATGAAACAGGAGTATGTGTTCCCAAAGGAAATTTCTGTGGTTCTGGAACTGTGTATAAAGATGGAGTATGCTTGATGGAAGGAAAATCGCCTGGAAAGCAAGACTTGTCAATTGTTTACGGTAGCATTGGAGCAGTTATCGCATCTATCGCATTTGCAGTATTCATGGCATCAAAATATACTTCACTGAAATCTAAAATTTCAAAATAGCAAAAAGATCTTTTTAATGCTATTTTTTGAAATAACGGTGTACATACCAATTATGCGTTAATGCTTTATAGATTGATCAAATTAATGGCGATATATCAAAAATGAATGACATGAACCCTTGTAGGTATTCCATTTTATTTCATCTTCATATTGTTGATGATGCCTCAGAAAACCTAGATGATCTTTTTGAATACCCTTGCTAATTTTTTTAAATTTAATTTTGACATTTTTTTATTTGTCTTGATAATTTTGAATATTAGATAACTAGTATTTTTTTAAATAAAGTCTGATGTTTAGATAATTTTTAATACTATCCATTATTAATTATTATGATGATCATATATGATTAAAAAAATAATATTTTTTTCATTGATGATCTTTTCTTTAACTCCTTCAGTTTTTGCACAAGGCACATTTACAGAAGATCTACCAATAAATTCAAAGCCATCTGATTGGATTATTGTCATCATTGGTGTTCTTGGTGGACTTACTACGGCAGGTCTTGGAATTGCCAAAAATCACAATAAAATACAAGAAAACAGGAAAATATTGAAAGAGATTTCTCATACTGGTGATTCTGAAGTAAGTAACAAAGTAAAAGATAGTCTAAATGGTGTTTTACCAACAAAACTATCCTTTGATCCTAGCAAATTTTCAAGGACTCTTTTGGTGTCAACCCTAACATCCATCTTACTAGCTGCAGGTTCTGCAGTAGTATTTACTGAATTAAACCCTATTACTATGATAATGATTTATGCTGCGTCCATTGGAATGAGCAGTATTTCTAAACCGGGACATAGGTAGTTTTTTGATGTTGCCGAATTAAACAGATTCTTCTTAAAAAAGCCGGTATATATCTAGGGTAAACTAGTTAGAGTATGTTTAAAAAAATATTTGAAAAATTAAAAATTGGTACATCCAAGACAAAATCTTCACATGATGTAAATGCATTCACAGAATCTGAAAAAAAGAAAGAGGCCAAGCTAAAATGAAATATCAATGCAGAATCTGTAATTTTCATTGGGAAGGAAATTCTGATACATTTTCCAAGGTGCTCATTCATGAAAAGACTCACACAAAAAAGGTTTCAGCATAATGCTTACTTGCAACAAATGCTATAACAACCATCATGATCAGTGTATGGGTAAAGCTGGAATGTTTGATTGTGCTTGTGAATGTTTTAAAAAATCAAAATAATAATTTTTAATTAATTTATTTTTTATTGAAACTAATCGTAAACCATTAAGTTTTTCTCTTCAAGCAAACTATGAATTTGATTTACAGAGCGATGAATATCTTTTTCAATTCGTGCACCAACACATACTAGTTTTCCTGATGCAAAAATTAGAATTACTGTTTTTGGATCAAGCATTCTGTGTATCAATCCTGGGAATTGCTCTGGTTCATACATACTTCTTGGAAGTGTTCTTGCTGCTTGCTCCAAATTCACTTTGCCTCCAAGATTAATTGATGAGACGATATTTTGAATTGTAACTATGGGTTCGTTTTTGATTTTGATTTTCCCCTTTCTTAAATTTTGAACAACAATATTTACTGCCTTGATTGCCATCTCTTCTGATTTTGCACCTGTACATACCATTTTTCCTGAGCCAAAAAGTAGTGTGGCAGTTCTTGGTGTTTTTAGTCTGAATACTGCTCCTGGGAATTGCTCTGGATGATATTCCACATCTGGAAATTTTTTTGTTATATCTACAAGATCTAATTTCTGCTCAATTGTTGCAGATGCTACTACATTGACAATTGCTATTACTGGCTTGGTTTCTGTCATGTCTTTTTGGTTATTTATCGACTATATCTCCGTATCTTGGTCTAATCTGAGGCCTTTGTATCTATTTCTAATGGTCACTTCAGTCACATTTGAGGCTTCTGCGATGTCTCTTTGAGTTCTATCTTCCCCATTTTTGACACATGAGAGGTATAATGCAGCAGCTGCCAGCCCCATAGGATCTTTTCCTGCTGATTCCTCATGATCTTGAGCAATCTGCAGAACTTTGGCAGCATAGCGTTTAGTCTTCTCCGAAATGTCTAGTTTACTTGAAATTCTTGCAATACACTGAACTGGATTAACTACTGGCATCTTTAGTTCTAATTCTTGATGTAAAATTCTATAACATCGTGAAATATCTTTTTTCTTAATATTCCCTGCATCTGCGACATCTTTTAGAGTTCTAGGAGTTTCAGTATCTCTGCATGCTGCATATAATGCAGCAGCAATTAGGGCTGAAATGGAGCGACCTCTAACTAGACCTTTCTCCAATGCTTTTCTGTAAATGTATGATGCTTTCTCAATTACTGAATCTGAAAGTGATAATTTGTCTTTTAATGTTGATAGCTGACTGAGGGCTTGTCGTAGATTTTTATCTGCAGATGCATTGACTTTGCTCCTACTATCCCAAGTTCTTAGTCTCTCAATTGTACTTTTCATAGATGATGAAAGTGGTTTTCCAGATGCGTCTTTATTCATAGGACTGATAATTGTTGCAAGTCCTCTGTCGTGCATAGCAAGTGATGTTGGGGCTCCTGTTCTTGTAGGATCTGCTCCGCCTTCTTTTGAAAATGATCTCCACTCTGGTCCTGAATCTTGTAATGTCTCAGAAATTACAAACCCACATTTAGAACAAAATCTTTCTCCTGTAACATTGTCTGTTAACATGGATTTTTGTCCACAACGTCTACAAACACTATCTGCATTAACAGTTTCTAAAACCAAAAATATTACCACAATTGTTTATTTTATTTCCTATAATAACTGACTTATTTTGTGAATTTACTCAAAAATCCCTATTTTTTATTTTTCAGGCACGTTTAATGGTTAAAATAAAATCATTTTCTTACAAAAGAAAAACGCCTAGTGCTTGGGCAAGAATTGATATTATTCCAACAATGACAATCTTCATACCCAATTTCATATTATCTGTGATCTGCTTATTCCTATAATCTTTACAATAACCTACATTAACCCAAATTTTTAATTCAAAACTAATGGTACTATCTGTAAATTTTGTAGTTTTAGGCAAGCAAGATATTGCAGCTGAATTTGGAAAAAAAGGAACCGTAACTGATCTTTCACTTTATGACAGAAAAGAGTCTGATATAATCAAAACATGGGTTACTCCAACAGGTTTTCCAGAAAAAATTCAGCCATTATTTCAAGCAATCAACTTAGCAGAATATGTCGTTTTTTTAGTGGATAAATTAGATAAATTCACAGGGGAGCAAATTATTGCGTTAGACTCTCTAAAAAAAGAGAAAGGCATTTTATCTCATACCTTTGATGTTGATGAATCAAAATTAGATGCTATGATCAAAGGAACTGTGGTTGAAAATTATACCAAAGTTGATCATGATAAAATTAAAGAAGCAATGGATAAACTGGAGCCACAATCAAATGATGACCCTTCTGAGATGGTAATTGATCATTGTTTTGATGTGAAAGGTGTTGGGACTGTAATTTTAGGTAAAGTAACTCATGGAAAAATAAAACAATATGATAACTTGAAACTATACCCTGCAGGAATTGACGTCTTGATAAAATCCATTCAAATGCATGATGATCCTGTAGATGAATCTACTTGTCCTGCTAGAGTTGGACTTGCAGTAAAGGGTGCAAAGCCTGATGAAGTAGGGCGTGGAGATATAATTTCGCAAGAAGGTGCAGTAGATGTAAAAAATGAGATTGAACTTGATTTTAAAAAGAGCCCCTTTTACAAAAGTGAAATTTCAGAAAATCAGGGATGTTTAGTGAATATTGGATTACAAATTAAAGCTGCAAAATTCACATCTCTCTCTCCGCTAAAGCTAAAATTTGAAAAACCTGTTGCATGCAAGAAAGGTCAAATTGCAGTAATTCTAAAACCTGAATCTCCAACAATTAGAATTCTTGGAAGCGGAGCAATTCAATAGACTAATTTAATTAAATCAAATTAATTCATAAAGCATGCGCGGATTGATGATGGGAAGGTTTCAGCCTTTTCATTTGGGGCATTTGGATTTAGCAAAACAAATTCTTGATGAATGTGATGAACTAATAATTGCAATTACTAGTTCTCAGTTTAATTATTTAGAAAAAGATCCTTTTACAGCAGGTGAACGAATAGAGATGATTCATAATTCTCTAAAGGAATCTTCGTTGGATTTGACTAGGTGTTTTGTAGTATCAATTGAAAACCAATTCAACGTCGCAACTTGGGCATCATATCTAAAATCTACATTACCACATTTTGATAAAGTGTATAGTGGAAATGACTATGTCTCAATGCTACTTGCTGATTCGGGAATTGAGGTGGTGATTCCTAAATTTTTAGATAGGACTCAATTCAATGCCACAAGAATCCGCTCAATGATTATCTCTGATGAAAACTGGAAAGATTTTGTTCCAAATGCAGTTTATGATTTACTGACAAAAATTAATGCAAAAAATAGGCTTGCCGTAATTTCTATATCTGATACCAATCCTACAAAACATTAATGGAACCTATCAGAGCCTGTCCAATTTGCCCTAAGTGTGGCTCGAAAAGATTTGTCCGGCTACCTGGAGAAAAGGTTACTGTAAAGTGTCGTTCATGTGAAAAAATTATTGAAATCTAAATTTCATAGTTAATATTTGCAGCATTCTTAAAAAATTCATGGCAAAAACATGGAAGGATAACGAAATCAGCCTTGATCCAATTAAAGATCAAACTGTCGCTGTAATCGGTTATGGAATCCAAGGTGATGCACAAGCTAACAACATGAAAGACTCTGGTCTAAATGTAATAATTGGTCTTAAAGAAGGCGGTAACAGCTGGAAAAAGGCAGAAGCTGATGGTCACAAAGTAATGTCTGTTGCTGATGCAACAAAACAAGGAGACATTATACACATTTTGATTCCAGATATGATTCAAGGACAAGTATACAAGGATGAAATCGGACCAAATCTTTCTGAAGGAAAAGCATTGTCATTTTCTCATGCAGCTGCAATCTATTGGAAATGGATTGAAGCTCCAAGTAATGTAGACTTAATCATGGTTGCCCCAAAAGGACCTGGTTCAAAAGTTAGAGAAACATATCTTGATAATTTTGGAACTCCTGCAATTGTTGCAGTAGAACAAGATTTTACAGGAAAAGCTTGGGATAGAACATTAGGAATTGCAAAAGCAATTGGAAGTGCAAGAGCTGGATTGATCAAAACTGCTTTCAAAGAGGAAGTAGAAACTGATTGGTTTGGTGAACAAGCAGACCTTTGTGGTGGTGCAGCTTCTATGGTTACAAATGCATTTGAGACTCTAGTTGAAGCAGGATATCAGCCTGAAATTGCATACTTTGAAGTTTTACATGAGCTCAAACTCATCGTAGATATGATTCAGAGATATGGAATTAATGGTATGTGGAGACGTGTAAGTGAAACTGCGAGATATGGTGGTCTAACACGTGGCCCCATGGTAATGGATTCTGCAAATAAAGAAAATATGAAAAAAGTTCTTACCATGATTCAAGATGGTACATTCAACAACGAGTGGATTTCTGAATATCAGAAAAACGGTAAAGATGCATTTGACAAATACATGAAAGAATATGACGGACACCAAATTGAAAAAGTTGGTAAAGAAATGCGTAAAATGATGTGGCCTGATTCCACAGAATAATCTTTTTTTCTTATATTTTTCTTAATTTTGAAACGCCCGTTGTGATGTGGTTGATTATTGTTGGTAATGGTGTACCTGGACCAAATACATGATCAACTCCTGATTTTATAAGATCCTTATGATCAATGTCTGGGATTACTCCTCCGCCAACTATTAGAACGTCATTAATTCCTTTCTTTTTTAACGCCTTTACTACTCTTGGAAAAAGAGTTCCATGTGCGCCATTAAGCAAACTCATTGCAACAGCATCAACATCTTCATCTTCTGCAATCTGTGCAATTCTTTCTGGGGTTGCAAATAACCCTGAGTAGATTACCTCCATCCCTGCATCCCTAAATGCTCTACATAACACTAAAGCGCCTCTGTCATGACCGTCAAGACCTAACTTGGCAACTAATATTTTGATGCTTCGTGATGCAGTTTTTTGCTTCATGGTGATTTCTATATTTTGTAGGTTTTAAAGGGTTTATTTGATTTTCGTCAATCTATTTTTTTATGTGTAATGCTTTAATCTCTTCAAATATATTGATTCAAAAATTAGATTGTATCGGGAATAATAGGTATGACAGAAGATGTATGTGATTTTTGTAAAGGAGTTGGATCCTCTGGTCCAAACACCTGTGTGTATTGTAATGGAACTGGCGAATGGAATAATGCAGCTCAAGCATATGTGAAAAATCATATTTGTCAATGCATTGTACTTGATAGAAAGTTCTGCCCTGTTTGCAACAAGGCATGCCACCATGACACTTCGCTTAATCCTAAACAAAAAATTGATCCGGGCTATGGGGGGATGTCTAGTCCTGAAATATCTGTAATTGCGTAAATTCTAGCAATTTTGATGATTTGCGATTTTTTTCAAATAATACCTACCGTTCTTATAGTTGAGAAAGTCAAGTTAACTATGTCCGAAGATAGAAAAATGTACAAATGTACATGTTCTGACTGCGGCAAAGAATCTGAAGTTCCTTTTGAACCCAAAGCGGACAGACCAGTCTATTGCCGAGAATGTTTACCAAAACATCGCAATTGATGAATTTAGACTAGTTTCGTTTAATTAATTTTGAACTAAATTATTTCCAAGTATATCAAAAATCTTTTTTTCTTTTTTACAGAATTTGCGACTAGTTTCATATACTCAGTTTAAATTATGCGCCAATACGAATGCAATATGTCAAACAATTCTAAAGATACAATTTTCATTGGAAAAAAACCATTGATGACCTATGTCACATCAGCAATTATTCAATTAGCTACCATGCCTTTAATCACAATTAAAGCAAGAGGTATGACTATTGCTCATGCAGTGGATGTAGCTCAAATAGTACTGCAAAAAACAAAACCAGCATTTGTCATCGGCGATGTTAAAATTGGTTCAGAATCATTAGTATCTCAAGATGGTAAAAACCGAGATGTTTCATCAATTGAAATTTCGCTAAAAAGGGCAGAAGCATAAGGTTCGTTTAGATGGTAACTACCAATCAAGACTCTCTTTGTTTACGTTGCGGAAAAAATTCTTTGCTTACCGACGATGTTACAGGAGAAAGATTTTGTGGTAAATGTGGGTTTGTAATTTCTGAGACATCTCAAGATTCAGGTCCTGAATGGAGATCATTTTCAAAAGACGGTGGTGCAGATCCTGCAAGAACTGGTGCACCATCATCTTTGATGATTCACGACATGGGATTGTCCACAGTAATTAATCCAATTAACAAAGATGCTTCTGGAAAGCCACTTTCCACATCAATGAAAAGTACAATTGAGAGACTCAGAACTTGGGATAGTAGAAGTCAAGTTCATGAACCTATTGATAGGAATCTTAGACAAGCGTTAAGCGATTTAAATAAATTAAAAGACAAGGTTGCCATCCCTGCAAATGTTCTTGAAAAAGCATCATACATTTACAGAAAAGCTTTGGAGAAAAAACTTGTTCGAGGTCGTTCTATTGCAGCAATGATTGCAGCATCACTTTATGCTGCATGCAGAGACACTGAAACTCCTAGAACCCTAAAAGATATTGCTGATGCTGCAAATGTAAAACGAAAAGATATTGCAAGATGCTATAGATTACTTCACCATGAATTGGAATTAAAAATGCCTGTTGTAGATTCCATTCAGTGTATTGCAAGAATTTCAAGTAAACTAGACATTTCGGAGAAGACTAAACGTTATGCTGTTAAAGTTCTAAAAGATGCGCAGGAACGCAAAGAATCTGCAGGAAAAGATCCTATGGGACTGGCAGCTACTGCATTATACTTGTCATGTGTTCATAATGGGGTATCGATAACTCAAAGAGACCTTGCAGAAGCTGCAGGTGTTACTGAAGTAACAATTAGAAATCGATACAAGGGTCTCAAAGCAGATCAGAGTTCCAAATCAGAAATTTAGATTTCAATACTCTAACATTTGTCTTGCAGTGCACATGATTGCCTTCCCACTCATTATAACTCAAAATCGCCTACTTATAGTATGCAAATCCTAAATCAATTAAAAATCGAAGAGCCAGAAAGAAAAGAAGTTTTTCTTGAAATCTTATCTGACAAGTATTGTAGATTAATCTTAGAATCTATAATGAATTCCTCAAAATCTGCCATTGAGATATCTAGAGAACAAAAAATTCCTCTAAGCACTGTTTATAGAAGAATACAACAACTTCATGACTCACACATGGTTCGCACTTCAGGAGTAATTACTGAAGAAGGAAAAAGACTCTTCTTGTATAAGAGTAAAATCAAAGAAGTCAATACACGATTCTATGATGGAAAGATTACTGTTGATGTAGTATTCAACACAAACTAATCTTTCTCTGATTTTTAATAATCGTGTTCGCTAAAATCATTACCTAATGCAATTGATGCTACAACAGTAGATTCGGTTGTCTGTGATTTCATCTTTGTATCTGGTAAAAATTCATGAAATATCTCTTGTAGTAATTGCTCTGTGAAGATTGACCAATTACTTCCAAGCTCGTGTTGGATTACAAAATGATGTATGTTTCCTTCTATTCTATGGTCTGATTTCATTCCTGATGCTCGCATATAGTCTTCTAATGTTTCAATGCATCTTTTCAAATCATATCCTCCCTTGATAAATAAGACTGTGTCTTTAATTACGGGTTTTATTACATTGATAATTTCATTGATGTCTTCTGAACTCATCTCTGCTCCAAAAATATCTAAAATTTTCTTTGGTACTGGAATAATGCCTATTTTTTCTGTATATCTATCCCATTGAACATATTTTTCTAAAATTTGTCTTGCCATAACATTGTGTGATATGTTGTGATTATTTGCTTCTGCCTCTATCTCTTCAACTAGTTTTACTGGTAGGCGATAAGTTACACTTCGAGTTTTTTCTTTTTTTGGTGGATGCTGCTGTGACTTTATTGTTTTTGAATCCAATTAATAGAAATCAAAGTAAAATGAGGTTATAAGTTGGATCTATTGTTCATATGGTATTGTTATCGTAAATGATATTTGTTCTCAGCATTGATAATTGTGGATTATTTTATACCCTTTTTCTATTCATAATGGAATAAGGAGTCGCTAGAATTTGGTGAAATGAAATATGGGAAAATATTGTGAAAACTGTGGAAAATATATGAAAATTTCAGAATTAACTCATTGCTCAGATGAGTGTTTACTATCAGGCCTTAGTGATAGCATTTCTATATCTGAGAATAGCTTTAATGCAATTTCTTGGGATGAAAGATCAGATCCTTGGACATGATCTCGGAAAATGGAAAATCTACTTAAAGCCTAAGTAAAGTATCTCAGTCGTGGACGTCATTCCGATTAATTATGAATTAACTTTTGAGCCGGATCTTAAAAACTTCACATTTTCTGGTACCGAAATTATTACTGCAGATTGTAAAAAGTCTACAAGTACAATTTCTATGGATTGTGCTGAATTAAAAATAATCTCTTGCCATGTGCATTCTAGAGGAAATCCTGTAAAATCCAAAACGTCTCTTAATGCAAAAAAAGAAGAATTGCAGATCAAATTATCTGAAAAGATCAAAGGTAAAGTTATCATCAATATTGAATTTCAAGGAATTTTAAATGATAGACTCCTTGGATTCTATCGAAGTCAATACCAGCAAAATGGTAAAACAAAATATCTTGCTACCACACAGTTTGAAGCAGCAGATGCCAGACGTGCATTTCCATGTTGGGATAAACCTGAAGCAAAAGCTACATTTGAAATTTCAATAATTGCCGATAACAAATTCTCAGCAATTTCAAACATGCCAATTAAATCCAAGAAAAAAATTGGTAACAAAACAATTTACAATTTTACAAAGACTCCTATTGTGTCAACATATTTGATTTATCTTGGTGTTGGCGAGTTTGAGTATCTGACAGGAAAAGTTGGAAAGATTCAGATCAGGGTAGTGACAACAAAAGGAAATAAATCAAAAGGAAAATTCTCCTTAGAACTTGGAAAAAAACTTTTAACATCATATGAAAAATATTTTGGAATAAAATACCCTCTGCCTAAACTTGATTTAATTGCAGTACCTGACTTTGCAGCAGGTGCAATGGAAAATTGGGGTGCGATAACCTTTAGAGAAACAATTCTGCTTTATGATCCTAAAACATCATCGACTAGAACAAAACAATTCATTGCAGAGGTAATCTCTCATGAAATTGCTCATCAATGGTTTGGAAATTTAGTTACTATGAAATGGTGGAATGATTTGTGGCTCAATGAAAGCTTTGCCACTTTTATGGCTACAAAGTTTGTGGACAAATTTTATCCTGAGTGGGATTTATGGAATCAATTCATTGAGGATGCAATGAATGTGGCAATGAGTCTTGACTCGCTCAAAACAACACATCCAATTGATGTTACAGTAAATTCGCCTGCTGAAATTCGAGAAATCTTTGATGCTATTTCTTATGATAAAGGTGGATGTGTCTTGAGAATGCTTGAGCATTATGTTGGAGAGCCCAATTTCCAAAAGGGCCTAAAAAAATACTTGTCTGATTTCAAATACAAAAATGCTGAAGGGCAAGATTTGTGGAATGCAATTGGAAAGGCATCTGGGATGCCTGTTTCCTCTATGGTTCACACTTGGCTAAAACAACCCGGATTCCCACTAGTTGAAATTAATCAAGATGGAAATGTACTGAAACTAAAGCAAAAAAGATACTTACTTGAATCAGATAAAAAATTCAGTAAGGGACTGTGGTCTATCCCATTATCTTTAGGTATGGATGATGAATTTTCTAAAAAACTATTTACAAAAAAATCAATGTCTATCAAATTACCTAAAAATACAATAGGCTTTGTTGCAAACTATGGGCGAAAAGGATTCTATCGTGTAAAATATGATGAAGGAATTCTTCTTGATTTGAAAATGTTAGTAGATGAAAAAAGAATTCCTGGAATTGATAGATGGGCTATCCAAAATGATTTATTCTCACTTTGTGTTTCTGGGAATGAACA
This sequence comes from Nitrosopumilus adriaticus, assembly GCF_000956175.1. Taxonomy (NCBI): domain Archaea; kingdom Thermoproteati; phylum Nitrososphaerota; class Nitrososphaeria; order Nitrosopumilales; family Nitrosopumilaceae; genus Nitrosopumilus; species Nitrosopumilus adriaticus. Next base: position 834,135 of record NZ_CP011070.1, read on the forward strand.
AATTCGAAACTATCTTGACTTTTCTGATGCCTATTTTGATGAAGATAGTTATCTTGCCACAGTTAACGTTGCACATAATCTTGCATCGTTGTACTTTAGAGCATTTAATGAAAAATTTGCCGAAGAGATTAGAAGTTACGCTGTGAATTATTTTAGAAAAATTTTATTTAATTTGGGATGGGAGCCAAAAAAATCCGACAAACACACTGATGCACTTTTACGCTCTTTTGTAATTTCTGCATTGGGAAAAATGAATGATGATGAGGTTACAGACGAAGCCATTAGGCGATATAAAAAATTCTTAAAATCCCCTAGTTCACTCTCACCTGATTTGGTGGAGCCTATCTGCTCAATTGCTGCATGGAATGGAAATTCAAAAACTCATGCAGAATTAATGCGTCTATACAAGAATGCAAAAACAATGGAGGAAAAACTCCGCTTCCTTGGTGCAATGTGTAGTTTCAAAGACAAAAAACTCTTAATCAAATCACTTGACTTTTCTCAAACTCCAAATGTTCGCTCACAAAATATGCAATTGCCTATCATGAAGGTTGCTACAAATCCATATGGTGATAAGGTTTTGTGGCCATGGTTGAAGAAAAATTGGAAAAAATTAAACAAAAAAGTGGGACATGGAAATCCTTTGTTTAACAGAATTGTTGCCAGTATCTCTTCTGTAGCTGACGACTCTATGGAAAAAGAAATTAAAACATTCTTTAAAAAAAATCCTACTCCTGGAACTGAGAGAACCCAAACACAGACACTAGAAAGAATTAGAATTAACTCAAAACTCCTAAGACGAATGAGACAAGAATTCAAAGATGGCTAAAAAACTTGGCCCTCCAATATTTCTTGGAATTTTTACTGTTTTAGCCTTAGTCTTTCTAACTGGTGGGGCGACAGATGACAAAGATGACCTGCGTCAAACTTTTCAGGTGGATGCTGTATACTATGATACTGGACATGTGGAGATTTCTTTCTTTGATAAATCTGAAAAAACCACTACTGTTGTAATGGAGATTCTTGGAATGGATGAGTCCTTTCAAAAAACTTTCTCTGATTCACAATTTATTGAAATTGTGCCATTCCCAACTGAACCCAAATATGGATGGGCAATACATCCTGTAGTTTTAGAAATTGATCATGCTGACTTTGGACATGTACAATTAAAAACCGAGATTCATCTGCTTGGTGATCCTGCACCTCCTGTAATCTATTCTAAACCCTAGATCAGATACAAGATTTTATTGCACCTCTGAAATCTACTTGTGTAATGGATATGCTAGTAGATTTGAAAAAAGGAAAGCGAGGCGCAATTGCCAAAGCTATAACAATTATGGAAAATGATCAAAAAGAATCTAAAAAAATAATAAAGAAAATTTTCAAAGATACTGGAAATTCTATCATAATTGGAATCACTGGCCCCGCAGGTGCTGGAAAAAGTTCACTGATTAACAAAACAGCAGTTGAGATGAAAAAATTAGGCACAAAGCCTGCCGTTCTTGCAATTGATCCTACTAGTCACGTTACTGGCGGTGCCATACTTGGCGATAGAGTTAGAATGACAGAATCCACAGATTCTGGAACATACATTCGGAGCATTGCTTCTCGTGGTGCTACTGGTGCAGTTTCTCGTTCATTACGAAACAGTATTAGAATTTTAGAATATGCAGGGTTTAATCCGATAATAATTGAAAGTGTTGGTGCTGGTCAAACTGAAGTTGAGATTTCTAATATTGCAGACATTACAGTTGTTGTCTTTAATCCCAATACTGGCGATAGTATCCAAACAATCAAAGCTGGCTTAACAGAAATTGGTGATATCTATCTTGTAAACAAAAGTGATCTTGCTGGAACAAATCAACTATTTGATGCAGTAAGAGATTTTATTGGAGATTCTGTTAGAAATCCTACTATCCTTAAGACATCTGTAAAAAAGAATTCTGGAATTACATTATTTGCAAAAACTCTCAAAGATATGATGAAATCTAAAAAGAAAGTAAAGTCGGAAAAAGACCAAAAAAGACTTGAAGCCGAACTAAAAGATATTGTTTTAAATAACATCAAAGAAAAGATGGATCATATGTTGGATTCTGATAAATCATTCTCAAAATACCTCAAAAAATTACAAGCAAAAACTATAGATCCTTTTGATGCCGGTGATAAAATTACAAAATCCCTGTTGAAGTGATAATATGGCTGCAAAAAAGTCTACAAAATCAAAAAGTCCTGAAAAGAAAATTTTCACTGATTCTTCTTTTCCTGTAAAGCGTATTTATCAAAAATCTGCTAAAAAAAGACCTGTTGAGGATGCAGGAAAATACCCTTTCACCAGAGGTATTCATCCAGGAATGTTCCGTGAACGATTCTGGACTATGCGACAGTATTCTGGATTCGGTGATGCAAAACTTACAAATGAACGATTCAAATTCATGCTTGAAAAAGGACAAACAGGGCTTAGTATGGCCTTTGATTTGCCAACTCAAATTGGTTATGACTCTGATTCTCCCCAAGCAGAAGGTGAAGTGGGAAAAGTCGGCGTATCAATAACATCCATCAAAGATATGATGACTGCCTTTGATGGAATTCCTCTTGGCAAAGTCAGTTCTTCGATGACCATTAATTCTACAGCATCTACTCTACTAGCATATTACATCGCAGTTGGAGAAGCTCAAGGATTCAAAAGTCATGAACTGCGTGGAACAACTCAAAATGATATTTTAAAAGAATACATTGCAAGAAATACCTACATTTATCCTCCGCAACCATCAATGCGATTGATTGGTGACATGATTGGTTACTGTGCAGAAAAAGTCCCATCATGGTATCCTGTTTCTATTTCTGGTTATCATATGAGAGAAGCTGGATGTACTGCAACACAAGAAGTTGCATTCACATTAGCAAATGCTATTGCATATATACAAACTTGTTTAGATGCAGGTTTGAAAATTGATGACTTTGCACCTCGACTTTCATTCTTCTTTTGTTGCACTATAGAATTCTTTGAGGAAGTTGCAAAGTTTAGAGTGGCAAGAAAAGTTTACGCTAAAATTTTAAAAGAAATGTTTCATGCAAAGAATCCTCGTTCACTACAACTAAAATTCCATACTCAAACAAGTGGTGAGTCATTAACCGCACAACAGCCAGATAATAATATCATTCGAGTTGCAATTCAAACAATGGCAGCTGTTGCAGGTGGTACTCAATCACTTCACACTAATTCTAGAGATGAGGCATTGGCTCTTCCTACTCAAGAGTCTGCAAAAATTGCGCTTAGAACACAGCAAATTGTTGCACATGAAAGTGGAATTACCAAAACAGCAGATCCTTTGGCAGGTTCTTATTATCTTGAAGAACTTTGTGACCAAATTGAAGACGGTGTGTGGAAGTATCTTAAAAAAATCCAAAAGATGGGTGGCTCTGTTAAAGCAATCGAGAAAGGATTCTTCCAGTCTGAAATTAGAGCTAATGCATATCGTTTAAAGAAAGAAATCGATGATGGTGAACGAATTATTGTTGGAATGAACAAATATGCTGAAGAAGAGGAGCAACCAGAATTACTTCGTATTGGCGGTGATGTGGAAATTCAGCAGAAAAAGGCACTCAAAAAATTACGCGACTCTAGAGACAAAAACAAATGGGAAAAAGCACTTTCTGCCATGCAAAGTGCTGCAGAAACTGAAGAAAATCTAATGCCATACATAATTACTGCTGCCAAGGCATTTGCTACAACTGGTGAAATCAGTAATACATTCCGAGAAGTCTTTGGGGAATATCGTCCAAAAGAGGTCTTTTGATTAGACTCTCTTGATTTTGTTTTAATTGTATATGCTAATTATTGGATCTTGCAATATAAAAATCGGCATAAAAATTCCCATCATCTTCATATTCTTTAGTATTAATTTCCATATTGTTTAATAGAGAAATAGTCTGTTCTTTTTCTTTAGGACCAGAAAAACTTCTTTGATGTATTGGTTCTATGTCGCTTTTCGCAATAGAGTAATCATACATCTCAAAAACTTCTTCAATATCTTTCATATCGAACATTCTGAGAATAGAGAATGCAAAGATTGGAGCAGTATACACTGTTTCAGATTCTTTTGAATTAGATTGTCTGTTTTTAATTACCTTTAGTAGATTTAAAAATGCCTTGTATCCAATGTAACCAACACAACCAGTTGCTATAATTAAATCCATTTTTGGTAATGATCCTAGTAGATTTAATTTATCATCTTCAAGATCAACATTCATGCCCCTCTCACACAAATTCATTTCTTCGGAGAATTTTAGAGCCTCTTCTGAAATATCTATTTGATAGAAATTTATGTTATCATTACTTGTACATTCTTCATAGAATTGCTTAATTTCTTTTTTTGTAGGTTCAGTTCCATTTAAAAAGAAATCACTCAATTCTGACATTGTTAAATTATATTTTATTAATGATGAGTTGATACCATAGGAACTTCCCAAGTCTAAAACATTAACTGGTCTAGATAATTTCTCTTCAAGTTCTTCTATGATGGCGTTATACAATATTTTTGTAGAATCTGATATGGAATATTTTAATCGATTCATTTCCTTTAGATAACTATGAGGAGAATCCTCTGTGTAAATATCTGTAAAATCTTTTTTTATTTTTAATTCATTCATGTTGGAGTAATGTTATTCTTTGACCCTTAATAAAACCAGTATGCTATTAGTGGTCATGAAACACAACTTTGATTGATTTTCAAAATACGAAATCAAATAAACTCGCTGATTCTCTAATTGATATTTCTTTAATTTGACCCATTTGACTCTACAAAATTGTTCTGAATCTTCCTCATTTGATGGCTAATTTGATGGCTAATTTGACTAAAAGGGTCCATCCTTAAGTGGGGTGATTGTAAATTAAATCATGACAAAAAGAATAGAGGAAGAATTGGCAGAAATGAATCGATTGAAAAGATTAGAATTGGAATTTCTGTTTTTCCAAGCTAGGTTGGATACTACTACACTTCAAAAATACCGTGATGCTTTATCAAATAAAAGCACTATTTCTGAAGATGTAGACCCTGAACTCCAATACGTTTGAATTTGAATAAATTTGATCCATTGAACTAGATTTATGCCATTTCACAAGACTTGTGTATTTGTTTAATTGGTTTTTGATTAAACTAAAATAAATCCATTAATACCATATATTGAGGATGTCTTTTAGATGAAAATTGATCATATTGCAATTGCAGTAAATGATGTTGAGGAATCAGCCAAAGTGTATCAACAAGCATTAGGTGTAGATAGCGTTGAATTCGAAACAGTAGAAACTGAAGGGGTTAAAGTTGCAATTATTCATTTAGAAAACGGACGTGTTGAATTAATGCAACCGACAAATGATTCTAGTCCAATTAAAAAATTCCTTGATAAAAAAGGACCTGGTTTACATCATATGGCTTTGGAAACTGATAACATTGAGGATGAAGTAGAAAGAATGGAAGGTTGTGGAATTCAATTTTTAGGCAAAATAAGACCTGGTTCTGCAGGAACTAAGGTTACTTTTATTCATCCAAAATCTCTTCATGGTGTGCTTGCAGAACTCTGCTCTCATCCTAAAGAATAATTATTTTATTACTTAACAAAACTACAATAATTAATTAAATTCAGACGTGAATTTTGAACTTTATAGTTTTTCATCTAAAAATTATTTTTGGTCTGGTTCTGTTATTTTTTTCATTTTAATTTCATCCATACAGACTGTACATATTTTTTCATTTTCAAATTCCATTAATTTACCCCTCATGTGTGCAGGCTTGCCACACTTTGAACATGTAAGAGAATAGTAATCGTCAATCTCCTTTATGCAAATTTGACAAAGTAGTTTGTCTATTCCATGATTTTTGTATTGTGTAATTTTACCAATACTTGTATCTGATTTATTGCATCTTTCACACGTATTTTCTTCATTTACCATGTTATTTTTAGATGTAGAGTATATTTATCAAAATGTGATCATTATCAAATGTGATTTTCAGAAGAGATTGGAATCTAATCTGAATCTTCTGAAATAATTATTGATGAGATTTACAAAACCCATGCTATTTTCATAATTCTGGATTTTATTCCATCATTTTCAAAGTATCTGATGCTGTTATAATTCCAATAATTTTTGATTTTTTTGTTACAAGAATACATTTTGAATATCTAATTAATGGAACTAGTACATTTGCTGGTGTGTCAAAGTCTACAATTGGCGGCACCGGATCCATCGTGTCTGCAAGTTTTGCCTTTTTTAGTTCTGATTCCCCCACATCTGCTAGGTGCTTCACTATTCCGTCTTCAGATACTACTCCTACAACTTCAGAATTACTAAAAACAGGAATTTGACTAATTGATAACTGGTGCATTTTTTTTATTGCATCGTGAAGAGTGTTGGATGGTTTTAGCTTTACTATATCTTTACTACAAAAATCCCCTGCTGTATGAGATGAAGACTCTCCCTCCAGTTTTGCAAGATTATCAAAAATTCTCTTTGCTGTTTCATAGCTTGGCTGACTCCTTCCTGATTCAATTTGATTAATCATTGAAGTACTAACTCCTGTCATTGTGGCTAGTTTTTTTTGTGTTATTCCAATCTTTTGTCTTATTTGCTTGATTGAATCAATCCGTGGTAACAAATCATTTTGAATTACTCTAGTTGGTTTTAAAATCTATAGTTTAACGATATGGTTTTGCTGCCTATGGGAAATTTTAAATTTCTTTGATTAGCGATTTTATGCTGGATATTGATTCTGCATTTAGTTCAATTTCCTTGTGTTTTTCTATCACATGCTGGGTTACTTTTTCCATAAGTTCTTCTTCTGATGGTGCAGTTGTATACCATCCACAATCTTTTCCTGCATCGGCACAGCTAATGCTTTTTGTCATGATGATGATATTTTGATTTGGAATTATTTATTTTTTCTTTTTCTTTGATTTTGCTTTTTTTGGCTGCTCAATTGCAGCTTGTGCTGCTGCAACAATGGCAATAGGAATTCTATGTGGTGATGCACTAACATAACTTAGACCAATACTGTGACAGAATTTAATGGAGTTTGGATCTCCGCCGTGTTCTCCACATATTCCAATCTCCATATTTGGTCGTAATTGACGCCCTGCTGATACACCTATTTTTATCAAACTACCAACACCGTTAACGTCAATTGATTGGAATGGATTTCTCTCAAGAAGTTCTTTCTCCATATATTCTGGAAGGAATTTCCCTTCTACATCCTCTCTACTAAAGCTAAATGTACCTTGTGTCAAATCATTGGTACCAAAACTAAAGAATTCTGCCGTAGTCGCAAGTTCATTTGCAGTAAGTGCTGCTCTTACAACCTCAATCATAGTTCCAAAATTAATTTTTAATTTCATCTTGTGTTTTGTTTCAGTCTCTTTTTTGATTCGGTCATAGATTCTTTTAATGTGGTTTAATTCTGCAATACTGCTAATTTGTGGGATCATAATTTGTGGGTGTGCCTTTACTTTTTTCTTTGTTAGTTCCACTAGTGCATCAAATACTGCACGAATTTGCATCTCATAAATTTCAGGATATGTGATTCCTACTCTAACACCTCTGTGTCCCATCATTGGATTGATTTCGGCTAATTCTCTTGCTCTTTTCAAAATAATTTCTGTTTTGTTAACTCCATCTGTATCTCCGCTTGCTTTTAATTTTTGAATCCTCTCTGTTAATTCTTCTGGATTGGGCAAGAATTCGTGTAGTGGAGGATCTAGTAATCTGATAGTTACCTCGTATCCTTCCATTGCTTGTAAAATCTCAATGAAATCACTTTTTTGTAATTGGCCTAATTTGGTTAAAATTTTACTTCGTTCTTCAATATTTTCAGCCATTATCATTTCTACAAATAAATTAATTCTATCACTGCCGTTGAACATTCTTTCTGTTCTGCATAACCCAATTCCTTGTCCTCCGAACTTCCTTGCGAGTTTTGCTCCTTCTGGAGTATCTGCATTTGCTCTAATTCCTAGTGTTTTGGTTTTTTGTGCCCAGTCTAAAATTTGCTCAAAGTCTTTTGTCATTTGTGGCTCTACAGTTGGGACTTCTCCAATAAAGACAGTTCCCGCACTGCCGTCTATTGTAATTGTATCTTTTTCTTTGATAGTTATTCCATTTGCAGTACATGTGTTGTTATCATAATTGATTTTTAATTCGGGGCATCCTACAATACATGGTTTTCCCATTCCTCTTGAGACGATTGCTGCATGGGATGATTTTCCTCCCAAACTAGTCAAAATGCCTTCTGATGAAAAGAATGCTGGAACATCTTCTGGTTTTGTCTCCTTTCTTACTAGAATTACTTTATTTCCTGAATCTCCTAATTCTATTGCTTTTTTTACATCAAACACTACTATTCCACTAGCAGCACCTGGTGATGCTGGAATTCCTTTTGCCAATTGTTTATAATTTTTAATTTTTGATTCATCCATTGTTCTATGAAGCAATGCTTCTAATTGTTGAGCCGGAATTCTTACAAGTGCTTTGTTTTTGTCGATTAATCTTTCTTTTACCATGTCCACTGATGTTTTTACAAGTGCACTGGCACTCATCTTTGCAGTCCTTGTTTGCAACAAGTAGAACTTGCCTTGTTCGATTGTAAATTCAATATCTTGTGGTTCTCTGAAATGTTTTTCTAACTTTGCACATGCATTGCTTAATTCCTTGTATGATTTTGGCATGTCTTTTTTTAGAAATTCAATGTTCTTACCCGTTCTCACACCTGCAACAACGTCTTCTCCTTGTGCATTTATGAGATATTCTCCCTCTAGCTCTTTTTTACCATTATTACCATTTCTTGTAAATACAACCCCTGTTGCACTATCATCTCCCATATTTCCAAATACCATTGCAACAACATTTACTGCAGTACCATTTGCAATGTCTTTTGTAATGTTATTTTTTTCACGATAAACTATTGCTCTTTCTCCCATCCAACTTTTAAAAACGGCCTCAATTGACAAAATCAACTGTTCATCTGGTGTATCTGGGAATTTCCTTTTTGTATGGTCTTCACAGATTTTTTTGTATTCTGATACGATGTTTTTTAATGATTCAACACTTAGTTTACTGTCATCTGTAACCCCTTGTTTTGCTTTTGCAGAGTCTAAGACATGATCAAATTTTTCATCATTTACTCCAAATACAACTTTGCCAAATAATTGAATAAATCTTCTATACGAATCCCATGAAAAACGTGGATTTTTTGTTTGTTCTGCAAAACCTTCAACTGTTTTCTCATTTAGTCCTAAATTCAAAATTGTATCCATCATTCCTGGCATTGATATTGCGGCACCCGAACGGACTGAAACTAGTAATGGATTTTTAGTAGAATTCCATTTTTTACCTGTCTTTTTTTCCATTTTTGCGATATTTTTCATTACTGCAGGCATTACATCTTTGGGGAGTTTTCTATTGTTATCATAATACTTGTTACAAACTTCAGTTGTGATCGTAAATCCTGGCGGTACTGGAAGTTTTAGACGGGTCATCTCGCTTAGCCCTGCCCCCTTTCCGCCTAGAAGCATTCTTTTTTTACTATCTGCTTCTTCAAATGCATAAACTGGCTTTGTTTTTACCATGCAAAAATTCGTAAATTTTTTGGCTTTTTAAACTAATGCCTTGGCAAATTCTGAAATTATTTTATTCCAATCTTTTGCCTTGATAATTCCGCTTGCAACTAAGATTCCTTTTGATCCTAATTCTATGGCCTTTGCCACATCCTCACCAGAAACAATGCCTGCACCACAAAGAAGTTTTGTTTTGTTTTTTGAATTATTTATTATGCTAGCAGCTTTTGAAATTAATTCTGGTTGTTCTTTTGATACTGCTTTTCCTGATCCAATTAATTCTGAGGGCTCTATTGCAATGTAATCTGGATTTAATTTAACATATTTTTTTACTTCTGCAACATCTTTTACACAAAGAATTGATACCATTTTCAATTCTTTTAATTTTAAAATCAATCTCTCAATTTCTTTACTTGAAATTCTATGCTCACTGTGATTAATTAGGGATCCTTTGACTTTTGATTTCTTTAGCAACTCTGGAATGATAAATCCTGTAGTACTTCCAATTTTAGAGTCATCAATATGCTGAGCAAATATTGGAATTGTACTACTTGCAACTAATCCGATTAAATGTTGAGGTGGGGATATTGCAATTTTTACTTTGTATTTTTTTGATATTTTTTCAGCCGTTTTTACAAATTTGATTATTTTGTCTCCCGAAATCTCTTCGTAATTTTTACAATTTATGACAAACATCTTTCTTTGAAATTTTTTGTATTGTATTTAATCCTTCATTCTGATTGAGATGCATTTGCTCTAATGTCGTATCTTTTTTTCATTCCTAATACAATAATCATTAGAATCAATCCTGACATGTTAGTTCCAATAATGAAAACATCTGAGACTATAATTCCATATAATAGCCATAAAATCGACCCGGCTGCAATGAAAATCATTAGAAATTTTGAAACATCTTTGAGTCTTTTAGTCTTGTAACCTTTGTAGATTTGTTCAACCCATCCCATTAAAATTAAAATTCCTGCTGATATGCCCAATAATGTTAGAAGTGTTCCATCGACTTCCATTACCTATTCTAACTCCAAAAAAATTCATCTAATCCTGTTTGTTTTGGCTTTCCTAAAATCGTGTCAAAATCCAAATCCATTGATGATGTAATTTGTTCCAATGTAGATTCCATAAACTCCATGTATTTTTTTGAATCAATCTCTTCTTTTTTTGCCATTTCTACAGGTTTCACACCTGGTTTGTTCAAAATTTTGATAAATGAAATCCTATCCCCTTTTTTTATTTCTCTAATTGTTTCCAATTGTTTTGCAGCCCTGATATGTTGAGGAATAGTTTTTGTATATTCTGATGGGGCTTTGCTGAGCATTACATTGAATGTTAAATCTTCTAATGGAATTTCTTTTGCCTCTACTTTTTTCCCGCATGTGGCAATCTTTTCTGAAATCTGCTGTTTAGCTTTAACGAAATCTTCAACTGTTTGAACTTTTGATAACACATCTAGTAATTCATAAAATAATTTTCTGATAAATGGTGGTGTATGTGATTTCTTTCCAGTAAGTCCTTTAACATCAACGCTTCCATCTTTTGTTACTCCGAGATAATTCTTCTTTCTATTACTTAGTACACAATATCTGTATGTTTTATCAATCTCTAAATCTACACCGTGATCTTTTTTTGCTTGCTCAATTACTGTCTGAATTTGTTCTTTGGTTGGTTTTTTAATAAATAGCGAATCCGTATCTCCGTATAATACTTCGATTCCTGCTGTTTCACATTTTTTAATTGTCTCTAAAATTGTATGTCTTCCTATGGCCGTAGTGGCTTCTGCAACTGGTAGGAAATATAGTGGGAATATTTCTGCACCCATTACCCCATAGCTTGCATTTAGAATGACCTTGAGCGCTTGACTGACCACTGTGTATTGCTGCCTTTGCTCATCAGTAAGGGTCTCTTTTTTTGATAAACTCTTGTAATAATTTACTCTCAAATCCCTTAGTGAACCAATAATCATTGATGTTAGTCCGTTTCTTTTAGAACATGCCCAATGATTTGTCTGCTCAATGATATTTTTTTTACATTCTTCATGAGAGCATCTTACTGTTTCATATGAGAGATTTCTGACTTTGATGATGCTTGGATATAGACTAGCAAAATCCATTACCACTACATCAAAATGAATTCCCTCTTTTGGCTCAACTACTAGACCGCCTCGATATTTCTTATCTTTAATCACTGCATCTGATAACACTCCTTCTGATCTTCTCTGCAATTCTTCTCTTTTTGGAATTAAGCAGTTTCTTCGTCTATGCTCGTAGTATAGCAGACTTCTAATCCATTGTGATACTCCCATTCTTGCAATATCGTCAATGGGCATTCTGCCAATTCTTGCAATGATGACTAGGAGATTCATCAGCAAGTCTTTGTTGAAACTGGTAAGCTCAAATGTTAGAAGCGCATCATTGTAACAATAATTTGCAGTTTGATATAGAGACAATTGGTCAAATTCTAAACCATAATCTATCTTTTCTTTACCAAGTAGAGCTTTAGAGACACTGTTTAGTGAAAAATTTGTATACTTTTGACTGAATGCGTAAATTTGAAATGAACGATTAGAAAGTGTTCTGTACAAATCAAGATGAACTCCTTCCTTTAATGTTGCAGAATCCCTCATCATGTAAAATGGATTTTCAGAGTTTTTTATCCCTAGTCGTTCTGCTCTGTTGTAAAGATAAGGCAAGTCAAACTCATCTCCGTTATATGTTACAACAAAAGGAAATTCTTTAATGATTTTAAATGCATCATGAATCATTTCTTTTTCTTTGTCTAAATCGTAAAATGTGATTTTGATATTTTTTTCTAATTCATTAATCCCTTCCTCAGTTCCTTCTGTTTTGAGAACAAAAATCTGATCAAATCCATCTGAACCTTTCATTCCAATTGCAGTAACTTTTTTTTCTGCAATTTTGGGATCCGGTATTCTTCCTATTTCAGCTTCGACTTCAATATCTACACTAAGTCTCTTTATTTTTGGAATTGGCTGGTTTAGTAAATCTGCCCAATCTGTAATGTATTTCTTAAATTCTTCAGCATCTACCATACTTTCACTGTCTACTTTATCCCACAGCAAACTTTTCAATGCAATTTTTACTTCATCAGAAATTTCCAAATCATGTGGTTTTAGCTTTTTGTCTATAATCTCGTAATATTTTCCTACAATCAGCTTTCTATCATAAAGATAATTTTCATAATATTTGATATCTGATTCCCATGTTTCAATTATGTTTCTGATACTCTTATCCCCTGTCGTTCCACCAATTGCCAGAGGATCTGCTACTGTAATTTTTGACATGTCAATTTCTTTATCTGTGATAAGATCAAATCTTTGAACGGTTTTAATTTCAAAAACATCCTCTCTTTCTTGAAGAAAGTCTAATTCGTCAGGTGATAATCTTGAATAACAATAAGGCTTGTGTCCTGTTTCATCCTTCCATAAAATTAGTTTTTGGGATTCAGGGTTGTAGAATTTCAAAACTGCAGATTTTGAATTGTTATCATATGTGGCAGATACGAGCATTGATGGGGACATTGAATCAACTTGCTCAGTATTTCTAAGATTTACTTGCATTTTCTTACACAGAATTCTCGTATTTGTCGACTAGCTTGCTTGCCCATTTTGAAATTTCATTTTTATCCAGTTGAATTACTTCTACTCCTGCCTCTTTTAGTAAATCATAATCTGTTTCTGGATAAGAGTCAAGACATACAAATTTTTTAATTCCAATCGTGATTGCCATTTTTGTGCATTCCAAACATGGCACAAATGTTGTGTACAATACTGCGCCTTTTATTCCAGCTTCAATCCCTAAAATTGCACAATGCATTATTGCATTTGCTTCTGCATGATTACAAAGACATCTATCTAATGATGCTCCTGATTCTATCTTGCCCTCCATTCTTAGCTGGCATCTTTTACATCCTCCTTCAAAACAATTTTTGATTCCAGGTGGGGTTCCATTATATCCTGTTGCAAGCTGTCTGTGATTTCTTACAATCACTGCGCCAACCTGTCTTGTCATGCAGTTTGAACGAAGCTTTGCCAATTCTGCTTGAAGCATAAAGTATTCATCCCATCCGGGTCTCTCAAAGGAATCACTCACACTGAATGTCTTAACCTGCTCAATATATGGATCACGTTAATTCTGATGTTTAGTGCGATCAATTTTGAATAATTTGAAAATACTTGAATGTAAAATACATAAACTTCTTTAATCTCGTGTGGTACTTTGTTTTATGGCAAGCTATTCTGCACAAGTGAACGTAATTCACAAAAAATTTGAAAATGCTGTTAAAAAAGCCAAATCAAAACAGGCTTTAAACAAAGCATACAGTATTCACAAAAAAGATCATGAGGCCTTATTGAAAAAACATCTTCGTGAAGAGACTGTGATGATTAACAAAGCAAAGAAAAAACTAGAATAAGATTTAGTTTTTTCAATTTTTCTTTTTTTTATTTCTTAATTTTTTGATGGTCTCATTTTAGACTATTTTGCTTTGAGCAATATTTTATGGGGTCTGTTTTGATGGTATTTTCTATTTTTAGGCCTCTCTAGGCTCAGATTTCCTTTAATTCTCAATTTTCTATTTTTGGTTTATCTGATTTTTCATGATGAAATATCTGCTCATTTTTGAGTAATGGATAGTATTTTGCTACACGAAAGCATAAAATCAATAAATTATGATTAATTATGTAAGTTGGAACAGTATCTTGAGAAAAAATATGTTCAAAAAAACTCTATAGAAAAACGTGATTATCAGGTAAATCTTGCAAATCAGGCAATTGATGAGAATTGCATTGTTGTTTTGCCTACAGGATTGGGAAAGACTGCTATTGCATTACAAGTAATCGCTGAATATTTGTCAAGGGGAACTGGTGGGATATTGTTTCTGGCTCCTACTAGGGTGTTGGTAAATCAACATTATGAATTCCTAAAAGAAAATCTTACACTGGATGATATTTCATTGATTACTGGAGAAGACACAATTCCGAAACGAACCAAACTTTGGAATAATAGTGTTATCTGTGCAACTCCTGAAATTGCCAGAAATGATTTGAATAGGGGAATTATTACTCCTGATCAATTCAGCCTTGTGATCTTTGATGAAGTTCATAGAACAGCTGGGGATTATGCATATTCTGGAATCGCTGAGAGTTTTGAAAATTCTCCTGCAAGAATTCTTGGAATGACAGCTACACTTCCAAGTGAAAAAGAAAAGGCAACAGAAATTTTGACAAAACTTAGAATTTCAAGTGTTGCTGAAAGAAGAGAGGATAGCCCAGATGTAAAACCTTACACTCAAGAAACTCATACTGAATGGATTAACGTTGAACTTCCTCCTGAACTAAAATCCATTCAAAAATTGTTGAAATTGGCATTGGATGAACGATATGCCACTTTGAGAAAAAATGGAATTAAAATGGCAGAGCAACAATCTCTTTCTGCTTTATTAAGAATCAGGCAATTTGTATTAAATCAGAATAGGCGCTCTGCAAAACCTCTCTTCACTGGAATTAGGATTCATTATGCTCTAAATATCCTTGAAGCCCATGGGATTACTCCTTTTCTAAAATTTTGTGAGCGTGCACAAGCAAAAAAAGGTGTAGGAATTAAGGAACTTTTTGAAGTAGATCCTAATTTTACAAGGGCAATTCATCTTGCAAAAGAAGCACAATCACAAGGAATCGAACATTCTAAAATTCCAAAATTAAAAGAAATTCTTGAATCTGTTCCAGGTAAGGCATTGATATTTACCAGCTATCGTGATTCTGTAGATCTTATTTTCAATAAATTAACTGAAATGGGAATTTCAGCTGGAATCTTAATTGGGAAAGCCGGTGATGCTGGTTTAAAACAAAAAAGCAGATTGAAACCGTACAAAAATTCCGAGATGGGATTTTTCAGGTACTTGTCGCAACACGAGTTGGTGAGGAAGGCCTTGATATTGCCGAAGTTAATCAAGTTATTTTTTATGATAATGTTCCAAGCTCAATTAGGTTTATCCAAAGAAGGGGGAGGACTGGAAGAAAGGATACTGGAAAACTAGTAGTACTAATAGCAAAAAATACCATCGATGAGACATATTATTGGATTGGAAAAAGAAAGATGACTGCAGCAAAATCCATGGGAGATAAAATGACAAAGGTATTGGAAAAAAACCACGAAATTGAATCTCAGAAAACAGGACTAGATGCATTTCTCTAGATTTTATATTGCTCAGAAATCTTGTGAATAATTTTTTGCTTTCTCTGAATGACTTTATTTTTCATACCTGATTCTAAGTGATGAATACTACTTTTTTTAGATGTTAGTAAATTCTCCAGTCTTAATTCAAATTGATTTTCTAGAAAACTCATTATCCTATCAAATCCTCCCCCAATTTCCAAATTCTCAAATGATTCTTTTGCAAGATTGGAGATTGATTTTTCAAGGTATTCTAGAATCTCTTCTAATGTTTTTTCATTTAATAAAACCACAGAAAATTTTATTTTTTGGCACTCAAAAATGTTGTTTATTTTATTTTGGTTTAAAGGATGTGGAAATTGATTTACTCGCTCTAAACTATTTTATGATATGCATTGTTGATGCCCACGAAAAATACAAAATCAAATGATATGGCAAAATTACTAAAAAAAGAAAAAGAATTGCACGGCCAAATTCAAGATGATTTTAAGAAAATCAGTCAGAAAATAGATGATGATTTTGAAAAAATAATAAAGTCAAAGTCTGCGTGATTTGGCCTACTCAAATCTCTTGATAATATGATACCCGAATTCTGTTTTAATTGGTTCTGAAATCTCCCCGATTTGCAACTTGAATGCTGCCTCTTCAAATGGTTTTACCATCATGCCTTTAGTAAAGTAGCCTAAACTTCCATCTTTTTTCGCACTACCTGAATCAATTGATAATTCTTTTGCTAATTTACCAAATTTTTCTCCTTTTTTTATTCTCTCCATTATTGCAAGTGATTCACTTTGTTTTTCTACTAGTATGTGTGAGCATTTAATTTTGATTGCCATTAATGGATTCGAAATTAACTAATTCTTAATTGTTTTCTCTCTTTTCTTTAAATTCTGTTTGATTTAATCTTCATGTTTACAATAAATACATAGAATGATTTAATATCTTAGTCATATATGATTGTATGATGAATGAGGAAATGAATCCTTCATTACTTGTCAAATTTAGATTTGTGGATGATAAGAAATCTGAAGTTGCATTATTGTCTTTTGAACAATATTCTAACATTAAAGAATTACCTATCACTAAGGAATGTAAAATTGTTAAAAACCAAAAACCAACCTTGTCAAAAAATGATGTCGCTGCAATAAATGCAAAGATCAAGCGACTATCAAAAACACACACTCAATCACTATCTGAATAACCTGTTTACTTAAATTACTTTAATTATTTGATTTTAATCTGCACTGATTCTGTTCCTTAACACAAATAATCCTACTAGAACGCATCCAGCTGATGCAATATTTAGTATAGTTATGTTTTCTGATAAGATGAAAAATGAATAGATTATGCTGAATACTGTGGTTGTGGCATAAATTAATACTGTGCGGACAGCCCCGATTATTCGTAAGGCAATAACAAAAAACATCATGGTGACACCAATTCCCAAATATCCTACAATTGAGATTATGGATAATTGTTCTAGATTAATATCAAAAGGAATTTGAAACAATAGCATTAATGTTAACGCCATTATAGCACCTGTACATGACATTATGTGTACAATATGTCTGGTCTTGATTGAGTCGCTAAGCTTTTTTGCGATAAATGTGTCTAAACAATAAAAAAATCCTGACATTATAATAAACAAATCCCCAATCATGAAATTTGATAATTTCCAATTGTTGTGATTCATATCTACTCCAACTGGAATGATAATTGAACCGATGACGATCAAAATAAAAGGCAACATTTCTTGCTTGCTTAATTTTTCTTTGAAAATCATTATTCCTAAAAGAATTGCAAAGATTGTTTCGGAATTCACTAAGATGGATGCGTTTGTTGCACTCGTTTCTTGTAATCCTAGTGTATAGCTTAGTGTTCCGGCAGATTCTGCAATTCCTAGTAAAATTAGTAGGATGAGTGTGGTTCTTCCTTTTTTTATGTTAGCTGATTTTCTGTCTGATTTTCTAAATGGTGAAAATAATAAACTATTGACTATGTATATCACAAACACTAGCATCATTGGATTTGGAACAATTGATGCTTCTGCAACCTGTTCTTCCATCAATGATTTGGGAATTACATTTGGTAGTGCTGAAAATGCAGCTGCCATTATTGCAAACAAAAACCCTACACCTACTGTCTTGTTTTGCAGTTTTGAAAATAGACTAATTTTTTTAATATCGAATTTTCTCATTTGTTGGTATACTTGATTTTTTTTATCCCAACTCATGGTATTTTTGCCCCATAATCCCAATAATGGTATTGATCTCGTAGTAGTTGTATGTTTTTATAAATACTGAAATAGTAGTGAGATCTTATGTTAATACTGCATGAACATTCCTGCTGAGTTTGATAAGTCTATACGTACTCTTCCGATGGAAGAGCGAATTGAAAAATTAGATGCAATTTTCAAAACTTCTAAGGATGAATCTGAGCGTTGGGATGCAGTTTGGCTTGCTGGTGAAATTCCTGTTGAGGTTGATTTGAAAGGCCCAATTTTTGAGATAATGTCTGATTTATTTGCGTGGGTTTTAAAAAATGATCCTAATGATGTAGTAAGACATGAAGTGTGTTATCAAATTGCTGCAAGAAATATGAGAAGGATAATTCCTGATTTGGCACATGCTGCAAATTATGATGTAAGCCCTCTGGTAAGACATGAGGCAACAGAATGCTTGATGATTATTAGAGCAATTGATCAAATTGAAGCTGTTGAAAGATCCTTGCATGATGAAAATGAAAGTGTTAGAAATACAGCTAAATTAGTTCTAAAACGAATGAAGAGATACAAATCTGATTTTAATGCAAAATCTGAATGGGTTTCAATTTAAATAATTTTTAGATGTTTAATCAATGCATAAATGATAAATAAATTTGCAACATACCATATTACTGTGACTGGGTGTGCATCAAAATACTCTCCAAAAATCTCCAAATGATAATACCACACATCTCCTGCAGCATTAATCATCAATCCAATTACTAGTAGGAGCCATACTGCTCCTAATACACCTTCTTTGAAAATCACAGCACCGACTATGGATAATGACAAGGTCACTGATGCAGAAACCACAAAAATCAAACCATAGTAAAAGTCAAAACCCAATTCTGTATCTGGAATGCTAATGGATAACACTACATATACTACTAAAGCAATAATTGGAATTATAACTAGTGTGATTTTTTGAAAAATTGAAAATCCTGAATGAAAAAATCTTATGTTGAGTATTAAGTGGATTAAAGTAAATGGATATACTGCAAAAAAGAATATGTCTGCAACTGAAGGGTAGGGTTCAATTCCAAATAATGTTTCCATAGAATAATATAATAATTCGGCAATGACGTATGCTGTAAATCCTAGCCCTAATGAAAAATAGGATTTTGCTAAAATACCTGTATCATTTTGTTTAGAAACTATGAATGAAAATAATGCGACAACACCTGCTAGAAAAACCGCAAAAATTGATGCAATTGCTCCTGCATCATCTTCGGAAACTACATTCATGGAAACAAAAATTCCTATTCCTAAAGATAGAATTCCAATTATTACTATTGGATTAATCGGATTTGAAATTTTATCCGGTACTATTTCTGGAATTTTCAATATAAAAAATCCATGCTGATTCAATTCATAAGTATGTTGATTTTCTCCCTAAATTCCTCAGAAATATGGTTTTTTTGAATTTAGGCATGTTTTCAATCAAATCCCAGATTTGGAACTGGCTAATCTGAAAATTAATTCCTAAAAAACCTAATATGCTAGTAATACTATCATATTTTTAATGTCAGGAACAGAACATCTGTTTTCAAGATCCCTTATTGAAATTATTAAAAAAGATCTTGGTTCTAAGACAATTCAAAAGATTGAAAACAGACTATTTGAGAAATTTGGGCTTTCTCTTTCCCAATCTGTGGAAGAATTTCATTCCTTAGATTTAGTACTGCGTGAATTTTTTGGCAAAGGTGCAGATGCAATTGAACGTAAAATGTTTGAAAAGATATTTGTAATTAAATCCAAAAAATCCAATGATCCTTGGTATTCATTATCTGACGAATATGTAAATTCCATTATCCTTGAAGCCTATGGTGATATGGATAAAAGAAAAATTCTTGAATCTGTTTCTGAAACACCAAAAATTATTAATGATATTTTAAAAGATTGTAATTTGCCCCGAACATCAGGCTATAGAAAAATAAATAATTTAATTGATGAAGGGCTATTGTTGAAAACTGGTCATATTGAAATCGATAATAAAAAAATTAGTGAATATTTGTGCATCTTTAATAATCTAAAGATTAACATCGAAAAATCAAAAATGACTATTGATGTTCAATTTTCTAAATCTGAACAACTGCGTAGCCCCATTCTTCAATCAGTTTAAAAATAATCATTTCATCTAAAATTTTCTCATATTGTTAATTTGTGTTATAAATTACGCATAGTAATAAAAGAATACCTTATTACTTAGTTTATCAATACCAAATATGGGATTGACCGTTCAAACATGTATTATTGTAGATGATGATGTTCAAATCACTGAACTATTTTCTGAATTGATGTCTCTCCAGGGATTAACTGTTCTAGCTACCGGTCATAATGGACTTGATGCGATAAAACTTTATGAAAAACATAACCCTGACGTTGTTTTCCTGGATGTGGAAATGCCAAAATTAAATGGAATTCAGGCACTAAAAGAAATCAAAGAAATTGACTCATCTGCAAATGTGGTGATTGTAACAGGTAGTACTTCCGGTGATATTGAAAAACAATTAAAAGAAAATGGTGTCACTGAAATTGTTTACAAGCCTTTTGATATTAAAAAAATTGGTAAAATCATTGAATCCCTTAACGATACTGTTTCAATCTATCAATAAACAAACTTTGTTTGAAATTTTATTTTAATCCCCAAGATACTTTGTTGTTTGGAATAATCTTCAAAAATGGAGCCTCATTTTCGTCCCATGGATCCTCTCTAACCCATTCAAATTTCTTGTGAAAAATATCATAATATTTTTTAAACTCTGATCCATTTTCAACAATTTCTACCTTCCCTTGAATACAAATTGCTTTATGATTCCCTGATTGGTATATGTCAATTACAATTCCTATTTTTGGATTATCTTTAATGTTTGAAAATGTTCTAGTATTGTAATCTGTGGCAACTAAAATATTATTTTCATGAAAAATAAATGATACTGGTTTTACATGTGGAATATTCTTATGTGAAGTTGCTATTCTTGCTTCTTCTAGTGATTCTAGAAAATCTATCTCTTTTTGATTAAATTCTATCAATTGAAAATTCGTTCTCTTATCTCTGGTATGTGTTTGTATACGATGTCTCTAATTTTCATCTGATCCTCTGGAGTAGGTGCCTCTTTTTGTGCACTAAGTATAGCACCGCCCATTCCAAGTGCCATTCCCATTACTATTCCATATACAAATTCTCGGGGGTTTTCAACCTTTAGTGTATCCTTGTTTTCATTAATGTCCTCAAGATAAGCTGGAATCGTAGATACTGCACCGTTAATTACTTGGATGATAATTTCTTCAAATGGATCTTCACTCATGCACAATTTCTTATGGAATTCTTAATAAATTTGTGCCTAAGATTTTTAATCCCGCCTTACTGAAAATGAATATGTTCTCACTTTTTACAACAAATGAGGCAAATGCTGCACTTCCTGATGTAATTAAAAAATTTGAATATGCGCTTTCCAAAAAGAATGAAGTATCAAAATTAGAGCAACAAATTCAGATGAGTCTTTCCACTACAAACTCATTTGAAGAATTTATCACATTAAAGCAGAAATTAAATTCAGCAGTTACAAAATTCTATGAAGCAGTAGAAATCCTGGAAAACACTGGAGTTTCTGTTAAAAGTATAGAGCAGGGTTTACTTGATTTTCCCTCAAAGCGATTTGATGAGGAGGTTTGGCTGTGTTGGAAATATGGTGAAACAGAAATAAAATTCTGGCACGAAAAAGATTCTGGTTTTATGGGTAGAAAACCAATTGAAGTAAACGACGAGTCTCTAGTCTGACTATTCCTCACTTGCTTTTTTGATAAAATTTTTGACATCAATTGTTTTGAGTGGCTTTGATGAGTCCCACAAGAATGAGCATAATGTGAAGATGTTATCTACCATTTCATTAGAATTTGTACATAACGAAAAGTCCGAATCAGATCCTGAATGTTGAGATGATGCGGCATGATCAGACATTATCATTTTTTTATCTTTTTGAACTATGATTCTTCCCTTTGATGGAAGCTTGCCAATTTTAGTTTCAGTGGCATTGAATCTTTTTACAAAAGGTGCTAGTTTTGGATCATTCATGTCTACTAGCAATCTCACTGTTCCTCCATTCTTTTCACAAATGCTAATTTTTTCTGGGATTGTGCTGTGGTACATTCTTGAAACATCATCCAAAGTTGTTGCTATGTAAATCGTATCTACAGAATTTTCAATTAATTGTGCAATATCTGCATAGATGTTTTGTCTTCCTTGAACAACTCTGAATGTAGGAACAGTGTTGATTTGGTTAGATGTAATTTCATCATTAATTTTATCAATAATTGCCTCTCCTAGTTTTTTGATTTTATTTACTTCGTCTTCTTTTTTGCTTAGTGCAATTTTTAATGCATCATGAGGATCTGATGCAATACATAATTTGGGACTAGATAATGTGGTTGAAATAATATTTCTACTTACAAGTCTATCGACTGTTCTGTACATTCTTGCTCTGTCAATATCGAGCTCTTTTGCAAGTGCGCTTGCGGTTATTGGGCCTGCTCTGAGTAAATTAAGGTAAACCTTCGCCTCCAAGTCATCGAGATCTAAAATCTCTTCAAGCTCTGTTGCAATTCTACTTACTTGATCTTGGTAAGACATCCCCTTATTTCTCCCATCTCTAACAACCTAGACTCGTTTTGTGTAATTGCATTTAGTATTTTCGCAGAACTCCTATGCTTTACAAAATATTTTCCCCTCATCATCGATAAAAAATTTAGATCATAATAGAACTAAAGGCTCTGTTTGTGCGATAGTACACACAAAAAACAAAATATGTTGTTTTGTTATTACAACAATTTTTTCTGATGTTCATTTTTTTGAACATTTTTTTCTGATTTTTACCAATATGTCATTTCATTATCTGACAATTTTTTTTAATAAATGTCTGATGTGAAAACTAGATTACATTAAATGCAATTACTGAAATGACAATCATTGCTACCACATGCTTTGTTCCAGCCACGTAAGAACCCGAGCCAATCTTGCCTGCCGCAAGACCTCCAAATACTGCTTCGATTATTGCCATGTTAAATAATGCTGATTCTAATTTTTCAATCTCCATGCTTGCAAGAGAGCCAAATAATCCCTGTGTGCCACTTCCTGATGCCAGTAATCCTTCCTGAACTTTTTCTATTTCTGTGAAAAAACTAGTAGTTAACAAAACTGCTACTGCGAGAAATACTGCAAACGAAATGTAAATTGTATATGTGTATGGCTGAAGGGCTGATTTTCTACTCTTTTCAATATTTTGCATATCTGAGACGTGTTTTTGAATCATTTCCAGATTTTCAGATACATCCCCCCCAATCTTCATTGCCATCTCAAGTAATACTGTCACACGTCGTGAAACCCTAGTCCCCGTTCTTTCTGCAAAATTCTCAAATGCATCCTCGATTGGAGTTCCCCAGCTTATGTTTGCTCTGAGATTTTTTAATTCAGGAGTTAATGCTCCTAGATTTCTTTCTCCTGCTTGCTCTATTGCCTTGATTAAATTTGCCCCACTTTGGACAGAGCTTAGAAGTGCAAGTAAAAAAACTGGTAAATTTCTATCAATACTGTCTCTTCTTTGCACCTCTTTTAGCTGGTGCACAGTTAAGGGAATAATTCCTACTAGTATTCCAAAAATTAATCCAACATCTCTGATTGTAGTTGAATCTGAATATTCTGAAAAATAAAAACTCATAGAAATTACACTAATTGATGCAATAATTGAAAATACGGCAGTTTTTAGAATCTCGTTTTTTAAGATTGATTCTTTTGGTTCGATTTTTGCTACTCGTCGTTTTTTTATTTTTCTTTTTTGTTTGCTTTGAACTCTTTCCATTTTCTTTACCTCTTTGGTACCATTGTATCCATCATGACTAGCATCAAAACTCCGCTAAGCGGAATTACTGCAAATGTTAGAATATTCATTAGTGTTATCAAATCAAATCCTGCAAGACTAGGGCTCATTATTCCCATAATTGATAGCATGATTACTGCAAGTAATGGAAATACAATTAGTAAAATTGTGTAAATTTCTGCAACACTACCTAATGATTCGGTAGTTTTTTGCATTAGCATCTTTTTTTCTTCAAGCTGAACTTTTGCAGTCGCATTAAAATATTCTTTGAGATCCCCTCCTGATTGAACAGTAACTACTGCGCCTTCAAGTAATTCCGAATATGGTCCTGTAGGAGTCCTATGAATCAAATCTTTAATTGCGCTAATCAAATCCATTCCTAAAATATCGATATTTCTTACAATGAATCTGGCATCTTTGACAATGTCCTCTTCTGTCTCCTCTTTTGCTATTGCCTTGAAAATTCCCTCTAGTGTGAGACCACTTGTTGCTAATGTTGACATATACCCAATAAAATGGGGTATCTCCTCTACGAGTTTTGAAGATCTATTTGTTACTCTGATTTTGGGAATCACTTGTAGTATTCCAAATGTGATTCCAAATAACATGAATCCTGCTAATACTGGAAGTAGAATACTCAGACTTGCTGGCTGTATATTGATAAATTGCGCTACAATTAATGCAAAAACTGCCCCACATATGCCGGCAATCAAACTAAAGAAAACCATACTTGAAACATACACTTCAAATGGAATTGGCATCATGGCTTGCTTGATTGATTTATCTAGTGATTTTAATTTTGGATGTAAAAATTTTACATGCTCATTTAGTAATTTGTAACTATACACATGAATTTGACCAACTGATTCTTCATCATTCTTTTTTTGTTTTTTCCCCATTACATTCATAATTACACCTCCAGTCTTTTTCTTTCATAGAATCTTTCTGGATCTGCATAATACTCCATTACATTTGCAGTTACTTCTTTATGATCACGAATATCATTTTTAACCATCCATTCTAACGCTAATCTTCTTTTTGTCAATTCATAATTGATTTTTTCTTCACTATCGCCATCTCGTTCTTTGAGTTTTCTAAAAATTACACTATTTCCCAAATAATCATGGGTATCTGTTTTTGGATTCCATTTGAAAATTTCATGCGTTCTAATTTCTCCAGTTGTTTCATGAATTCCATCTATTTCTGAAACATGAATAATCCTTCTAGCTGATTTGTTACCTACTCTGATTTTTAATTGAAGTGTGATTAGATCAAGGCTGTTTGCAATTAGTGCTTTTGGAACATCCATGGGAGATGATGTTAATCTGGTGAGTGTTGCATCAACAGAATCTGCGTGAATTGATGAAAATCCCCCGTGACCTGTCGCCATAGCCTGAAATAATGTGTATGCCTCTCGCCCTCTTGTTTCTCCCACAATTATGATATCTGGTCTTTGTCTGAGGGCTGCCCTTAGAAGATCAAATTGATTAATTTCCCCAATCTGTGTATCTGTAAAATTTTGACGTGATACAGCCGGAATCCAGTTCTCATGGGGCAGATTTAGTTCCTGTGTGTCCTCTATACTGACTACCTTTTCTCCAGGCTTGATAAATGAGGCTAGAGCGTTTAGTGCGGTTGTTTTGCCACTGGCAGTTCCTCCAGCAATAAGCATTGTTGATTTTTTCTCTGCCAAATACCACATGAATGCTGCAATATCTATCGAAATTGTCCCAAATTTTATCAAATCAATAATTGTTATCGGATCTGCTCTGAATCTTCTTATTGTGAATGTGCTACCTCGCTTGGTAATTTCATGTCCAAGTGTGAGGTTAATTCTACTTCCATTTGGAAGTGATGCATCAATAATTGGGTCTGCCATAGAGACATGTTTTCCACAAATGTATGCCATTTTTCTTGAAAAATTGTTTAGCTCTGCATCTTTTTCAAAGATGATGTTTGTCGGCATTGATTCATGTTCTCTGTGCCATATGTAGATTGGAATGTTTGTCCCATCACAACTGATTTCTTCAATCATATGGTCTCTCATCAATGGCTCTATTTTTCCAAGATGAACAAAATCCCTAATTGCATAATAATTAATTTTTGAAATATTTTTTTTGGAATATTTAATCTGTATTTTTTAATCATTGACGAAATTTTCTTTTTTAATCTCCTCTCTGCATCTTTTTTTGATTTAATATCTTGAAGTGATACTGTTAGCTCTGTCATTAATAATTTTTTAATAATTTCAAATGCCTTTTGATCTCTTTCAGATAATATCGGCTCAATTACTTGATATCTTAAACCTCCTTTAGCTGTCGGATCTTTAATAATTCCTGCATGTATCTCATTATTGTCCCATTCTAATTTCGATAAGGTCATGAATTGAGGGATTTTTGTATCTTTTTCTTCATTTTTAGAATCTGTTTCATTTTTATTTTTATCATGCTTGATTATTTCTTTAGGTTCAGCCTGTAATTTTTGCAATCCTGATAACTTTTCTTTGAATATGTTTAGCCTCAATTTCAGGTTTAATACATCTCTGATGCGTTTTAACGCATGTTCGTTCATATGAACAGCATTTTCCTTTTACTGCTCATCTGCTTAAGAAAACAACTGTGATGTCTGATATGTTCATACTTTATGAGGTGAAAAAAATTGTTTAGGAAAAAAAATAATGAAAATTCTAAACTCGAATCAAAATCGGGTCACAAAATAGTTGGTCTAGATAACATATCTTCAATTTTCAAGGGAAACTCAAATGAAGCAAAAATTGAGCCTAAAATAGAAAAATTAATTGAAGAATCTACTAGAATTGATGATTCTGATTCTCCAAAACCATCAACCAGTAAGGCAGTCAAATTAATTCAAGAAGTTCAAAAACTCAAAGATAGGACGATAACTCCATTTGTTGATTACAACGAGGGTCTGATTTTTTATCCAATTCTTTCAAAAATTGGAGAAGTTCAGGACAACATTACATGTCTGGATGATTTAGTTTCTGATGGAATTTTAGAGAAAAATATCTATGAAAAATTAATTGTTTGCCCAATTCATCCTGATACTCATTCATCTAGTGTTCGTCTTTATTGCCCAAAATGCCATTCATTGAATGTTGAAAAACTAAATCTGTTTGAACATAAAATATGTGGGTATATCACAGAAAACACAAATTTTGATTTTACAGATCCTGAAAACTCACGTTGCCCATCTTGCAAGAAATCAATTAAAAATTTTGAAAAAGAAATACGTGTTCCCGCAATGTGGTATCAATGCATTGATTGTGTTGAAAAATTTGATAACGCTGTAATCAAATTACACTGCAGAAAATACGAGCATGATTTTGATACAAATTCTGGACAATTTGTTCCAACATATTGCTATAAATTAAAAAATTCTGAATCTTCAATCAATTCTGATACTAATCAAATCAAAGATGATTTGCTAAAATTATTACAGGGATTCAACTTTGATGCAAATCTCAATATTCAGATAAAGGGTAAGAGCAATAATGTCCATGAAATTCCAATTTATGGAAAAAGCAATATTACTGGTGAATCAATACTGATCTTTATAAAAAATCAATCTGATGGAATTAATCAGTCCGATATGAATTCTATATTAGTTCCCAAACTTGACATTGATCCAACAAAGACATTGCTCTTGACAGTATCTGGAATTAATGACGGTGTTGAAAGTCTTGCAAAACATTATGGAATTCATTTAATTGCTGAATCTGATTTCTCTCAAATTATTACACGAGTAGAAAAATTTGTTTCTGATTGGTATTCTGAGAATGGTGGCAAAAAGTGAAAAATGTCTTTTCAAATCATTTCTTAAAAAATCGTAGAGCAGTCAGTCAAGTAATGGGTAGTGTGGTGATATTGGGAATTGTTAGCTCCGTAGGTTCCGTGATTTTATTTAATGGGATGAATAGCATTAGTGCTTTTACATATGATCTTTCTTTCCATGAGGCCTCAAAAAATCAAATTCATCGTGAAGATTTGGTATTTGAGCATGTCCGATTTGAGCCTAATACGGATAATTTAGAAATTGATTTGGCAAATATTGGCTCTGTTGAATCTACTATTGCCAGTATTACTATCATAAATATTGATAATCAGGAAATTATTACGAATTGGGTAGATCTAGATCAAACTATTCAGCTAAAAGACAATCAGCAAATAATTTTGGATCTAATTGATGACACTCAAATTATATTGGCTCAAGGTTCTGGAACATGGAATGATCCTGCCTATGTCAATTCTGAATATAGGATATCATTAACAACTACTAGGGGAAATTTCTTCACAACTGTAGCTAGTCCATTTAATACATAAAAAATGACATCAAAAAATCATTCTAGTACACAGAAAAAAAATTCTCGATTGAAAAATAGACGGGGAATTACTGATATTATCAGTACGATGATGTTAATGGCTGTAACTGTTACTGGTGCTAGCACATTAACTTATTTTATGAATGATGCATTTCTTTCTGGAAATTTAGGTACTACCTCAACTCTTGAGGCATCGTCTTTGAATATTTTGCTTTTAGCATATGATACTCGGGATTCTTCAGGATTACTGACATTGACTGATGTTGATAACAAATATGATTCCCTTTTGTGCCGTTCTGGGTGCAGTAGTAACCCAAATAATATTCCTGCTAATGATGGTACAGAATTTATTGTCATTCAAATTCAAAATAATAATCTTAATTCAATTTTTCTAGAACATCTTTCTATAAATGGCCAACGCTACTCTTGGGATATTTCTACATCTGGTGTTATGTTAGATACTACTATCCCATTAATCAACGGCAAATATCCTGCAGACGGAATGTTTTCAATTTTACCTGTTACCGTAGGACCAATTATTCAAAATGAAAATACTGAAATTCAAAGTGGGCAAACAGTAAACCTTCTTGTAAAATTAGATTCTGTTGGAACTGATATTCAATTGAATAAAGGGATTAGATTGCTTTTAAATTCGGGACAAATTCAACCTGTGGAATTTTTACTTGAAAGTGGTGGTGCACAATAAAATTCCAATTAAAGAATTTTGCAAAAAATAGACGTGGTCTTTCCTCTGTTGTTGGAGCATTATTCTTTACAGTATTGATGGTTGCTGGTTTCTCAGTTTTGAGTTTGGCATTGGATGCTCAAACTGATATTGTTACAACACAGAGAATAGTTTCAGATGTTGAGCTAAAAAAACAACAAGAACGATTTGGAATTGCCGTATCTACTGATTCTAGCAACAAATTAGATATTTCTGTGACTAATTTTGGTCAAAATCCAGTTGAAATCTCTAGTTTTTGGATTATTAACAAAACTCTTGCTACTCAACCTGCCACTCGTTATACTGTAAACTATGATGACTCTTTTGTTACGGGTGGAATTCCTTCATCAATACTTGCTTCTCAAACACTCTACATGATCCCTGATTCGTATGATATCAAAGTTATGTCTTCTTTGGGTACTATTGAAATTGCAGAATTAGTTGTAGGACCTGGCGGTTCTTCAGTTAATAATTTACGTTCTGTTCTTGTAACTGATCCGCCTGATGTAATTTTGGGACAAAATGTAACAATTGCAATGGTTGTGACAAATACTGGACAATTAAAAATTAATGATGTTGCACCTTCAAACATATCTGTTAATCCTTCAGGAGTCGTTGTTGGAACTTCTGGTCCTAATCTTCCTTCAGTTGATTTGATTCCTGGTGAATCTTTTTTGTTTTTGTGGGATTATAATATTGATGGGACTGCCGATACTAGTATTGATTTTTCAAATTTTGCAACTGGATTGGATGTAAATAATAATTTAATTCAGAGCAATATTGCATCTGACAAAAGTGTATTGCGGGATAGTGCAAATTCAACGTCTGAGGAATTAATTGTTCTGACACAAGATCTTCTGGCAAAACCTGAACTGTTCATTGTAATGCCTGCTCCTTTTGGTGAATCTGGACAACAAGGCGTATGGGGAATTAACGTTGTTAATCCTATTGAAAAAGATCTTGAAGTCAGTAAAATTGTGATCACTGCAACATCTACAAGATATACTGGCGGTGATGAAATTTTTACTGATAACAACGGTAATGCTTGTCAAGCAGAACATGTTGATTTAAGCTTGGGTGGGACATGGAGTTGTCCTATGCCTAATCAATTAATGTGGAAAAGTCTCAGTAGTCCTGTTTCTGTTCCTGGTTTATCGACTGTTCCGTTTTTAGCTCTAGTTGAACCTGGTTTCATTGGCAGTAGTGGGGATTTCCTTGAAACCGTCCCTGTTGATGTTAGTGTCTATACTACATTAGGACAATTTGGAAAATCAGGATACGGGACATCATATAATGAAGGATCTACGACATTACCAAATGTGTATCTTACAGATGTTCCAGGGTCTTCTAGTAATGCAAATATTCTTTCAAGTATTGACAGCATATCTAGTGGGAGTGTAGTTAAACTAAATGCCACTTTGACTGATTTTGATGATAATCTTAGTCATGTAATTCAAGCAACAGATTCTAGATTGATAATCAACGTCCCTAAAGGTTGGACCTCTCCTTCCATAATCAACGCTCCTGGATTCACAATGGATCCTATTGAAACATTTGCAGATGGCTCTTCACAAATAGTTGGAGTGCTAAATTCTGATATATCTAGTACTGCAGATACTCAAACTATAGAATTTCAAGTAACTGCTCCAACTGTTACTTCTACACAACTATATGTCATGTATGTTCTAGCAGATGGGATTAGTAGTGGGGATGTTGCTATTGGTCCATTAGCTGAAATAGTATTACAAGTAATTCCTTGAATATTTCTTAAAGTGATTTATAAAATTACTTTGTTTTTATTCTGAGAAAAAAAAGAAAAAATGATGTTATTGACCCATAGTTGGATCAATCATAACATAATTGATTTTGTAGACTTTGCCAGCGTTAAGTTCTGCACATCCAAGGAATACCATTAGATTATCTGTTGGATCTTCTGGTGGCATGTCCTCATCATCATATAGGAATTCCGATTCACTGTTGTGAGGTATTATTCTCTCTAGCGTGCATTCTGCATTCTCAGCCCCAATAAGTGGATCAAGCGTTTCTTCTACTACACTAAATAAGACAATTGTAGTAGTTGAACTAAGTTCCGAATCGACAATTCCGATGTTTCCTTCTGTTCCCATCATCTCTATACATGGCTCTGTTTTGATTCCATCTACATAATTATCACAACTATCTTTTGTTGGTAGACCTACACCGTCTCCGTCAATTTCAATTTCCATTGAATTATTTTGGAAGACTATGCCGCCTGGTCCGCCTGAACCATCCCCATTGTCATCATTATAGATTGTACATGAGACAGTTTTGTCTTTTTTAATCATAAATGATTCATTAGTTGTTGCTGGGCATTTCTTGTCTCCTGAAATGAGAACTTCGGAATATGATTCAGTGACTGTTGATGCAATTATTTGACTTAATTTGTAATCTCCCTTAGGAACTTCTACAGAATGTATGGATGGATCCAGTGAATCTTGAACCAAATCAAATGTAGCACCTAATTCATCAGTTACTTTGTATGAGAAATCTTCTAACATGGCTTTTCCGCCATTGTCTTTTGTAAGTGCATTTCTAATCACAATCATCCCTGTTTTTTCAGGTTCTGGATCATCCCCACATGTGAGAGGATTTGATGCCGAAATTGATGTTTTACCATCTTTCAAACCGTCTGTGATTTCTAGAGAATACCCATTATCACTTTCTGTTTGTCCGATGTATAGATCCTGTGAACATGATGTGTGTATTTCAATTGATGAAACTAGATCATCGTCATCATTTTCTACTATTTTGTAAATTGCAAAGACTGTGTTTGAATTTAACTTTTCTTTACCAAAACTGGATGATTCAATTTGATAATCCCCCATATTGGTAACATCTACAATACTTGTTAATTTTTTGTCTTCATTGCCTATGTAATTGATTTTCTTATAAATTTCAATTCTAAATTCACTGTCTATCTCTGAACTTGGGGTAGAAAATTTGAACTTTAGTGTGTCTGGTTTCTCACAATCACATGGATCTTTTGGAACATCTTCACCACAATCATCATCATAATTATATCCATAATATCCGTGATCACAATCATCATCATCATAATTGCCGCCATATGTTGAAAATGCATTTGGAGTTGCTGTTACAAATCCACCAATTATCAAAATTGATGCAATTGCTGAGATTGTCAAAGTCGTCTTTAATTTTGTCATTGCCTTGACATATTTTCATGACTACAAATCAGGGATGTTGTAATGTTTGAACAACATTTGAAGCTGCTGTGTTGTTTGAACACAAATTGCTTTAACATCTCTTTCGCTTTTAATAACTTTAGAATGACAAAACTACAGTCAAAACAAAACAAGTTGACTTCAAGAAGAGCAGTTGCTCCAGTTATAGCAACACTTCTTTTGGTAGCAATTGCCGTAGTAGGTGGAAGTATTGTCTTTGTGTTTTCACAAGGATTCTTTAGTTCTGCACAAATTAGTGGTTCACCCAACATCGAATCAATAAAGTTCACTGGTTATGATGCTTCAGATGGTGTTGATTTGTTAAACCATGATGGTACAACATTTTCTGCAGGAAACACTGCAGGCAATGGACTTGTAGTAGATGAAAATGTAGTAATCTACATACAAAGTAATAGTGTAGGCAAGCTTACGCTAGGTGAAGTACGATTTGGCGGTACTGTCTACAACTACACTAATATTGCTCCAACTACCGGTGATTACCAAATCCTTACAAGAGGTCCAGGTACCATTTTGACTACATCGTCACCAGAAATTCAGCCTGGACAACAGGTATCAATTATTCTGCAGCTTGACGAAAATATCAAAAATGGTAGAGATACTCAGTTGAAATTATCAACTGCAAACGGCGCCGTCTTTGTGGGAACTATAGTAGCTGGTCAGCAAAGTGGATAACTCCACCCTTTTTTCCTTTTTACGAAAAAAAAACGGAGTAAAAACTGAAAAATGGAGAAAAAAATGATTGCAAAAAAACCCCTTCTTTTCTTACTGGCTGTATCTTTCTTAATGGGAGGAAACATACATTCTGTATCTGGACAAAATTTAGAAGCTCTATCTGATTATTCTATCAAATTAGCAATATCTCCGTCTCACTTAGAAAGTGGTGTTGCTGAGCATGAAATAGGATATCTTTTTGTTTTAAGTAAACATGGTGTTCCTATAACCTCATCTTATGACGTACCTGTTAGTTTGAGTTCTGATGATCCTTCTATAGTATCTGTTCCCAATAAAATTATTTTAAAAGCAAACGAGGAATTTGTATCTTTTCCTATACGTACCACCGAAAAATCAGGGACTACTACAATCACTGCTAATCTTAATGGAAAAATCACCTTTCAAAAAATTGAAGTAGGAACTGATGAAACATATCTTCCTGATGATTTAATTTTAGAACTAAATCTCCCAACAAATAAAATGCATGTTAATTCTGAAATGCCATTTACTGTATTTTTAAAAACTTTAGATGGTATTAACATTCGTGCTCCTTATGACGTTGATATTATTTTAGAATATGATGGTCTTCTAGCTTCTAGCGATACTAAAGTATTGACAATTCACAAAGGCGAATATTATGCATGGGGGATTTTACAAGCTCATGATAAAGTTGGCAATACATTCCTCCGTGCCATTCATGAAGATTCTGGTCTTGATGTTGCGAAAAGCATTCAAATTTCATCTACCTTGCCTAGTGGATTAAAATTAACAATCTTTCCAAAACTAATACCTGCAGAAATTGATAGAACTCTGAATATTTTTGTTAGTGTGGTTGACTCAGATGGAAATCCTACCAAAACTCCAAATGATATCCCGCTTGATTTTTTTTCTAGTGAACAATATCCAATTGGTGACAATTTAGATAAATTTGGAAAATCTGAAAAACCGAAAATTAAAAAAGATCAATTTGGTTATCTTCTTCAACAAAAATATAGTTTGCAAAATTTACTCACAAATGATATTTTAATTGGTGTTAGCTCTCCTGGTCTTGGTACTGCAACAGACACTTTCCGTACGGTTGGTGAATCTATGGAAATGGATCAAAATCAACGTCTAGGTAATCATCATTTTGATGAAAAAGACTATGATACAACTGTAAATGTTTTTGGGTTAGATAAAATACCTAGTAATGCTACTGCATTTTTTACTTACCAATTATCATTAATTGAAGATGATGAAGATGATGATGGAATTAGGCCTGATGGAACTAAAATTGAAATTCATCCTGATTGTTTTGATGCATCTGATGAAGATTCCTCTGGTGAATCTGCTTCTGAAGATATAACTCGTAACACTGAATTAGATCCTGAAGATATGGTTCTCTACACAATTGATTGTTTAACTGATGGCGAACTCTATCCTATCCAATCCAATGAAAATTTGTATACTGATGGATTTATCCAAAAAATCAATGTTATTTCTAGTGATGAGAAATTAGCTACAATTGAGAATGGTGGTAAAATTATTAGTTCTTATTCTTATGGAACTGCAAAAATTTCTACTGGGCAAAAAACTGGACCTGTTAAAATATCTACATCAATTAATGGGATGGGTACTGGTTCATTTACTTCTCAAGTCATTAATACCCTAGAACAAAAGGAGGTGCGATTGTTTTCTCCTACTGGTGAAGAGAGTATAATTTTTGATCGTGATGGATTTTTTGATATGTTTTTAATAGCTTTGGATGAAAAAGAAAGACCAAAAATATTGAAGGAGGCTGGAAAATATTTGGTAACTCCTACAAATGGGCTGATTGAAATTGATAAAGGCTCAACATTCACTTTTTCTCAATTACGAAGTGATTCTTTTAATATTTCAGATTCTGAAACAAAAATTACTCTTACTGTAGAACCAATTGGTGAACATGCAAATTTAAATTTAGAAGGTAGCAAAACATTTGTTACTTTTCCAACATCGCAAATGCTGGTATCTTTACCTCTAGAAAAAATTAATGCAAACCATCAGCAAAACATGGGCGTTGTCCAACTAGTTGATTTTCAAGGAAATCCTGTTATTCCAAAATTTGATGTAAAATCTAAAATTGTCTCTTCAAAGGATTCAATCGTTAAAATTATTGATGATGCTGTAATCCCTCAAGGTTCTTCGTATGCAATATTCCCAATTAAAACTACTGGTTCTTTGGGTAGTGCAATAATTTCTGCAAGTGCTAAGGGCGTTAATGGAACTTCATTTCATGTAAATACTGCTTCATCTCAAATGCAATTGCAAGTTTTTACTGGTGGATTAGATAATGAAATTCCTTCTGACAATCCAGTTGAATTTAGATTATTTGTTGACGATGAAAATGCTGAGGCAGTATCTGGTGCCTCGTTAAAAATAATAACACAAGGTAATGCAGTGATTACTCCCGAAGTTGTAAGGACAAGCTCTGATGGCAGTGCCATTGTAAGTTTAACTGCATTTGAAGGACCAAACATTTCATTTGATATTATTGCAACAGCTGAAGGATATGCTGAAGGAAAAGATTCCTTTACTGTAAATGTTGATTCACCGGATAAAACCTTCGGAGGAATTGATCTGGAATTACCTGAATGGATTGTCTATCTTGTAATTGGGGGAATTTTGATGATAGGTGTTGTAGTCTTTATGTTCTTAAAGAAATCAAAAGCCGACTTGGAAGAAGATTGGGAAGAGGAGGAAGAGATATGATCTTTTATTTGTCAACTCTTCTCTTGTCTCTGCAGACCCCACAAAGATAATTTCGCTTAAACTCTTTTAATTCTATTTTAAATTCATCTGTTTCAAAATAAGATTCTCCTGTTTGGAGTCCTCCTGGAACAATTATTCCGCAATTACTACAGTGAATATCCACGTTGAATTTCACTCTTTTTTCATTTTCTAAAATTCTACCAATTATCATGAATTCATCTAATAATATTATTTCATATAAACAATAATGAGTCTGAAAACTCATGAATATTATACTGAAAAATTGTGACTATTTCTATGCTCTCTGTTTGGTTTCGAGTAATTAGGATCAGATTCCTTCTTGCATCAGTCATTGCAGTTTCTGTGGGTCTGGCGCTTAATTGGTGGCAAAATTCTTCAATAGATTTACTCGATATGTTATTGACTTTTGCAGGAGTGATGGCACTTCATGCAAGTGTTGACTTGCTAAATGATTTTTGGGATTTTAAGCGAGGAATTGACACTAAAACTAAACGAACTAAAATGAGTGGCGGTACTGGTGTATTGCCTGAAGGATTACTCAAACCATCCTCTGTGTATCGTGCAGGCATTGCATTTTTAATTATTGGCTCACTAATTGGTGGATACTTTGTATTTACAGATGGAATATTGATTGCAATAATTTTAGGATTTGCAATACTGTCTATCTATTTTTATTCTACAAAAATTGTTGATTCTGGATTAGGTGAATTCTTTGTAGCAGTAAAGGGCTCAATGATTGTTATTGGCACATTTTTTATTCAATCAGGACAAATCAACATAGAGTCAATACTTGGTGGAATTGTTGTTGGTTCTTTATCTTCATTAGTTTTATTCATTGCATCATTTCCAGATCATGATGCTGACAAGTCAAAAGGTAGAAAAACTCTGGTTATAGCAGTCGGAAAGAAAAAAGCATCCTACTTGTTTTGGGTTTTTCCGCTAATATCATATTGTGCAATAATTGTTGGAGTCTCGACAACTCTGTTCCCTTTATTGTCTTTGATTAGTTTGCTGAGTATTCCCTTAATGATGAAATCTGGCCTTGGATTGCAAAAAAACTATGACGCTGTAGATGATTTAGTGCCATACATGTCCTCTACTTTATTATTTGGTAGAATT
Source organism: Nitrosopumilus adriaticus (assembly GCF_000956175.1). Taxonomy (NCBI): domain Archaea; kingdom Thermoproteati; phylum Nitrososphaerota; class Nitrososphaeria; order Nitrosopumilales; family Nitrosopumilaceae; genus Nitrosopumilus; species Nitrosopumilus adriaticus. The sequence continues at coordinate 870,966 of NZ_CP011070.1, forward strand.
ACTGGTGCTCTGTTTGTGGCTAGTTTCTTAATTGACATTTGACGCTTTAGACATAAATTTAGCAGTTCTTTATGATTAACATGATTTCGGGATTTGCAACTAAGGAGGGAACCAAAAAATTTGCCCAAAACTCGAGTATAAATCAAGCAAATTTCAAGAATTTTGAAAATCTTACTCTCTCAAATGTTGGAATTGGAACGTATCTGGGAGATCCTGATTCAAAAACTGATGATTTAGTTACAAATGCCGTAAAACAATCCATCTTATCTGGTGTTAATGTTGTAGATACTGCAATTAATTATCGTGCCCAAAAAGCAGAACGTTCTGTTGGAAAAGCAGTGTCTGAATTAATTAAAGATGAAAAAATCTCTAGGGACCAATTGTTTCTAAGTACTAAAAATGGCTATGTTACAAATGATGCCGATGTTCAATTAGGCTTTTGGGAATATGTCAAAGAAGAGTATTCTCAAAAAGGAGTGATCAAAGAAGGTGACGTCACATCTGGGTATCACTGCATGACACTTCCCTACCTTTCTGATCAACTAGACCGTAGTCTAAAAAATCTAAACATGGAATGTGTTGATTTAATGTACCTGCATAATGCAGTAGAGGGGCAAATAAAGGATGTCTCAAAAGAGCAATTTTTAGAAAATTTAAAATCTGTTTTTGAATTGTATGAGCAAAAACGCGATGAGGGGAAAATTAAATTCTATGGTATGGCAACATGGGAATGCTTTAGAGTTGGAAAAGATAATCCTCAATACCTTTCTCTTGAGGATACTGTAAATTTAGCTAAAAAAATTGGTGGCGAAAATCACGGTTTTCGTTTTATTCAATTGCCCTTTAACATGCATTATGATCAAGCACTTCTTGGAAAAACCCAAATGATTAATGACAAACAAGTTTCAATTTTGGAGGCATCCTCATCATTGGGAATTGGCGTGTTTACTAGTGTCCCATTTATGCAAGGACGATTACTTGCTCCAGGTGTAATGCCTGAATTCAACGAACTCAAACCATCTTTGCGTGCATTACAATTTATTCGCTCATCTCCTGGAGTCTTGGCTCCTTTAGTAGGGCAGAAATCATCTCAACATGTGTCTGAAAATCTAGAAATTATGAAAATTCCTCCCATTTCTGAGGATGAATTCCTAGCCTTGGTCAAAAAACTAACTTCTTGATTACTATGCTATTTTCAAAAAATTTAATGGAAAAATAATAAATGAGCCATTGTTAGGAAATAGATTCATGTCTGCAAAGATTTATGATTATACGAAAATATGTGAATCTGTATTGTTGATTGATCCTAAAATTCGATTTGCAGGTGTCATTAATGAAAGAGGCAGATTGGTTGCTGGTGGAATGCGAGAGAACGTCGAACCATTAGAAAGTGAAAAAGACGATGAAATGATTTTCATGGAATTGGCTTTACGTGTAAAAATGAGAAAAGAATTTGATAAACAATTGGGACTCGTAAATTTTGCTATGGCTTCACGAGAACGTGCCTTAGCTATTAGTGTGCTGATTAATGATGATATTCTGTATGTAGTCTCAGAACCTGATTCTGATTATGGCATATTGCCTAAGAAAATTCTTGAGATAGTTCATTCATAGATTCCATTTCCATTTTTGGGAATTTATGATCTTATTAATTAGCAATCGGAATTCATAGTTACTAACATGGCAGTAAATGGTAAATTAGATACAAATTATTTAGCAATTACAGAATTAACTTCTGAGATTAATTCAATCGCTCGAAGATCTTTTGATGGTGGGAATAAAGAATTATCCCCATCTGATGTAGAACATATCTTGAGAATTACATCTGATGTTGTATCTAAAATTAGACCACAGCTCAAAGAAATAACGGTATAATCACGGCAGAATCATAAATACTATTCTCATTCATCACAAAGATGGATTTCTAACTGTATCTATAAATAGAAATTAAAAAGACAATTTTTGTGCCAGTAGATCCTGTATGTGGAATTGAACTTGATGAGGAGCTTGCATTACTTCATGAATATGGTGGAAAAAAATTCTATTTTTGTTGTAATGGTTGTAGACGAATTTTTATCAAAAAACCTCGTAAATACAAAAATAATACCTAGATTGGAAAAGCACCGCACATTCTGCAGAATTTAGAATTTTTAACTTCATGTTTACAATAGGGACATGCGTTACCTGGGCTTTTTACAGGAACTCCGAATAATTTCTTGTAAATTTCATAATAATGCATCGACTCCCTACTTCTGATGATTACCTCGTCTTCTTTCTCTGTTGTTAATTTTTTCTCTACATATTTTTCTTCATTTATTATAGATTCAAACAAACCAGTTAGTCCAGCAGTGCCTGAACCATCTTGCATTGGTGATTTTTCCCTCCATGTTATTTGCTGAGGCAAAAATTTCTCAAATGTTTTACGAAGTATCCATTTCCCATGTCTCTGCTTGCCCTCATCTCTCACTTTCATATCTGCTGGAATTTTTTTTGCTAGATCTATTACTTTGTCATTTAGAAATGGTGATTCTATATCAATTCCAATTTCTTTTCCAATCTTTTGAGTAGGAAAATGCATTACCGAACAAACTCGAGTAATTTCTGCTTCTAATTCATTTTCAGGTTTGTTTACAAGAAAACTATACCCTGCAAATAACTCATCTGCCCCATCTCCAGTAATGATTGATTTTTCTCCATTATCTTTTGCCCATTTTATCGCAAGATACATTACAACATTATTTCTAATTTCAATGTCGTTGAAATTTTTCAAAATCTTTATTGTCTCTTCAACTGCTTCAAGAATCTCGGCCGTTTTTACCTGATAAATAGTAAGATTCAAACCAAATTCCTTTGCTATTCTTTGACAATATGTTAGGTCTGTTGAAACAAAATCTTCTGCAATAATTGCTATTGCATTAGGTTTTCTATTTTTTAAGAAATATGCTATGATTGAACTATCTAACCCTCCTGATAGTGCTATCAAATTAGATTTGCATGAATTACATGACTCTTCTAAAACTTTGTAGAGTTCCTTGGAAGCATTATCCAACATAACTCAGTTTGCTCTGAAATTAAAATATCTATGCCTACTCAATTCCTTTGATTAAACATGCATTTCATTGCAAACTTAAAATATGTTATAGGATTTTTGGGAATTAATGCTTCTTCCTGCTGAAATTGAATCTAAAACTCTAATCCCAGCATTACGTGCAATACTTGCCAAAAAGCTTGCAGAAGATCATAATATTCGAGAAGATGAAATTTCAAAAATGCTTGGAGTAACTCAAGCAGCTATCAGTAATTACATTCGTGGAACAAGAGGTGACCCATCTTTAATTGCAAAACTTTTAGCAGAAGAACAAGTTGCGATAATGATTAATGAGCTCAGTGATAGTCTTTCATCTGACATGGCATATACTCCATCCAGTCTTTCAAAATTCATAGGCCTTTGTAATTATATTAAATCTAGTCTGCTAATTTGTGAGATACATCACAATCTTGAATCTAATATTGATGAGCAAGTATGCAAAGAATGTGAAAATATGCTTCTCAAAGGCCCTGGAAGCGTTTACTAGATTTTATTTAAAATAATTTCAATTGTTGATGTCATACTTCCAATTCCAGGAGCTTCAGCTGTGTCTAGAATGATTTTTTGAATTTTAGAATTCCCTTTAAGCATTTTTTCAGTAATAATATTTGCAACTGCAACTGCATTTGGGATTGAATTTCCTTTTGATTTTAAAATAACTTGATGCTTACTTCCTAATGTTGATAATACATCAATAGCTGATTGCATTACAGGATCATTTCCGATGTGTATTATGGTGCCCTCAGACTTTTCGGTCTGCTCTTGACCATACGGTTCAGTTGTCTCTTCCATGAGCATTATTCAACAATCAGCAATTTTTTGTTCTTTTAAGTTTTATCGACCAATGATTCATTTTTCAAAGTAATCAATTGGTATATTTTGAAAATCTCCGTTTGGAAGGACCCTTCTAATTGTAATTGGGATCACTCTTTGTTCTAGCTCCTCCATTGCAATATCTAATGAAATTCTTGCAGTTTTTGGAATCGGAATGAATGGTGGTGCACCTAATGATAGTTGTAAAGCTCTTGCACCCATAATTCTTGCTTTTTCAAATCTTGTAAGTGTTGGAGGTCCAATTGTAATTTTTCCTTTCTCACAAGGAATTTCTTCTGGTTCATGTTCTTCAACTTTTTCAACAACTTCTCTGTTTTCAATCTCTTTGATTCTTTTTTCAAGGCTCTCTTGATCTTTTTCACTTAATGGTTCTAAGCCTCCTTTTTTCTCTATTAATTTTCGATAAGTATCTAGTGCTTTGTTTAGTCCGGCATTTGATTCTGGTATGTCTTCTAGCGTTTCTACAACTTCTTCAGTTTGAGGCACATCTACCAATGGGGCTTCTTTAACATCAGACAAGTAACAAAATTTTCTTAAAACGTTATATAATCTAATCATTTTAAAGTACGAATTGAGTACATCTTCTGTTTCAAGAAAACAACTAATTTTAGAAATTCGAGGAAAAGCAAAAATTTCATGTGATCTAAAACGTCATTTGTCCCCCCGCACCGTTGGAACAATCATGAGATCTTTACCATTAGAAGGAAATGCTCATCTTTTAGGAAAAAGTATTTTGTATTTTGAAACTAATATTGATTCTGGAACAGAGAGGGCAAGATCTGAATTCAAAAAAGGAGATGTGGCATTTTTATCGTCTTCTGGAAGTGTCTGTTTTTTCCTAAATGACGTTGTTTCCGGAAAAACAATGACGCCAATTGGAAAATTAGGTGGTGATATTGATGCACTAAAGAATGTTAAATCTGGAGATGTATTGTGTATCTATGAAGAGACTGCTTGATACAAATGATGTCCTGAATAACCACCAACTCTTTTCACAGTTCCTTTAATTGCAGAATTTTTTAGAAATGCATTTGCTGCAGAAATTTTAACTCCTGTTTGCCTTGCAAGGTCTTGGACTGTAACTACTTTAGAATTTTGAATAATTTTCATCGCTTGTTGCTCATTAACTTGAACTGTAATCTCTGCTTTCTTTGGGCCACTTTCGCCTTTGTCTTTTTTACTTTTTTTAGTATCCTTGCTTCCAGCTGACTTATCCTTGTTTGCAGCTGTTGGCTTTTTTGCTCCGCCCATAAATCTAGAAAAAATATTCCTCTTATAAACGATGAAAAACTTTGATGTGTGGGATTCTTATAGATTTTTTTAAAAAATTTGAAATATTTTCAAGTATAAATAACATCTTGCTTATCAGTAATTATGGGAATTGTATCTAAAGGCGCAAAATGCAATGTTGACGGATGTGATCAAGATGGTGCTCGTTCCTTAAACACCGGAAAGGTGGAAAATGCAGGTCTGAGAGTAACCTCAACTGGTAAAAAAACAGTACTTTGCAAAGAGCACTATAAAGAATGGAAAAAAGAATCTAAAGACGATCGTGATCTTGAACGTGCAAGATTTGATAAATTTTAGTTATCTGAATTAATTTTAAGGGTTTTTAGAATAATCTTCTCTGAGTTTCTCATATAGCTTGTCTAATTTCTTGTATAATCTCTTTGGCACTCTTTTCTTTTGGTTGCTCAATACATACAATGCAAGAATTGGAAATGCAATTGTTGCATCAGCATAAACTGTAACCATTCCGTTATGGGCATCCTGAACCTTGCCCCAGCTTTTTCCTTCTTGAAGTGTTGCACCTGACAATCCTCCGGTATCCGGACGTGCATCAGTGATTTGAATAATGTAATCTTGTCCTCCATCTGCCCTTTTTAGAATTTGGTCTAATAATGGACCTGTTTGCTGAGCAGTATTTTTTGGAACTCCTCCACCCAATTCTAAAATCCCTGATTTCTTTGAGTCATAAAGAATTGCTGCCTGCTCTATTATCTCCCTTACAAAATCTAAATTGTAAATCTTGTCTTTGAGTCTGTGGACTGCTAAATTCAAGGCCAATGACGAATCCTTTATTGTAGATATGTAGACTGGAACATCATATTCATATGCAGACGTGACAAAACTTTTTTCTGGATGCTTTGATTTTTCTTTACTAATCTTTCCCATCAAATTACAAAACTCTGCAGTTGTAAACGGCTTGTCTGGGAAATCATCTCCAAACATATTTTGAATTAACTGATCTTCAGCCTCTAATGTTTCATTAAATTTAATGTATACATCTCTAATTCTAACAATTTCATTTTCGTATAATTTCATATCATCTACATCAAAACTCCCTTGTTTTACTGGCAATCCCCATGCAAAATGATCTTCATGATAAACATTCGCACCAGTTGTAATTATCCAGTCGACAAACCCTCTTTCAATTAATGTTTTAATTATTCCACCAAAACCTACAGGTGTCATTGCTCCAGAAACTGTAAGACAAATTGTGGCATCTTCTTCAATCATCTGGGCATAAAGTTTAGCTGCATCTCCAAGCTGTCGTCCATTATACCCTGTACTTGCATAAACCTCGACTAAATCCTCTATGGTCATATTTGGATCTAGTTTAATGTGAGGAATGTCTTTGCCATGAAATTCATGTGGGTCCACTTTGAAAAATAATTTTTTATTCTAAATAATACTTGCGGAAAGACTGTGATATGAATTGTTTTTCATTCAAATATTACTTAATTAGTGATGATCTGAAATAATACTGGATGAAAATAATTGATCTTCATGACCCTCAAAGAGTTGACAAATCTCCAGATGATGTAGAAATTTTAATGTCTTCAGGAAATTTCACTCAAGATGAGTTTGTAATTTCTAAGGTGGAATTGCGTCTTTACAATGAACGAATTGATACTGAATTGGGTACTTTTTCTCTAATTACCTCTTTTGTAGTGACTGACAAGGGTTCAGTGGAAATGATTTATGATGAAGGATTTCGTGGAGATAATCCTTTGAAAAGAACTAGAGAGTTTTTGATTTCAAACTTGGGCATATCTGCTTTGATATTGCGCTCAATAATTTGTCTGCGTGAAAAATTAGATTAACTCAAATTCCTACTGAGTATTCTTACTGATAATTTCTGCTTGTCCCTTAAGTAGAAAATTCTCTTTTTTGCCAATATGAAACAAAATACCAAAAAACATTCATTGCTATTAGCACTACCTGTGCTTGCAGCACTTGTTTTTGGAACAATTGGAACTTCTAATGCATTTGCAGAAGATGCAAGTTTTGGAATTGTTCCAGATTTGGTTTCACTTGAAAAGACTGATGCGTTTTTAGATGTATCATCTGAATCCCCAGTAGACAAAGCTGTAGTTCAATTTAGAGGCGGTACTGATGGATGGGCAATCATAGGTGGTCAAGCATATGATTCAAAAATCGGAATTACCGGAAAAGCTGTTCATCAAGGTGATGGCGTTTGGAAAATAAAATCCAAAGCTGACATTGCTGTAGAAAACAGACATGCTACTCTAGAATTGAAAGGTAAAGCAGTTGATGGAAAACTTCGACTACATGGAACTGGAACATTAGATGGCGGAGAACCATTTAGAATAATTCTAAGAGGTAATTATGCTCCAATCTATGACCAACCAGGAGATTTCGTACTTGACTGGTCAATGGCTAAAATACAAAACATGGAAAATGGATTTAGAATTCCATTAGCACAAAACGGTGTAATTCATGTAGAGCCAGTAATGTCTATTGAAGAATTAGATTCTTTAGAAAGTGAAATAAGTATTGAGGAGTAATCCTCTCTTTTTTTATTTTATTCATAATCTTTTGTTTAAGACTGTATACAATATTTGCATGGAGAAAATTTCTCTTTCAATGCTTCTTCAAGGATATCTGGAACAAAGTATGTTTTATCCTCTTTTTTCACATAGTAAATTTTGCAATCTGGAATCATACTGGCCAAATCATGAACTACCATATCTGATTTATTTCCAAGATATCCTACCATGATAAAGAATCATTCCATTTTGCTGTCATGTGTTATTTTATACTATATGTCCTATAAACTAGATGAAAAATTGAAGTAATACTATGATTTATTTTCTAAACACAAATTACATAATTTTTCAAAAGTCATGCTTTTGTTTGGCTTAAATTTATTCCCGCAATCTTCACATGTATTTTGTAAAATCAATTTTTCAACTGTGTCTTCATTTTGTGGGTTAGTCAATTATCCTCATTATTACTATTTGATTTATCCAGTTCATTTTTTAAATTATTATCACATTTTTTGATCTCTTCTTCTATTTTATTGATTTCTTCAATTGATAGGGTGAACTTGAATTCATCTTTTTTTGATGATTCCGCTTTGGATGTAATTTTATTGCTCGACATGTTTTACAATCCAATCTTTAACGGCCATATCTGTGCGATGATCTTGGCATCTTACATGAGGACATGGAATTAGTCTCTGACAATTCTCGTCTTCACATTTTCGATAATTTCCAGGAATGTTGGTGTTTTTAGGTGTTATTTGCAAATTATGAATTCCATTTAGAAATGTAATGCTGCTTTTTAGTTAATTTATGAAAAATCATTTTTTAAATTAAATTTTTAGATGCTTTTACATTCACACTTTTGTTGTTTTTCAAATCTAGGATATTTTAGCTTATGGCATACATCACAGTATAGTTGATTTGACACATCTATCTAATGCTGATTTGTGTATTAAGAGTATTGTATGATTCATCTACACTGAAAATTCAATCTTGTATATTTTAGAATCATTGGTTTTGCGATGTACTGATGTTGCCTTTAATATCAAGTATGTTTCCACATGTATCACATTCCCACTCTCCATTACAACTTAACTGGCTTGAATTCATGCCACTTGAAGTATTGCACACTTTACATCTTAATGACATTATTTTTATCCTTGTTAGTTTTCACTTTGGTTTTTGTTAAATGGTGTTTTTCATGTTCTCGTACTTTGTCAAACGTATCAACTGTTCCTTCCCAGTGAAAATCACATTCACTGCATTGATATTTCATTTTAGTTTCTCACATCTTTTTGGTGTGTTGGAAGTTTTTTGCTTGCTTGTCTTAAAAGATTCAAATTTTAATTTAATGATATTTTTTAACATACTTTTAGTAGCGTTCCTTTCATATATACCGGCGTAATTCAAATTAAAAAAATACTAGTAGCCTTCTTCTCCTGGGAAAAGAAGACACCAATAGTTTGCATTAGTCTTTGCAGATTTTTTTTGACCAATCTTACATGGTCCGAATACCTTTCCAGCAGATAACTCTGACTGGTAATTTGGAACTCTCTGAATCTGCTTAACTATTGCTGGTGTTACAAAAAATGAACTTACCATTTGATTGTTCACATCAAATGTCTCCACAGTATCTATTACATTGTAATCTGTCAATCCATCATCTCCGATGGCCTCCTTTGGGGTATACGGAGATGGTTTGCCTCGATTGGTTCGAAAGTCTTTGATGTTGATGATTTTGCCTAAAATCTTGCCTATTCCTACGGCTTTGGTTTGTTCCTGTGGTTTGTTGTAATCACCTAAATTGATTTGAGTTTGTGTCGTTTCGTTCATTTGTGATTCAACATGATTTACTTCGAATTCTAAATGAGTTGTGTCTTTTAAGAACTAGTGACGCCAAGTCAACAGTAATTCGACATTTTTCAAATTTTAATTATCATCAAAGAGGAAAATCTGACTAAATTTTCTAAAATTTCCAAAAATACTAAGGATTTTAAACTTAGGATAATTGATTTGAATACATGCGAATATTGCAACTTCATTGTGACAGCATAGAGTACACTCCGACAAAAAAAGAGATCAAATCTGCTGAGGACATTGAAAATCCTGAAACTCAAAGATTAGAAGAACTTGTGGTAGTTTTTGTCGCAATAGAAGATGGTGATGACTCTTCTGTAGCACAGGATGCTATTTCACAAATAAAAAACTCTATGGAAAAAATTGGCTGTAAAAAATTATTGTTATATCCATACGCTCATCTTAGTTCAAATCTTGCAAAACCTTCTACTGCTATTTCTTTGCTCAAAGAGATGGAGTCATCTGCGTCTGATCTTGATGTTTCTCATTCTCCCTTTGGATGGACCAAATCATACAAACTTCAAGTTAAGGGACATCCGTTAGCTGAAAGCTCCAAAGTTGTAACAAAAGATTCAGCTACACAAACTGAAGAACTTACTTCTGATGCGTTAAAGGGCGAATCAAAAATTAGATCTATTTGGAAGATAATGTCTCCTGATGGAACAATGTCGAACATTGGAGATTTTGATTTTACAAATCACAAAAAACTAGAATCACTGGCAAAATATGAATCCGCAAAGCAGCGTCATGTTGATGAGCCTCCACCACATGTTGCACTAATGAAAAAAATGGGAATTGCAGATTATGAACCGGCTTCTGATTCTGGCAATATGCGATTTTACCCTAATGGACGATTGATAAAATCTCTAATTGAACGCTATGTGACTGATAGAGTAAAAGAATATGGTGGATATGAAGTTGAAACACCAATCATGTATGATTCTGAACATCCAAGTATGGTTAGTTACTTTAATCGATTCCCTGCACGACAATACAATATTGATTCAGAAGGCAAAAAATTATTTTTGAGATTTGCAGCTTGCTTTGGACAATTCTTAATGGCAAATCAATACCAAATGTCTTACAAGAATCTTCCTTACAAATTGTATGAGCTAACCAGATACAGCTTCCGACGAGAACAATCCGGGGAACTAGTTGGACTGAGACGACTTAGAGCATTTACGATGCCTGATTGCCATGCGTTTTGCAAAAACATGGAACAAGCAGTAGAGGAAATTAAAGTTAGATTTGATTTATCTCAAAGTGTCCTAACTAATCTTGGAATTGATGGAAATGACTATGACATGGCAATCAGATTTACTGAAGATTTCTACAATGAAAATAAAACTGCCATAGAGGAACTAGTCAAGAAACATGGAAAGCCAGTGTTAGTTGAAATGTGGACAGAAAAATTCTTTTATTTTGTTCTAAAATGGGAGTTTAACTTTATTGATGGGCTTGGAAAAGCATCTGCTCTATCTACCGACCAGATTGATGTAGAAAATGGTAGCCGATATGGAATAGAATTCATTGATGAAAATAACACTCCGCAACATCCGATAATTTTGCACAATTCCCCTAGTGGTGCAATTGAGCGAATCATTTATGCACTACTTGAAAAGGCTGCAAAAGACTCCAAAGAAGGAAGAAAGCCACAATTCCCATTATGGCTAGCTCCAACACAAGTGAGAATTATTCCGCTAAATGCTGAATTTGACGAGTTTTGTAAAACACTATGTGAAAGAATATCTGTAAATAATATTCGAGTGGATATTGATGATAGAAATGAGAGTATTGGAAAAAGAATTCGTGAAGCAGAAAAAGAATGGATTAGATACATTTTGGTGATTGGTCAAAAAGAAGCAAATTCACAAAATCTTAGCATACGTGATAGAAAAACTGGTGATGTTCGCGAAATATCCTTTGATGATTTCCTAAATGAAATACATGAACAGACAAAGGAAAAGCCTTTCACGGGTTTGAATTTGCCAAAATATCTCTCAAAAAGACCTCAACTGATGGTGTAAAAAATGAGTTTTTTTGATTTATACATGAACAGGAATCCTCTCATTACTTCTTCAGATGATGACACAGAACCAGTAGCTACCATATTTGGAGTTCCTTTTGATTCCACTCACTCTTACAAACCTGGTTGCAGATTTGGACCTGATGCAATTCGTGATTCATTTAACAACATTGAGATATTCCATCCTGATCTTCAAGTTAATTTAGAGACTGTAAACATTGAGGATCTAGGAAATACGCGTCATACTGTTGTTGCATCAGAAATGATTGACATGGTAAAGAAAATAACTACTGAACTTGTTGCAAAACAACGACAGCTTTTCATTTTGGGTGGTGAGCACTCTATTACATTTGGCACATACACAAGTTTTCCAAAAGAAACAGGCTACATTGTATTTGACGCTCATTATGATTTACGCGATGAATTTGCAGATATCAAACTAAGCCATGCCTCTTACCTTAGGAGAATTGTAGAGGAGAGAGGCTCTGATAATATTTTACATGTTGGTGCTAGGGCATTTGTTAAAGAGGAATTGGAATTTCTTAAAGAAAATAATATCAAAACAATCTCTGATAGGGAGATTCGGGATGGAAAAGGACCCCAATTAGTAAAAGACTATGTATCTACTTTTGATGCGATTTATTCCAGTTTTGATCTTGATGTTCTTGATCCTGCTTTTGCTCCCGGCGTTGGAAATCCTGAGGCAGTAGGAATCACATCAAGGGAATTGTTTGACATGATTCATTCATTCCAAGATACAAAGGTAATTGGAGCAGATATTGTAGAATTAAATCCTTACCATGATAATGGCTCCACTGCATCACTTGCAGCAAAAATCATCTCTACATTAATTGCCATGAATCTCTCTCCAAATCAATAAAATTACTTTTCATTTGATTAAGTTTGGTTGCACTGTTGAGAAAATCTGGTATCTTCCTGTTTGATCTGATCAAACTATCTCTTATGAGTAAATTAATTTCAAAGTAATTAATGCATGAATTATTTAGTCAAGTTATGGATTCATTTGATGAATCAATGATGGAAGAATTAAAAAAAGAAATTAAGAAATTAGCAGAATAATCGTTAGTTTTTAGAATACGGGTATTTCGTATCTATTTTTTAAATCCTCTAAAATCAAGTTTCAGCTAAAGTTATAATCTAGATTAGAAAAAATTTGAATATGGGATTCAAAAAAGGCATTAACAAATGTGTAGAGTGCGAGAAGAAAATGAAAGAGGATCCTGATGAAACAGGTATGTGTAGTAAATGCGGTTCAGAACAAACTCGTATTGAAACGGCAATATACAAAGAATTACTCAATGAAGGAAGATTCCCATAACCTGGGTTCTGATATTGGGATTTTAGAAAAATTATAGACTTGAGCGTATTGGTGTTTAAGGTCTACTCTTTTGTTAATATTTTAGGCTCCATTAAGAGTCAGATGGGAATCGTACTGTTAATAACAGTGAGGTTTGCGGGATTATACCGTTGCTAAATAATCTAAGAGAGACACTTCGACCAACACTTGAAAAAATTGGAAAAGGATTTGCATCCACTGGATTATCGCCTAATTTTTGGACTGTTGTAGGTCTAGTAATTGCATTAATTTCGGCAATAGTTTATGGTCTTGGAATTGAATTTGGATTAATTATTGGAGGTGTATTGTTACTTGTTTCAGGATTTTTTGATATGGTTGACGGTCAAGTAGCTAGAGTAACTGGAAAAACTTCTAAAAAAGGCTCCTATCTTGATTCAATGTTTGATAAAATTGCTGAAGTTGCAATATTTTTAGGAATTTTGGTTGGGGGTTATGCAGAACCTTATCTTGTATTGCTTGCAATCACTTTGTCATTATTGGTAAGTTACGCTCGAGCAAAATCTGATGCAATTGGAATAAAGCTTCAAGGGATTGGTATTGGTGAAAGAGCAGAAAGACTGCTGGTAATTGCCATTGTTGGAATAATTGGGTTCATGGATATTGCAGTTCTAATTGTTGTAATAATTGCAGGGATTACTCTGATTCAAAGAATGATTTTTACTGCAAAAAATATTGCCGAATAATACTAACGAAGTTTACCGCGTTTTCTTCTATTGTCTTCTGATCTAATTTTGAGAATCTTAAAGTGAATAGCACAAGAAATACAATACCATTTCAAAACTGTTGGGGATGCAATGTATGCGCCTTGTGCACGTAGTTCTTTTGCTAAGGTGTGTTCTACTAAATTTAATCTAGATGTAACTTTTTTTGCTTTGTCTTTTGGAACTGTTTGACCACAGTTTGTACATTGAACTGTACCTGATGATCCTTTTCCTCCTTTAGTACGTCCTCTACTTGCACGCTTAAGTGGCATGCAAATAAACAATTTTGCCTACTTATATTCTTGTGGACAAAAATAATGCCTGTTTCTGGAATTTCCTGATTTTTCTGAGATTTTCCAAATTTTGAGAATGACTGCTTACGATTGATCATTTTGATCACCTTTATTGGTATTAATACAAAATCTGTACTAAATTTAATGCAAGAACAGGATCTAAACACTAAAAATTTCAAAAAGAATGAACTGGGTATTATTGAGCATATCAATGATGTGAGCTTGGAGTTCTCCTCTATGCTGGGATTGGATTTCCAGGCAGGGCAGATTTACATGAATTTGCTGCGAGTTGGACCGACCACTACTGGTGCACTGGCAAAAGAGATGAAAATTGATAGAAATAAAATTTATAGAATTATTGATGATTTAGTGAATTCAGGTTTTGTTTCAATGACTCTATCCAGTCCAAAACTATGCATCGCAACAGAGCCTGAAAATGCAATTGAGCTAGTCTTGCATAAAAAGAAAAAAGAGATAGATAAAATAAATAAATCTAAAAAAGAAATTATCCAAAAAATACAAAGTGTAGTTGCTGCACCACTTGGAACATCTATTCCTACATTCCGTGTAATTCAAGGATTAGACAATGTATATTCTAGTATTGGCATGTCTATAGAAAATTCCAAAGGTATAGTCTACATTGTGACCTCTATCAAAGATATCATTCGAATGTATCATAGTGATATTCCCGAAAAAATTAAAGTGTCTACACAAAATGGTGGCAAAGTCTTTGTAATAACAAATTCTGATGAGAAAAAAATGATTCCATACATTAAACGATTAAATGCCACAGACGTGAAAATCGGCAAGCTGCCATCAAATGGAAGGATATTGGCATTTGAAAATAAACAAATGTTCATGTCTGATTCTACAAACGCTAATGACTTTATGGATGAAAGTTCTGATATTTCGTTATGTACTGATGCAACAGAAATGACACATAACATCTCAAAACTATGTCAATTTTTGTGGGAGGTATCTTCCCCAATAAATCTAAAATGATAAATTATTTTTACAAAACAATCTCTAGACTTTATGACAACTCTTCAACTGACACACTAATGTTTAGCAAATCACTGATTTTAGTTGCATTCGTTGTGGAGATTAGCTGATTGGTAACAATACTACTTGCTGGGATGGATGATGTTGTAGTACATGCAGGTGTGCCCCCTGCTGATGGATTGAATACTCCTATTGGACCTTCCATTACTAGACACACCTCATACGAATGTGAATTTAGGGTATCTTCATTGCCTATTGAAAAATTTATTGCATCTGTCTCAATTACCCCGTCTTCTGCAACTTCTTGAATGAAATCAATTGATGTGATATTTACACTTGGGGCGGGTACTTCCACATTGTCACTTGCGCCAATCAAATTGAATGAAAGGGGTGTTGAGATACTAGCTCCGAAAGCCAGAGATGATGTTGCCAAAATTACCATTCCTACCAGAAAATAAATTATGAGACTACCCAAATTTTCTACTCCTATCGTTTTCTTTATTTTGTTTTATTCGAAAATCTAAGTTTTTTTTCCAAAGTAAACAATTCTAGATCTACGGAATGTTTTCAATTAAGACCGTGTTTGTAATATTTTACAATCAAAAATTCTGAAAAATCTGATAAATTCTCAACAAATTTGATCCATGTTTTAATTCTAGATCGAATTATTTGTAATGATAGTAATGCGAGGGCTTTGTCATAACTGCTTTAGGTCAGCCGTTGAGCTAGTTGTAGAAAAGGGTGTAATTATTTGCAAAGATTGCTTTAACAAAAAAATGCAAAAAACTAAATCTCTTATCTCCAAAAACAAAAAAATGAAATTAGCAGTATTTGCACATTGTGCTATAGATACCATTACTATAGATGGCTCAAATTATGAGCAAATTGGAGGCTCTGCTTCTTATTGTGGGATAACTGCACGACAATTCAAATTTGATGTTGATCTGTTTACAAAATTTGGTCCAGATTTTCCAAAGCAATATCTTTCTGAAAACAAAATAAATTTTATAAATTCCGAATCTAAAAAAAACACTACAAAATTTGCAATTAGTATTACTGGTTCAGATAGAACGCTTAAACTAGAAAACGAATGTGATGCTATAGACTATTCGTCTGTGAATGCTGATGGTCATCTAGTGAGCCCAATATATCATGAAATAACTGATGATGTTTTTAAAAAAATTAAAAATAATTCAAATTTCCTCTTTGTTGATCCTCAAGGGTTTTTGAGACAAAAAGATGATCAAAATAATATTGTTTTAAAAAATACTGAACTTGATTTATCTGGTGTCAATGCAATCAAGATAAACCCTGAAGAGGGGAAATGTCTTGTAAATGGAACTCATGATGAAATGATGCTGGCATTACAAAAAAAAGGCATTGAATATGTGCTTTTGACCAATAAGACTAATGTCTCTCTATTGGTTAAAGACAAAATTTACTCTATTACCCTTCCAAACAAAAACATTCATGATACTACTGGCATTGGAGATATCTTCTGTGCTACTTTTACATGTACTCTGCTAAAGGAAAAAGATTTTTTGTGGGCACTCTCATTTGCTGGTGGTGCTGCTCAAGCAGCACTTGACTCAAAAAATGTTGGCTTGCAAAAAATACCTTCAAAAGGAATAGTTCAAAATAATGCTGTGTATTTTTACAATTTAATTAAATTCCGAAATCTATGATTCTCTCTTTAAAAAAATCTATCTTCAAAGTTAAAATTTATTTTTAGATTTATGGATTCAAATTTTTAAAATCAAGACATTTAGGATCAAACTCATCTAGGTATCTTGGTTTTTTAGTCAAACTATCTTCCACCCAAATCTCACACGTTTCAGCATCAATGAATTCCCTATCTGCATTATTAGTAACTATTTGCAACATGAGAACGCCTAGAAGAACTATGATCAAAATTATTGGTAATTTTTTTGAAGAAATATCCACAAGTTTGCTCTGTAAATTTTTAAACTTAAGCCTATTGTTTGGAATGCTGTCTGGCAATTCATATTATTCTGGTCTTATTGTTGAAAACCAACAAAGACAAATATTGAAAAATCATTATATCAAAATTATGGATGGTCCCTCAGAAATTAACTCAGTCTATTGGGATGAGAGTACGAAATCTTGGAAATACAAGATGATTTCAGTTGAGGAATACCATGGGTTTGTAGAATGTCAGCATTGCAGAAAACCAATGTCCCATAATGTAAAATCTGATGGGGAATTCAAAGTAGTTTATGTAAAATGTGGTTGCACTAGAGATGGGTTTTAATTTTTAATTATTACATATCAACATGCTTAAGTTCATTATATTTGGAGAAAATCGGTGAATTCATTTGAATAATTTAATTATCATAATCATTGTGATAATAATTGCGATTGCTATTGGAATAATGGGTAATTCCAATTATCAGGAAGTTGCATCTATTCGAGATCAGAATAATCTCAAACTCACAATAGATGACTGTAAGAGATTATTTGATGTAGGAATTGAACGGTATGATTGTTTTGATAAATCTATCAATGCCTTTGGAACTGATGAGCAAAAACAACAATGGAGATTAGGATACTTTAATCCTTAAAAAAAATCGATTCAGTCTTCAAAAGGATTTTTCAACAAAAATCAGGATTATTCCATGACCAGACTAGTCATTATTCTTTTATTCTACTGAATTGATTGTTTCTTCTGTGCAAATAGGAATCTATGGTTCAGGAACTGCAGAAAATGCAGCAAAGATAATCAAAAAAATTTTGGATGAGAATGGAATTAAATCATTTCCAATGCCAAAATCTAAAGGAAAAACAACTGACTGTGTTATTGTATTGGGTGGTGACAAGGGAGTAAGAAATTATTTTCATAGGACTTTTGACTCTACCTCTCCTGTTTTGGGTATTAGTGAAGGGGAAGCAAGCGGATTTCTGGCACAGATTGAACTAAGAGAATTTTCATCGTTTGTTGGTATACTAAAAAAACAAAATTACACTGTTGAAGAAGTCCCAAGACTCGGTGTGAAGATTGATGGCAAAAATGTCTATCCTGTTCTAAATGATGTTGCGGTATTTTCATCAAAGAGCGCCATGCTTATGGAGCACACACTGAGAGTAAACGGTGAAGAAGTTTGGCACGATAATAGTGACGGAATAATTGTTTCTACGCCTATTGGCTCTTCTGCATATTCAATGTCTGCAGGAGGACCTGTCTTGTTTCAAGACTCTAAAGTCTTTGAAATAATTTCAGTAAACTCTCTTGATGTAACACGAAGACCGATAATTGTGTCAAATGAAAGTTTGATTGAAATTGATGATGTCTCTGCAAGATTACATTGTGAGGCAGTCCTTGATGGTCTTGATAGATTCAAGGTAAACAAAACAGTAGAGTGTACTCAGTTTTTCCCACCTGCAAAAATCATTCGTCTAAAAAAAGACTCTACTGCAATTTCTGCACTGGCAAAAAAAGTTCATTTGGCAGAAGAGCTACTCAGTATGCCACCAAGCTCAAAATTACTTCTAAAGACATTAGAATATGAAGGTGCATTAACCCAAAAGGATCTCGCAAATAAGACATTGCTACCAGATAGGACTGTTCGATTGGCATTAAGCCATCTACTGAAAAAGGGATATGTCAAAAAGAAAGTCTCTATTCGAGACGCTCGACAAAAAATTTACCAAATATCAAAAATTGAATAACTAAGCAAAGTCTCTGGATATCTTTCTTGTATGTGATGTATCATTTTCTGTTGCAATCCTGACTCTCTTCTCAATATCTTCTTTGAAACACTTATCAGAGCAAAAACCTTTGATTCCTATTTCGTAATCTTTATTGCATATTTTGCATTTTTTCATAAGTTATTCTGACTCGTTTTGATTTCATATATAGTGAAAACGGGAAATTCCCAATGTTGGAATTGCTTGAAATATAGATTATTTCTCAGATGCTGCTTTAAGAAATGCTGTAAAAGATTCCTCTGGATACCCTGGTCTACTATTGAATTCGGGATGGAATTGAACTCCTAGGTAAAACTTGTGAGATGGAATTTCTAATATCTCCATTCTTTTTCCTCCATCGCTATCAGCTGAAAATATCATTCCATTTTTTTCAAATTCTGGTATATACTTGCTATTGATCTCATATCTGTGTCTGTGACGTTTATTGATGGAATTTGAATTGTAAATTTTATGTGCATTTGTGTTTTCTTTAATCATTACTTCATTTGCACCTAATCTTAGTGAACCGCCCATGTCTGATACATCTTTTTGTTCTGGCAGTAAATCCACAATCGGGTTTTTGGTATCTGGTTTGATTTCTGTGGAATTACCATCCTCCAAATTCACCACATTTCGTCCAAATGCAATTGCTGCCAATTGAAATCCAAAACAAATTCCTAGATATGGTATATTTTTTTCGCGTGCATAGTTTGCTGTATTGATTATTCCTTCTGACCCTCTTGTACCGAAACCTCCAGGAACTAAAATGCCATCAAATTTTGATAAAATACTATAATCTGAAATTGATTCTGAGTCTATCCAATCAATGTCTACTGATTTTCCTATTTTTGCACCAGCATGTTTTAGTGCATGATTTACACTTACATAACTATCTGAAAGTGTTACATACTTTCCAACCATTGCAATCTTTACCTTTTGGTCTTCATGATTTTCCATATTCTGGGCAATTTCATTCCACTTGTCCCAATTTGCAGATGCATTGACCATTCCAACTTTGCCAAATTTTGTAAATATTGCATCCATGATTCCTTGATCATATAATATCTGTGGAACTTCAAAAATTGATTTTGCGTCATGGCATGATAAAACATCTTTTGGTGTTACATTTGTAAACATTGCAATCTTCTTTTTTGTTTTTTCCTCTAGCTGTAATGTGCATCTCACTGCCAAAAAGTCTGGTTGAATACCTATTCTTCTGAGTTCTTGTACACTATGCTGTGTGGGCTTTGTTTTTTGCTCTCCCACTACATCTAATGAAGGAGCTAAAGTAACATGAACGAAGATTACTCCTTGAGGACCTTCCTCAACTCTTAGTTGTCTGAGTGCCTCTAAAAATGGCAATGATTCGATATCTCCTACTGTTCCACCACACTCTACAATCAAAAAGTCTAGTTTTTCATCTTCGGCTATTTTTCTAATTCTATTTTTTATCTCATCTGTAACATGTGGAATTATTTGCACACATGCTCCAAGGTATTCTCCTTTTCTTTCTGCTTCAATTACTGATGAGTATACTTGAGCAGTTGTTATGTTGTGACTTTTTGGAATGTCTTGATTTAGAAATCTCTCATAATTTCCAATATCCATATCACACTCTCCTCCATCTTCTGTGACAAAGACTTCACCATGAGCTACTGGATTCATTGTACCTGCATCATAATTCAGATAAGGATCTATCTTTATGCAAGAAACTTTTTGGTCGGCTAACTGTAATAACTTTGCAATAGATGAGGTAGTTACGCCTTTTCCAAGGCCAGACATCACACCACCTGTAACAAAAATAAACTTTGTCTGCACATTAATGAAACGAGTATCTGGTTTTTGTATGTTTTGACGATCATAATGATTGAAATAATAGATTGATGTAACCTGATTGTGAGACTCTCATTATTTGCCTTGTCTATTTTTACTGTGTTTATTCTCAGTTCTAGTAGTATTGTTTTTGCAGAAACTACCTATGAAATTAAAATTCCTTCAGGTGCATCTGATCCTGGTGCCCCATTCTTTTGGTCTGAAAAAACAACTGGTGTGACCACTGGGATAATTACAGTTCATCCGGGTGATTCTGTTACTTGGGAAAATGCTGACACTGCATTTCATACAATTACATCTGTATCTCAGTCTGGTGAAGAAAATGGTCTGTTTGATAGCGGTTTTTTCACTGCAGGTGATTCATACACAAGACAATTTGATGAACTAGGAGATTTTTACTATTACTGTAGTCTTCATCCTTGGATGAATGGCGTGGTTCATGTCGTAAAGGATCCTGGGAGTGTTCAATCCATTTCTAATGTTGCTTCTGGATATACTGATGACGGCTTAGGCTTTGAAGTAAAATACGTTTTAGATACTCATCTTGCAAAGGCAGTTCATGTTGACCCTGATGGCCGCTCTTTGACATTTACAATTCCTGGTGAGACAAAAAATGAACAAATTTCGTTAATCTTGCCACCTAAATTAATTGAAAATCCAAATACAGCATGGGTAGATGGGGAAATGGTAGATATTGAAATAGAAGAAACATCCACTGGTTCAAAATTAATTATTCCTATTAAACCAAATTCAAAAGAAATCAAAGTAATGGGATCTTATGTAATTCCTGAGTTTGGATTTTTGGCAATGGCTGTTTTGAGTGTTGGACTTTTCTCAACTTTATTCATTGCTAGATCAAAATTTTCTTTTATTAGATAATTATACAATCGTTCAAAAATAATTCATTTTTTAAACGACTTTAAGAAATTAGAGACGACTATTTTTTATTTTTCCTAATGCATATACTATTGATAACTATCTAGTTTGGTGGTCATAACTGAAATAGAGTTCCCCCTCCGTGCAGTTTGAGAACCTGACCACCATATCTTTGACGGTATGGTTATTTTTTTAGAATTGTGTTCTTTTTTAGATTTTTTGTAAATGATGCAATCTTTGACTCTAGTTTGTTTTGAGAAGTTTTCTCTATCAATTTTAGATATGCACTGCCAACAATCACTGCATCTGCGCCTGCATTGATGTATTTTTTTACATCATCAGGCGTTGAAACCCCAAATCCTACCCCTATGGGAATTTTTCCCTTTGTATGTTTTTTGACATCTTTTATTGCCTTTAGTGTATAATTTTTAATTCCTGTTTTGACTCCTGTTGTGCCAAACACTGCTACTAAATACAAAAACCCTGTTGAAACTTTGGAAATTTTTTCAATTCTTCTCTTTGAAGTATTTGGAGAGATTAAAAATATTGTATCTGCATTATTTTTTGCAGCATCAATATACTCTTTTGATTCTTCAACAGACATGTCTGGAAGGATAAATCCATCGATTCCTGCCCTTTTTGCATCTTTGATAAATTTTGAATATCCTTTATGATACAAAATATTCGTATATGTCATTAGTACCAGTGGCGTATCTGTCTCTTTTCTAATTTTTTTAACTAGGGAAAAAAATTTGTTAATCTTTGTTCCTTTATCTAATGAGACAGTACTTGCATTCTGAATTACTGGGCCATCAGCTAATGGATCTGAAAACGGAAATCCTAATTCAATTATGTCAACACCTCCCTTTACCAGTCCTCTAACAGTTAAAATCGTGGCTTTTTCATTTGGGAATCCTGCCATGATGTATGAAATCAGCGCTTTCTGATTTTTCCTCTCTAACTCTGCAAATTTTTCTTTAATCTTTGACATTTTTATTCAAATAATTTTGTACTTCTTCTACGTCTTTGTCTCCTCTTCCAGAAAGCGTCACTACGATAGACTCTGATTTCTTTCCTTTCTTTGCAACTTTGATTGCCTCAGCAATTGCATGAGCTGATTCAAGAGCTGGAATAATCCCCTCTGTCCTTGTAAGCAAAAGGAATGCATCAATTACTTCTACATCTGTTGCTGAGTGGTATTTTATTCTCTTTGTATCCTTATAGTATGAATGCTCAGGGCCGACACCTGGATAGTCCAATCCTGCAGAAATGCTATGTGTTTCAGTAATCTGTCCTTCCTCATCTTGAAGAAGATATGTCATCATTCCATGCAGAACTCCTTTGGAGCCTGCAGAAAGTGTAGCTGAATGCATTTTTGATTTTAGCCCTTGTCCTGCTGCCTCCACTCCGATTATTTCGGCATTGGTATCTACTAGTGGATAGAATGTTCCTATTGCATTGGAGCCTCCTCCAACACATGCAATAACACTATCGGGTGCTTTGTTGTTGATTTTTTTCATCTGTACTTTTATTTCCTCCCCAATCACACTTTGAAAATCTCTTACCATGACAGGATAAGGATGTGGACCCACAGCTGAACCAAGAAGATAATATGTTGTCTCTACATTTGTAATCCAATCTCGAATTGCTTCATTAATTGCATCTTTGAGAGTCTTTGAACCTGATTTTACTGGATGCACTTTTGCTCCAAGTAAATCCATTCTAAAAACATTAAGCTTTTGTCTTATCGTATCCTTGTATCCCATGTATACTTCAGCTTTCATACCCAAAGCTGCACATGCCATTGCAGTTGCTACACCATGTTGCCCTGCACCTGTTTCTGCAATGATTCTTTTTTTGTTCATTTTTTTTGCAAGTAATGCTTGCCCTAGTGTATTGTTAATTTTATGAGCCCCTCCGTGTAGTAGGTCTTCTCGCTTTAGATAGATTTTAGCTCCTCCAAGTTTTTCTGATAAATTTTTTGCATAGTATAACGGAGTAGGGCGTCCTGCATACACTTTTAGATAATAGTCTAGTTCTTTTTTGAAATTTTTATCATTTTTGAACTTAAGATAATTCTCCTCTAATTCTTCAATTGCAGGAACGAGTGTCTCTGGAATGTATTTTCCGCCAAACTCTCCAAATCTGCCATTCTTAGGATATTTCAATATGCATTCACCAATTTTTTTACCTGTTCTTGAATGTTGTCGCTTTTCATTATACTAGAACCAATCAGAAATGCATCTGCGCCTAATTTTTTTAGGTAATTGATATCTTCTGGTGTCTCAATTCCGCTCTCTGATAGAATGACTCTTGTTTTTTCATATCCTTCAAGGACTTTTTCTGTGGTCTTAAGATCAATTTCTAGCGTATCTAGATTTCTGTTATTGATTCCAATAATGTCAGCTTCTGTCTTTAGTGCATTTTTAAATTCTTCTTTAGTGTGAACCTCCAGGAGAATTTCGAGTCCTTGCTTGTGCCCATAACTGATAAAATCATCGATATCTTTGAGGAATTTTTGATCAAATAGTGACTGTATTACCAGCATATAGTCGGCTCCTATCTTCTTTGCAGCATCAATCTGAACTTTATCAATCATGATGTCTTTCATTAGTAAGGGTACATCGACTGCTTGTCTTACCTTCATAAAATATTCTGGTGAGCCATTAAACAGATGCGGTTGAGTCAAAATTGATAATGCTTTTGCCCCACCCGCAATCATTTGACTTGCAATACTTACAGGATCTGATGTTGTTCTGATCTTTCCAAGTGAAGGTGATGCAAATTTTATTTCTGTTAAAAGCGTTGCATGTTGATTCGTCTTAATGATTTGTACAAAGTCTTTGTTAGATTTTTGCAAATCTGCATCAATCTCATACACTCCATCATTAATTGCCATTTGAGAGTTGTTTACGAGTTTTCTTAGAATGTTTTCTGCCATTATATCATCTCTTTTAATTTTGAAATATCTCCAGTGTCTGCAACAAATTTCTCTAATAATGAAAATGCTTTACCATCTTTAATTGTGTCTAATGCAATCGGTACTCCTTCTTCAAAATTATCTGCAATATTTGCAACAATCAAACCTCCTGCTGCATTAAGTGCGGTAGTCTCAATCATTGCTTGATTTGCAGTATTGTTTAAAACTCCCACAAATGATTTTATTGCATCCTCTCTAGTTTTAATTTGAATATCTTCTAGTTTTGATTTATGCAGACCTACAACTTCAGGATCAATTGCATTCATCAGAACTTTGTCATCTCTTAAAATGCATACGCGATTAACTGCACTGGTTGAGAATTCATCCATCCCGTCATCTGAGCGTACTGTCATAATGTTTTCTGCACCCTTTCTTTTTAGAATTGCAGGTAATCTGTCAAGAAACTCTGTTGAAAAAACTCCCACAAGCTGATTTTTTACTCCAGCTGGATTTGAAAGTGGCCCAAGTAAATTAAATGCAGTTCTTCTTCCTAACTGCTTTCTTGCATTTGATACGTACTTCATTGCAGGGTGAAATTTTTGTGCAAACATAAAGCAGATGTTGTGCTTTAGCAATATTTCTGAAATTTGTGCAGGATCTAGGCTCAAATCATACCCAAAATATTCAAAAATATCTGCACTTCCTGAAACTCCTGAGCTTGAGCGATTTCCGTGCTTTGCAACAATTCCTCCTGCAGCAGCTACTACAAATGATGCAGTGGTTGATACATTAAATGTCTGGAGTTTATCCCCTCCGGTGCCGCACATGTCAATTACAGTTCCTTTGTTTTTTGTATCTACTTTTAGCGAGTACTCTTGCATTTTATCTAGCATCCCCAATAACTCATCGTCTGTCTCTCCTTTTTGTGCAAGATTTGATAGAAACTCTGCATTTTGCTCATCATTTGTTTTCCCTGATAGAATGTCGGTCATGACAGAGTTCATTTGATCATAAGTCAGATCTGTCTTTTGTTGCAGTTTTGCAATAATCTCTGAAATCATTTCTTTTCTCCTGATTTTGGTTTTCGTTTAATTTCTTCAATAACTGTATCTAAGAATATCTGTGTGTCTTTTGGAATTTTCTCAAACTCTTCTTCTGAAAAACTCTCATAAAATACCCAGTCATCAAATTTTTTCATATAGTTTTGAAAATCAAATGGAATGTTGTTTTCTTTTGATGAGTCCTCTATTCCTTTTCCAACAGAGTATACAAATATCAGTGCCTCTCTGGGGTTTTCTTTTAGATATTCTCCAATGGTGTAAGGCTTTGGATTGTCAGAAATCACTCTTTTGTATAATATTGATTTTTCAATATTTTGCATTGTAGACTCTATTGTAAATGTCAAAAAATTATCTAATCCCTCTATCTCTTTTTTTAATTCAAATGAATTTAATTTTGTATTTTTTTTAACGCATTGCTCTACTAACATATGAATAAAATCATCTGGAATGCTTTCATCTGAATAGTATTTTGTAAATCCGTACACTGAAACTAGTTTTTCTCTGTCTGAAAGCAATTCAGTCATGATGATTCATCTCCTAGGCTCATTTTGAGCCTGATTTTCTCTCCTTTACTTGATTTATGAAGTTCTCTAGAATCTTTTTTCCGTCTTCAGTCATTATGGATTCTGGATGGAATTGAACTCCTTGAATGAGATATTTTTTGTGACTAATCCCCATAACTTCTCCATCATCCTCAGCTGTTGCTGTAACTTGCAAAATATCTGGAATAATTGTTTTGTCTCCAACTAAACTATGGTATCTTGTTGCCCTAAATGGATTCTTTACATTTTGGAATAACTCTGAATTTGAATGCTTTACCGGGCTAGTCTTTCCATGTCGAACACATCCTGCATTGGTTACTTTGCCGCCAAACGCATGAATAATTCCTTGGTGTCCTAGACATACTCCAAGAATTGGTGTTGTGGGCCCAATCTCTTTTATGACATCTGAGCATACTCCAAAATATTTTTTTTCCTCGGGAGTTCCAGGCCCTGGAGAAATTATTATTCCGTCATAGTTGTTATGTTTTATCTGCTCTAAAGTAATTTTGTCATTTCTAATCACTTTGCTTTCCACTCCCAATTCCCCTAGATACTGTGCAATGTTGTATACAAATGAATCATAATTGTCGATAATTAGAAATTTCATTTTGATGCCTCCTTTAATGCTTGAAGCATCGCCCCAGCTTTGTGTTCTGTTTCTTTGAATTCATTTTCTGCAATTGAATCTGAAACAATTCCTGCACCTGATTGTACAAATCCGTCATCACCGTCGATGAATATACTTCTAATTGCAATCGCAAAATCACAGCATCCATTGTATGAGAAATATCCCACGGCACCTGCATATGGCCCTCTGGCTTCTGTCTCCAACTCATCAATTATCTGCATTGCGCGAACCTTGGGGGCACCTGACACTGTCCCTGCAGGAAATACTGCTTGAAACGCATCAAACATGTCGTTTTCAGGAGCCAAATTTCCAACTACATGACTAACTATGTGCTGGACATGACTGAATCGTTTTATCTGCATTAATGATTCTGGATGAACACTTCCATACTTGCAAACTCGACCTATGTCATTTCTGCCTAAATCAACTAACATAGTATGCTCTGCCAATTCTTTTTCATCATTAATTAATTCCTCTTCTAGTTGTTTGTTTTTTTCTTCATCATCAGTAATTTTTCTTGTTCCTGCAATTGGAAATGTTTCGACTTTGTCATTTGTAATTCTAACAAGCATTTCCGGTGATGCACCAATGATTGTTTTTGTTCCTTGTTTTAAATGATACATGTATGGTGAAGGATTTAGTTTTCGTAAAGTTTTGTATAGTGTTAGATTATCCCCTTGATTTTTGAATGCAAATTTTCTAGATAATACTACCTGAAATATGTCTCCATCGTGAATGTATTTTTTTGCTTTGTTTACAATCTCTGAAAAAGTTGCTTTATCCATGTTCGGTGTTACTTCACTGGAGTGATACTCGCCAAACGTGTCATCATTCATTCTTAATTTATCAAATCTATTTTCATCATGATAAAAATAGAATAATTTCTTGTGTAAATTATCATAGAGTATGCCATCATCATAAATTCCAAACTCCATTAGTGGTTGTTTTGAATTGTGCGAATCTGCAATGTCTTCAACTAATCTTATTGCATCATAGTTTACCACGCCCACTGCTCCGCCTAAATATCGATAACTTTGATCATCTGATTTTCCTAAGAGTTTTTTTAGTTCTGAGAACGGGTCTGTAGTTTGAATGGTTTGGGTTTTACCATCTGAAATTATCTCTACCTTGTCTGAATACCCTTTAAGGATAATTTTTGGATCAAATCCCATCACAGATGTCTCAGCTAAAACTTCTGGTCCTGTCAATGACTCGAAGAGAAATGAATGTGAATAGTTTCTTGATATTTTATTATAAATTTGAAATTGGTTTTCAGATAAATCTAGGGGTATTACTTTTGCTTGAGCATTTCCAAAGGTGTCCACCCATAAACAAAATTCCAGTTCTTTATTATTTAAATTGATGAGTGGGTTTTGATGTCGTAGTTTTTGTTTAAAATTATTAATTTCTCAGGCATGATTACATTACCGTATGGTACGGTACCTTTATATCATATTTGATCGTATCAAAATTACCATGCAGGGGGTAAATCAGACTATGATGCATAATATGCAAAGTCTATCAAAATCACAAACATCTGTTTCAAAAATAGAGTGCTATGTATGTGGTAAGGGATTAGAAGATGGTCATTGCATTACTGCCAAGACGTTGCCTAATGGAACAGTTCTATTTTGTGATGTTCATTATTCGTTACAATAGGTGATAGTAATTTATTTTATGTTCTATTTTTTCAAAAATTTAATCAATCAACACTTTTTTTAGAAATCATATTCCCAAATGTTATTAGTATTTTACATGACTCATGATATCGTGTATCGATGATCATATTACAATTAGTGCAGCTACGTAAGGATGGTCTCCTACAAAAGATGCATACTGATATTGGAACAAGTGCTCCATCACATCTGCTACACGCATAAAAAATGCTCTTTGAGAGAATAACGTCATCCTTTGAATTTATGGACTGGTTTTGAGAAATGTTGGGGATATGTTTCTCATCATTGTAACGATTTTTGATAACACTTGTTTCTCTCAAAGAACTCATGAATTTATTTGGTAAATTTTGTTATATGAGAATTACCTTCATGCTGTGGCATGCCATATGCTATAGTAAAACTAGTTTCTGGTATTGAAATAGTATCATTGGAATGTTTTTCTGACTTTGAGTGATTTTTCCTTTCCGCTATCCCAGGATAATTTTATTGAATCAACATTTCCCGATGAAATTTCTGTCCAAAAGTCAGCGCACTGTTTTGACAATAGTTTTTTTGGCAATATGATTAAAGATTTTTCAGAATTTGATTGGAATAATATTTTGTTTTTTGATTTTTCCTCTTCATTGCAAACATGGTATTTTAAAAGATGATATTTCTCTCCAATTGATTTGTTATATGTCAGTTCAAATGATATGTTATTGTTTTGAGAAACTTTGATTATTGGTGGGGTAAAGTAAAGTTCAGAATTTGAATCTTTGAATAACTTTATGCAACTATCTATGATTCTGTTATTTTTGTACCTCTCTTTGTACATAACTTCTCCAAGTTTAATATAGTTGGAAAGATGATTTTTGCATCTAATTTCAGTAATGGTGGGCTTTTCCCCAAATGCTTCAGCCAAAAGATTTGGCATGATAATAGATGACATTAACATTAATCCTAAAACCATGCCCTTGCCCTTCAAACAAGCCATCCCAAAAACATCCAAAATTATTGTTATTTATCCAAAGATTTTGGACTGTGGCATGCCTAGAACCCCTATTTTTGCTAATCTTGCTTGGATGCTGTTCTAGTTTGGGTTATTTTTTTCCATGTAGTAGTAAAGTCAAAAATCTATTTGTCTATAGCGGAATTACTGTGGCATGCCTTTTTTTGCATAAATTAGTGATGTTTAAATTAATATCTAATTGATCCTGGCTAGTTAATCTCTTGAAAATCTCTTTGCTAATAATTGCAGTAATGTTTGCAATATCACTTACTTTCACAATAACTGGAATGGTTTCATTTGATTTGACAGTACAGGAAAGCAAGGAATTGTTGGGTTCAAGAAATGAAGGATTTGCATTTAATTTAATTCAAAATTTAGACAGACACATAGAAAACAGGTTAATTGATTTTCAGGAATTAACAAAGACTGAATTAATTCGAACCACACTGACTGAATCAAATAAAGAATTTGAAAGAATTGAAAATATCAAAGCATATTTGCAACTAAAGGAGCAAGAGATAGAGTTTACCGAAAGTAATCCTTTCATTGGAGGCATTTCAGATGTTGCACTGACAAGAGATCTCTTGGAAACTATTGAATTCTATCGAGATGAATATGGTTATGAAGTAGTAGAAGAACTATTTGTTACAAATGCATATGGGGCAAATGTTGCACTGGCAACTGGGACATCAGACTATTCTCAAAGTGATGAAGAATGGTGGCAGCAAACAAAAGAGACAGGAAAATATGTTGGGAAAATTAAATTTGATGAAAACTATCAAAACTATTCCATAGAATTTGCATACAGTATATTTGATGATGATGAGAATTTCATTGGAATTTTAAAACTTTTAGTGACACTTGATGTATTGCTAAATGATTTTGTTCAAGAAACTGATCTTCTGACCATTTCTGGCAGGGATGTTTTGCTATTAGATAATGACGGTACACAAATTTTTGCAAATCAAGAAATCTCATTGAATAACTCTCCTGTGTTCTTTTTCCCAACCCTGCAAAAGGGAAATGATGTTGGATTTTTTGAATTAGATGACGAGATAGATGACTTTCGTTTGATCTCTTATGCACAATCAACTGGGTATAGAACTTTTGAGGGATTTGGATGGTTTGTTGTAATTGAGCAAAACAGCTCATCAATTGTTAATGAATTTGTAGGCTTGCGCAATTCCATAATTGGCGTATCAATTTTAGGCATGATTGCATCAATTATTGGCGGATTTTTGATATCAAGCAATGTCTCCTCTCCGCTAAAGCAACTGGCAATTATTGCTGATTCGATTTCAAAAGGTGATTTTAAAATTAAAACCAAACCTTCCAAAATTGATGAAATCAACACCATTGGAAAATCATTTGATGATATGGCAAAAAATTTGCAAAAATTAATTAGAACAGAAAAAGAGTTGGCCGAAGCAAATGTCAAATTAAAAAATGAGAGACTGGCAGCAATTGGAGAAGTGTCAGCAAGTATGGCTCATAACATAAAAAACCCGTTGGCAACTGTTAAAAGTTCAGCTGAAATTTTACAAAAAAACTCAAAACATGATGGTGAATTAAATGGTGTCATTGAACGAATGAATCGCTCCATTGATACTATATCGCATCAAATTAACGATGTGCTAAACTATGTACGAGTGACTCCATTAGATGTAAAATTAATCTCAATCACTGAATTGATACAATCTGCAAAAAATTCTATTGAGATTCCTGATAATGTTTCATTTGTAATTCCTCAATCTGAAATTAAAATAAATGCCGATGTTGAAAAATTAGAGATTGTTTTTATTAATATATTCTTAAATGCAATTCAGGCATTAGGAAAAGATCATGGCAGTATATCCTGTACTATCGAGCAAAAAAATTCAACTGCAATTATTAAAATTCAAAATTCTGGACCTGATATTCCTGAAGATGTCTTGTCTCATATTTTTCAGCCTCTTGTGACCTCAAAGCAAAAGGGAACTGGTTTGGGTCTATCCACATGTAAAAATATCATTGAGCAACATAAGGGTACTATTACTGCTCAAAACAATCCCACCTGCTTTATCATTACACTACCCTTATCGTTGAATTAATCTATGAATGATTTTTCCGAAAGTTTTATCATGCTGATTTTTTAGTTTGATGTGTGTCACAGAAAAAAACCATACTGCTTGTAGATGATGATATTGATCTATTGGAAAATACGTCTTACATGGTAAAGAGTATGGGCTATGATGTCGTCACGGCCGAAGATGGCCTGGATGCAGTATCAAAATACAAAGAAATCTCACCAAATCTGACAATTATGGACATAAAGATGCCTAAAATGGATGGTTTTGATGCATTTTTTAAAATAAAACAATTTGATCCAGATGCAAACGTTGTATTAATCACTGCCTTTTCTATGGATGAAAAAAAACACTTGAAGGCAAAAAGCATGTTTCTACTTGGAACAATCCACAAACCCTACTCATTTGAGCAACTCGAAGAGATTGTTCTCAAGTATGCATAATTAATAGAATCTCTATTTTTAGCACTATACTTTTTCTAATTTTTTTAATCTGCTAAATCTCGTGTTGTAGAACTTGATGGCTTCATTGACAAACCCGTAATACCATTTTGCTATGTTTTTATCTTCTTGAATAATTTTCTTCCATTGCTTTATTTCCAATGATGAATGCTTTGATGATGTTCTAAATCTTGCAGGTACAAGCAAATTAGTGTAAAACCAAAATGATATTTGGTTTGCCAAATCTTCTTCATCTATCTGCTCGAAATTATTTTGATATTTTACATTCAAGTATGTCATTAATTCATAAACAGGAAAATTTGAAATCTTTGCTATCTGGATGTTATCCATGAATAACCCTGCAGCCAAATTCTTTAGTCTATAAACCTCGTTTCCTATGTTTGATTTTAGATATTCCCATTTGCCAAAAACCATTGGAAGAATATCTGAATATTTTTCAGCAATTTTATCAATTTGCTTATCTGTCAAATCTAAAACATCTAAACAATATAAAATTCCGTGTAGAGATAATCTGTATTGATCTGCAGGTGCCTTGACATGGCTCTTTCCATCTTTTACTACTAAACCTGATTCTAATAATCCGATTGTGTGTTTCCCTCTTGCCATTCTTCCTAGAAGAAGTCTTCTGTATTCTTTTTCCTTTGTTCTGATTCCACTTGAATCATCCAGATGTGTTTTTGCAATTCCCCATGTGGTAAGAGTGCCATTTAGTCCAAGTATTTCTAACATTCTTTGTACATTTTCGTGATGCTTTGTGCCCTGCTTTTTTCTAAAAGAGTAAGCTCCAAACAATCTTTGGGCCGTAGGTCTAGTGTACATTTTGTATGCGTGAAGATTACCGTAGACTGTTCCCTGTTCATTAGAAGGCATGCCACAAGTTGTTGGGCATAGTCAAATAATAACTATTCTCAAATCATTTAACATGCAAAGTCTAACTTTGAAACAAGGGCAATCTGAGCCTAAAACAAGTCTGGTAGAAACACCAGTAAAAGAAAGAGAAAAAATTCGACCTGAAATATTGTCTCTGCAAAACACGTCTGCAATGGATGTAATGGGATTATCATGGATATTTGTTGAGGATGATTACAGTTGATCCGAGAACTGATTTCTGCCATTTCAAAAAATATGAAAAAAGATAATTCGATTAAATTTGATTCAGAAATACTGGAATCATTCAAGTGAAAAAAATGAAGAATAACTTCCTGATGCATTTTTTAATTTTTACTGGATCATATGATTCAAAATTCTGTAATGACTCATACCCAATGTTTATCAGTAAACCTGACAAAATATCGACATGATACAACATAAGAAAATTTTTTCAATATTTCTTTCTATTTTAATCCTAAGCGGTAGTATTTCCCTTGCTAGTTTTTCTAATGTTGAAGCACAAACATCCTATCTTTATGTCTCAGCTTCAAATCCTTTATCTCAAAACCGTGTTGCTGGTCCACAAGTAATAGAAGTTGTAGTACGTGATCAAAATATTTCTGATACTGGTAAAGGACTGGGAGAACCTGATGTTACAATTAATGGAAAAGATTTGCGAATGACTCAGGCTACAGATGGAAATTGGTATGGTTATTTTTCTGATAGGCGACAAGCTCAGATTGCAGATAGCACAGTTGGTCTTACTGGAAAAGGACTTGACTTTGGAACCTTCTGTTCTAGAAATACTTCTGTCCTTGGAGTTTCTGTATCGGATACTGAAGGCATTGCAATTCCTGTAAGTGGTTCAGGCATTGGAGGTGAAAACGGCATTAACCCTCCTAATCAAATCACACAAGATTGTTCTTTGTCTTCACCCTACACAAAAAATTCGATGAATGTTGTAAGACAAGCAAAGGCAATGAATCCTGGAAACAGCATTGTCAAACTTGGACAAATTGGATTGACCTCTCAAGATCTGTGGCCATTTATTCAACTCTATGATTTTTCAAAAGGAGGAAACATAGAAATTCAATACAATAGGGGCGGTGGACCACAAAAGACTACTCTAACTTTTGACACTTCTGAAAAACTAGTCAAACATGAATTAGACAGGTCAACTTATCCAAGATCATCTGATGTTAATCTAAAAATAACAGATCTAACGCTTAACATTGATCCTACTGATGAAGATTCATGGTCATTTGGAACTTCATCAAGTCCATCTACATACTATTTACTTTATGAAGAATCCGGAAAAGTAGATTCTGATGGAACATCCGGCGCTGTTGATTTGGTGCCTTATCTCAGCTCTATGATGTTCAAAGACAATGGAATTCTAAAAATTAATCCTAGTACTCAGGGACAAGCAAATGTCATTACCATAAGAGACAATGATAATTCTGCAACAAACGGTGATGGTGAAATTGACATCTCCCTTATCTCAACATCAGCTGGCTCAATTGGGGCTGGCAAACAACCAGTAACAATAACTGAAACATCTCCCAATAGTGGAATTTTTACTACCTATGATCCAAACAATGATTCTGTCCTGATCACAACTCAAAATGCACAAAGAGGAACATCTGCAACAATTGAATACAACAAAAAACCTGTAACTCTGCTAATTGGATTTGGCAAGGGTGTCATATCACTTGATGAAACATTGAAAGGAACTGAATGGAATTCTGGTGAAGAGATGCCCGTAATTTTGATTGATTCTGATTCAAACAAAAATAATCTTGAAAAAGAGGATCTGGATTTGTTTAATCCTTTCTACAAGGCAATCCCTGCTCTGAGTACCGGTGATCCATTTACTTTGGGTGAAAGCGGCGTTGGCGATACAACAAAAATAAAATCTTCTTTTCTCTCAGGGTTTACTCTTACTCCCGTGTCTAACAAGTTTACTTTGTCCTCCTCAACTTTGGGAACAACTACGACCACATCAGTTGAAAAATTCAGTGACAGAGCACGAATTGATCCGACTACAACAACCAATGCAAATGCACTGGTAATAGATCTTAAAACTCCAATCAAGGAACTTTATGGTTCAATTAACAATCCATTTGATCCTGCAAAAAAATTCAAAGGATTAAACATGTTTAACTATGATATTCGTTCTTTGAACAATACAATACAGAATGTCGATGTTTATCTGTTAGTTAATGAATTGTCTTCTGACATTCTTGATTCTTCTGGAAATCCTGTAAATAATTTATCTGCAATAAAGATTGTATCTGATACTCGACTTCAAAATTTAATTAATCTAAATTCTACACAACAAGTTTCTAATCCTCAAACCCTTCATTCAAATTTATTTTCTCAATCTTACACTGGAAATGAGCCAATTGGATTGATGTTTACTTTTACTCCAATTCAAAACATTGGTATGGAAACTAGGCCTATAGTTGCTGATTTCTTTTCATATGGAATTCTAAATGATGGTCTTACAAAACAACAACGAATTGCAAATCAAATTGTACGTGTCGAAATGGAGGAATTGACAAAGGACTCTGGAAAGTTTAGGGGAAGTCTGGAATATATCATGCTAAACCAATTGAATATCTTTAATCCTGCAACATATGAAAAAATCAATCCAATTGATGACGAACCCATCTTTCTTGTAATTGATGAATTAAAAGGAAATGATGCTCCAAGAATTAATTTTAATGACTTGGGTTCTGATGGGGTACTAACTGCAATCTCAGACCAACAAGACGTACTTTCACATATGGGTATTGTAATTTTGTCAATAAAGTCATTCAAGCCTGGTGATACAGTTGGTGTGACGTTGCTTGACAAGGATCTAAATGTGGATTCAGACCTTGTTGATATCTATACCGTAGTTGATCCATCAAAATTTCCCAATGATGTGGCATCTGATACAGTCGGACTGCCAAATTTGGGAATGATGAAAAATGAGCCTTTTGGACAGCTATTGGAAATAACATTTGATGATGAACGTTGGTTAAAATCTACAGTCCCTTCTAATGGTAAATCATGCTCTGCAATTTCTGGAAGTGACGGGTTAGCTTCAACTGGATTTACTCTAGTTGAAACTGGACGGAAAACTGGGGAATTTGTCGGATCATTTAAGATTCCCTCTCAGTACTGCTCAAGAAATGATGGTGGTATAGTAAAATCTACAACAGGGGTGGACATTGGTGCAAGATACTATGATTTTCGAGGAACATCTAGTCAAGCTGCAGTAACCAGTGCTAGTGCAACTGTTGGTGCAACAAGTGGTTTGGTAAAACTGGATAGAAGTAGCTATCCAGTACCTGTGGGCTCTATTTCAGACTTTTTTGATACGGGAAAATCTTCCTCAACAAGACCTGATGGGCATTCTATCTTTCCTTTCCATCTAACTGCAATTACTAAAAATGGTGATACAAAGGCAATTGATTCTGGAGAAGAACTAGGACCCCAAGACACAATTCTTTATGTTCAAATTCATGATGCAGACTATAATCTCTCACCAAATGGGGAAGATACAATTTCACAAAACATTGTTGGGTCAAACGGACCAGTAAAAGTTTTGGTTACTCGCGGAACATCTAGCTTGCTTTTGGCTACAGCTGGCGGTGAAGAAGCAAAACAAGGAGTCATCACAACTGGAAAGAATACAAAAAGCGGAATTACTAGAGAACTAGGTCCAATTTTGGAGACTGCTCCAAGCTCTGGAATATTTCAGTTTAAACTCCCTCTGCGATACAGTGATGGACCGTCATCGACAAAATGTCCTCCTACAACCACATTCACAAAATTGGATAATACTAAAACTGGCGTTCTGTCACGATTTGATGCATCTCCCTCTACTGGGAATTACTGTATTTTGAAAGGCGATGTGATTACAGTAGAATACTCTGATCAAACCGATGCATCTGGTTCTCCAAGAACAGTAACTGGTTCTGCGGCATTTGATCTAAGGATAGGCTCTCTACAGTCCGATAAATCTTCATACATTATTGGACGTGATGTGATACTGACTTTGATTGATCCTGATCTTAATTTTGACTCTAAAAAGGCTGAAACACATTCACTTGATGTTTTAGAATGGGACTCCGATGATGCTAGGGTGACAATGGGTAATCTTGGAGGTGCAATTACTAAAAATGGAAAAATTTTCGATTCACAGCCATTTGGTCTTCGTGAAACAGGCGACTCTACGGGAATATTCCAAACCATTCTTAAAATTCCATCTGAAATTAATAACAAACCCGTAGATAGAGATGAAACAATTGAGATTACGTATACTGATTGGGGCACTTCTGGCTCTGACTTTGTAGGTAAGACAGACCAGAAGGTAGAACTCAAATTCTATACTTCTAATTTACAATCCTTGATTACACTAGATAAGAAAGTATACTCTTGGACAGAAAAAGTCTACATTACAATTGTTGCACCTGATCATAATTTTGATGAATACAAAATTGATCCAATAGGTCAAAATGAAAAAAATGAAATCAAGATATCTACTAGATCAAACAAGCTTTCACAATACAAACTTGTAGAGACTGGTACTGATACTGGAATATTTACAGGCGAAGTCATACTTACAGGATTCAAGCATGATGCTGATGGTAATCCTAGAACTGGCGATATAGACGGCATTGATACAATGCCTAGAACAGAACCTAAAAGTAAAGGGGGGCCGACAAATGGATTTTTAGAATCTAAACATGATGATGGGCTAACTGTGTCATTCAAATTCAATGACCGAGAAACAACAACCTCCTCAGCTCTGATTAGATGGAATATTGGTGCTGTAGAATGGATTCAGGGTGTAACCTCATCTAATGGTATTGGTGTGATTAGGGTTATTGATCCAGACATGAATCTAAATCCTGAAACAGTAAATACATTTACAATTGATGTGTGGTCTGATTCCGATCTTGGTGGGATAGATCTTACAGTAATTGAAACAGGGCCTGCAACTGGTATATTTGAAGGACAAGTCATATTGACCAGTAAGGACCAATCTTCTGGAAATAAACTTCGAGTATCTGATGGGGATACCATTACAGCAAAGTATGAGGACCATACGTTGCCAAAACCATATTCTACTGCAGATGAGCTAAAGATTTCAGCAACTGCATATGTGGGTCCAATCATTCCTCCTTTAGAGCGTATTCCAATATCCAATCCTAGAACTGTTGATTCTTTTGGAAATGTGCTAAATGATGTTTATGTTGATCAACAAGTCCAAATCACTGCAAATCTATTAAACAAAAATATTGCAAACCAACCTTTTACCTATCTGGTTCAAATTAATAACTCTACAAACTCTGTGGAATCCCTATCATGGATCACTGGAACTTTGTTAGAGGGTCAATCATTTTCCCCCTCTGTATCTTGGATTCCTGACAGTTCTGGAAAATACACTGCAACAATTTTTGTTTGGCAAACTCTTAGCAATCCTGTAGCTTTGAGTCCTCCAATCAAACTGGATATGATGGTAATTGAAAATTAAATAATTACATATAAGTTTTATTTGTATTGATAAATTTACAATTAATCTGAGATTTTAAACTGTTGTAATTTTAATGTCATCGAACAACTCTTCAGCTCTTTTGATAATTTTTTTGTCATCTGCATTAGGATCTGCAGATATTAGTACCAAATTATCTCCAATTGGAACACTGATGATTAGTTGTTTTGTTCTTCTTGATGCAATATAGTCAATTGGTCCTAATACATCATCTAGCTCTTTTCTCATCTTAAAGTCTAACTGCATCTGCATGTATGTCATTGAAATTTTTTCTTCTTCTATGAGAGGTGTTTTTCCTTTTTTGAATCCGCCCGCAACTAATCTTCCTAATTCATTTATCACTCCTACATGCCTTACGTTCTCATCTTTTGATAATTCATCACAGGCGTTATCTAATTTTGTGATATCCTCAGGTGATAATAATGCCATATTGATGTGGATTTGCTACTCTAATTTTAGGATTATTCATCATCATCTCCGTTGAAAAGTTTTCTCCTTTTCTTACGAACCATTGCACCCTACTCTTTTTTGAGTAACAAATTTTTGCCAGAGTTCCTTCATAACTATCTTAAAATTCTGAATATATTGATGTGGAAATGGAATTTCTGCTATGTGTTTGTTTGTTCTGGTTTTCTATTAAGGGAGTGAATTTTTGATTTTATTTTGATAATTCTAATCTAGCTGCACTCCTCTAAGAATTAGTCATGTGGTTGACTTCATAAGCATATATAATCAAGTAATTTTACTACTGTGTGGGTCTTTCCAATTCTGTTCTGTTAGGATTAAAAATTTTTCAGCCAAATTCAATCACTGGTAAGACGCTGGAATTTTTTGAATTTTTAAAATATGAGACAAAACCATTTCGAACTGATTCATCTCTATCAAAAGAGATTTTGTATGGGACAATTCCTAAAAGTAGCAAAATAAAACAAACCAAAACAGCAAAGACTCAAACAAAAAAACAATTTGAAGAATTTCTAAAGAATCTTGATAAAACACTTATGATTAAAAATTCTGATGAAGATCTTTCAGA
Organism: Nitrosopumilus adriaticus; assembly: GCF_000956175.1. Classification (NCBI taxonomy): domain Archaea; kingdom Thermoproteati; phylum Nitrososphaerota; class Nitrososphaeria; order Nitrosopumilales; family Nitrosopumilaceae; genus Nitrosopumilus; species Nitrosopumilus adriaticus. The sequence goes on from NZ_CP011070.1 coordinate 910,143, forward strand.
AATTAAATGGGATGAAATTGATGATTTTTGTAGTTTACTTCGTTTGATTGAACGAAGTGATGAAAGAAAAGTTCGGTGGGCACTGTATAATCAATTTGTATCTGGAAATACTAAAATCACAATTGATACCTTGTCTAAATTACTAAAAGAATTTAAAATTAATAATTTGGAAAAGGTTCTAAATAAAATACTAAAATCTGAAACATTATCTGGCTTGGATGCAGAATTTGATGGAACTGCATTTACAATTAAACATCAACTTGGAGACAAACTTGTGTCTCATTATTTAGCTGATGCTATTGAAGAACCCTCTAGAAGATCTCCTGGTGAATTAGAAAAAGAAATTCTTGCATTGATTGATGAAGGCTCTTACTCTAACCAGGAAATTTCTCAAGCTTTAATGATTGATGAAGGACTTGTATCAAGAACAATTTCAAAACTACGTGATCAGGATAAAATTGTCTTATCTAGTTTTGGTCAACGTGGAATAAGATACTTTACCACAAATTGTGACAACTGCCCATTTGGAACAACAAAATCATCATGTAGAAAAGAAGCATTATCTTTTATCATTTCTGCCTTCATGAAAGATTATGATGTAGATCTTACTACAAAAGATTTTGATTCTGTAGAATCCAATCAGGCTCTTCTGAAAATTAAGCGAATTATCATGATGGCAAGAAAAGAAAAGAACACAAAACTAGAGCGCAATTTAAGCGAGAATCTTGATGACGTTCTTTCAAAAGTAGTTGACAAATTTATTGACATTGAATATCCTGATAAAAAATACCCAAATCTACCTGAAATCAATCTCAAAGTACCATCAAATATAGCAAATCTTCCCATATTGTATCAATTAGGGTTAAGAAAAGGTGCCCAGGGCGGAATTAGGTTAATGGATGAGATGCTTCACCTAGTATCAAAATCAATCAGCAAAGAAGACCGTGTAAAAATAAAAAAACATTCCTTGGTTGAGGCTAACAAGTTTCTACAGTATCTGGGACTGGACCGTAGAGATTCTAATTGATTAAATTCTAAACATGTGCAATTCGTAACTGGTTTTTATAGTTGAATAACAAAGAAGTCTTGTGAAATTAACAGGTTTATTCGTATTATTTCTAGTTGCCATACTATTTTCAAGTCCTTTAGTGTCTCAATCTTTTGCTGATGTCATTCCTCCAAAACAACAGATGAAACTCGATTACACTGCAGAACAAATTATCTGCGCTGAAGGCCTAGTCAAGATAACAAAAGCATCTTCTGGAAATGTGTCTTGTGTAAAACCTGAATCTGCTGAGAAATTATCTCAAATGGGATGGGCTAAAAAACTCACCGACCAAAATCTTGAAGAAATTAAAACAAAAAAAGTTACTAAAGGACAGGCTGCTGGAACAATAAATAAACTGTTTACTGTGAAACAATTATCTCCTTCTAAAACATCTGCTACTTCAACTAGCATTTCAGGATATGCATTTATTTTTGATGCATGTGCTAATGATAAAGTAATTCGTACACCTGAAATTTATGTGACATCTGATAGTGAGACTAAACAAGTAAAACTTGGAAGTATGATTAATGCAAACTCTTGCTATACTTCATCTGTTCTAATAAAAGCTGCAAATCCTGAATCTATAACTGCAAAATTATTGAATAAAGGTGGAATATCTGAAAAAATTTCTTCTCTAGAAACTAAAGTTGCTGATTTAAAATCTCAAATAAAAACTCTAAAACAAACTCTTCCAAAAACAGAAGAAAACCCAAATCCTGAAACAATTAACAACATTATCTCACTTAAAAAAGAACTCAATGATGTTCAAGATCAACTAAGAAGATATTTGGTAGCCTTGTATGTTCCTCCAAATGTCAAAGTATCAAAAATTGATTTTCCTAAATCCATAACTGGACAACCTCTTACTGGAATGACGACTAATCTCATATCTGTATCTGAATCTGTTGTAGTGCCAGTTTCCAGCAATCCTGATTTAAAAAGATTTAACGTCGTCTTTGAAGCGTGTTCGGGTATGGAACCTATACGTGTGCCAGTAATTACAGTAGACTCTGATTCTGATTCAGTTGATGTGAAACTTATTGATAGAATTATCCCTGAATCATGTCAAGTTGGCATTGGTAAAATTAATGCAGTAGATTCAGATACAATAATTGTCAGTATTAGTGAAAATTCAAGTATTTCAACACAAATTTCTTCCCTTGAAAAACACGTTGATGAACTACAACTTCAACTAGGTGAAAAAAGAAAAAGCTTAGGAGTATTAGTCTCAAAACAACTTGATTCAACTGGTGAAGAAGCAGCAGCACAATTAGCTTTGGATATAAGTGATTTGCGAAAAGAACTGTTGGAGACTAGAACCAAACTCTATGGTGTGATGTTGGGTCTTTAATTATTATCAAAATAAAGAGGTCATAAAAAATAAACCAACACCAATTAGAATATACTGATCTCTAATCAAATTGGTGGGTAGAAAATGAGAGAAAAGATTGGAATTATTGTTAATCGACTTGTTTATGGTTTTACGTTTGCCTTTTTGTATCAGATTGTAATTGGAATAGCTACATCGCTTCTTTCATTACCTTTGACTGGAAATATTCAAGATCTTATTTCTGGAGTCGAGCAGATTGATTCTCAACAGGGCCCGTGGCTTGTTGCATGGTGGATAATTTCTACAATCATCATTACTGTTATGGCATTAATGATTATTCGATACAAAAAATACCTGTCTCCATACAAAGGAGAAAAAAATATTGAAGTCCCTCCTAGAATTACAATAGTTACAGCAATTATTATTGGTGCTTTAATCTCATTCTTATTTTTCTTACTTGATTCTGTTATTGGATTATTTGCTAAAGCAGGAACTGCAACTGATGTTGAGGCAATTTATCAGGCAGCAATTGTTGGAGATTTTACTCCATTAGGAATAAGTATTATTTTTTCAATAATTGCAGGATTCATTATTGTTGGAGTTGCAGGTAAGACATCAAAAGTAAAAGAGATTACAAAAGATATTGGACTGCAAGATATTACCAAAATTTCAAAAATACTAAACAAAACAGCAACTCAAAAAGTATCTTTGGTTGACACCATTGGTCAAAGTCCTGGTGCACTCATTCATGTTGGCCAACAAAGAGTAGAAAATACTCGAATTGACATGATAGAATATGATAATCAAGAAATTATTGAAAAAAGTGATGTAAAAATTGAAGAGTGTTTAGAGTCCAAGGACAAACCAAACGTTTCATGGATTAATGTTATTGGCATACATGATCCAAAAATTATCGAAGCTTTTGGAAATAGTTTTGAAATTCATCCTCTTCATCAAGCTAACATTATGAATACAGAATTGAGACCTTCAATTGAAGTTTCAGATAAATATATCATGGTAATGCTAAAGATGCCTCATTATATTTCTGAAACAGGAAAACTTGAATTGGAACAAATCTCAATAATTATAGCAAAAGATCATGTGGTGACTTTTCAAGAAATCGAGGCTGATTTTTTTGATCAAATAAGAAAGCGAATTCGAAATAAAACAGGCACAATTAGGAATCAAAAGAGTGACTATCTAGCATATGCAATTATTGATGCCATAATTGATAGTTATTTCCTAGTTATAGAAAAAATAGGCGACATTACAGAAGAATTGGAAGAAGAATTAATGAAAAACCCTACTGCTGAAACCATGCAAACAATTCAAACATTAAAGCGCAGAATGATATCTCTGAGAAAATCCATCTGGCCTGCACGTGAAATTGTTGATTTTCTAGGACGTGATTCCACTATACTCATTTCAGATAACACTCGAACTTATTTGCGAGATGTATATAATCATGTAATTCAAGTAATTGATACTATCGAGGGACTACGAGATGTAATTGGGGGTATGTTAGATACCTATCTGTCAAGTGTTAGTAATCGAATGAATGAGGTGATGAAGACACTTACTATTATTGCAGCTATTTTTATTCCAATAACATTCATCGCTGGAATCTATGGAACTAATTTTATCTATGTTCCAGAATTACAATGGGAGTACAGTTATTTTGCAATGTTGACTGCTATGGCTATAATTACTGGAATAATGATAGCGTGGTTTAAACGAAAGAAATGGCTCTAAGTCATAAAACATCTAAAATAATTTCGTGATGACCTTTTGTATTTTATCATAGATTCTTTTATTATTTTATTCATTTGCCTCAATTCTAATGGAACTGTTTAAAACTACATAATCTAAACAATGGATGTCTCACGTGACTAACAAAACAATTCAGAGAGTATATGAAATTTTAGAGGGTACTACTAATGATAAAATTACAAAGAGTTTCCAAATTTTTATTATTACTTTAATTGCTGTTAACGTGCTAGTTGTAATTGTTGAAACTGAAGAATCTGTTTTAGATGAATATGGTTATCTGTTTACACCCTTTGAAGTTTTTTCTGTAATAGTTTTTACTGTTGAATATGTTGGAAGAATTCTTGTTTACAAATTAAATCCAAAATATAATAATTCTAAATTTGGGTTAGCTCGGTTGCTTGTTTCACCTATGATGCTAGTTGATTTAGCTGCAATATTGCCATTCTTCTTACCATTCGTTGTTACTGATACTAGATTCATTAGAATAATTCGACTTTTGAGACTATTTCGATTATTCAAACTATCGAGATATTCTGAACCAATGCAAACTCTTGGAATAGTATTTAAATCAAAAGCAGGTGATTTGGCAGTAGCCTTCTTTATTCTCTTTATTGTGTTGATTTTTGCATCTAGTTTGATGTATCATGCAGAGCATGAGGCACAGCCTGAGGTCTTCTCTAGCATACCTGCATCTATGTGGTGGGGAATAGTCACTCTTACAACAATTGGTTATGGCGATGTATATCCTGTCACAGTACCTGGTAAATTAATTGCTGCAGGTGTAGCTGTTATTGGGATTGCAGTTTATGCAATTCCTACTGGAATCATGGCCTCTGCATTTACAGAAGAATTAAGGCATAAAAGAGAGCAAAAAAACAATACATGTCCTCACTGTGGAAAAGACATCTCAGAAAAATAAAATATAATCAATACTAAAATTTTATTAAAAAAATTTAGAGTTACATCTCTACAAAAATATAATCTTTTTTTTGATTGGGGAGTAACTATTTCTTATTTTCTTCCTTGTTTGAACTATTCTCTTTCTCTATCTTCTTTTCAATCTCATCTGTCTCTTTCTCTATCTTCTTTTCAATCTCATCTGTCTCTTCAACTATTTTCTTCTCAAGATTCTCTTGCTTTGCTTCAATTTTTTCTACATGGACTTTGATTTTTTCATCAATCTGATCTTCGATTTGATCTTCTAGTTTTTCTTCTGCAACAGGTAGTAATTTTCTTTTCACCAAAAACAAGACTCGTAAAATAGCTTCTACAATTATTGCGTATATTACAAATCCTACGATATTACCTAAAAATGGAATAAAACCATATGCTCTATCAATAATGTCATCAGGTGTAAAGAAAATGTTGCTTGTAAGGAAAATACCTAATAGTGCAAATGGGATTAATTTTGCAAAGTCTTTTGCAAGATCTTCTTTGTAATATGCTGAAATTCTGACGGTTACTACAAGTGATATTACAATGAGAAAAACATGCTCTTTCGGAATATCTGGTGCCATGAAGAACAAAAATGTGGAATAGACGATAAACCAAACTAAAACTACCAATGGAAAAACTATGATGTATTTGAAAACGTATGCAATAATTGATGTTGCTTTTTTCCCATCAGTCTGATATTTTTTCAGACCTAATGGAATCATTTCTCGTCTAGCAATAAATCTGTAAAAATTCCAAATAAAAATTCCATAAACTACCATCCCAATCGAATACGCAATTAATTCTGTAAAGGATACTTCTATTCCAAATTGACTAGTAATATTTTCAATATCTGTAAAAGGAGCGATTAGATCATCATCAATGGGTATCCCACCAATTGTGACAAATGTTATTGGAAACTCTGCAATATTTCCATCAAAGTCTCCATGGACTATAGGGATGAACGGGATAAAAAATAGAAGAAATAGTATATGGATTGTTTTCAAAATATTCACATTAATCAGATACTCAAACTCTAAAAACTTTGTTAATGAAATTAAATTTTGTAAGGTACATCAAGTTTTGATATTTTTAATTACTTAAGATATTGATACAAATTGATTTAATTCAGTTCTAGGTCATATCCATCACCTTTATTATAATCATGAAATAATCTGGATTTAATGACTAAAACAATACTCTTAGCAATTTTCACAGTTGCTGTTTTACTTACAGGTACAATTGCAACCCCAATGGGATTGATTGAATCAGCTGAAGCCCTAAAAAGCAAAGGAAATTCAGCCAGTGCAATTAATTCAAAGAAGGTTTGTGGTGATAGACTCTGTTCTGAACCTGCTCCAGAAGTAAAAACTGAGGCAAAAAAGAAAGAAGAGGTAAAATCTGAAAAGAAATCAGAATCTGCTGAAAAAGCTAAAGAAGTACCAAAGAAAGACGCAAAGGCTGAAACAATGGAGAAATCTAAAGAAACAGCTTCACTCAAAGTTCCAAAAACCGTTACAGGTGTAATCACATCAGTCCAAGATCCAGGTCAAGGACATGAAGGACATCAACTTGCAATAATTCTACCTCCCAGTGAAAACACATATCGTGGACATCTAACCTACACTGCAACTGAAAACGTTCAGCTTGTAGCATTACATGGTCCACTCAAAGCTGGAATGGCAAAGGGACAACCAACATGGACAATGGATGGAAAAACAATGTTCGGCTTGACCTTTATTGATAAAGAAACTTCTTCAGGTGTTTGGCAGTTTACAGGAAATGCAGTTGCACTTCATACAAAAAACTCTGAACCATTCACTGTGACATATTCTGTTACATACACTGAAAATCCAGTAAGTGAAAAAGTAATTAGAGGAACAATAACATCACAGCAGGATCCTGGTATTGGACATGAAACACACCAACTTGCAATAATATTGGGACCAAGTAGTGGCAAAACATATTCTGGACATCTAACATATGATGCATCAGAGCCTGTGCAAATTGTAACCTTGATTGGACCGATGAGTAAAGGCGACCTGACTACAATGCCCTATTGGACTCCAGATGGTGAAACATACTATGGACTAGTATTAGTACCATCAAACGCAGCTGGTTCTACAGTGTTTTCAGGAAATGCTTTGGCACTTCATACCATGAATGAAACCCCATTCACTGTAAGCTACTCTCTAGTACTTACAAAATAATTTTTTTATTTTTTTAATTCATAATTTCAAGAATTACCAGATTTGGGCATATAATCAATTCATATCTCATTTAAATAAAATGAAAATAAGGGTATGTGATGAATAATAAATTATTTTTTACAGTCTTTTTCACTGTTTCTATATTATTACTTGGTGCAATGGCAATACCATTGAATATGGTCCAATCAGCTGAAGCATTAAAGGGACAAGGAGTCCCAACTTCACAATATGGTTCTGCAACTAAAGGAATTGTATGTGGAGATAAACTATGTTCTGAAGTTAAAGAAGAAACAAAGAAGAAAGAAGTAAAGAAAGAAGTAAAGAAAGAAGTAAAGAAAGAACAAGTTAAAACCGAAAAAAAAGATTCTGAAAAACAGAAACTTGCAGACAAAGCAATGTCTGAACAATCAAGATATGAAGAATTATCGTTACCTCCAAGAACAATAAAGACTGGAACAATCACATCTACACAAGATCCTGGCATTGGACATGAAAATCATCAACTGGCTATAATTCTTCCACCCTCTGAGAAAGTATATCGTGGAATGTTGACATATTCTGCATCTGAGGATGTTCAATTAGTTGTGCTTCATGGACCGCTAAAGCCTGGAGAAGATAAGGGACAAGCAATTTGGACTCCTGATGGAGAAACAAAATATGCTTTAACCTTTGTTCCAGTAAATAATATGGCAGGAACGTGGCACTTTACAGGAAATGCTTTAGCAGCACACACAATGAATGAAGATCCATTCTCAATATCTTACACCCTGGCATATAGGGAGCGAACTCTTTCTGATACGGTAAAAAGTGAAACAATCACATCTACACAAGATCCTGGTTTGGGACATGAAAATCATCAACTTGCAATTATTTTACCTCCACGTATTCCAGCATACTTTGGAACTGTGGGATTTTCTGCATCTGAAAATGTACAACTCATTGCACTACATGGTCCATTACAACCTGGAGTGAAAACTAGTGGACAAGCTACATGGTCTCCTGACGGGAAGACTGTTTATGCATTAAGCTTTATTGATAGAGATACTTCAATGGGAACTTGGCAAGTTACTGCAAATGCGATAGCTCTTCATACCATGAATGAAACCCCATTCACTGTAAGTTACTCTGTGGCAACAGGGCAATAATTCTTGAATTATGTTTATTTAACTTTGAATCTTAACAAATATGATGAATAAACTATTTCTTGTAATCCCTTTACTGTTAGTCTTAACTCTCGGTGTATCTTTTACTTATGCCGAATCTATTATTCCTGGATGGATAAAAAATACAGCTCTTTGGTATGGTCAGGATAAAATATCTGAGAAAGAATATTTGGAATCACTTAGATATTTAATTAATAACAAAATTTTATTTTTAGATGAGGCAGAAAAAAACACAGTACTTGATCCTACTATTACTTCAAATGAAGTTAGTGTGACAAAACCTAGGATTAACCAATGCTCCACATTATATCAATCATACAAAAATATCGGTAAAGCTCAATTCATTGCAAAATACGAACATGTGAATTATATTAACATCTGTGTAAAACTCTACCAAGATCCTATCTGGAATTATCAGGGTGGTGACAGGTTAGAACAATTAAATGCAAAATTTATTGAATTCGAGCAGAAAGCAAAAGAATCAAAACCAAAATTATCCTATGAGCCAAGCGTAAAGATTCTGTCCACGACAAAGATAGGTGAGGGAAAGTATGATGTAAAATTCAATGTGTGTGCAGGCGATAAAAAAATAGACAAAGCCAAAGTCCTAGTCAAATCTGCCATTGAATCAATACAAGTAGGTACAAACAAAGACATTCCTGAAAATGTGTGTAGGACGTATGTGACACAGCTTCATGCAAACAATGTTGCTAATATCCAAATTACGATTCTAGAACAAGTTTTAGAATAACTATAAGAAATAACAAAAAAAGATTCTATTACAGATGAAGTTTATTATTGTTAACAAATTTCTTGACTTGAATGTAAATTCCCAACTTTTTACTATGTTCCATGAATGAAGTTTATAAAAAGTAGTTATTTCGATAAATAAACATTGATTTGCTTTAATCAATTTTGTAAAGCCAAAATTTTGATAATTTCTTACCAACTATTTTGAATTAATTGCAATATTGTTCTCTTCAGGGTTGACTTAATCTAAAATGAAATCAATTCTATATTATTTTATTAACAATATTTGCATAATCAACACAAATGCTAGATTATCAAGAACCAACAGAGGATAAAAAAATCTATGATCCTGCCATTCATTGCAATTATTGTGGAGGTAAATTAGAACAATCTTCAGACTATTGTTCAGATCTTTGTAAAGAAAAAGATTCAGTTTGGCATAGCTAGGAAAATTTGTGGACGAATTGGAATTTTCAAACTATGATGAAAGTCAAGGGGGCTTGGAACAGCGTTTTGAAAAACTATATCCTGAATATGACTATTCCGTAAAAGCCTCTTCTAAAGAAAAGGATCAAAGAAAAAAGAAAAAAATGAAAATTATGGATTAAAATGATCAAACATGAATGTGAAATTTTTACCCATACTTTTCAAAAAAATCATTTTTCAAAAATCCATTTCTAAACGTATTTTTTCAAATCAATAACATTAAGGAAACAAATTAGAAATGCCAATTCAATCCCGACACAGTCCTATCAAAATTAGGAACATGACTCTTGAGGATATTAAAAAAGTCGTTCAATTACAAAAGGCAGCGTTTCCTTATATGGCAGCAGAAGGAGTCTACTGGAAACCAGAACAGCTAAAAGCACACTTGCAGATATTTCCTCAGGGTCAATTTGTAGCAGAATATAATGAAAAAATTATTGGCTCTTGTAGCAGTTTGATAATTTCTCTGGAACCCGAGTATAAAGAACATTCCTGGAAAGAAGCTTGTGGTGATAGTTTTTTCAAAAATCATAATCCTAAAGGAGATACATTGTATGGTGCAGATGTTTCATCTCATCCCGATCATAGAAGGTTGGGTGTTGCAACAAAACTGTATACTGCAAGGCAAGAATTAGCAATTAAACTAAATTTACGTCGAATTATTGCAGGTGGTAGATTGTTTAATTATTGTGAGTATTCAAAAGAATTCTCCCCAATTGATTATGTTGTCAAGGTAAAACGTCGTGAAATTAAAGAACCTGTTTTGTCATTTCAGCTAAGAAACCATTTCAAATTTGTCAAAATACTACCTAATTATATGAAGGATCCAAGATCACTCAACTATGCAACTTTTATTGAATGGAAAAATCCACACTTTAAAGAAAAATCATGATAATTGATTGCCATGTTCATGTAAACCAGTATGAACTTACTCAAAATGTTCCACTACTGGAAGACAGATTGGAAATGCTTCAATCTGAAATGACAAACAACAATGTTGATTATGCAATAATTTTATCATCATACAAAAATAACCCTCAAAGACCATCAACCGAACAAATTATTGATTCAATTAAAAAATATGATAACCTAGGTGTTGCAGCTGGATTTACAATCGAAAATCATACTGATGATGATTTGAAAAATTACAGTCAATTGATTAAAGATGGAAAAATTAAAGCCATGAAAATTTATTCTGGATATGAGCACTATTACCCTTATGATGAAAGATATCAAAAAGTCTATGACACTTGTATCGAATTTGATATTCCAGTAATGTTTCATACTGGCGATACATATTCTGAAAAAGGAAAATTGAGATATGCACGACCTCTTAATTTAGATGATGTGGCCGTTGATAACCCTGAGTTAAAGATTGTAATGTGTCATTTAGGCAATCCTTGGATTCAGGATGCTCAAGAAGTACTTTACAAAAATAAAAATGTCTATGCCGATGTTTCTGGATTAGTTGTAGGCTCTTTTGATCACTTTTTTGAAAAAATGATAAAGGAAAAAGTTGCAGAATTGATAAACTATGCAGGTGAGCCTAGATACCTTTTGTATGGGACTGACTGGCCAATCAGCTCTATGGACTCATATCTGAATTTTGTGGCTAAGCTAAACATCAAAAAACCGTTTCGGGATAATTTTATGTATAAAAATTCTAAAGAATTATTTAAAATTTCATAAATAAATAATTGAAATTAATTTTTAAGATATGTTCCCCGGTTTGGTTTAATTGTGGAGACATTAATTGATTTAATTTAGTTTTTAGTCAAATAGTGATTTGTTTAAAAGATAGTTGAACACAAATTGGTATTAGATAAAAAATGAGATGTTCAAACTGTGGAAATCAAGCGAGCTGGAGAGATCCTGATTGTAACAAATGTGATAAACCACTACATCAAAAAAACTGTAAAGGAAAATCATCTGATTGCAAATGTCATGAAATAAATGAACAGTTGTGGTCTCAGAAAAAAGCCTCTACTACTCAATAATCTCTAACATCATAAGGCAATCAAATCATTTTATTTCTTTTATTGTATTTTTAAAAAAAGGAAAAGATGGAAAAAAGATTCCACGTTAAAGTCCTTTTCTAGTTTTAATTAATCTGGAAAAGGATTGATGTTTGATTATCGTTTTCTTCCTTTGGTTTTTGTAGCGGTTTTCCTTTTTGGAGCGGCTCTGCGTTTAGGAGCAGCTTTTCTTTTTGGTGCTGCTTTTTTAGCTACAGTTTTTCTCTTTGGTGCACTACGTTTTTTTGGTGCAACAGTAGCTTTCTTCTTAGCTGCTACTGTTCGCTTTCTTTTTGAAGCTGTTTTTGCTGAAGCTTCTGCTTTTAACTTTGCATTTCTTTTTCTAGTTCTTGCAGCTTTAACTGCAGCTGCACTTCTTTGTGCTTTAGTTTGTGCCATTATGAATTTTTTTGAGATTTACTATGTCTTATACTAGAGCAGTGAAATATTTTTAGGCAAAAATACCTATTTTTATAATTGTTAAATTGTTAGAGATCTATTTTTAAGATTTTTTCAATTTACATGATCGTTAAAAATTAGGTTTATAGGTATGGTGATATTTTAAATCTTGAATAATTGAATAATTTGATATACATTTTATCCAAGGAAGAGCTGCAAAATTGAAATTAGAACAAATAGAAAATTCATTCAAACCAACACCAAACAAAAAATCGTCTATTGCAAAAAAGGGGATGGTTTCATCAGCATTCCCTGATGCGACAAAAGCTGGTGTTGAAATGCTCAAGAAAGGTGGCAATGCAATTGATGCTGCATGTGCTACTGCCATTGCATTAGGCGTGTGTGAACCACAGGCTTCAGGAATTGGTGGGCAATCTATGGCTATTATTCATTATAATGGAAAATCATTTGCGATAGATGGCTCTAGTCGTTCTCCATCTATGGCACATTCCTCAATTTACACAAAAACAAAAAATCGTAAACTTGGATACAAGGCAACTACTGTGCCTAGTACTCTTGCTCTAGTTGGATTTTTGCATGAACGATATGGCACACTGGAATGGCAAAAGATTATTGCACCTTCAATTCACATAGCAAAAAAAGGATACAAAATTACTCAACTACAGAACTCTTTGCAAGAAAGAGAATTGGAAAATTTTCTTTCAATTAAATCAAAATCTGGTGCAAAATATTTCCTAAAGGATGGTCTAGTCCCATATGCTGTTGGAGATAGATTTGTACAAGATGATCTGGCTCAAACACTTACTGCTATTTCTGAATATGGGTATCGTGTATTCTACCAGGGCAACATTGCTAAAAAAATTGATGAAGATATGAAAAAAAACTCATGGATTAATTCGTGAAGAGGATTTAGCATTCATTCCAGAACCACTAATTAGAAAACCAATTAGTAGAAAATATCGACATGTGACTGTATCTACATTGCCTCCGCCTGCAGCTGGGAGGACATTGCTTCTTACCTTGATGATGCTTAATCACTTACCATCCAAGTTTCTTCGTAGCTCAAAACCTAGCTCGTATCATTTTGTTGCTGAAACATTTAGAAAAGCGTTTTTGCATAGAGTACAACGTCCATTTAATCGACATACATATGATCAAATTCAAGATAAATTACACTTGCAAAGAACTTTTGCAAAACAGATGGCAGACTCTATCCATAATTCTATGGATGCAACACTGCCTATGATTGATCCTGATTTTGGAGGAGAAGATACTACACATCTTTCAACTATGGATAATGATGGTAATGCAGTAGGAATCACACAATCTGTTGAATTAGCATATGGCTCAAAGGCTGCCGCAGAAGGTATGGGATTTCTCTATAACAATTACATGTCTGCATTTGAGTTTACGACTCCGAACCATCCTTACTATATTAGGCCCAATGCAATTCCTTGGACATCGGTTTCACCTGCCTTGGTTTTTAATGATTCAAAACTTTGGATGGTGGTGGGAAGTCCTGGAAGTCAACGAATTTTTTCCACTATAACTCAGTTTCTTTCAAGAATCATTGATGGGGATTTGCCAATGGACCAGGCAATTATACGACCACGTTTTCATTGCTCCATTGGAGGTAATGTCAGCATAGAGGATGGAGGATTTAGAACTGAAATTATTGATTTTCTAAAAGACATGGGATACGAAATTTCTATTAAAGAGCGATATTCATTTTATCATGGAGCAATACATGCTACAATGAAACTGCAAACACAAGATGGCTTTCAAGGAGTTGCAGAAGTTAGACGCGATGGAACAGCAGAGGGATTAAATTAAAAAAATTACCTGTCTTATTATCAATTCCACATGGTGGCATCAGAAAACCTCTAGAACTTGATGGGCATCTCTCCATTACTAAAAAAGATCTTTTTGATGATTCAGATCCTTTTGTGATTGAAATGTATGATTTGGGTGACAAAGTTCAGCGTGTAATTAAATCAAAAATTGCAAGAGCGTTCGTTGATCTTAATCGTGCACCAGATGATTTACCGCCAAAAAATCCTGATGGTGTCATAAAAAGTTCAACATGCTACAAAAAACCAATTTATCATGAGAGAAAAGAACCTGATGATTCACTTCGAACCTTACTGTTGGAGATGTATTATTTTCCTTATCATAACTCCATACAAAAAAGTCTTGATGAATTAGAATTACAGTTGTGTTTGGATTGCCATTCTATGGCTGCAATTGCTCCTGGAATATCGCCTGATGCCAAGGACAATAAACGACCAAAATTCTGCATATCTAATAATGATGGTCAGACAGCATCACAAGAAATGATGGAGTTATTGGCCTCCTGTATATCTGAATCTTATGGAATTGATAGAGATGACATTTCCCTAAATGATCCATTTCATGGAGGTCATATTACTAGGACATATGGAAACAAACCTGTACCTTGGATTCAAGTTGAAATGAATAGAGATTTGTATCTAACAGAGCCTTGGTTTGATCAAGAACAATTAACAGTGGATCCTAAACATCTTGAGAAACTAAATAAACAATTTGAAAATACCTTGAATCTATTTTTTAAAAAATTCGATGGAGAAGATTCTTGACAGTAGAAGTTACAGAATTTCTTGCACTGTTGGCCCTACTGCTGGGTGGAGGAATGGTTGGTGCAGGAATTATGAAAAAAATAAAATTCCCAACTATTATCGGCTTTATCTTAATTGGAATGATTGCAGGACCTTATGGACTTGGAATTGTTGATGATGTTGAATTAATCAATCTTTTAGCTGAACTAGGAATAATTATTCTTCTCTTTGTTGTAGGGTTGGAATTCAGTCTTCAAAAATTACGAAAAGCTGGAATGAAAGCAATCACAGTTGGAATGACTGAATTATCAATAATGTTTTTTCTGGCATACATTGGAGCCTTTTCATTTGGCTGGTCCCATTTAGAATCTCTTTACCTAGCAGGAATATTGTCAATCAGCAGTACTGCTATCTCTTTACGAATAATGAGGGATCTTAAGCTAGTAAAAACAAAAGAATTTGATACTATTATTACAATTTTGATTGTTGAGGATCTTGCAGCAGTTTTACTTTTAGTTATTTTAGGCAATGCCTCTGAAGGAGCTACGCTCGATTTGACCGGTGTTGGAGTTTTGATTTTACAAAGTTTGACATTTTTTGTTATTGCGCTAGCTCTTGGAATTAAATTAATTCCAAAACTTTTGGAGAAGATTCATGGATTGGATATTCCCGAAGGCCCGTTTATCACAGCTCTTGCTTTGGGTTTTGGATTGGCAGTTTTGGCACATTTTCTAGGTCAAAGTTCAGCTATTGGCGCATTTATTATGGGAATGATTATCGCATCATCAAAACATTCTGAAAGCATTACGAAAAAAATTCTTCCATTAAGAGACTTTTTTGGTGTAATATTCTTCGTATCTATTGGAATGCTGGTAAACATTATGGCAATACCTGAGGTTGCCTTGATATCCATACCCATAATTATTCTAGCCGTTGTTGGAAAATTTATTGGAAATTTCTTTGGATCTTCAATTGGTGGTCATGGCATTGTTAGTTCTTCGACTATTGGGTCTGTAATGGTTCCTAGAGGTGAGTTTTCCTTTATCATGGCAAAGCAGGCTGTCGATAGTGGTTCCGTTAGAGATACTCTGTACCCAGTTACTATGTTGGTGACTCTTGCTACGATGCTCTGCATGCCATTACTGTTGAAAATATTGCCAACACTTGCAGATAAAAAAAGCCATATTCCAATGAATGTTTTAAACCCAATTCACATTGTTGGGAAATTTTTTAATAATTTGATGAATACTCCTGATGATAACAGCCAATTCAATATACTTTTGAAAAAGCATGGGCTGAAATTTTTTGTTAATCTGATGGTTGTAATAGCAATTCTTGCAATTATTGATTACTTTAATGATGATATAGTGACAATTATTTCTACACTTGGTATTCCCCTCCCTATTGAACCTGAAATACTTTTGACAATTATTAGCATATTGTTAATTATCTATCCTGTAATTGCAATGCTTGGTAAAATTGAAAATTTAGTTACAAGTATATCTGATATTTTATCTACCAAATTAATTCCTGCAGACACACAACGACTCGAAGAGAAACCACTCCATAGATTAATGAGAAATATTTTCTTTATTGGTTTTATTTTGATACTTATAGCTATCATGCAACCTTACATTGCAGATATTGTGGAACTTCCATTTTTGCCCTTTATCATATCTGGAATCGGGCTTACCATAGCAATAATTTTGATAGCCGATTCTGTATTTGTATTCCAAAAGCTATCTCACGGCCATATTATGGAAAGTTTGATGAAAGAAGATGAAACTTTTGAGCCTGAATAGTCTGAAGATCTTATTGACAAATTAGTATCTCCTAAGAATCAAGATGTTAAAATAATCGATTTGCATTGTTAATGTAGATATTGAGAATATATGGAAACTGAAAACAAGAAATCTGAAACTGATGAAAAAGTTATCGAGAAAAAGCAAGAAAAATTTGTAAATACTCTGGAAAAAAATTATTCAGATGCACTAGAGCATACAAAGAATTTTGGAAAAGACTCTATTGAAAAAATTAGCGAGGTTAGTTCTAGTGGAGCTAAATTCATAAAATCAAAACCTTATTGGGAATCTTTGAAAAGTAGGTCTCACAAAATCAAAGAAAAAACTTCTGAACAAGGTCTGGAATTTAAAAAAAATAGTCCTAAATTTTACAAGAAAATTAGTAATGCATTTTTTAATTTCTTTGAGACAATAGTAGGACGAATAAAACTTGGTACTCAATATGGTGCTCCCAGTCTTGAGATCCTAGAAAGACTCGCAAAACTAAATGAGCTTGGAATTATTACAAAAGAAGAATTTAACAGGAAAAAGAAAAAACTCTTAGAGAGAATCTGACAATGAGTAAAAATCTAATAATCTCTTCATTGGTGATAGTAATAGCAATTCTTGTAGGAATTTTAATTATGACTAATTATAGTTGGTTTACTCAAGAATGGTTAATTGGATTGGGTGTTGTTGTTGTTGGCTCTTCTGTAGAGGGCATTTTGATTTATCTAAAAATTCGAAAATGAACCTCACGGTATGTTTTATGTCAACTTTCTTTGATTTTCGTTTTGATTAGCAAAAATTTCTAATTCTTTTTATGAGCTTAAAAATTACTGAACAAAAAACCCAATTAACAAAGAATTGTTATCTTGAAGACTTTATTGGGAAAACTGTTTTTGATAGTAAAGGTCAGAATTGTGGTAAAATAAAATCTATTTTGATTGATAGGCAAAAATTTTCAGTGTCTGGAATTTTGGTCAAAAAAAGATTTTCAAAAGAATATTTTTTATCACAGGATTATTTTGAGGAATTCGCTGAATCTGGGCTTACCTTGAACTCGATCCCAATAAAGCCTGGAGACAAAGTTGCAGATGTTGATGGAAAGAATATTGGTCGTGTAGTTCAAATAAATCTAAATTCTGAGACCAATAAACTTGAGTCCCTTGAGATAAAATCGAAATTTAAATCTGTAATTATTCCATCTGAACGAATTATTGCAGTTGGGGATAAAATCAAAATAAAATTATTCTAAAGAAAAAACTTTGCAAATTAATCCAGAATTTATAATTTTTAAATAGATTTCTCATTATCTTTAATTACTTTAAACATGATTTACTGTATGGAAGCATACATTCTAATCAATTGTACATTGGGTAAAGAATCCACAATTATTTCTGAGCTAAAACAATTAATAGAAATAATTGAAATTAATGGTGTCTGGGGAAAGTATGATATTTTTCTTAAAGTTTCCACAACTGATCCCAACGGTGTTGAACAGGTAGTAAAGCGACTAAGAAATCATCCTGATGTAACTGACACCTATACCATGCATGTTCTTTATGGTCAGGGTGGGACAATAGACAATGGATGAAAAATCCACATGTGAAATAATTGACTTTATCAATGCCATATATCGTGAACAAATACCAGGTCCAGTTAAATTTGTGGTAAAAAGAAAAGCCAAAAAAATTGAAAAATTAAACCTAGATGATCTTCCTGAATCATTTAGAACATGCACTGTTGAGGAATTGTTCAAAATACTTAAAGAAGCTCATGAGAAAAAACTCTTAAATTTTTAATATATTTTAAAATCTAGTTGTTTCTCAACTCAAATTCCTTGAAATGCCTTAACATAACTACTTGTAAGGGAATTTTTCATTAATATTCAAATTAATCCGGAGAACTGTTTGAGAATTGTCGTTTGAGCCTATTTTGTATATTGGAATCTTACTCCTAGCTGCTAAACTATTTGGTGAAATTATGCATAGAATTAATCAGCCTACTATTTTGGGTAATGTTCTTGCAGGAATAATTGTTGGACCTGCCCTTTTTGCACTTGTACAACCTATTGATGAAATTGAACTTTTCATATCGATTGGAGTATTTTTCCTGTTTTTCTTAATTGGCCTTGAAGAAATTGATCTTGCAGGACTCTTCCGTGTTATTCGAGGTAGAATCTTTGCAGGCTCTGCAGCTGCATTTTTGATCCCTTTCATAGTGGCTGGAATTTTTGGAATGGCTTTGGATATGGATTTTATAAAATCATTTGCTATTGCAAGTGTAATCGCTGCCTCTAGCCTGGGAGTTACTGCCAAAGTTCTAAGTGATCTTGGAAAATTAAAATCTACAATTGGTCTTGAGATTTTTACTGTAGCTGCAATTGTTGAATTCATTGCAATCATTGTAACAAGTATTATGATTCAAATCAGCACAAGTGAAACACCCGAATTTTCAGAGTTTATCTGGCTATTTGTAAAAATGATCATATTCTTTGCAGTTGCAGGATTCGTATCTGTATTTATTTTACCTCGTTTTTTCCGTTACATAAAAAAACATCTGCAAGTAACACAAATTTATTTTGGTGTCGTAATTGGTGTCATACTGTTAGTTGCATATTTTGCAGAGGTCAGTGGAATTCATGGTGCAATTGGTGCATTACTTTTAGGAATTGCAATCTCTAGAATGAATAGGGATGATTATCATGAAATTTCAAAAAATGTACATGCAGTAGGGTATGGTATTTTTATTCCCATATTCTTTGCTGGAATAGGACTTCACTTCAGTACAGCGTTTCTTGATTTAGAATTATGGGTAATAGCTGGATTTCTTGTAATAATGATTGGCGTAAAATTCCTTGGCTCTTACATTGCAGTGCGTATTGCACAGATGCGACCTGCAACGACTGTTGCATATGGTGTCATGTCTAAAGGAGCAGTTGATTTGGCATTAATGCTGTCTTTGTTACAAGTTAATATTTTGAATAATAGTTTGTTCTCATTATTGGTACTTGGAACACTGATGACTATGATAATTTCTAGTGTTGAACTTCAGCGTAAACTAAAGAAAATAACAACTTTCAAAGTTGGAACTATTGAAATGGGGTTGGTTCCAGGTTATTTTAGAAGAGTGGTTTCAGATGTTACTGCAATGATGGTGATCAACACTGCATATCTAAAGACAACAAAGGATGTTACAATCAAAGACTTTCTTAAAAATAATACATTGGACAAAAGACCCTTCTTGGTTTTTGATGATAGTGATGAATTGGTGGGGGTTGTCTCAAAACGTGAAATAGACAAATCCCATAAAAAAACTCGTGATATCACAACTGTTGGTGATGTAATGTATGAAAAGGTCCCTACAGTATTGCCTAGTGAATATCTTTATTCAGTAATTCAAAAGATGAATTCTTACCCATTTGAAATGATACCTGTAGTAGATCCCGAAGATTTGAAAAAAGTAGTTGGCATTATTTCAAATCATGATATAATGAATTTATTAGTAGAACCAAAAAAATCGTGATTTAGAATAATTCGAATTAACTTTTAGGTATATGTTCTGCCTTTATTCTCTTATTGAAAACCAAACACGCCGTAAGATCTCCGCTTACGTTTACCATTGTTCTCGTCATATCTAAAATTCTATCAACACCTAACAATAGAACTATCCCAATTACTGGTACCCCGGCAGCTAGTAGGATGGATGATAAAATTACAATGCCAGCACCGGGAGCTGAAGGGGCGCCAATTGATGCCATAAGTGCAGTTACTGCAATTAGAATGATTGTCGTTGCACCCAACTCAATACTGAAAAGTTGTGCAAGGAAGAACACTGCAACAATTTGATATAATGCAGTACCATTCATGTTGATTGTAGCACCTAGTGGAATTACAAATTGAGATACTGCGGGTTTAACTTTCATCTTTTCTTCTGCTGTCTTTAATGAAACAGGCATTACAGCAGCTGAACTTGATGTCGAAAATGCAAGAAGAAGAGGATCTTTCATCATTTTCAATGTGGATATTATTGGTCTACGTGCAAATACTTTGATAATTACAATATATGCTAGCATCATTATGAAGAGTCCGATAACCACAGTTCCCATATATGCACCAAGTCCTACAAGTGCATCAAGTCCAACTTTTGATACGATATCTGCCATCAAACCAAATGCTGCAAGTGGTGCTAATCTCATTGCCCACGAAACTACTTTCATGGTAATTTCTTGAATTGATTCCAGCAAATCCGTTATTGACTCTGATTTTTTTTTAGGAAGAGAGATCATTGCAATTGCAACAAATAATGCAAAAATGATGATGCTCAGCATTTCCCCAGACATAAAGGATGTCAAAGGATTGCTGGGGATAATACCTATGATGTGTTGAGGAATGTCAAGAAAATTAAATTCTATATTTTCTACAAGTTGTTCTGTCTCATCAATTTCTAAACTTGATAGCATTGCTTCACTATCAACAAAATTTCCTGGGACTATTGTTGTAGCTACAAATACACCAATACCTAAAGCAATAACTGTGGTAATTACAAAAAATGCCGCAACAGAAATCCCCATAGTTCGAAGTTGCTCTACACTACCTGCTGACAAAAGACCTCTAATAATGGATGCAAAAATTAGAGGAACAATTATCATCTGAATGATTTTGAGGAATAAATGTGCAGGAATAGAAAGCCAAGTGGTGATAATTCCACTAGTGTCTTTATCTACAATTCCTGCTTCTGGACCTAGGACTAATCCTAGCAATAATCCCAAAAACAACCCAACAAGAACCTGTGCCCATAGTTTTTTCTTAACTAGGTATGAAATTTGAGGAATTTGGTGCTTGAAAGACTTTATGACCATGATTTTTGACATGCATTCAGTAATAATAAAAAGACGGATGTTCTCGAAGTTGAAAATCTTATTTTGCTTTTTAGTAGTGTGATGATGGATTATTGGTATTGAAACTTCTAATCTCACTTTTTGTGATCTCTGCTGCCGTAGTGGGTATTAGTGGTATGGGGATTTTTTTAGTAGAATCCCCTCATGAGGATGCCCAAATTACAAATTTGCTTGATGCATTTTGGTGGGCCTCTGCTACTGTTACTACCGTGGGATATGGCGATGTGGTTCCAGTTACAGAACTTGGAAGGGTCATGGGAATTGTTTTGATGTTTGTAGGAATTGCGATTATTGGTACTTTTATCTCTGCACTAGGTGCTTTACTTATTGGATCTAGATTAAAGAAACACGAGACTGTTGAATCTTCAACAAAGTCATTGATAATTAAGAAAATTGGCGATATTGAGAATTTGGAAAAACATGAGGTTGAATTGTTAATCTCTATGGTAAAAGACTTGCATGATGAAGCAAAAGATAATCGTCAAAAAAATTGAAATGGAATTTATTCTTATTATATCTCAATTTAAAATTTATTTTAATAATCGTCCGTTGACAAATCCTTTATGTAAGAAAATATTCTCTTAATCATGATAACCAGAAAAATCAAAAAAATTGTTATTCCATATGATGGTTCAATATATTCAAAACATGCATTTGACATGGCACTAAATTTGGCACAAAAATATAACTCAAAATTAATTCTACTCACATGTATTGAAAAGATTAACGGGAGTTGGTATGGAAAAGAATTCTCACATTTGTATCAAAAAGATGTAAAAAACTATCGAGAAAAAATCCTTAAAGAAACATCAAAATTAGAATTGATTTCTAAAAAGAAGAAAATCTCTACGACAACAAAAATCTTTGTAACTGATTCAATAGTTGAGCAAATACTTTCATTTACAAAATCCACCAAAGCTGATATGATTGTAATGGGCTCTCATGGAAGATCTGGGATTGATAAATTAATACTGGGTAGCATTGCAAATGGTGTTGTTCAAAGGTCTAAAATTCCTGTCTTGGTAGTAAGATAAACTAAAATACAATTTGTGGATTGAATGATCAAATTTCTTTATTTTCAAGAATGAGATTCTGAATATCCTTTAACTTTCTAAAAAATTACTCTAATTTGAATGGATTTTGTTGTTATTGAAATTATTGTAATTGGAATTTTAATATGCTTTTATGCTCTTTTTAGTGGGCTTGAAATTGCAATTGTTGGGGTCAGACGTTCTAAAGTTATTCGTATGTATAGAAAAAACATTCCTGGCTCATCACCTCTCTACAAATTAAAAATGAACCCTGCAATGATGACCTCTGGCGTTAATTTGGGAAATACTTTGGTTAACGTTGCATCTTCTGTTCTGGCAGCTGATGTTGCGATAAAACTACTTGGAAGTCAAGGAGTTGGGATAACTATTGGAATAATGACATTTGTAATTTTGATTTTTGGGGAAATATTGCCAAAGACATTTTGTAATGTTAATCCCGAAAAAGCATCTCTAAAATTAAGTGGAATTCTATTAGCATTCACTTATGTGATGTATCCTTTTGTCAAACTCTTAGAATACATCACGCGCTTCATCTTGAATCTTTTTGGCGGTTATTCACAAAGACCTAGACCAATAACTGAAGAAGAAATCAAGGAAGTAATAGATTTAGGCTATGCCGATAAAGCCATTGAAAAAGAAGAGCGTGATCTTGTGTATAATGCATTAGAGTTTGATGATAAACCAATTAAAGATGTTATGACTCCAAAAGAAAATGTTTTTTCATTGAATGGAACATTGACTTTATCTAAAACCATCTCAAAAATTAAAGAAAAGGGTTTTTCACGAATTCCCGTTTATGAAAAAACATCAGATAGTATTGTTGGAATATTGCATATTTGGGATATTGCCCGACTGGCTGAAATAAAATTTCCCACCACCAAAATAAGCACTTTGTCCCGAAAGCCTTTCTTTATTTATTCCAGTGAAAGAATTAGCCATCTTTTGATTGAACTCAAGAAACAAGATATGCATATGGCAATTGTTCTAAATGAGCAAGATCAACTGGTTGGAATAATCACTGTTGAAGATTTGTTGGAAGAAATTGTAGGCGACATTGTAGGAGAGGCAAAAAAATAATAAATTCATTTTTGAATTAATTGATTTTACACACAATTACTTAAATTCCTCAAATTAAGAAGTTCAATAATGGCTGAAATTACTCAAAAAGAACAAAATGATGATTTTGAAGTATTTGAAAAAGTTAACCAAAGATATTTTGCAGAAATAGAACATTCAGTCCCACATTTTCAGCAAACATTATTTGATTTACAAAATGAGTGCTACAAGAATTGGAAGAACGCCATTAGTGCAAATGTTGCATTACAGAAAGAACTTTTAGGGAATTCTGGTTTTAATTTCCCAATCCCGAAAATAACTCAGAAAATAATTGACAATGTTGGTGAAGAGATTGTAAAATATCGATTAGCGTCTATAAAGATTGCAATTTCATCAATAGAGTCTGTGACAAAAAATGTTAAAACATGGAATGACAATGCAAATGTCTTTGTTGATTTAAATCGAAAAATCATGCATAATTGCCTATCTCCATTCATCCCAAATTCCGATACTCAAAAATGAAAAAATCCCCCATCGTGAAATAATAATCTCAGTTCATCTTTTTATGGTGTCATGAGTTTTTTGTGGCATCTCTGAAATAACAAAAACACAATCAAGTCTTTTAATATGAAATCCCTGCTAAAAAATTCCTATTTTACTTTTCTTCAGGCTCGTTAGCTTTATCTCTTACCTTTTTGAGAATACAAAATTTACTTAGACTTTTTAGAAATCCCATAATAATAAACTATGATTAGTTCCTTATGTATGTTGAAAGTTAATACAATTACTAGTTTTCATCTATTTTTTTATTGTATTCATCAACTTTGATATTGTAATTGTCTATCTCTTTATTTTCGATATCTATGTCGTCTTCAAATAATTCTGGGTTTTCGTTTTTTGCACGCTCCATTAATTTCTTAAATGCATCTGGATCATCTTTTTGAAGTTCTAAGAGTATCTTTCCAATTGATTCATCTAAATTGCTCATACTTTGATTTGACAAATCTAGTATTTTTATTATTCTGAATTCGTATTAAATCCAGTTTTTGCTATTTTTTAGCATTCTTTGAATGATCATAAAGCATTCTTGCTTCTTTCCATTGATACCACACAAAATTCCATACCAAATCATCAATTGATTGTCTCTCTTCTTCGTTAAATTGTCTGTCTCTAAGATTAAAAATTATTTTACTTCTAATCATTCCTAGTCTTAGCCCTAGCATGACACATTCTCTGTTATTGTTTGGAAGTTCTTTTCCTCTGAAATTATTTGTTTTAGTGTCAAAAACATCAAAATGCTCATCATGCCAATTGAATTTTGATTTTTCAAAGATTTCAAGAATCAAAGAAATTGTGTCGTAATCTAATTTTTTCTTATCTAGTTTATCTTTGATGATTTCTTCTGCTTTTTCTTTTCTTTGTTTGTTTAGTTTCTTTTCTAAATCTTTGAGTTCTTTTGATAATATCTTATCCATGAATGTGGCCTTGTATTGATAATATATTGTCTCTTAATAACTCTAAAAAATTATTAATGAAATTGATTCTATTAAAGATATGCCGTTAGATAAAATTTTAGATACTGAGCTATATGCCTCGTCTCATAATTCAACAGTACTACATGTCAAAGGCAAACCTGTAGCATGCATTGTTGACAATGACCCTAATAATGAGATGCTTTTCAAATCCATTTCTGCGAATGATCTTCTAAAGGCAAGTCTAATTGGTTTTTTAAACAAACATGATGATTTTGGTCTTTTAATGGGATTCAAATTAAAGATTCAAACTGACTCTAGTTTTTTTGAATACACTGTGTATCCAAGTGATGATTTTGTTGAAACAGTAATCTTTGATGAATCGATTTTCATAATAAATGAAAAATTGGATCATCTTTTTTCATTGAAAAAAATTATGACAACTCAATTTATTAAAACAAAAACAGAATTTGACAAGTTAAAAAAACAAATTACTCAAAATACCTAGGAATTTTTAATTTCAAAATATTCAATAATTACTAATTTCCAAACTTTCTGATGGTCAATTTTTCTCAAATGCTGAAAATTAGGGAACCTGAATTATTAGATCGTGAAGATGGGCATTGGTATAAAACAAAATTTGATCAGATTTACCCTTCTATTAGCACCATTCTCTCAGCTACTTCTTCTGATACAAAACAAAATAGCCTAAAATCTTGGAGAGAAAATGAGCCTGCACATGAATACATTACTGCACAAGCCCAAGATATAGGAACTCAATCCCATAAAATAATTGAAGATTATCTGAGTAAGAGTTTGTCATTAGACGAGTTTGATTTACTTCCTATTGCTCATTTTAATAATTTAAAACCATACTTGGAAAATATTTCTAATGTTACATCTATTGAACAAAGAATGTATTCAGATAAACTAAAGGTTGCAGGTACCAGTGATTTGATTGCTGAGTATGACGGTGAATTATCAATTATTGATTACAAGACAAAAAGAAAGCCTCAGGTGGATGAATACATGTATGAATATTATTTGCAGACTACATGTTATGCCCAAATGTTTCAAGAAGTAACTGGAAGAAAAATCAACCAAGTGGTGATTTTAGTCAGTAGTGAAAAAAACACCCGCCAGGAATTCATAAAGACATGTGATGACTATATTGAGCCCCTTTACGAAAGAATTGAAAAATACTATCTGACTAGTCTTAATTGACCATATTTGTCAAGATCGTAAAACAAAGGCTTCTATAGTGTCTAGAGTGTTAGAAACAGAATATGAAATATCTCTGTAGAACCTGCAAGAAAAAATGTGATGACATCCCTACGCATATGATGAAAGTTCACAATTTCTCAAAAACAATTGTAGAGTCTCAGCTTAAGGCAAATCCTAATTGCTATAAAAATTCCTTTGAAATTATAGAATAGAAAGTAATTGATTTCATTTTAACCGCAGTCAAATAGAATTACCTTTATGTAGTATAATTTAAAAAATTATTTAGTTTCTATGAAAGTTGCACTAATCTATAATGAAAATGAAATTGATCCAAATGATGTAATCAATGTTTTTGGAATGACAACAAAAGAGCATTACAGTAAAAAGGCTGTTGAAAAAGTTGCACAGGCATTAGAGAAAGGTGGGCATACGGTAAAGGTGGTAGAAGGTGATATTCATCTTGCAGATGAATTGCGTGAATTTATGCCAAAAGTAGTTGCAGGTGACACTCCTGGTATGGTTTTCAACATGGCATATGGTATTCAAGGTCAGAATAGATACACACACGTTCCTGCAATGATGGAGATGTTGGGAATTCCTTACATTGGTTCAGGACCTGCAGGCCATGCAATTGTTCAAGATAAAGTAATGACCAAAATTGTATTGCAGAAAAATAATATTCCAACTCCTGGATTTTGGGTTTTCAGAACACCTGATGATAAACATGATGATTTAATTTTTCCAGTTATTGTTAAACCAAAACTTGAATCAACTTCAATGGGAATGGAGGTTGTAGATAACTGGGATGATCTTCGAGCCGCAGTTAAAGTGCAAATAGAAAAGTTTCAACAGGATATTCTAGTTGAACAATTTATTTCGGGAAGGGAGTTTGCAGTTGGAGTTTTAGGAAATTTCCCAAATGTTGACATTTTGCCTATTGTTGAAATTAATCTAGATAATCCTGATCAAATCCAAACCATTTCTGATAAAAAGAAAAAAGGTGGAGTTGATAAAACATGTCCTGCAAAATTATCCAAAGAAAAAACAGAAGAAATGCGTCAAATGTGTATAAACGCGTTTTCATCTTTGGGTTTGAATGACTACAGCAGAGTTGATTTCCGAATGGATAAAGATGAGAATCTATACATTCTTGAATTAAATTCTATGGCCAGTCTTGGACAAGGAGGTTCATTATTTTATGCTGCCAAAACTGCAGGTTACACATACGAATCTTTAATCAATAAAATTCTTGATGTTGCTGTTATCCGATATTTTGGTTCTTCTGTACCCCACCATGAAACTGAAACTGATTTAACACAACCTCTTCGTGTTGTATCAAGAACATATTTGAGAGGTCATCTTCAAAGTCTAAAAGAATCTTTGAGAGATTTTGTTAATCTAAATACACATGTGTATAATCTTGAGCATGTCAACCAACTTGGTGGATTACTTTCCAAAAGATTGAAGCATCTGGGATTTGAAGAACAAATTCATAGAGAATTAGATGTAGGTGATTTTCATTACTTTACGAACCATTCAGAATCACAAAATGATGTACTGATAATTTCTCATCTTGACACACACTATGGCCCTGATGATTTGATTAGTTATTATGAAAATAATGATCAAATTATTGGTTCTGGAATTGCTGAAAGTAAGGGCGGGTTGGTAGTGATGTTGGGCGCTTTGCATGCACTTCGCTTTGCAAAAAAACTCCGAAAAATCAAATGTGCTGTATTGCTTACCACTGATGATAGTTTGGGAGGACGTTACAGCAAGAGATTAGTCAATGAATATTCAAAAAAATCAAAGTACGTAATCGGATTAAAGTCTGGCAGTAAAGATGGTGGAATTATTACAACCTGTTATGGTAGAAGTGATTATCAAATCAGATTTACTGCAACCTCGTCTCAATCTGAATCTGACATTCATGGAATAATTCCAGTTTTGGCAAAAAAATTGCATGCACTTGAAAAACTTTCAAAGAATGAAGAAGACTACAAATTAAGAACCACTTCTGTAATTGCTAAAGGCTCTCATGGGCATACTCCGAATTATGCAACATTATCTTTAACTTGCAGTTATCAAACTGCAAAACTTGGAGAGATACTTGACACAAAAATTCAGACTATCATGAAAAAAAGAGAAGAAGGATCTAAAAAATTAGATGTTGCAATAAATAAAATACAAACAAGACCGCCAGTTTTAGAAGAGCCATCTGATACCAAATTCTATGAAATGGTTGAAGATCTTGCTAAAAAGCATGATGTGAAAATCAAAAAACATTGTCAAATTGTATCCTCTGATATTAGTAACGTTCCAAGTGAACTTCCAGCTTTGGATGGATTTGGACCTCTAGGACACAATTATCGCTCACCAAAAGAATACATCCTTCATGACAGCATTTTAGAGAGAGCAGCTTTATTGGCTTCGGTTTTATACAAATGCTCTGAGAAATAATCTCTCATCAGTACTGATGTCAAAAATTAAAAAAATTCTCATACTTGGAGGAGGATTTGGAGGAATTAATGTTCTGAGATTAATTCAAAATAAATTTAAAAATAATTCTAACATCAAAATAAGTATCGTTAGTCAGGATAACTATTTTTTGTATACTCCTATGCTTCCCCAGGTTTCTTCTGGATTAATTCATCCAAATGATATTACAGTACCAATTAGAAAATTATGCAAACAAGCAGAATTCTATCATGCTGCAGTATCATATATCGATATGAAACAAAAATTAGTTACTGTCACTCGTGAATTTGATGGTAAAGTACATGCATTAGAATATGATTATTTGGTGATAACTCTTGGTAGCAATACGAACTTTTTTGATAATGAAAATATCGAAAAACATGCATTTACGATTAAAACAGTGGAGGATGCCCTATCGATTAATTTCAATGTAATCAACATGCTTGAAAATGCAGCCCAGACATCTGACTTGGAATTCAAAAAGGAATTGATGACATTCACAGTTGTTGGAGGCGGATTTGCAGGCGTTGAAACAATGGGTGAGATTAATCAACTAGTCCGTGACTCTGTAAAAAACTTCTATCCGAGCATAGGCCAAGAGAATATTTCTATGAATCTGATAGCATCAAAAGATTACATATTATCTGAACTTGGTCCAAAGCTAGGTAAACTTGCTGGAAAATATCTGAAAAAGGCTGGCGTGAATGTACTTACTAAAACTAAGGCTGTGGATGCAGGAGAAGATTATGTCCAATTAGATAATGGAAAAATTATTCCGTGTATGACTTTAATTTGGGCTGCAGGTGTTGATGTGGAGCCTATTGTATCTGAAATCGATTGTATTCATAAAAAATCTGGTAAATTAAAAGTAGACAAATATTTGAAAGTTTTAGAACATGATCATGTTTTTGCATTAGGTGATTGTGCACTAATTACAAATCCAATTACTGGAGAAGCATATCCTACTACAGCTCAAAATTCGATTCATCAAAGTGTGACAGTTGCCAATAATTTGTTCTCAGTTATTTCTGGCAAATCAAATCTTAAAGAATATTCTTTTAAGAGTAAGGGAATGATGACTACGCTAGGCAGAAAAGTTGCCATTGCTGTTTTATTTGGGCGCCCAATTACTGGTTCTTTAGCTTGGTTAATCTGGAGAACTTATTATTTGTCACAATTACCAACTCTAGAAAAAAAATACCAGGTTGCAACTAGCTGGCTTGCAGATTTGTTGTTTAAACGTGATTTAACATTTATCGGTTTGATCAAAAGCAAATTTCTTACAAAAGTGGATATAAAATCAGATTCTCCTTCTGTAAAAGATTTTTTTAAATAAGATTTGACTTAACATTATGATTAGTCAAAATTTATTTTTGTTAATTGACTTAATCCCTAATGCAGTCAACTAACATTGTAATTAAATACTAAAGTTTGCAAACATTATCATGGCAGATGTAGATCCAAGTGCAGTTATTGGAAATAATGTAAAAATGCAAGAAAGCACAGTAATTGAAGGCGATGCTCACATAGGAGATAATTGTGATTTAGATAAAAGAGTAGTTATAGAAAAACACGCAACTATTGGCAGTGGTGTTAAGATGGGCATACACTG
Source organism: Nitrosopumilus adriaticus (assembly GCF_000956175.1). NCBI lineage: Archaea > Thermoproteati > Nitrososphaerota > Nitrososphaeria > Nitrosopumilales > Nitrosopumilaceae > Nitrosopumilus > Nitrosopumilus adriaticus. The sequence continues at coordinate 940,440 of NZ_CP011070.1, forward strand.
TGTTGTTGAAAGACATGTCACTGTTGGTAATGATTGTGTTTTTGGTAAAGAAAATGTAATAGAAAGAAATGCGACTATAGGTAATGGTGTGAAAATGGGAGACGATTGTGTTTTAGAAAAGGAAACAAAGGTACCAGATGGCTCAGATATTCCAACAGGAACAGTACTTTCTGCTGGACGTACATATCCTGATGGAACAACACTAAAAGCAAAATACTTCAAAAAGTAGGTTCATAAAATAATTTATCATGGCAGAAATTGATCCAAGTGCAAAAATAGGAAATAATGTTACTATGGATGATAGTGTGGAGATAGAAAGAGATACTCATATCGGAGATAATTGTGTCTTTGGAAAAAAAGTAGTGATTGAAAAAAAGGCTGTGATAGGCAATGGTGTGAAAATAGGAGATGATACAGTAATAGAAAAAAAAGTTCACATCGGTAGTGATTCTACAATTGGAACTAAAGTTGTAATTACAAAAAAATCAAGCATTGGCAAAGGTGTTACAATTGGCAATAATGTTGTGTTGGAAAAAAATGCCATTGTTAAAGATAATGAAGTTGTCCCAGATGGAACGTTAGTTAAAGAAGATACAATTTTTCGAAGTGATTCGAAAAAAAACGACCATCATTCATAGATAGGTTGCTTCATCATAATTCTAAATAATTCCGACTTAATCTATTCTAATCCTATCTTACTCTTTAAATAAACAGATCATTGCTAATTATCATGGCAGAAATTGATCCAAGTGCAAAACTAGGAAACAATGTTGCTATGGATGATAATATCGTCATACAAGGAAAAGTTCAGATAGGCAATGACTGTGTATTTGGAAAAAAAGTAGTGATTGAAAAAAAGGCTGTGATAGGTAGTAGAGTCACATTAGGAGATGAGTGTGTTATAGAAAAGGATGTCAACATTGGAGATGATTGTATTTTTGGAACTAACGTTGTAATAGAAAAACAGACAGTAATCGGCAAGGGTGTAAAAATAGGAGATGGTGTAGTAATAGAAAAAAACGCTACTGTTTTAGATAATGCAGTTATGTCAACAAATACTGTTCTTGAAGCTGGAAAGACTTTTCCAGAATAATTGTTTTGATAATAGAAAAGGATTCTAAGACTTCTGTTCATTTAATATACAAGAATGATTATTGGATATAGTTGAAATCCAATAAAATTACAAATCATTGCTGGAATGATTAAATGGTAAATCAACAAAACAAGGATGATTAATGTGGATCTGGAAAAAATCGAATCTTCTTTTACTCCTACTACTGATCAAAAATGTTCAAAATCAAAACATGGTATGGTATCATCAGCATTTCCTGATGCCACAAAAGCAGGAGTTGAAATGCTCAAGAAAGGAGGCAATGCGATTGATGCGGCATGTGCCACAGCAATTGCACTGGGAGTATGTGAGCCTCAATCATCTGGTTTAGGGGGTCAGTCACTTGCAATGCTCCACATTGATGGAAAAACAATAGCTCTTGATGGTTCTAGTCGTGCACCTTCGCTTGCCCATGCATCATTTTTTGAAAAAAAATCTACACGATTTATTGGATACAAAGCATCTACTGTTCCCAGCACTCCTGCAGTAATTGGATATTTGAATCAACATTATGGAAAATTAGATTGGGCTACAATCATTGAACCATCGATTAGGATTGCAAAAAGAGGATATAGAATCACACAATTACAACATGACATTCAAACAAAAAATCTGAACAAGTTTTTTCGGGTAAAATCTAATTCTGGTGCTAAATACTTTCTAAAAGATGGTTTAGTACCATATGATGTAGGTGATTTATTTGTACAAGATGATTTGAGTGAACTTCTAAAACACCTTGGTGAACATGGATATCAAACATTCTACCACGGAATGGTTGCAAAGAAAATTAATGAAGATATGCGAATTAATGAAGGATTTTTACATGCTGATGATCTTGCATTAATTCCTGAACCTATAGAGAGAAAACCTTTGGTGAGATCCTACAGGGGAATTCAAATTGTTACTATGCCTCCTCCCACAGCTGGAAGAACACTGCTTTTAGTCTTAATGATGCTAAACAATGTTTCATCAGAATTTCTCCGTAGTAAAAAACCACACTCTTATCATTTCGTTGCGGAAACTTTTCGCAAAGCATTATCCCACAGATCACAAAGACCATATGACCCAAACACATATCATCAAACTCGAGATACAACTCATCTTAGTTCAGCATTTGCAAGAACTCTTGCTGGCTCCATTAGAAACTCTGTTGATCCTTCCCTTCCTTTTGAAGATCCTGCCAAGGATCCTGATGAAACCACTCATCTATCTGTGATGGATGATGAAGGAAATGCAATTGGAATTACCCAGTCGATAGAATTGTCTTATGGTTCAAAAGCTGCAGCTGAAGGCTTAGGTTTTCTCTATAATAATTACATGTCTTGCTATGAATTTAAAAACACAAACCATCCGTTCTATTTACGACCTAACGCATCTCCCTGGACATCAGTATGTCCAACAATTGTAAATCATAACGATAAACCTTTGATGATTTTAGGAAGTCCTGGAAGTTCTAGAATATTTTCAGTGGTAAGTCATTTTCTTTCACGAATTATTGATGGGGATAATTCAATTGATATTGCTATGCTTAAACCCCGAATTCATTGTTCATTAGATGGCACAATAAGCATAGAGGAAGGATTTGCCGACGGTGAAGTTGTTCCTTATTTGAAAAATCTTGGCTATGAAATTGATCATCGGGAGCGATATTCGTTTTTCCTTGGTGCAATTCATGCTGTAATGAAATGTCAAACAAGTGATGAATTTCAAGGTGTTGCAGAAATCCGTCGTGATGGTACTGCAGAAGGAATATGATCTTTTATCTTATTCAAAATTGTTATCTTAATTGGATTCACGAATAAACGTATTTTTATCATCTACAAAGTTACCGCATGTTTCACAAAGCCAAAGCGTCGCATTTTCATCTTTCTTCCATTTTGGCAATCTTCTATTACTACATGTTTTACAAAATAACGACATAGTTCTTGCTAATTTTACTTCTATTTGTACCGGCGTTATTGGTTATGATGTGGGGGTTATTCGTTCCATATGGATTGGGTCTTGAGCCATGCAATCAAATCTTTGTACAGTCTGCTTTTTTGCATGTTTAAAACCCCGATTTCTAAATTCGTAGAAGATTTTACTGTCTTTGTATAGTTCTCATAAACTGCAAAAATTATCTTGTCTAGAAACATCTCATTTTGCATCTCTTTTTTAGCTAATTCTTCAGACTCTGTCATTGCAAAACTTGCAAATAAAACACCGTCCACCCAATATGCGTTTGCTGCTTCCAGTGACGACATCATTCCAATAAGGTCATCAAGATTCAGTTTGATCATATCTCGAACGTAAATTTTATCATATGGCTTGTGTATAAAATCCGTCATGAGATTTCTCTTTAATAGAGTCTAATGAGTATTTGGAAATTTTATAACTAGTTTTTCTATAAAAGAATCATGAGTGAAAAAAATAACGATTCCTTTGAGCATGATCTATTTGTTACAGAATTTCCAAAACAAAATTTTGGGATTGTAGATTATTTGCAAGGTAGAGTTCATTTTGCATTGCTAGATCAAATGAAACTCATGCATTCCTCTGGCATGTCTAAGATTGAAATCAAAGAAACAATTATTTCAACTGTCACTGAAATTGTGGAAAATTTTGAGCCTCAAAAAGAATCAAAAAGTTCTTGAATCCATTTTTCCAGATTCTGCCATAATGATCTTGTGACACTGGCAGTAGCAATTTGTATGTGGCATGTCGTGATCATTTCTGTATTTGCATTCTTTAGTATGCTCTATCATGGACATTTTTTGGAACCCTTTAGACTATGCCTTTGTAGGATCACGGCTTAGAATGTTTAGGATATGCTCGACTATTTGTTTTTGTCCTCCTTGCTGCGTATCAGTTCTTACTGTATCTGAACCCATGCTGACAAAAATCAAATTCTCATCTCCTAATGGAAAAGTTATTCTCGTAATCTTTTCAAATGCTGCAACAGCATAAAGCCCATTTCCAATTTTTGGAATCAATGCTTTTCGTCCTTTCCATGCATCTGCTGCTCTTCTCAATGATGACTCTGTCTCTTCTTGAGAAAGATAATTCGTTATTCCTTCTCTGTGATTTGTTGCAAGTATGTTTCCTTCAGTATCTGTTACTATGCTATGTCTGATGTTGATGTCTGAATCCATTATTCTCTGTAAGAGATTTTCAAAATTCATGCCAATTATAATGCAAAATATTACTTAAGTAATTCTGAAAAAATTATTCCTGATTTTTATATTCGAAATAATCTATAAAAGCATCATTGAGATTCTTTAGTAATTTTTCATCCTTAAATCCTGATTCTTTTAATTCATCCCATGATTTTTCTATCTCTTTTTTCAAAACGTATAGGGTTCTTTTATCATCACAGTGCATACTGAATTTATCACAATCTTGAATTTATTGGTGTCTTTAAATCACTGATTCTACTGGTACTGAAATTTTCTTTTTTGCAACTTTGACTGAAACCCATCCCACTATTGCCCCCGGTATGCACATTATTCCTAAAATCATTCCCAATGTTTCAGAAAATTCTGGAAGTAAATCATATCCTGAAACGCCACTAAATACGTAAAATTGGATAAATGACATCCCGATTAGTGGCATGCTGAAAATAAGAAATACTGATCCAATCAGCGCTCCTACGATATTTTCACCATACTTTCTGATTTTAATTTTCTTGCAAATTATTGCATCTGCAAGTATTGCAAAAGCCATTGGTAATACAAACCATGGAAGATAACCCCAAAGAAATTCTGCTGGAATAATATTTGATGTGACATTTAGAGTGATAAATACCGCAGTTACTAAAGATGCATTTCCAAATTTCTTTAATGATTTTGCTGAAGCCCAAAAAATTAGTGTACTGAAAAACGGCATAGTGCTTGCAGCAATTATTACAGCTACATATGGATCAGGATCAAAGTCTAGTGTGTCTCCTGTTGATATTGGCAGTGTAAATTGAAAGATAAATCCAATTGTGATGAACCATAAAACTCCATACGCGAAAATTAATGCAGGTTTTACAACTTTGAAATTAAGTGGAATTAATCTTGCTAATCCGATGGTTACTCCAAGAGTTTGAATTAAAATTCCAGTAATTAATGTCAGGTGTGTGGGGCTGAGCAGACCGTCTGTTCCAAACATTTCATGCCAGTAATAGTCTCCTGGACCTGCAGTTATCTGAAATAATCCTCCAATGATGATCAGCTTTAATCCAAGCGCAAAGGATTCCTTTCGTATTTCTTTATTTTTTACTAATGATATAATTGCAATTATTGCTGCAATCAATCCAATTCCGACTCCTGAGTATAGCACCCCGTGTGGTGGGGTGAAAAATGATTCTGGCGCGCCTAATTGGTGACTGGTAATGTCCCAACTACCACCCCAAGTCTGTAAAATTGTCCCAAATAATGCAATAATTAGAATAATTATGGTAACTTTGTATGACAAATCAACAATTTTCTTAAAAAATTACTTTATGAATTTTATGAATGAAAAAATAAGGCTTTAGAAAGCCTAAAGCCCCTCATCAGAGTTTTCTGATTTTTGTTTACACCAACAGTTAGAACTGCATGTGGAATTAATTCCTGGCATTTCAATCGTCTGAAATGAGCCAGGAGATTCCAATTACTTCTTCCCATGATGATTGGTTATTGTTATCTTGCATACTATGTGTATGGGAATTTTCTATTTAACACAGATGAATGATTTATCAGTATCAATACTATGTACAAATTAGTAGTGATTCTTTATATCTAAAATGAATTAATTTTTTTACCCGACCATAAATGGTGAGAACTTCAATTCAATTGAGTTTTGAATCTCACCATTTAATCTTGATTTTGTAAACTAGCGGTTTTTTCATAATAATATTCTTGTTTTTTCAATTCTTTTTCTGATATAATTCTGCATTTTCTCATGGGGACTAATCGTGAGATTTGCTCATACGTATTCATATCTCTCACATCTGCAGCATAAGCAATTTGGAGCAGTGGGGATTTTTCTTCAATCATTGGTTTTGCTTGCTCATATCCTCCACTTTGTCTCATCCCTGTTCTAAAAAGCCCAACATGGGTATTGCTTTTTGAAATTTGAGGATCCTCGTAGCAGCATATGGCAAACTCATCATCATCTTTTTCAATAATTGTCAACCTGGTAAATTTATCACTCCAATCTTCCACTTCTTTGGCAATTAGCATTGCCTCTTTTTTATCCTCAAACACTGTTGACACTACTAGTCTGTCTTTTTCATATGCCCATGAAATTCCATAGAAATTATTGTGCCAATCAATATCTAATGACATGCTTAATCGTCGAAAAATTATCAAATTAATGCTTTCGAATTTCTATTTTGGACAATCATCTGGCCAAAAAATCTGGATTATGCTTTGATTCATCCACTAGAATAATTAAAAAAAATTCAACTAGCACATTTTTTCGCATTCACATTGTCTGCTTGTAAACAAATTTTTGAATGCCTCGTACTTTGACTGGCCTATTGTTGGTTTTTCTCTTCCCACAATCTTGAATAAATTAATTCCAGTCTCAGCGCTAGTTCCTTTTAGTGCCCATGATCCATTCTTCATCAGATATGGCTGTGGGTTTTTCATTGACACCTTTTTTCGTGCCTTGATATCATATGCCTCTATCACTGACATGTCCCATTCTGTAATAGTAACTATTACAGAATCAGAGTAAATTTTTTCATAGTTTTTAGTTTAAAATTAATTTTTAAAAAATAAGATTAGGTGTGAGTTAAAGTGATCTTATCTCACATTCACATTCTTCACGCTTTCCACAAAAAGGGCAATTACAATCACAAAAAATTAAGGCTTGATTGCATGTTGGGCAATTTGTGTACTCTGCAAAATCCTCTCTCAAAATAACCGACCTCTCATGTTGGTAAACTGTTTTCAAAATTGATAAATCCCTCTACTTGGTTTCTGAAAATTAGTTTTGTTTTTTGATTTTAATTAAACACATGTTTGCAAACCTGCTCAAATTTCTTTTATATCTTGAATCCTATCTATTATTGACGACTTCGTATAGTGGTCTAGGCATGCTATAAACGATCACTATTCCAAGACGTCATTAATTTCGTTTTTTTAATAATGCATCTTCGGGTGTTTTTTCTTTGTTGGCTTCCCAATGCCAATTATGATGTTTCTTCCAATGATTATCTAATTCTTCGGTGGTGGGTTCTTTTCCAAGAGGCGTCCCACATAGTTTACACTGTTTCATTTTTAATCTCCGTTTTCTTCTTTTTTGGTTTTACAATTGGATGACACTGTGCTGGAAGATTTTCATCATTATCCATTGTCATTCTAGTGCTATGCTGAATTAAATTAAGAGTTTTGTTGTTAGATGGGCTATTTTGACTTCTTTTTTGATGTGGGCTTTTTCTTTTTTCCTGCATTGAATTTTTCTCTTTTTCGTTTATTTTCTAAATCCATAATCATGTATGTTTTTCCAGTTTCACATAATTTCATTTCACCTGTATATTCATCATGAATTGATTCTAGTGACCCACTTGATAGTAACTGACCCACAATATTCCAAGCTGTATCTTCTGAAATTTCAAATTTGTAATTAATTGTTGAGACTTTGGTAAAGTAACCGTTTTTGAATTTCTTAAAATAAACTGTTCAATTTTTTGCTCAGTTGTCAACGAAGGCTCTTTCTTGAATCTTCTAAATGGCCTTCTCTCAGACAATATTTCTCCCGATATTTTCTAGTATTTTAGTAGTCATTTGGTGTTGATGGTGTCCGGATCATTATTTCCTGGCAAGTATTTGTCCCCTAGTCGATCTTTCATTTTTTCATCAAATTCTTCTTGTAATCGCGTTAGATAGATTTCAGCTTCTGTTTCGTCATCTGGAATTCCGGTATCTGTGTCATAATTGAAACCTGTCGCTAAATGATAAAATCCCTCAAAGAACTCTTTGCAGTCAATCACATCTGCATTCGAATCAATCGACACTATCAAAAAGCCTTCATCGACTCTGAAATTAAGGCAAATTTCCTCCTCAATCATAATGTCTGCCATTACCGCCATGAGGTATGGTATGTGCTCATTATCCAGTTTGTTTTGGCCTTTCTCAGCTATCCATAATTCGTTTCCGTCTATCAAATTATCAAAAGATCTAACTGTTGTATCTCTGATTTCTGAATCAGTAAATGCTAATTTTGATTTCCATGATTGTTCATCATACTCTCCCGGTTTGACATATGCCATATCAAATCTCAAATCCTCATGAATTTGTTCAAATTCCCATATTTGCTTGTTAGTCCACATTGGGGAGAATTCATCTATGAGTTTCCTTGTGGTCTGATCCATTGCAATTTTTTCATTTTTCTAATGTTTATTCCTATCTTATTCTAGTTAATTCCTGATTTGAGGTATTCAATAGTACATTCTGCAAGTTCCTTGTCGTTATGTTTTTTTATATCGTGTTTGCAATTTGGGCATTTTCCTGTATGCTCTTCTTCAAATTCATCCCCCACTTGTTTCATGCAGCATTCCATTAATTCTGATGTAGAATGAGATTCCATCAAAAGCTTGCATGTTGGGCATTCGGTCATTACAAATTTTACCATTAATTGATTATTAATAAATTATATTTGAAATTTTTAAAGGGTTTTAGATGAATCTAGTTGGTAAGTTCAAAAATAAATTGCGATGTACTTGTAATGATGTAGTCTCCTTTGAACTAATTGATGAAATCGAATGTGACTGGGGAAGTCATGTAGTAATTCAATGTCCAAATTGTCAGGATCTTTTCTGCATAGACAATCTATGTCCTGCATTTGGAGATGTCTCCAAATTAGCAAATATCAACACGGGATTATATTCAAAAGATGAGCTTGAAAACTATCTGTCTAATTCACATCCAAATTGAAATCTTTTGGCCACAGATGACTTGGTAATCAATGTCGTATCGGATTACCAACATCCCAGCTTATCTATGGCAATGCCTTGAATCTGATTTTATCTTTAAAATAAAAAAAGTATGTAAAAATTGATTCATACCATCAAAAGATTCCATCTGGGAATTTACTGATTTTTTAATAGAAAGTCTTAGGTACTGATGTGGTTCTTGCCTAGATATTGAAAGGAATCATGGTGATTTTTGTAATTATTGGCATAATTGGATATGCCTGGCATTCTGATATGTTGCCGTTTGGTACTGAAAAAAATTCTGTCAAACTAACGCCTTCAGTTGAAAACATCCAACAAATTTCAAATGTTTTACTTTCACAAGAAGAACAAATAATTTATTATTCATACGAGAGTGTGCCGGAAATCCCAGACAAGGAAATCCCATTAAATGCATTGGATAAGGCAATTGCCACTTGGGAATCAAACAATCCTCAGTTGAAATTTGTTCTATCAGAAAACTCTAACATTGAGATTAAATGGCAAGAATATTCTTCTCCTACCCATACTGGACTAGCAACATGTAATTCAGTATTATTTGGAATGCTGAGTCACTGTGTATTGAATATTTCAGTTGGATCTGTTGATTGTAATGATAATTTTATTCAGAACGATGAGAATATGGTTGCCAATATTTTAATGCATGAAATTGGCCATGCATTAAAACTAGGACACACAGATGAGACTGGACACTTGATGTATTCTTTTGAATCCCCGCAAGAATCATTTGACGATATGGGGTATACAATTCCTCAAAGATTTGATGAATTGTATATTGGTCAGGAATTTTTACTGGAGGATCAAAAACAAATGAAGGCAGAAATTGAATCGCTGGAGAAAAAACTATCTGGTGAAAAATTACTTTATGATAAACTTCTAAAAGAATATCAGCATTATGAGAATAAATCCTTGTCATCAGATGAGTACCGCGATGCTACTGTATTATTTGAGAATCTAAAAGACAAAACTGAGCAAATAAATCAAATTATCCACAAACAAAATATTCTAATTGACAAGGTTAATGCAATTGTAAATCAATTGGGATGTAATCCTAACTTTGAAATTTTAGAATAATTAGCCAAATAATAAAATAAATCCTACTCCCAAAGCTGCAACTGAGATTCCCATTGTTATGTAAAATCTAGTATTCACAGATTAAGACAATTTCTTCTAAAATTAAAACGTTGATTGGTGGCATAAGGATAAACTCCTCTGTATAGCCACCACGAAGTTGTCTATTGATACTATGATATTGTATTATGTTACTGATTGTTTGTAATTAATCTCAAACAAGCCCAATCTATACCCCATATCTCCTTTACATAGGATTCTTTCAGGATTAACAAATCACATCCTTGCATTCAGGAAGTAGAAATGTAGTTAGAATAAATCCGCCTAGAATTGTAATTCCAAGTGTGATTAGTAACCCTGCAAACAGAGTTTTTTTATCGTCAAGTTTCATAACCATGAATTGCTTTTTCAAATATGATATATCAAGTAATTCTCATAAAATGGCTAGTGGTAATGACACAACAAATTCTAAACTTTAAAACGAATAAGTGAGTAATTGTTGCAGAAAACTCATGACTAGAATTTGTAAAAAATGTGATGTTGATATGAAAACAACATCTCTAAAGGCCAAAAGGCGAGGAAATGAAACCCAAAATATTCCAACTGAATACTATTGCCCAAAATGTGATCATGCTGAATATGAACACAATTAGATTCTGAAATGTTAAAATCAATACTGATTAGAATCACTGCTCTTGGTTTGCTTGTGGTGTTTTTAATTTTAGTTGGAAAATTCTTTCCTTAGGGTCTGAACTCTAATTATATCTTGATTTAATGCCTATTTTTAATCTACTACAAATTAGATGTTTTTTAGTAAATTCATGTTAAATGTCGCTTACCTAAATTCCTCAGTTTAGAAGATGAAAGCAAGCATGTTTGAAATCCTTTTGCATCGACTCTTTGGGAGTTACGGTTGGGTTTCAAACAAGCAATCATCTTGCTTTCATTATTTCTATTGATTTGACTGTTCAAAAATTCTTAAAATAAAACATGTCTTGAATTTTGATCAAAATGGGTTGAAAAAATGATCCAATTCCAATTTTTTGGTAAATTGAGCCTGATTTTAGGATGTTCAAACTGCACACACAGTTTCTTTTAGTCTCCTGTCCATATTGTATATTGAGTCATCCGTTTGACGGTATTCCTACGTTTGCCTTAACCGACCATACCCCTAGAATTCGTTTGCCGTCAAACATTTTTCTTTTACAATAAATATTTCAGTAATGAGAGCTAATCTACTATTTGTTGATAATCAAGTGCAAAGGAGTCAAAATCAATCACAAATATGATGCCTGTGAGTTTCTTCATGCCGGAAATTGGGGAGATTCAGAATTAATTGAACATCAAAAATTCCACAAATCTTTGGAGAATAGTGACTATGATTGGCTTGGATTTGATACATCGCAACCATTTGGAAAATTCAGTGGACGAGATGGGAAACGAATGTGATTCTAATGAATTTTGTATAATTTGTCAAAATCTCAATAATTTTATCCTCCGATAAATGTATCATATTATGAGTGAAAACGAAGTTATAGTTTGGACAAAGGACATATTTCTTCAGAGGTCTGATTTTAAAGCTGAATCTAATCCTGCAGCATTTGAGGATTCCCACAGTGTAATAAAATATCGATTCACATGGACGGTAAATTCTGAAAAAATAGACAACGATATTTTTTTTATAATTGAAAACATTCATCTTTCTGTAGAATTCTTTCCACATCTGTCTTGGTTTAGGATTTCCCAAGACACTGATAGTCTATTAAAACATGAACAGGGTCATTTTGATCTAGCTGAATTGGTAAAACGTGAAAATCTAAATGCATTACAAAATTCCTTTTATGGTAAACGATTTCCAACTAGGGGGCAAAATGAAGATCAGCAAAAACAATTTGCAAAAGAAGATTCAGGAAGAATGATTGCAGACAAAGTTGAAGAGTTAGAGAACCTTTTAGAAAAACGTCGTGAAGAATATGATTCTGCAACAGAGTTTGGAGAGAATACTGTGAAGCAATCCGAATATGATTCAGTATTTCAAAAATTAAGATAACTAAATTCTCTGTGTGTATCCCTGTTATTTGGATAGTATATTTTTAAGATTGTTTCTCAATAATTTTATTTTCAGGAATGGAATTGATGTAATTGACTAGACTTCTATAATATTTTAAATGAAAATCCAAGTCTCTGATTTCTGTTTGTTTTAATTCTTCAAGTTCTGGACCGAAATCTCTTGTTTCTTTTTGAATGTGGTTCAATGTATTCTCATTAACTTCAATCATGTGAAATAAACTGTGGAGAACTTCTCTTTTTGTCAGTGTTCTGTCGCATGATTTTTGTAATATTCTTTCAACCCAGTCCATACTGAATTTATTTAAAATTATTATATCTGCTCCTGAATTGGATTAATTCTGACCTTTACTCTACTTTTTTTACTTTAGGCTTGACTGGGTCTCTTTCTTCAGCCTTTTTCTTTCTATCCATGATTTCCTTGTTCCGCTCTATATCTGAATGAATTTCTACGTGTTCGTAAAGCTGCTCTTTTGATTCAAATAATTGTTCACAGTAATAACACTGGTGCATCCTCATATTACATTGATCTTAAATTAATAATTTACTCTAATTGTTACTCGTAGATGACTATTTTTTGTGATTTTGAGATAATTGAAAATTATTTTATGGTGTTTCTATTTGAATCTCAGAATTGCATGATGGGAAATTACCTGTCTCATTTTTGAAATCCTCAATTAATTTCATTTGGAATTCTTTTGGATTTTCTGTAAATACTCTTTGATATGATTGAGTTTTCTGCTTGCATTCATTTCCTTCAAAATCAGTATCTACGTATTTTGTAAATGTCTTCTCTAGATTGTCTGTCTGGCCAATGTATATTGGCTCTTTGCTTCTATTGTATAGGACATATACTCCGGCATTTGGTTTTACAAATTTTGCACTTTCAAGCCATACTCTCATTTTGTCATCTAGTAATTCCATAATATGAGTTAGTTGTACTAGATATTAAACTAGATTGCTCTATGATATCACTAGAACCTTCATGCTTTTAATATTGAGAAAAATTAGATTTGATCCTGTCCCTTTTAGAAAAATTTCCTACTCAATTCACTCCTCGTCAAATTCAAAAGGAGATAATTTCCAAAATTGAAGAGAATCTAAAATCAGGTTATAAAAAAATCATACTGTGTGCACCAACAGGTGTTGGAAAATCACTTGTAGGAGCTACTGTTTCAAGTTATTTTGATAGCTCTTTTACAGTGACTGCATCGAAGCATCTACAAGATCAATATATCAAAGATATTCCGTTTTTAAAACCTGTTAAAGGAAAACAAAATTTTCCATGTCTGAAATTGATGGATTCAGAAAAAGTTGAAAATGATAGACGGGCAATGCGATGGGGCCTAACATGTGATAAGGGTGTATGTCAAGAGAGAATCAGTAAAAACGGCAAAGAGGTGATTGAGGTTTGTAAATTCAAGCCAACAATCAAGCAAGTGGAGGACAAAACTCAGGATTCCCAATCATGTCACTATTATCTTCAAAAATATGATGCATTGACATCTAACCACTCTCTTTGGAATTACCACGCATTTTTTACAATTATGAAATTTAACAAAAAACTATTTGAAGATTATCTGGATAGGAAGGTGACTGTCTTTGATGAAGCCCATAAAATTGAGGATCAAATTATTCAGTTTGTAGGATTTGATATTTTCAGTGGTCAAGTGGATGAATGTAATCTGAATTCTGAAAAGTATGATTTCACGGATTTAGACTCTGTGATAAAATTAACTGATGATATGGCATATTCTTATGCAAAAAAAATTAAAGATATCAAAGAAAGTTCTGCATTTCAAAAAGAGCCTGACTATGAGTTGATCAGCGGACTTGAGAGGAGGTATAATCGTTCCGCCCAAGCAAAAATAGACATAATGACAGATAAAGAAAATTTTGTTGTAAATGATCCTGTTAAGGATTTTAATGGAAATTTCAGAACAATTTCTGTAAGGCCAATAGATGTTTCGAAATTTGCTAACGAATTTTTTGAAACTGAATATCAATTATTCATGTCTGCCACAATTGACAAATCAAGTTTTTGTGAAAATATGGGGTTGAAAAAAGACGATGTTGCATTTGTTGATACTGAAAAATCCCCCTTCCCAATTGAAAATAGGACAATTGATCTGCTAAACATTCGAAGATTAAGTTATGGCTCTACTAAAGAGGATGAACTTGAAGTAATCAAAACTATTGACAGAATTTTAGATGAGCATTCAAATGAAAGAGGGTTGATCTTAACATCCTCCATTCCTAGATGCCAAAAAATTCTTCAGAATCTTTCTCCAAAAAATGCATCGAGAATTAGAATATGTCATAGTAAAAACAAGGACGGAAAATCACAAGATGATGTAATTACCGAACATGCGTCAGATCCTTCTGGGGTTTTATTATCTTCATCACTTTGGGAGGGTGTTGATCTTAAAGATGACCTGTCAAGATTTCAAATAATTGCAAAAGTTCCATATCCTAATTACACTGAAAAGAGAACACGGGCAAAGATGAATAAATTTCCCTTATGGTATACTGCTCAAACACTGACTAAGATTTTGCAAGGGTTTGGCCGTTCTATTAGAAGTGATGATGACTGGGCAAAAACATATGTCTTGGATACTGCAGTAAACAATGTACTTTTCAAAGGACAACAAATGATTCCAAAGGCATACTATGATGTCTTGGGAATTGAAAATCAGTACTAGGCAAGTCTGAAAATACCATATACATGAAATTTGATTATCTTTTACAATATTCTTAAATTTGTTATTCTTTGAGATTACTCATGGAAGATGCTGATATTGCAAAACGTGACCATCAGCGAAATAAATCTGAAATTGTAAAGTTAGTAAAAGAAATGTTTCAACTGAAAAAATGGGGTGATGAAGAATACAAGAAAAAACTACAGGATTTAGTTGTTAAAGATGAAGAATTAGTTCAAGATGTAATTAGAAAAATAAAATTAGAAAAAGGTTTAGAATGATAGTTATTCTCAAAAAATAATCGTGTATAATAATTACAAAAAATAACCTGTAGTAGACAACAGTAATTTTATAGCATAATGTTATTTTTCTTTCCTGTTATCTCTAAGTACAATTAATGATCGCGATCTATAAAGCTTGTGGACAAATTGTTCATCTATGGGTTTGCAGTAGTTATAGCTCCTTGAGCTGCAGAGCCTACAAGTGTAGCATACTTTGCTAGTGCCCCATGGGTGTAGTTTGGTGTTGGTTTTGACCATTGTTTTCTCCTATTCTCCATCTCTTCTTCTGAGACGTGAAGATCAATAATGTTGGTTTCCGTATCTATTGTGATTTCATCATCGTTTTTTACTAGAGCTATTGGACCGCCAACATATGCTTCTGGTGCAACATGTCCTACCATGAATCCACGTGTTCCTCCTGAAAACCTTCCATCAGTTACCATTGCGACTTTTTTGCCTAATCCTTGCCCTACCAATGCTGCAGTTGTAGCTAACATCTCTCTCATTCCTGGGCCACCTTTTGGACCTTCATATCTGATTACTACAACATGTCCTTCATCTATCTCTCCTTTGGAAACTGCATCAAAGGCATATTCTTCTCTATCAAAAACACGTGCTTTACCTGTAAATTTGGTCATCTCTACTCCTGCAGTTTTGATTACTGCTCCATCTGGTGCAAGACTTCCTTTGAGAATTACTGCAGTACCAACTTGATGAATGGGATTTTCAACAGACCTTACTATGTGCTGTTCTACTTCTGGCATCTTAAATGAATTGAGATTCTCTTTGATTGTTTTTCCAGTTACTGTAATACAGTTTTCATTTAACAATCCTTTGTCAAGAAGTTTTTTCAATACAAAAGGAATGCCTCCAATTTTATCTAGAGAATTCATAACGTAATTCCCACCTGGTTTCATATCTGCTAAATGTGGTGTTTTCTTTCTTATTCTTTCAAAATCGTCATATGTCAAATCAATGTTAACTTCGTTTGCAAGTGCAAGTAAATGTAAAATTCCATTTGTTGATCCTCCGACAGAATTTAGCATGGTGATTGCATTTTCAAATGCTTCAAAACTCAAAATTTCTTTTGGTCTGATATTCATCTCTAGCAATTTTGCACATGCGACTCCTGTATCATATACCATCTTGTCACGTCTATCATCTTCTGCTGGCGGACTAGCGCTTCCTGGCAATGCAAGACCTATGGCTTCTGATATTGAGGCCATTGTGTTTGCCGTAAACATTCCTCCACAAGAGCCTGAATTTGGACATGCTGTGTTTTCGATATTTTTTAACGACTCTAATGATAATTGTCCGGAATCATATGCTCCTACTGCTTCATACACATCAACTATTGTAAGCTCTTGACCATCAAGCATTCCTGGCATTATGGTTCCTCCATAAACAAATACTGATGGCACATTCAGTCTGGCCATTGCCATCATGGTGCCTGGTAAACTTTTGTCACATCCAGCAATGCCTACAAGTGCATCATATTGGTGCGCTCTCACCATTAATTCGATAGAGTCTGCAATGACTTCGCGAGAAACTAGTGATGATTTCATTCCTTCATGGCCCATTGCAATTCCGTCACTTACTGCAATAGTTGAAAATTCTCTTGGTGTTGCACCAGCATCAGATACTCCTTCTTTAGCCTTGAGAGCTAATTTTGGAAGATGAATGTTGCAAGGGGTTGCTTCGTTTCCTGTATGACAAACACCGATAAATTGTTTAGATAAATCATCATCGTTTAATCCCATAGCTTTGTACATTGCTCTTTGTGGCGCACGAGATGTGCCTTCGACAACATTTTTGCTGGAAATTTCCATGATATGTAAATCCTAAATTGCTATAATTTAGACTTTATTGAGATTATTAATTGAAAAATTTTCACTGAGTTTAAATGGTAATCGGAATTGAGAAAAATATGGAACAAAAAGCTCTTGAATGCCCTGTTTGTAAAAGTAACAAAGCAACAATTGCTGGAGAAAATGTAAAACTAAGTGGGAGATTTGAAGACAAAGAGTTCCTTACAACTGAACTGACCGTTCTGCGCTGTACAAAATGTGGATATTACATGTTCTTTGATAAAATGGCTCAATTTACAACAAAAGAAGAATCTGAAAAATCTACTTGATTAGATCTCTGTTTTCTAATTTTAACAATAGTGCATCTATTTCTTCTGGAGTTTCGCCACCATACACAATTAGGATTTTATCGTCTTCTTGGATTTCAAGTTCTCTAATATCTGGTAACTGCTCTCCGTTTACATAAAATGAAAGTTTGTAGTCCTCATTTGTACAGAAACTTCTGCCATCTTGGAAAACAAAGCATTGATCATCTAGGCCAAGAGATAATGTTTCAAAGAGATATCCTAGAGTAACACCTGTTGCGTGTTTGTGGATAGTTGTCCCGTCCCTTCCTTCAAAATGAATCCAACTTGATTTGATTTGATAAGCTGGTGCTGAAAAATCAAATTCGTCGCCGAAAATTGAAACAAGAATTCCTGCGTGTGCGTGTTCACTTCCTAATGCGCCTGCGTTTTCTGGTCCGCCAGGTACATTATCTGTCATGTTGATAAATATCCATCCTGCATATCCTACAATTACTGCAATTACAGCTAAAACCCCTACTGCAATGAGGGTTTGTTTTCTTTTTTCTGCTGAATGTCTAGTGGCGTAATTATCACGTTTTTGTTCACGCTCTCTTCTTTCTTTTCGACCCATAGGATGCTCTGCGTTTGAAATTTACCCTAATTAACCATTCGATAAAAACAATAAATAAAATCAGAAAACGCTGATCAATATGGGTTGTATTTTTTGTGAAATTTTGGATGGGAAAAGAGATGGCCACCTACTCTATGAAGACAAATCTCACATTTCATTTTTAGACAAATATCCAATCGATGTAGGCCATAGCCTGATTATACCACGAGAGCATCATGAAAGGATCACAGATATGGATTCTGAGGATGTGGGAAAAATTTTCTCACTTGTACCCAAAATTGCTAATGCAATTTTAAAGGCAACAGGAGCTGATGCATTTAGTCTTGGTCAAAATAATGGAAGAGCTGCAAAACAAATTATTCCCCATGTCCATATACACATAATTCCAAGATATAACAGCAAGGGAAGCGTATGGACTAAACGGCAAATTTCAAATGATGATGAACTCGTTGAACTCTCAAAAAATATTCGCAGTTTTATTGTTTAGCCGTGACCTGGATTATATCTCAAAATAGCGCCAATTTTTCCCAAACTTGCAAGCATGTTTCCGTGTTCTGCACTACCAGAAATTACCTCTAATTGAGAACCTGTCTTTGCGGCTAACAATTCCAAATAATCCACAATGTCTTGTTCATTTACTTCTACTTCCATGGATTTGCATTCTGGACAAGGATTGTTTGCATATTCTGTTTTTTTAGGAATGACTTCAGGTCTTTCAACAAATTCTTCTCGAAAGTGTTTACATCTTTTACATTTTCCTTCCACTCTGTGCAAATTCGTATTGTCGGTGATGAGCAAAACTTTAACAACATTATTTTTTAAAAATTCGATTACTTCTTGCAACCCATATGATCCTTTTCCTGAATTTGTATTTATTTCTCTAAACAAATCTTCTACAAGTTTTTTCTCCTCAACCATCCTAAAGTCCCCTAAAATATCAGATGATTTTGCAAAAGCTTCTCTAATTCCTTCTCCTCCTGAATAAGATGCGTCAATTGTATTGATTATCATATTTTGTAATCTGTATTCAAGATAATTTCCATTAATGAAATCCTCTTTGGTTGGGCCTGGTCCTGAAATTACCAGTCCTTTGATTGGATAAATATCAATAAAATACTCCCTGGTGGTTTCAGCAATTCTGTTAAAATAATATGTTAATTCCATCTCTCTGAGTTTCTGAAATCTTTTTGCTGATTGTCCGCCTTGTCTGTGTTTTCCTGCAACACCAGAACCTGTTTGAGATAAAACTTCAATTTTGTCTCCGTGTAACAATCCCCATCCTGCATCCTTTGCATCAATTGCTAAAAATCCGATGAGATTGTCATCTTTTAGCATGTCTTTTAGAATATCTACATGAAAATGGTCATCGCATCTATACAGATACTGATTTAGATCTTTTGGCGGTTCAATCTCCCAGACAGTTACAACCTCGCTTCCCAATGGACCTCCGCCTTCCGGTGGCAGTGCACCACAAAAAACAACCAGGCCTCTATCTGGTGTTTTTTTGTACATTTTTAATCTCTGTACAACTTTACCCAAGGAATCAACAACATGTGATCTTGTAAGATCTGATTTGATGTTATCTGCTGTTCCTTGCTCTTGTTGAAGAGAGCCAATAATTTCATGAAGTTGTTTTCCTTTTGGAATGTACACTGTAATTAGTTCAGTTCCTCGCCCGGATTTTTTTGATAATTCTTCTAATGTCTTTCTAATTTTATAGAGTTTAACTGAATCTTGTTTTTCTACATCTATTTTCTTCATTTGTGGTTACTCCAGATCATGCGAATATTAATTTTGATTGCATTCATCAGATATCTTTTCAAATCACAGCTCATCGAATGTTTTTAGAAACACTTCAAGTGGCTGATTTCCTCTAATTTTGATAATTTTTTGATCATTGAATACTAAAAATGATGGCGTTGCATCGATACCTATCTCTTTTCCAAATTCATGCAGAGCAATTACTTTGTCCTGATATTTTTTATCATTGAGACATTTGTTAAATTCTTCAATATCTAGATTTGTTGAAACTGCAAATTTCTCAAGTGTTTCTCTTGTTATCCATCCTGTTCTTTCGCCGCCCCAATTTTTGTAGAGTTCATCATGGTATTCCCAATATTTTTCCTGATCATTTGCACAATACGATGCCTCTGCAGCTAATAGTGAATCAGGACCATTTAATGGAAAATCTTTGAAGACTAGTTTTACTTTGCCTGTTTTGATATAATCTTCATAAATGATATCTAAAGTATTTTCATGAAATTTGTAGCAAAATGTACATTGATAATCGCCCCATTCTAAAATTGTAATTGGTGCATTTGATTCTCCCAATATTGGTGAACCATTGTTGATTAATTTTGTAGCTGTAAATAATTTTGAATCATTTTCAGTTTCAGGAAAAAATACCATAAACATTCCTGTAATAATTCCTATGATTACTGGAATTGCCAATAGGTATATTTTTGTCATATTTTGTGAAAAATTATTACAACTAAATATCTTCGCTAATTTGTGGCCAAAGTCCACAATGCAGAATTTTTTGCAGAAATTTCTGCAACAAATGGATCATCTGATGATGAAATTATTATCACATCTCCTTCTTCAGGAAATAAATTCTCTAAAATATGTTTTTTAGTCTTTTTGTCTTTTCTAAAACAATCTTTATTGTCTCCGGGAAACACAAATCTATTTTCTTTAAACAAAACTGTTATGCACCCTGAAGAACCATACAAAATAGCATAATCTCTTTGCTCTAAACCTGAATTAATTGAAAAACCATATTTCTTTAGAATTATTGCATGGTTGTTTTTTCCAGTTACAACATCACATTTTTTTATTTTACATTCATTTGGAATAATTTGCTGAATTTGTTTAGATATTTTTTTACCTTTTTCTGTAAGGTAACTGCCTGATTTGGTAGTCTCTATCATCTGTGCTTCTTTAAGATGTGAGATCAAGGTTTTTACAGCACCTTCCCCCAAATGAATTTCTTTTCCAAATGTTGCTCTGCTTACAAATTTTTCTTTTGATAATAATTGGAGTGCCTTGAATACATGTGGTATGCTAAATGTTAGAACTTTACTGGATCCTTTCCTAGATACTATGTTTTGTAAAATTTGAATAGTTTTTTTCAGATCTTTTCTGATAATTAGTAGTTGTAAATCTTTTATAAATTGGACAAATTATCCAAGTGCTTAAATATATTCAGATAATGCTTTCAGTTATGTCTGAATTAAGACAAATTAATGTGTCTAAGACTGGTGTTTCAAAACTAGCAATAGTTGCACTAGCTATAATCTTTGCAGCAGGATTATTTGTTGTGGGATTTGATCAAGGACATATCTTTAGTTTAGTTTATGGAGAACAAGCATTCACTGATCTTTACATCCATGAACTCACTCATGATATGAGGCATGCAGCAGGCTTTCCCTGTCACTAGGAGTTCTTTTTCATGAAAACATCTCTTTTTATTATAATCGTGTTAATTTCAGGGGCGTTTGCAGGATTCATTCACGGTACAGTAAATTTTGCAATTGTAGAACCTTATCTTGATCAAGCAATTGGGATTGAAAATCAAAACCTATTTGATTCTGGTGAAGAAGAAGACACTCCTGATTTTTGGATAGAATATGAAGGGTATAGAGCATGGCAAAAAAGTGGGCAGATTCTTGCAGGAGTGATTCTGGGGACATCTGTGGGTGCATTATTTGGAATTGTTTTTGCATTATCTAGAAATTCATTACCTGGAAGTAATGACATCAAAAAGGCACTTGTTCTAGCTGGTGTCATGTGGTTTACTCTTTACATTATCCCATTTCTAAAATATCCTGCAAACCCCCCAACTGTGGGTGATGGTGAAACTGTAGTGTTACGTGCAATTTTATATCTTTCATTTATTGCAATTTCTGGATTTGGCGCTGTTGCATTTTACAAGATATCGAAGAAACTCCAAAACAAGAAAAAACTTGTATCATTGGTCGGTTACGCAGTTTTCATATCTACAGTATTCTTTGTAATGCCTGATAATCCTGATGAAATAACTGCCCCTATGAATCTGGTAAACGAGTTTAGATTAATGTCTGTTTTAGGCGTAACCTCTTTTTGGATATCTGTAGGTTTGATTTTGGGATTGTTTTGGAATAAATTTGAATCTCAAAAAGAAACCACTCCTCATTATAATTAATTGTTCTAATTCTTTAGAACGAGAACTATAACATCTCGTTTAAATATGCCAAAGTATTTTTGGGTATTTGCATGTCAAGAAGAATCACTTTACCTCAATTAAAAAAATATGATATCACTCAAAAAGTAATAGAAGCATTAGCAGATTCTGAATCTAGGGCAATTTTATTCTCAATAATTAAAAAAGGTAATACTGCTGCTGAACTTTCAGTTAAGCTAAAAATTCCCCTAAGCTCAGTCTACAAAAAATTAGGGGATCTTGAAGAATTAACACTAATCGAAGTTGAAAAATGGCTACTATCAGACAAGGGTAGAAAATACAAAGTTTATCGTAGTAGAATCAGTAAAGCCGACATTTCCATTAGAAAACCAGAACCAACTCTAACATTGGTATCAAATTGAGATGGTCTAATGTCAAAATCTAACATTATACAATTATCCGAGTTTGATATTACTCAAAAAATTATTGAATCTTTAACAAATGTCTGCACAAGAGCAGTTTTGTTTTCAGTAAAAAACAAATCAAAAGACGCAACTCAAATTGCAGATGAATTAAAAATTTCTTTATCTACAGTTTACAAAACTTTATCTGTTTTAGAGGATCTTGCACTTGCCGAAGTAGACAAATATGTTATTTCTCCAGAAGGTAAAAAAATTAAATTGTATCGCAGTAGAATAGGTAAGGTTGAAATCACCTTGGATAATTTGGAGCCAAGTTTGAATTTATATCCTAATACTGAAAATCCGAAATCTAATTGATGATCAAAGAACAGTTACTGTTCTCATTCCATAGACTTGGAATGAAAATCTGGAATGAATACCTACTTTAAATAACTTAGCTCATCCTAAGATTTTTGTAAATCATGAAACGACAAACAATATTGACATTGATTGCTGTAATTGCAGTGATTGGTGTTGCAACTGTTCCCTTGGCCCAAAACGTTCAAGCTGAAAGTTTAGTTCCTGAATGGATTAAAACGAATGCTGGCTGGTGGGCTGATGGTACTGTAGACGATACAACATTTCTAAATGGAATTAAATTCCTTCTAGAAAATGATGTCATCGACGTTTCATCTGAATCAAATGGCATTGATGTTGATACCTTGACCATTGGTTTTATTCCAGTTGAAAAAGCTGATGAATTAACTCCAAAGGCACAAGCACTGGAAAAATTTCTAGAGGCTGAACTTGGTATTGATGTTGAAGTAGTAGTTCCAACAAATTATGAGACAATTATTGAAGGAATGAGATTTGGTCATATTGATGCTGCCTTTATGGATACGGGACCCGGTTGGATTACCCATCAAAGAACCGGTGCAGAAGCCGTATTGGCTGAACTTGTTGCAGGTAAAGTAAATTATCAGGCAACTGTTTGGGCTTTAGCAGATAATGACTCTGTTAATTCAATAGAAGACACAGTAGGTAAACGTGTGGCCTTTACCAGTATTACTGGTTCGTCTGGCTTTGTTAGGCCTATGGGAACTCTAGTTACTGATGGTCACATAACCATTGAGGGTGACGATATAGTCGCCTTAGAATCTGCACTTGCAAATAACTTTGAAAGTTATACATTTGCAGGAGGTTACAAGGCTGCTTTACAATTGCTGCTTAATGGCAATGTGGATGTCGCATTTGGATCAGATATTGCTCCACAAAAGTATCTTGAATTAGAAGATCAAGTAAAATTACGTCCAGTTACAACAATTGGACCTGTACCATCACATGTATTCATGGTAAGTGCAGACATGTCAGAATCCACCAAAGAATCACTTGTTGATGCCTTAGTTGAACTCAATTATGATGAGCACAACTACATTTTGAAGGATTTGTATGGTGCAGAAGCTTTAGTTCCAACCACCACTACTATGCATATTGGTGAATTTGGTACCTTTATTGATTCATTGACTGGTCTTGATCAATTAATTCTTGACAAATACAACAAGAGCAAATAAAAACTGGACATCTTGAAATGAAACAAATTCAGATGACCAAAAACCCTCCTTTTTCATTAATTTCTACAAAAAAAATCATTCAAATGAATGATGTCTCTACATCTTATGATTCAAAAAACTTCGCACTTGAAAATATCAATATCTCAATTGACAGAGGTACAAATTATTCCATTGTAGGTCAATCGGGATCTGGAAAATCCACATTACTTAAACTAATGAACGGGATGATGATTCCAAGCAAAGGAACAATCAGAATTGATTATGTGTCACCAGATATCAATAATAAAAAATTCAAAAAAATGATGCACTCAATAGGATACATTCCTCAAAGCCTTGGATTGGTAAAAAACAGCACTGTTCTTGAAAATATATTACTTGGAGCACTACCTCGATTAAATAAAATCCAATCGCTATTCAATAAATTTCCAGAGCATGAAATTAAAGAAGCAATGAAAATTATTTCTCAAGTTGGATTGACAGGCAAAGAAAATCGCAAGGCATACATGTTAAGTGGTGGAGAAAAAAGACGTGTAGCAATTGCCAGAGCACTGATGCAAAAACCAACCATCTTGTTAGCTGATGAAATTGTTTCAGAATTAGATCATGTTACTTCGCGCGAAATTATGGATTTGATTGCAGAAGCTCAAAAAAGAATGAATCTAACAGCAATTATGGTTCATCATGATATACAACTTGCATTAGAATATGCAAATAGAGTGGCCGTAATAAAAGAAGGGCAAAAAATTCTAGAGATTGGCGTTGAAGGTGATACTATAGTTGACTTTCAAACTGGGGATATGAACAATGAAGAAATTATGGAGATGTATGCTGATGACTCCAAAAAATAACATCATCATTGGAATAATTATTGCATTGTTAGTTGTTGCATCATACAATGTTGATGCAAATCCAATTGAGTTTGTAGAAGGTTTACCAAATCTTGCAATCGTTGTAGATGAAATGCTTAAAGTTGAATCAAAGTACATTCCTACTGCACTTTGGGCAATGTTTGAAACCATTCAGATGGCATTTATTGGAACTGTTGTAGGTGTTGCAATCGCATTACCTCTTAGCATGTTGGCATCACGAAATCTAAACAGCAAGTATGTCTATGCTCCAACACGTGCATTGCTGGCAGCTACTCGAACATTCCCATCTATTCTTTGGGCACTTTTGTTTGTAATTATGGTCGGGTTAGGTCCGTTTGCAGGAGTTTTGGCTATAATCATGTACACCGTTGGATTTATTGCAAAATTACAATACGAGGTTATTGAGACTATAGATTCTGATCCAATGGATGCAATAAATTCTATAGGTGTTTCAAAATTTCAATTAATTCGATATGTTGTTATCCCTGAATCTGCATCGCATCTTCTAGGTCAAATGCTTTACATGTTTGATTACAATGTTCGTCAAACTAGTATTTTGGGGCTTGTTGGAGCCGGCGGTATTGGATTCTATATCATCAATTACATCAAATTCTTCGAATACGGAAAGGCTGCAGTTTTTATGATTGTGGTGCTGGTAACTGTCTTGTTAATTGATTGGATAAGTGTGAAGATTCGTGACAAATACATCATAAAATCGCAGCATGGAATGGAAGTTACAACAAAATAGTTTCTGAAAAATTTTTTTCTATGTGGTAATTTTATCTAACTGATTTGTTTCAGATGCAATCTTTATCTCTCTTGCAATTCTTTTACCCATACTCATTGATTCATTAAACAAAAGCGAATAGTATGGAGAACCGTCCATGTAGATGTTTGTACCTGCAACAATTCTTGCTGAAAACTCAAAAGATGTGAATTTTGCATTTTCATCATAGACCCCTTCTATACAAAACGGCCCATTCATCCCCGGAGATACAATTCTTCTTGATGCATCTACAAAATTTTCTCCCATTTCATAAACATCCTGCAAAAGTGATTCTCTTAAAACAAGTGGACTATTTCCAATTACATTAAAGGATGGAACTTTGGTTGATTTTAGTTGTTGCTCTGAAGGGATTCTTGCAAGACCTTCAATATCTGATTCATGTCTTTGATCAACTCCGAAGAATTCTAATTCGTCTTTTAGTGGCGAGTAAAAGAATTGCAAATATGCCAGTACCCCTGCCGCATACTCTTGAATGTAAAGTGTTTCATCTTTTGAAATTATTCCGTCTGCTATCAATTGATTTCTTTTTGTATTGTAATCTTCTTCATTTGCTGCCATAAAGTAACCCTTGCCCCCTGCAGCCCCTTGTCTTTTGACGATAACTAATTTCTCAATATCTTTAGGCTCCATGACTGGCTTTGGAACTGGGAGATTTGCCTCTCTCATCAATTTTTCTTTCATCTCTCTGTCTGATTCCCATCGTAGAATCCATTTATTTCCAAATACGGGAGTTTTGATGGATTCAATCTCTTCAGAACTCATTTGAGCAATTAATGTGCCGTGAGGAATTAACACTGCTTTGTTTTCTTCTAAAACTGATTGGCATTTTTGTTCCAAAATCTCTTTAAAAGAATCTACAAGGATTAATTCGTCAATAAATGGAAATCTTCTGTAAAGTTTCTCTCGTTTCTTTTCGCAAACAAGAATGGTTTTGAGGCCTTCATCTTTTGCACCTTTTAGCACCTGTAATGCACAATGAGATCCTAGTGTTGCTATGGCTACCATTACGATGTTTTTGATTATATTTTGTACCTTATGAACTATGTGCGGATGACACGTATTGAAATATCTCGTCAATCAACTCGACATTCAATTCTTCCTTGATATCTTCCGGAATTACTTTTAAAATAAAATCATATATTGTAGTGTTTTTAGGGAGACTGTCCCTTTCCTGTAAAAGCGAAAAAACGGCTATGCCATTTGAAATAATTGCTACCATTTTTTCTTTATCACTCAAAGGCATATTGTTCTTTGGGGAATGATGGTAATTTAATGTAAATCTAATTCAAAAGAAATTAGATAACTACTTTGAATATTATGTGATTGTGACTGGCTTGAATAATTCCTGTATTTTCATTTAAGATTTCTAGTTCAACATTGTGCCCTTCTCCCTCTTCTACAGGTTGCTGCATTGCGTGATATCCGACATATACTGCAGTAATGATAAACATTGCAATAACTAGTCCGATTAGGATATCCATCTTATTTTGATGTGGAATTCCTGTTGGCTATAAGCATTATGAAAATAATTCATTTTTTGGTGTAAAAATTAATTACACCATCAAATATGCAATAAAGTAAATTATGATAGAAACTGAATTAGGAAATTTACGTAGATCTCATTATTCTGATGAAATTACCTCATCAATGGATGGCACAAAGGTTACCATTATGGGGTGGGTTTTGACTATACGTGGGCATGGAAATATCAGTTTTGCAACAATTCGTGACAAAAACGGAGAAATCTCAGTTGTTGCAAAAAAAGGAGATTGTCCAGACGAGATACGTGAAACAATTTCTTCTCTAAAATCACATTCTTCAATTGCTGTTACTGGAAATGTAAAATCCTCAGAAAAAGCACCCAGTGGATATGAGATAATTCCTACAGAGCTGAGAGTGTTTTCAAATGTTGAAAAAATTCCTCCCTTTGAGCCAACTGCAAAGACTGTCAAAAATATTGACACAAGACTGGAAGTAAGGCCAATTGATCTTAGACGAACAATACTGCAACACATTTTCAAGACAAGAAGTTTAGTTTTAGAATCTATCAGAGATTATTTTGCAAACCAAAAATTTATTGAAATTAATACTCCGAAAATGATTGCGACAGCTACCGAAGGAGGGGCCGCATTATTTCCAATTTTCTATTACAACAAAGAAGCATTTTTAGCTCAGAGTCCGCAATTGTACAAGGAGCAATTGACCATGAGTTTTGAAAAAGTATTTGAGATTGCTCCTATTTTTAGAGCAGAGCCTTCAAGAACAAATCGACATCTTGCAGAAGCTATCTCCATTGATTTGGAAGAAGCGTTTGTTGATTACAATGATGTGATGAATAGAATTGAAGAAATCATAAAAATTTCAATTGAAACTGTAAATAACTATGCCAAAAATAACTCGGGAGTAGAATTTGACATACCTGCAATCCCTGATACCATTCCAAGGTATTCTTATGATGATCTAGTTGATAAAATGCAAAAAGCTGGAGCAAAAACAGAATGGGGAGATGATCTTTATCCATCTAATTTGAAAAAAATTGGTCTTGAAGGATTTTATTTTATCAAAGATTGGCCTCTTGCACCAAAACCATTCTACGTTAAAGACAGTAAATCAAACCCTAAAGTTTCTGAATCTTTTGATTTGATGTATGGTGATTTAGAATTGTCATCAGGAAGTACAAGAATTGAAAAACGAGATGAGCTTTCTGAGAGAATGAAAAACAAGGGTATGAAAACAGATGCCTTTGAATACCATTTGGGTGCCTTTGACTATGGTGTTCCACCACACGCAGGTTGTGGAATAGGTCTTGAGCGACTAATTATGGCGCTCACAGGCACAGAAAATATTCGAGATGTAACATTTTATCCAAGAGATGTTGACAGACTAACACCGTAGGTGAACTGAATGGTTACAGAAGAAGAAATAGAAACTGTCTCAAAATTAATGAAAATACCTATTGATAATCATAAAGAATATGTTGAGAAAGTCCATACGATGATTGATTATTTTGACATCCTAGATTCTGCAGGTGTTGAATCTGAAGAAATCTCAATGCAAGAAATCTCAATTTCAAAATTACGTGATGATGAATACATTCCATTTGATGAAAAATTAATTGAAAAATTAAATCACTACAAAAGGACATACGTTAGAGCACCAAAGATGTCTTCATGAATCTAAAAATTTCTGCCCTTGAATACATTCAAGAAGTAAAAAATGGAAATATTTCTGCAGAAGACTTTGTTGCCAAAACTATTGAGCAAATAAAACATATTGATGATAAATTACATGCTTTCTTATCCGTAAATGATAGTGCAGTTGATCAGGCAAGAGAGATTGACAAAAAAATAAAATCAGGCAATAAAGTTGGAGACTGCTTTGGAATGCCAATATCAATTAAAGATAATTTGTGCATAAAGGGAAATAAAACTACTTGTGCATCAAAGATGCTAGAAAATTTTGTTGCACCATATGATGCCACTGTTATTACAAAATTAAAGCAGCAAGATGCAATATTTGTTGGAAACGTAAACATGGATGAATTTGCCATGGGCCTTACTACGGAATTTAGCGCTTATGGTCCTAGTAAAAATCCGTGGAATACAGAATATGTTCCAGGCGGTTCTTCTGGGGGCAGTGCAGTATCTGTTAGTGCTTTTGAATGTGTGGCATCTCTTGGTTCTGACACTGGGGGTTCGGTTAGAAATCCTGCAAGTTTTTGCTCAACAGTTGGATACAAGCCAACATATGGCTTGATTAGCAGGTTTGGCTTAATTTCATATGCTAACAGTATTGAGCAAATTGGTCCATTAACTAGGACAGTAAAAGATTCTGCATTTCTTCTAAATCTAATTTCTGGAATTGATCCAAATGATAACACTACAATTGATAACGGAGATGAAGACTATCTCTCAGGCATAGATACAGGCATTGAAGGAAAAAAAATTGGTATTATCAAAGAGATGATTGGGGAGGGAATAGATCCTGCAGTATTGTCTGCAACAAAAGAGGCCATTTCAAAACTTGAAAAACTAGGTGCAGTTTGCGAAGAAGTCTCCCTTGATATGGTGAAATATTCTGTAGCGGCATACTATACAATTACTGCAACAGAGGCAGGAAGTAATCTTGCAAGATATGATAATCTGAGATATGGTTATGATTTTTCAGTTGAAGGTTATGAGTTTAATTCTTACATTTCAAAGGCAAGAAGAAAATTTGGCCCTGAAGTTACAAGAAGAATGATTCTTGGCGGATTTGTCCCATCTGCAGGTCATGCAGGAAAATATTTTCTTAAAGCATTAAAAGTGAAAAATAAACTTACAAAAGAAGTTAATGAAGCATTTAAGAAATTTGATCTTTTGATTGCGCCAACAGTGCCCATCCTACCATTTAAGATTGGTGAAAAAATAGATGATCCTGTATCTCTATTCCTAGTGGACATTAACACGGTAACTGCAAACCTTACAGGAAAACCTGCAATATCAATTCCTTTCTCACATTCAAATGGATTGCCAATTGGAATTCAACTTCTTGCAGATTCAAATCAGGATAAATTATTACTACGTGCAGCATATGCATTAGAACAAACTGTTACTTTACCGGGGGTACCAATATGACTATGATAGGTTTGGAAATTCACTGTCAGTTGACAAACTTACAAAGTAAGTTATTTTGTTCATGTAAGGCAAACTATAGGGAGTTTGAAATTAATGAAAACATCTGCCCAATATGTATGGGGTTACCTGGCAGTTTACCTAGACTAAACAAGGAGGCAGTGAAAAAAGCTACAATTATTGCTATGGCGCTAAATTGTTCTACTCCAGAGAAAATTGCTTTTTTTAGGAAAAATTATTTTTATCCTGATCTTCCAAAAAATTTCCAAATAACACAACTCAACATTTATGGCGATACAAGTGTTGGCGGTTCTGGTTCCATAATGATTGGCGATAAAAAAATTAGAATTACTAGAATTCAATTGGAGGAGGATCCTGGAAGGCTAATTTATGAGGGAAGTTCATCAAAAAACCAAATTACATTAGTAGATTACAATCGTGCAGGAACCCCCCTGGTTGAAATTGTCACAGAGCCAGACTTTGAGACTCCCAAGGAGGTAAGAGATTTTCTAAATATTTTGTCAGACATATTAGAAAATTTGGGGGTGGCAGATCCTAGTTTAGAAGGCGCAATGCGAGCAGATGCAAATGTTTCAATTAAGGGAGGCAAAAAAGTTGAAATCAAAAATATTGGTTCTTTTCATGATTTAGAAAAAGCCGTACATTTTGAGATAACTAGACAGGAAAGTTTGAGTTCTCGGGATATTCCAATTATGCAAGAAACACGTCATTGGGATGATAGACGAAAAATTACCGTATCCTCACGTTCCAAAGAAGAAGAACTTGATTATCGCTATTTCTTGGAAGGGGATATACCTTGGGTGAAGATTGATCCTCAAATTCAACAGCAATTAAAATTAGAGATGCCTGAAAGTATAAGTTCCAAAAAAGAGAGATATGTATCAAAATACAACATACCTGCACAAGTTGCTGATGTTTTATCTTCTGACAAATTTTATTCGGATTTATTTGAAAAATCACATACGGAAAAAACTGCGAAAGAAATTGCAAATATTATCACTACAGATCTTATGGGTCTAGTTGACACAAGAGAAAAACGCGAATCATCAAAACTTACTGCAACTCATTTAAAGGAATTAGCAGAGTCTATTCAATCAGGACAAATTTCTAGAAATTCTTCAAAAAATGCATTATATGAAATTGTTAAAACTGGAAAAGAATTATCTGTAATTATTTCTGAATTAGATTTGGGAAATGTCTCTGATGCTTCAGAATTGACAGACATTATCAAGCAAATAATTTCTGAAGAGTCACAAGCAGTTGAGCAAGCAAAGAGTAATCCTCAAACGATTAATTATTTGGTGGGTAAAGTAATGCAAAAAACAAAAGGAAAAGCAGATCCTACATTAACCTTGAATTTACTGAAAAAAGAAATCGGCATCCAATGACTGAACTATCGTTAGAAGATATTGAATTTATCAAAATTCTTGCAAATTCTGATGCCTCTATACTTCAGCGAGGCATGAATGATGCTACTAAACGAAGATTAGAGCAACAAATAGGCGTGATTTTGAGAGAATATTATCTAGAAAACACCATGAATGCCGATACCAATTGGACTGAAAAATTCCAAAAAGTAGGAATTACTGAAGATGATGGAAAATCAGCAATTGCATGTGCAAGGCGTTTGGGGATAGATATATCATAAATCTAAAAATCTTTTTACACTCTTTAGGTTTCTAAAGATTGAATCTTGTCAAATTTTGAATTTATTCCAAATGAAAAACAAATCCATGAATCTAATATTTTTCAATTTATGAAAAAGCATGGGATATCCACATTAGAGGAATTATCTCAAAAGGCAAAAGAAGATTTGGAATGGTTTTGGGAGTCTGTTGATAAAGATATCGGGATAGTTTGGGATGCGCCATACACAAAAACATTAGATGTTTCAAAAGGTATCGCATGGTCAAAATGGTTTGTAAATGGTAAGACAAACATTTACAAATCTTCGGTGGAAAAATATGCAAAAATTTATCCGAAAAAAATTGCATACCATTTTGTATCAGAAGATGGTTCGACATCTGAAATTTCCTACTCTGAATTAAATTCAAAAGTGTCAAAACTTGCAAATGCTCTAAAATCATTGGGTGTAAAAAAAGGAGATGTGATTGCAATCTATCTTCCAATGATTGAAGAAGCAATCTTGGCAATTCTTGCTGCTTCTAAGATTGGGGCAATTCAAACTACAATTTTTTCAGGATACAGTTCACAGTCATTGCATGTAAGATTGCAAGACTGTAAGGCAAAAATTCTATTTATTTCAGATGGGTTTTATCGAAAAGGAAAACCTATTTCGCAAAAAGAGATTATGGAAACTGCGATAAAAAACACCAATGTTGAAAAAACAATTCTTGTCTCATACAAAGGAGTTGATTCGCATACAGAATCTGAAAATATTATCTCATTTGAAAATATTATGTCTTCTCATGATGATTTCTGTGCTACTGAAATTATGGATTCTGAAGATCCTTTATTCATTCTATATACTTCGGGAACTACGGGGAACCCTAAAGGGGTAATTCACAGTCATGGTGGGTTTTCTGTTTTTGCAGGGCATCAATCTGCATATCTCATAGATACGCATGAAAATGACGTATTATTTTGGCCTGCAGATATTGGCTGGATTACAGGTCAAGTGTGGAATGTCTATGGGCTTTTAATCATGGGGGCTAGTGCAGTAATTTACGATGGAGCACTAGATTACCCAACACCAGATAGAGTCTGGAAAATGTTATCTGACTATGATGCAACAATCTTTGGCATATCCCCTACAGCCGTACGATTATTTAAAAAAAATAATGTAGAGCCTAGAAAATTATTTTCATTAGATAAAATAAAAAACATCCCTACAACTGGTGAGCCACTCGATGAAGATTCCTGGTGGTGGTTGTTTGATAAAGTGGGTAACAAAAAAATCCCAATAATGAATTTATCTGGCGGAACTGAAATTGGCGGTGCAATGTTATCTGTTTTTCCTGGAATGAAATTAAAACCCTCTAGTGTGGGGATTCCTGTTCCAGGAATGAATTTAGATGTATTTGATGAAGATGGTAATTCTGTAAGAAATGAAAATGGGTATTTGGTCATAAAATTCCCATGGCCTGCAATGACTCGAGGATTACTAAATGATGATGCACGATATATTGAGACTTACTGGTCACGATTTGAAAATATTTGGTTTCATGGTGATTATGTCTTCGTTGATGATGATAATTTATGGTACATGCGTGGAAGAACTGATGATGTGATCAATATATCGGGACATAGAATGAGTACTGCAGAAATTGAACATACTGTAATTTCTCATGAAAAAATTTCCGATGCAGCATCTGTTGCAATTCCTGATGAAATAACTGGTGAGGCTATTGTGATCTTTTTTGTTGCAGATAATAAATCCGAGACTGATCTTGAGACAGAAATATCAAAATACATATCTGAAAAGATTGGCAAAGTTGCAAAACCTAAATTTGTTTTTCAAATGTCAGATTTACCTAAAACTAGAACCGGAAAAATAATGCGTCGTGTATTAAAATCAAAATTATTGGGGATGGATATGGGGGATTTATCGTCTCTGGAAAATCCCCAGGTATTAGACGAAATAACAAAATTAGGTTGATAAAATCTCACTCGTTGATATTTTCTATTTCACGCGCCGTATCTAAATCTGATTCAGACTAGACAAATTATTGAAATTTGTAGTTGATCAACAAGTAGAAGACATTGAGATGCCTGAGAATCTCAAATTAAACACGTTTTTGCAAGAATTTCATTCGGATTGTCCTCACCCTGAGTGCAGTTTTGGATTTTATGGTTTTGCATTTGGACAGTCACCTTTTCCAGTACCTAAATTAATTCAAGAAGCACTGGTGAAAAATTCCGACAAGGGGGCTTATGCCCCAATTTCTGGCATTCCAGAACTGCGTAATGCCATTTCAAAATACAACAAGTATTACTTTGGAATGGATGTATCCCCAGAAAGAATCCATGTTGGACCCGGTACCAAAGAATTGATCTTTAACCTGCTGGAGATTTTACATGGAACAGTAATTTTGCCAACACCTGCTTGGTTAGGCTATCTACCTCAAATCAGATTTTTGAAGAAAAATTATCATATGCTCCCAACTGGTTCAAACAAAAAAATATCTCCAAATAATTTGAGAAGACTTGCGTTAAGATTACACGATAGACAAAAGATATTGATTCTTAATAATCCAAACAATCCTACAGGTCTACTTTATGACAAATTAGAATTAGAGGAAATATCTGATGTGTGCAGGGAGCAAAACATCACAGTAATTTCAGATGAAATCTATGCACAGACAACATATGATTTTTCTAAATTTGTCAGTATGGGAAAAATTTACCCTGAAGGAACATTTGTAACAAATGGTTTATCTAAATCACACGCTGCTGGAGGTTATCGTTTAGGATATGTAGTATTTCCACAACATGCAATAGATCTTAAAACACAATTCAAAAAGATTCTTGCAACAGAATACACTGCAGTTTCAACCCCAATTCAGCATGCTGCAGTAGCAGGATTTGAAATAAGTAAAGAAATGGATGAATATTTTCAAATTACTCGAAACATCCATCAGATTATGGGCGAATATACGTACCAGGCTTTATCCTCAATTGAAGGAGTTAAAGCCACAAAACCTGATGCAACATTTTATCTTTTGGCTGATTTTAACTATTATGCAACAGATTTACAAAAAGCTAAAATTTTCACATCTCAAAAATTATCTGAATCATTAATCATCCACCCATATCACACTGCAATTGTGGGTGGCGATAGTTTGGTTTTAGAAAGAACTGACTTCAGTGCAAGAATTGCATATGTAGATTATGATGGTTCCAAAGTTTATCAGAATTATCTTGATAACACACCACAAACCGCATCTGAAAAAGAAGAATTTGTAAAAAATAATGCCCCTAAAGTTGTTGCAGGAATTGACATGATCATTCAATTTTTTGAAAACATTAAAAATACATCTTTTATTGATTCACAAAATAAAAAAAATTCTCTGATTAATACTAGCTAATTTAGTTTTGATTTTAATTTATCATACTCTTCCAAAGTGATTTCACCTTTTGCCAATCTTATTTGCAAAATCTCTTTTGGATTACTTCCAATAATTGGCTGAATCAATTTCTTTCTGATTGTATCTTTGTTAATGGAAATTTGTTTTGTATTGGTATCTACTTTTTTCTTTATTCCAATCACTGCACCAAATAGTATTCCTATGCCTGCAATTGCAAGGGAAATCTCTGCAATCTCTGAATTATCTCCTACGGGTTTAATCTCTTGAACAATAGAGGATGCTTCTGCTTCGGGGATGATTTCCTGATCAATTAATCCCTGTACTGCAGAATTGATATTTTTTTCACGGTTTACGGCCTCTTCTATAGTCAATCCTGGGTAGTTTCGGTCAAACCATGACTTGTATGCAACTTCGTTATAGTATCTATCAATATAGTATTGAGGATCTTTGTTTGTGTCAACAAAATCCGCAGTTTTTGAGGAAATTACCTTTTCTTTTACAACCTCTTCATTGATTGAATTTTGTGGCGTATTGTTGTCATAGTTTACGGCCTCTTCTATAGTCAATCCTGGGTAGTTTCGGTCAAACCATGACTTGTATGCAACTTCGTTATAGTATCTATCAATATAGTATTGAGGATCTTTGTTTGTGTCAACAAAATCGGCTGGTGTGGTTATTGAAATATCTTCTATTTGTTGAACATTGTTAATTTCTTTATTGACTTGTTTTTGATTTTCATCTTCAATGACTTGTGATTTGATAGGAATTCCATTTAATGAAACACCAAAACTAGTTGTTATGCCTTTGGTCATATTAAGAATGAATCCAGTTGCATTGTACATTCCATGTTCAGAAAAATTATCATTGATTTTAATTATTTTTTCAAATGATTCGTCATGATTGATTATTGCCTGTGTTAATTGTACGAATTCATTATTTTGATCACGAATAACAATTGTTACTAGGCCTACTGAATCTTTTTCAACAT
This sequence comes from Nitrosopumilus adriaticus, assembly GCF_000956175.1. Taxonomy (NCBI): domain Archaea; kingdom Thermoproteati; phylum Nitrososphaerota; class Nitrososphaeria; order Nitrosopumilales; family Nitrosopumilaceae; genus Nitrosopumilus; species Nitrosopumilus adriaticus. The sequence continues at coordinate 976,779 of NZ_CP011070.1, forward strand.
TTCCTGAAAATTTAATTTGATCTCCTGTGTAAAATGAATTTGAATTTACTTGAAGATTTACAACTTCCCCAAATACAGGAGTTGTATTGATGATGATTAATAATGAGAATATCCCAACTGTAAAATGAGATAGTTTTTTTCCAATCATAGAAAAAATAAGTTATTTTTTGATTTAAAATGAGCGTATCATTCATTCAGATTTTTTCTAAGTAATAGTTAAATGCACAAAATTATTTTTTATTCCCATCTGTTGTCAATTGTTAAATGATTCTTTCTTGTTTCTGCCTCTAATTGACTTATTTTTGTTCTGATTTTATTTGATAAGATCTCTAGCACTTCATCAATTCCAGCAGCACTAAATTTGGTAGGTTTGCCAAATGTTGAAAAAACTACTCCCTTTCTTTGCAATGATGACAATAATCTGTAAGTTTCTGTTCTTGGAATATCCATCGCCTTGGATATTTCTGAGGCTGTCTCAATGCTGTTTTTGCTTAAAAACAAGTAAATCTTTGTTTCATCTGAAGAAAAATAGTAGTCAATTATCATGAGATTTAGTTTGCTAATTGTTTTTTCAACGCTTTCTGCAAACGTTTTCTCCTGATTATCCCCATCCATTAAGAAAGTATGAATTTAATTTTTACATTAACAGAAGTATGTTATTTGGTATTACATAGTATATTTTGAGCCTATCTTACAAGCCTAGAAATCGACCTAAGATGATATCACCATAAAATATTTGAATCAGAAAGCCGCCTGTAATTAGTAAAAGGTAGGGGATTCCAGGAGTGATCCAAGTATCAGATTTTGTACAAAAGTCTTGATTTTCGGCATGATGTAATTTCAAATTTAGTTTCTTTTTCCCCTTCTTTGTCTTTTCAATGGAAAATCCAAATTTTGGATTTTTAGCCCTATATCCCATCAATACTGCAATTATTTTCCTTCCTGTAGTTTCATCAAAACCTTCAAAAATATTTTCACCTTTAATCTGAGCTATCGTGTTTCTTAAAACATTGATGATGAATGGAATTACAAATAGTAACACAGCATTAGATAGTGTTGTAAATGGCGTAATGGGATTTTCACTTAATGTGGCCATTGGTGCAATTACTGCTAATGCGATTAGTGCAAATGCATCTGCTCCGCCAAAGAATCCTATTCTCCACATTATTATTACTATAGGTGCAATGATCAACGCAAATCCTAATGTGAGTAAATCAGACATTAAATCAGGGCTTAAGAAAATGAGTAAAAATCCAATCACTCCAAATACAATCCAAAAATAATCATGAATCTCTCTTTTCCATACATCGATTACTGATGCGACACCAAGCATAACTAAGGCAAGCCCAATACTGATAATGTGATAATCTGAGAATAACTCCATCTATTAATTTCTGATTTATTGAACTATATTTGAAATGAAATGAAAAAGTCTTTTCTTTTAGTCATATTTTTTCATGATTATTTAGAGTTCGTCTAAATAATTGAGATTATTTCTCTAGGTGTATTTTAGAATGTAAGAAGTCAATCTGAAGCAAATTTTAGGGCATATGGATCTTACAAAAATCACTATTTTGACTGAAAAAAATCAAAATTTAGAAATACTTTAAAAATACACGCCTAATTTAACATCTTTTTATCTAAAAAAGGGATAAAAACGATCAAGTCGATCTAAATAATTTAGCTTTACTACAATATAGTTTAGTGATTTCTTAAGGATGATCCTGAAAAAAGATGGCAAAAGACACAACTCAAGAATCAGTATTTGACTCATCGCCTGATTCTAAAATGTATGAGTACAAACTTTCTGTAGAAAAAGTTCAAACAAAATTATCTGAATACGGTTTAACATCTAATCAAAGCAAGGTTTTCATTTATCTAGGAAAATATGGCTCAAAGACTGCTCCTGAAGTTTGTAAATCTTTGAAATTGCCAAGAACAGAAACATATCATTTGCTATCTGCATTACAAAATAAAGGAATTGTCTCTGCTACATTTCAGCATCCAATCCAGTTTACTGCATTGCCTTTAGAGAAGGCTATTTGGACATTAGTGAATTCTGAAAAAGAACGAGTGAAATCTCTTGAAAGAATGGAGCAAGGATTGTCAAAATTATGGGATAACATTCCAACTTTTGATTCTATACATGCTGATGTGGAAGAAAAATTCCAGATGTTGCAAGGCTCCAATCAGATTCAATCAAAAATAACTGAAATGACTGATAGCCATAATGATGAATTCCTAATTCTAGGATCTGAAAAAGATTATCTTAAACTATATCATGGGGATTTTCTTGAGTCGTTTGTAAAATCAAAACAAAAATTTAGATTATTGAGCGGATGTTCTGACAAAACAGCATACATCTTTGATGATTTAGAAAGAAAGAATATTAAAAAATTACACAATGATATAGAAAACCACTTGTGTTTTATTTTAAAAGATGATGGCGAGATGTTGTTCTTTACTAAAAATGCCATGTCTCCTGATGAGCCATTTGCCATGTGGACAAATTCAAATTCAATGGTATATGCAATGAAATTATTATTTGAATCGTTGTGGACTAATTCAAAGAATATTCATTTGTAACCCTCGAAAAATATTTGTTAGATTCAAACTAGTACTCGTCTTTATATAGAAAATTTACTTCTTTTTCATTATAGATATGGAATCTACTTACTCAAAAGTAAAGACTGGAATTCCAGGATTAGATACTATAATTTCAGGAGGAATGAAAGCAGGACGTTCTGTTACTGTTACAGGCCCTCCAGGAAGTGGAAAGACTACCTTTGGGTTGCAATACCTCTACTCGGGTGCAAGAGATTTTGATGAGTCGGGAGTTTATGTTACATTATCTCAAAACATCCCAGAGATCAAAAATGACTGCATATCCTTTGGATGGGATTTTGACAATTTGATAACTGAGGATAAAATTTTGATGGTTGATGCAAGACCATTTAAAATTAAAGATGAATTGATTGGAAAAGATGATTCACTTTACAGGGGAGAGCAATTGCCTTTTGAGCATTTAACTAAATTAATTCTCAGTAGCATTAAAAGAATTGATGCTAAAAGAGTGGTAATTGACTCTGTAACAATTTTGTCCTTGCAATATTCAGATAAATTTAGTATGAGACAAGGATTGCAAGCAATGGTTCAAGCATTAGAAAACTTTGGCGTCACCAGTTTAATTCTATCTGAAAATTCTGAACATAATGAGATTCCATTAGAATGGTTTGTGACTTCTGGCATCATTCAACTTCGACATAGCAGATCAGGAGATACAATGGAGAGGACAATTCAGGTTACAAAAATGCGAGGAGTAAAGCATAGTGAGCAAATACATCCTGTCGAATTTAATTCGGATGGAATGCATTTACTCCATCCTAGACTTTTACCTTAATGATTTCTTTTTTCTAAGCTGAGCTGCAACTAATGGCAAAAATGCTCCAACATCTGAAACAATTCCTAAAGCTTGCCATGTTCCTCTGTCCATAAGTTTTGTAACTGTTGGTTGATTGATATCCACTACAATAACTTTGACATTTGCTGGAAGCATATTGCCTGTTGCGATAGAGTGAAGCATTGTTGAAATCATTATCACCATGCTTGCATCTTTTACAATTTTTTTGTATTCTCTTTGCGCTTGAGCCACATCTGTAATGACGTCAGGTAAAGGCCCATCATCACGAATTGATCCTGCTAAAACAAATGGAATTTTATTTTTTATACACTCGTACATTATTCCTTTCTTGAGTTTTTTGGATTTGACCATATTTGCAATAGAACCCGCTTTGAAAACTGCATTGATTGTATCCATGTGGTTTCTATGACCATGATATGCTAGTGTTGCATTATGAACATTCATGCCCAATGATGTTCCTAATGTGGCATACTCGATATCATGAACTGCAAGTGCGTTTCCAGCTAAAACGCCATCAATATACCCTGCTCTAATCAATTCTGAAACTGCATCATCTGCACCAGTATGTACAATTGCAGGCCCACCAACGATGACAATCTTACCCCCGTTCTTTTTGGTATTGTATATGTCATCTGCAACCTGTTTTGCAATATGCTGTGTTGGACGTTCACTGGAGCTTGAACTTCCCATAAATTCAAAAACATTAACTCCTTCTCTTGGTCGCTCAGGAGGTGTGATTTTAATTCCTTTTTCACCAACAATGATCTGGTCTCCCTTTTTAACATCTCTTACAGGTACACAAAACGCCCTGTTTTGTTTTACAACGATGCACTTGTCCATCATCATATTTTCTACCTGAATCCACTTGTTTTTATAGAAAACTTGAGTGTGATTGTTTGTAGTACTGTAAAAATTATCTGGCATGACATAGTTTTTTGGTGATTTTTTTAGTGTGATTTCTTGTTGTATTTTTGAAACTGCACCCTCTCTATACACAGTTTCCAAAATTTCATCTAGGTGCTTCTGATTTTTTCCTTTAACAAGTAATCTTGCAAAAGATTGATCTTTTTTTCTTTTACCAATATTGATTTCCTCTACTTGGAATTCTCCATGAAGATCCATAATTTTATCAAAGATCTTAGTTAGAATGGACGAATCAATCAAATGACCGCTAACTTGGATTTCTTGAGAAAATTTACTCATTTTATTTCACTCCACATTATGATAACTAAAGGTTACGTTTTTTCTTAAGGCTGATGACTAAACGGGAAGAATTACTTTGCCCTCAAATTTAGATATGTTATCCTCTTTGAATGCTTTTTCTAATTTTTCTTTTTGTTGCTGCGTAACTCCTTGCACGATGGTTTTGGAAGCACCTGTTTTGTCTACCAAGGCTAGTATGTATCCGCTATTATCAGTCAATACAAATCCTGCTGATTCATCTACAAACGCATACAAATTTTCTTCCCCTACAGGTTGCCACACATTGGATTTTGTATCTGATAAAGCCAATGCAGGCATTGCACGTCCATCTGTCAATTTATTGAGATACTCTCTTGCTTCAGCCACTCGTTTTTGTCCTAATTTTAGGGCCTGAAAATATTGCATGTTCTCAAATTATTGATTTGTTATAAAAACAATGTCTCTTCAAAAGATAGTTATAGAATCCTATCTTTTCTGACAGTATGCCTTTGACTAATAATGTGATCATAAAATTAAATGAGATTACAACTATGGTTGAAGATAAAACAAAACTAACAGAATCCGACATAGATGAAATTAAATCACTTTTTCAAAACCTTGTTGAAAACAATGAACGTTATGATATAGATGAAATTGAATTTTGGTTTGAAAATGAAGGTAGTTGGACTAGCAGAGAATCCAGAATCAGAATAGTCAATTTATCCAGTTACGTCCAAGACAAGTATCAACAAACTGCACATCTGAGAATAATTTCTGATGATGATTGTGGTTGCGGAAATTAAATTTCTAATTGTTCTAATAGTCTTCCTACAATCTTTGCGTTTTCTGTTCTTTCGCTCATTATTTCTTTTAGGCGAGTTTCATTTTTTGTATCTTCTGAAATTATCTTAAAATATTCTTCATCAAGATCATTGTTTGCTTGCAATCTTTTAATTACTTCAAATAATACCCCTATCACTTGTTTTTGAGCCTCAATTAATTCATCTTTACTTCGTTCAGACATTTTCAATTAATTATCATTAATGATCTGTGTAAATAATTCTTTTAATTTTTCATCATCAAGATCTTTTTTTGCTGATTCAAAAAACGATTCTAATTTTTCTGTTGAATGACCTTTCTTTTCATATGTCTTAGCTTGTAGCGCCATCTCCAATTTATCAATTTGATGTACCAGTTTTGATTCGGGTGAAATATGTTCTTGATACTCCCTCCAAATTTCAGAATATTTTGTTTTAATATTTTCAGGCAAGTCTTGAATTATTTTGGTAAATGCATCATTTTCCAATTCTTTCTTTTTTTCTTTGTTTAATTGATTGGGAGTAAAATCTCCGATTTGTGATTCAGCCAAATCATGAATTAATATCATCTTGAGAATTTTTTCTGAATTGTAATCGTTCATGTCCGAAACTACCATACCCATTACTGCCATAGAATACGAATGATCTGCAACGGATTCGGGGTTTTCCATAGATAGTTTATCTATCCATCCTTGTCTTGAAACATTTTTTAGATTTGCAGCGTTTTTTAAAAAATCTAATATCATTGATTTTTATTAATTAAGATTCTACTAATGAATTTTCATATTTTTCGAATAACATAATAGTTAATCCCGACATGAAATGTTGTTGAAAATATATACGAAAACAGGAGATGACGGCAACACTGGCGTTCAAGGTAATTTGCGAATATCCAAATCACATCCTAGAATTATTGCATATGGGACAGTCGATGAAGCCAATGCCGCATTGGGTATTGTCTTAACAAATTCATTAGATGAAGATATAGCTAATATTTTGACATTAGTCCAAAATGAGTTATTTTTGGTAGGAGCTGATCTTTCAAATCCCAATCTAAATGACATAAAAAACAGAGTTTCATTGGAAATGATTCAAAATTTAGAATCAACTATTGACAAATTTGAATCAGAGTTACCGCCTTTGACAAATTTTATCTTGCCGGGAGGAGATATCGCAGCTTCTCAACTGCATTATGTAAGAACTATTGTTAGAAGGGCAGAAACACACGTAGTCCAATTGAGTGAAAAAAATGAAATCAATTCAAACTGTATTATCTATCTAAATAGATTATCTGACTTTCTTTTTGTGGTTAGTCGTTTAATCAATAAAAGAAAAAATAGAGATGACATTCTCTGGAAGATCTAAAAAGACAAACTTTAATTCCTCAACTGATTGCATTTTTCTAAGTGCCAGGGTAGCTCAGCCTGGGAGAGCACTCGGCTGAAGACCGGGCTGTCGCGCGTTCAAATCTCGCCCCTGGCATTGACCTTTTTGTAATATTCAAAGCATAGAATTAGATCCTAAACTCCAATATGCTTAAGTTTAGAATTATCAGATTACAGTCATGACAGATAATGAAGAAAAACCTGACAAATATGAGACAATAATAATTGAATCAAAAGTTAGGGAAGGGATTTTTCATAAAGTTGTCAAGGATTTGGAAAGTGGAAAAGCTGTTTCCTGTTCTTGCAAATGCTGGAGTAAGGGGAAAAAGCCTTGTGTGGGTATGAGAACAGTAGGTTTTGATAGTTAGTAGCACTCATGCTCTTGAGAACAGACAATATGCTTAAGTTCAATATTCTGATATGAAGAACATTAGTTGAGCATCTATGAATTTTATCACAAAAAAAGTCTTGGAATTTCAATACAAAAAATTAGACGATTCTAAAAAAAGACTTAATCAACATTTAGAAAAAAGAGATTCTTTGATAAATTCCGATTCTGACTCTAAAAAAGAAATTGAGAAAATAGAAAAATACATTGGTATTTGGAATAAAAATATTCAAAAAATAGAAAAAGAAATCAAAAAAATTGAAGAAAAGAATCTTAGACTATGATTTTTTTGAGAACAGACAACATGCTTATTTTCATAAACATTATGAACATATGATGAGGGAAAAGAAAGTAATAAAAGAAAAATTTTGTATGTGCTGTAAATCAAAGGAAAACCTACAAGCTAGTATTAATCTCCTAAGCAATCCTGCCTATCTTTGTAGCAAATGCATATCAAATTATGATCGTTTGAAAAAGAAAAAATAAGGAAATTTCTTTATTGTCCAATTCTACACCATCATAAACCATTTTTGGGTATTTTGATGGTAAATGTAGTTGGGTTGTTAGTTACTTCAATTGAGCCGTGATGCATTTCTAAAAATTGTCTACATGTGGCCAATCCCAAACCAGTACCTGAATCCTTTGTGGTAAACATTGGTTCAAAAATTTCTTCAAGATTTTTCTCAGGAATTCCAGGTCCTGAATCAGTAATTTTGATTATTGCAAAATCTGCATATTCATCAAGGGTGATATTTACTTCACCTACTTCTCCTTTAACGCCAATTGCCTGAACAGCATTTTGTGTAATGTTTGTAATGATGCCTCTAATTTTTACCATGTCGCATCGAAGAACACAAGGTTTGAGTGATGAATTTAATTTAATCCCGGTAGGGAATTTTACTTCATTGATAGAATTTTTAATGATTTCTTGCAAATCGCAGGCAATTATTCTAAGTTCAGGTGTTCTGATAAAGCTCAGCACATCCGTGATTTGGTTTGTAATGTTGGAAATGGCTTCCTCCATATTCAGTATTGAATTTGTTAAAACAAGATCTTCATGGTTTTTTTGTTTTACCTTCATCAATTCGATTTGAGATTGTAAGATGGTTAACGGATTTCTAATATCATGTGCCATTTTTGAAGAAAGTTTTCCAATCATTTCAAGCCTATTTTCTTCAAATTTATTGAATTCTTTGGAAAAAGTTTCATCAAGTTGTTTTTGAGTTTTGGTAAGTGTTGATTTTGCTTTTTTGAGTGATTGTGCTTTGATAGTTAATTTTTGTTTTGTAATTTGATGTGATTTTTTTGCTTGTTCAATTTGTTGATTAATAACAATCAATTTTTTGCCCGTCTCATCTAGTTCTTCATCATCTATAGAAGTTAGTTCAATCTGTGTTTCATTTGATTGTTCTACATCCGAAAAATCACTTTTCTTTACTTTATCTTTCGATTGAATAGTCTTTTGATGGCTAATTTCGGCTGGTTTTGACCTTTTGAAGAACACTGTCTTCTGGGGTGCATTCATAGGGTCATTTTCGGAATTTTCCCTATGCATAAATTTTCTCATGATTTTGTATATCTAATTTCAAATATGAGGAGTCAGATGTTCAAATTATACAAACACTGATGATATGGTCAATACATCTATTCACTATTTTAATAGCATAATATGATAATATGGTGAGAAAATGATTGAAAACTTATCCAAAATCATCTATTATTACATAGAAAATAAGATATGCCTAATTCAAATTTATAGTTGTAATCTTTATTTTTTTAAAATATTAAAAATACAATAACAACTCATAGGTCATTAAAGACATCATTCAAGATTCAAGCACGATGAATGCATTATTTTTATTTTCTGAATTTTATTATTAATTTATTTAACATTTTGAAATTTATTTATGTTTAGATAATTACAGAAAAAATTCTTTTGAAAACACTAGAGTATTATTTCATAATGTTTGCCCATCTCTTGAATGTCTACTGCTTTCTTCAAAAGTTCTTTTGTTTTCTGATCAGTATTGGCACTTAATTCAAATCTACCTGATTTATCAATGTTAACAACATGTCCATGATATGTTCCTTTGTATAATAGAGGTTTGTCTATGTGTATTGTTGGTAGCGGCTCTTTGAATTTACATTCTTTTTTTGCCTGATTATTTTTTGATACAAATTGCTTTGTAACTGCCATTACAATAGCTCCCGGTTGAAATGGTTTTATAATAAAGTCTTTTGCTCCCCCGTTGATTGCATCTTCTACTAATTCTTTGTTTTCTCTTGTTGATGCAACTATGATGCGTGCATTAGGATCATAATTTATGATTGTCTTAATGGCTTTTATTCCGTCAACATTTGGCATCATAATGTCCATTATTACGATATCTGGCTCGTAATTGACATATTGAGAAACACCATCTCTTCCATCAACTGCTTCATAATAGTAATACCCGATTTCGGCATCATTGAGAACATACCTGATTTTCTCTCTAAATGCTCTTGAATCATCAACTATGAGAATTTTACAATAACGTAATTCAGCCAATTTACTTATCTTTATTTTCAAATAAATTTGGTAAAACAAATTGTTTGTAATTTTTTACAAACAATTACCCGTCTGAATTACTTTAGTATCGTTCAATCTGGGTGTTTCCTTTTATCAGCCAGAAATTTGGGATGCGGAATGACTGGACCAACAACAGATCTAACGGTTTGGAAATAGAAAAATTATCTTAACAGGCCCCAAGACATTTTTTTAAATTCTAATGATGATTTTCATCATCTTGAAATGAACGGCACTGAAAAACCATAAAAATAACAATGCATGAATTTTTGAAATAAATTTAATCATACAAAATCTTTAAAAACAAGGCAAACTCTTGTTTTTCGACATTCATGGCTGAAAAAAAAGCAGCAAAAAAAGCAACAGCAAAAAAAACTACTGCTAAACCAAAATCTAAAGCAAAAGTTAAAACAAAAACCCCCAAGACTGCAAAAACTACAAAATCAAAAGCAAAAACTACAAAATCAAAAGCAAAAACTACAAAATCGAAGGGTAAAAAACCAAAAGATGAACCAATCGGCGACATGGGTATTGTTATTGTCGATGATGATATAGAAATTGATCAAGAGAAGGTTAATGAAGAAAGAAGGGCATATCTCGAGGAAGCAAGATCTCAAGAAGCCTTTGACTAGGAATCTTTATCCGATCCTTTGATGTATACTATGTATGCGTGCTTTATGCCTGATAACAGTCAAACCCGGAAAGGTTGATTCGGTAGTAGCCATATTAAAGAAAAAAAGAAAGATTGTAAAGCAAATTATGGTTGTTACAGGAAGAGCAGACATTAGTGTACTTTTACAAGGAAATATTGATGAAATTAATGGAATGGTAATTGATTTTAAAAAAATAAAAGATATCGTTACTACTGAGACCCTAATCGAGGTGGAGGTGAATTTAGGATGGTGAGAGCAATAATTTTAGTAAAATCTCCCAAAAAACTCATTGCTGCCAGACTAAGAAAAATCACATCAATATCTGATTCATTTCCAACAAGCGGTCAATTTGATGCCGTCGCCATAGTTGATGTTCAAGAACTTAGCGAGATAAAAGAAGTGGCCACAGTTATTCAAAAAATTAGCGGTGTTGAGAGGACTGAAACCATGGTGGAAGTTCAATGACAATGGATTTAAACAACTTTGAGATAGACTAACTGTGAATATCAAAAAAGTGGGAAATGTCATATTGGCTGTAAAAGACATAGACAAATCCATACAGTTCTATCATGAACTAATAGGACTACCAATCAAAAATCAAAGAAGATCTTGGGTTGATTTAGGTACTACTGGAGCCATGTTGAGCTTGCATCCAGCATCATTGACTGCACAGCATGTTGGAAGTTCCATCGATAATGGAATTACAATAGGATTTCTTGTAGGCGATGTTCAATCAGCAATTGATGAATTAAAAGAAAAAGGAGTTAGAATTCATCGCGATATTGTTGAACGTGAAGCAGGAAAAAATGCAGTAATTTTAGATCCTGATGACTATCTTATCTCATTGTTTGAGCCAAACTTTGCAGATAAAGAACAACAAACTGGCGGATACCACGGATTTACACCATCTTAGATTATCTTTTTCAGACAAAGATTAATCTGAATCTTTTATTTTTCAAAAATTTCCTGTTTGAATTAATTTTTTAATATTATCGCCCTGGTCTTTTAAAACCTTGTTTAATATTACAATTATCTGCAGACGATTTTTGGAATTTTTTATCTGCAGGGATGTTTTTATTTTTTAATTTTTCAGGGAGTTCCTCCTGATTGATTATGAAAACTTTCTTTAGATGTGATTTCTGTTTGTAGTCACCATAAATGATGTTGGTTGGAGATGATTTTTTATCTGAATGAGGTTTTTTATTTTTTAATTTTTCAGGATTTTTCTTTGTCCACAAAATGTTTCCCATGTTATTGGAGGATGATTTTGCTATGTTGTAATCTCCTAAATATTTATTCATAATAATTCAAAATTCCAATTCTTAACAAAAAACAACTAGATTACTTTTTTAATAGATGCGATAATTTTCTCTAAACCTTTTTCTTTTCTGTCAATAGAAACATAAAATGTTACATTATTTTTTTGTAATATTACAATTGTAACTTTTTGATGTTGTAAAATCACATGTTCTAGTTTTCCAACTGTGCTTACAGTTTCTTTTCTTAAAGACATTAATGTAGAAATTATGAAGAATTCATTCTTTACTTGTTCAGATTTTAGTAGTGGTTTGAGATTGGGTTTAACCATACCTGTTAATGTTCTGCCATATGCATTAACAACTCCCGCATATCTGACGCTATTAGATATTTTCAGAATACTTTGACATTGTTTTCTATATTTTATTACAGTATCTTTCCATTTGTCAGCAGGAGTTTTAACCATAAAGCGATTTGATTAACGAAACTAATAAGGATTCTTACTGAAATTCAGAACTGAAAATTTTATTTTAATGATTTTTAGGTTTTGATTCTTTATCCAATTTTTTCTTTAATTCCAAATTTTCTTTTAATAATTTATCATTTTCATTTTGAAGTGTTTCTATAGAATTCTGTCTAGTGTATAGTGGGTGTCCTGGTGGAATAATTCCAGAACTCATTGTTAGTAATCCAGCAGCATGTTGCTGATAGAATTGTTGGAATCCCTGAAGTTTTTGGTTAATTGTACCTGCATTCTTTAGAAATTGTTCTTTCATAGGATTTTGGTGAATTTTGAACATTGGGTTTGCAATGCCTGGAGGCAATCGAGGGAATTGAAATGCCATGTGAGGAATGTTTGGATTTAATCCGTAAAGGTCTTGCAAGTGTTTTATTGCTATATCATCCACACAAATTGCTTGAATTTGCCATATTTCTGCATTACTTTAGGCGTTTGATATACTGTTTTGTAAAACCTCGGGCGTTTTTGCTCAAATTGAGCTGATCGCTGATCCTTATAGATTCGGTATTTTGATCGCAATTACGTATGATTGATTCGAATAAGACATGTCTAAAATGTAAAAAAGACATCAAAGAGAAAGATCTTCATAAAATTGTAATTTATGTTGTTCAAGAAAAATTTACCGAACATCATTATGAGCATGTTGAATGCCCTGACAAATTCACCGTTTAAGATTATTAAAAAAATGTTAGCCCTTTAGTTCATATACTTTGTAAATTTCTCCAGTCAATCTGGATCTAAACCTCCACTCATTATTTCTCCAAACGATTTCAAGAAATTGTTTTTGGGATGTAGGGTGCAATTTTTGATATACATCACTTCCAATTAAAATCTGATTTGGTTTTGCCATTCCTTGAATCTTTGCTGCAATATTCATAGCAGGTCCCATTAAATCAACATGAGAGTTTTCTGCATCTGCACCATACCTTACAACAATGTTTTGACCAAAATCTATTCCAATCTTTACCATCAAATCAGGATAATCATATTGATTTAGAATTGGATTAATTCCTTTTTGAATTACAGATATCATTGATTTTGCGCAGTTTACAGCATTGTCTGCTGCCAATAAGGAATTACCTTCTGCAACGAAATACCCAATCACTGCATCCCCTACAAATTTTAATACATAACCTTGATGTTGTCTGATTACTGATGCCATCTCTTGAGAAAATGAACTAACGATGATGGCAATTTTTTCAGCAGGCATTTCTAATGTCATAGTTGTTGAACCAACTAAATCCACATACAAAACAACCATATCTAATTTCAAAAATACATTTTTTCTTAGAAATTTCTCAGATTCATCTGCCATTCCAGAATACTCATATCCCTTTTTGAGAGATCCCCAAACACGTTTTTGAGTTTCTAAAATCATTGTTTCAAAATCAACTACACTATCTTTGTTTTTGCTTAGAAGCATATCTACCACATCCCTATTTTCAGAAGTCAAATTGGATTGTTGATTTTCATCGTGTTTTTCAGTCATCTGGATATCCTCACTCTAATGGAAAATCGATCTTACAGAAAATGCATTTGCCTCTAATGCCCTTATAGGTGGCATCATAATATTTGGCAATTTCTTTCTTACAATGAATGCATTGAAAGGGGATCTTATCCATGCCTAAAATACCAATTTTGGATATTTAGAGTTGATGAATGAAAAATTACATACAAAGATGTTATTTCAAGCAGAAAATCTGCCTATTTACGATGATTCTCAAATGAAGGTTTAAGGAGAGCAATATTTTGTTTATTTTTGTGCGTTTAGGAACACGATCCCCCAATGATTTCATCCAATTACTAAATCAAAAAAATGAAGTAATTCAAAAAAAATGCCTTGAAAAGATCTCTAATCTAACTAAAATGATCGACACAAAAGTAATGCTGGGAGATTCTACAATTACGGAACAAAAAACTTTTGATCCAAAACTTGTTACTGATTTTTTTCAAAAAATTAATGATTCACTCAAAGAATGGTCTGTACATGATGTATCAATTTCAAATAATGAGGATTTAAGAAGAATATTTACAAAATTTGAGATTATGGAAGGCAGTTATTTGATCTCAGGACACATATCATTGCAATTTCATGTTTTGCTGTATTACAAACCAGACCAAAGAGTTATTGATTCTCAAAAAGAATTAGCTGAGATTGTAGATTTGACTAAAAACAAAGAGCAAGAGCTATCAGACAACAGTGATCAATTTGTATTGAATAAATTAAAAGAAATGGGATACAAAGATTTTGATCATCAAAAATTATTTGAAGTATTTTATGAAAATGACGAGTTTAGAGAAAAAGTCTATGCAGAAATTGAAAAAGATGCAGGAGTTGATTTTAAAAAACTATCTGAAAAAAAGACAAAACTGTTTAATGAATTAGATTCTCTTTTAGTTGAAACATATCAGACAAGTCCTGTGATGATTGATGATGCAAGATTAGTGTCAGGTGAAGAAGGTTGTTTATGTACAATAGATTTGGAATTTGTAAAAAATGACATGAAGGAAGGGTTGTTTGATCCTAGAAAAATGTCAAACTCTGTAAAAGAAAAGATTTTGAAACGATTAGATGAATTTGAAAGTGTTTTAAATTAAGATCAAGGAACCGGAAAATGAGAATTTTCTCAAAGGGGAGTTCCGATCCCTTGATATGATTTGAACACAAATTTAGAACTATTTAGGCATTCCTGCAAATTTCAGCATTAAATTTGACTAAAATTGTAATTTTTCTATAGAAGAAGTCAAATACGGCGTTTCATTAGCAACATTTCCAATGAATCCATCATATGATGAAATTGTAAAGGCAAATTCATTACGAGGTAATGAAATTAGAAAGACCCCTCTAATTCATTCAAGTACATTTAGTGAATTGACAGATTCAGATGTTTTTCTAAAAGCGGAATTTAGACAAAAAACAGGTTCATTTAAAATTCGAGGAGCATATTACAAAATTCAATCACTTTCAGATGAAGAAAAAAAATACGGGGTTGTTGCTGCATCCGCAGGAAACCATGCACAGGGTGTTGCATTTGCATCATCCTTGGAAAAAATACCATGCACAATTGTTATGCCAAAAAATGCATCACCTGCAAAAGTAGCAGCGACAAAAGGATATGGTGCAAAAGTTATCCTTGAAGGAATAAACTATGACGAATCTTCTGCTAAAGCTCATGAGATTGCAAGTGAAACTAAGGCAACAATGATACATGCTTTTGATGATCCACAAATAATTGCAGCACAAGGAGTAATTGGATTAGAAATTCTTGAAGATTTGCCAGATGTAGATGAAGTGTATGTTCCAATAGGTGGTGGGGGATTAGCTGCGGGAACACTTATTGCAATAAAAGAAAAAAATCCAGACATTAAGGTAGTAGGTGTTCAATCAAGATCATTTCCTTCAATGTATGATTCGTTAAAACAAGGTTCTATCACATCAAGTGGAGGAGCACGTACTATTGCTGATGGTATTTCCGTTAAAGTTCCGGGACAATTAACATTTGGAATAATCAAAGAATTAATTGATGAAATTGTTCTAGTTGATGACACTGAGATTACCAAAGCAATGTTTCTATTGATGGAACGTATGAAATTTGTTGTAGAGCCGGCAGGAGCAGTAAGCTTGGCACATCTTATTTCAAAAAAACCATCTCCAGGAAAAAAAGTTGTTGCAGTTTTGGCAGGAGGAAATGTTGACATGTACCTTTTAGGACAAATCGTAGACAAAGGTCTTGCAGCAATGGGTAGATTACTGAAATTATCCATATTACTTCCAGATAGACCCGGAGCTTTCAAAGAAATTGTAGATGAAATAACACTTGCAAATGCAAATATTGTAGAGGTTGTCCATGATAGACTTAGTTCACATATCAATGCAGGTTCTGCAGGGGTAACTCTAAGTTTAGAAACACAGGGTCAGAAACAAGCTGATTTGCTAATTGAGTCACTGAAGAGGAAAAATATCCAATTCAAATTAATGACCTAGTATTATTTGAATTTCTTTTTGGCAAATTTAGAAAGGCCCTCTTTCTTTAATTGCTCTGATTCTTTAATTACAGAATTATGCTGTGTTGATTTGTGCTGTTTTAGCTTCTTTTTTAGCTCTGGGAATTCATTTGCAAGAATTTTCATTGCATAAATTCCGGCATTTCCTGCTTTGTTTATTCCAACAGCCACCACTGGAGAACCTGATGGCATCTCAGTGATTGATAACAATGAATCTAATCCTCCAAATGCTGAAAATTTTGATGAATCATTTTTTTTCGGATGCTTGTCGTTATAGACTAGTATTGGAACTCCTATTACGGGTATTACCGTATGTGATGCAATCATGCCGGGTAAATGTGCAGCACCGCCAGCACCTGCAATAATTACACTAAATCCCATTTTTTCTGCATGCTGTGCATATTCTGCTAATCTAGAAGGTGTTCGATGTGCCGAAACAATTTGATCTTCATGTTTGATTTTAAATTGATCTAATATTTCAGATGCACCTTGCATAACCCTACTATCAGAACTAGATCCCATGATTATTCCAACTAATGGTTTTTTGGAATATGTCATAATAATAGAAAAAACATGAGACTAATTATCTATAACTATTAGAAAAAATCCAACAAAGTTGTTCAAATCAACATTACCTATTTTTAATCGATACTTGATGGTGTTGTAATGGCAAAAGTTCTGGGAATTATTGGGGGAGGGCAACTTGGAATGATGATCACCGAGGCTGCAAAAAAAATGCCTGAATACATATCAAAAATTATTGTGTTGGATCCTACAAAGAATTGTCCCGCATCACAAGTAGGCGCAGAGCAGATCATAGCTGATTTTAAAGATAAAAACGCCATAATTGATTTAGCTAATAAATCAGATATCATAACTTATGAAATTGAATCAGGAGACAGTGATGTCTTAAAATCTGTTGAGAATAAAGCGGAAATAAATCCATCACCTGAAACATTAAAAATTATTCAAGATAAATTCTTGCAAAAGTCATTTTTATTAAAAAACAATATTCCAGTTCCTGATTTTCTTGAGATAAAAAATATCGATGATGTAAAAGCAGGATTAAAAAAATTTGGATTCCCTGCAATGCTAAAAGCACGTCGTGATGCGTATGATGGAAGGGGAAATTATAAAATCAATTCGGAAGAAGATATAGAGCCAGCATATGATTATTTCAAAGGACAGTCACTGCTCTTGGAAAAATTTGTATCATTTAAGATGGAAGTTTCAGTAATCGCATCAAGAAATACCAAGGGGCAAATTAAGACATACCCATTAGTTGAAAACATCCACGAAACAAGTATTTTGAGAGAAACAATTGCTCCAGCTAGAGTTTCTGAAAACATTTCAAAAAAAGCAGAGCAAATAGCTGAAAAAACAATGACTGTCTTAAAAGGTGCAGGCATATTTGGAATTGAAATGTTTGTAACAACAAATGATGATGTCATAATTAATGAGATAGCACCACGTGTACATAATTCAGGACACCACACTTTACAATCTAGTGAAACATCTCAATTTGAACAGCATCTTAGGGCAATTTTGGGATTAGAGTTAGGTGGCACCAAATTACTTTACAACACCATCATGTACAATATTCTAGGATCTAAAGAATTTCAGGGAGAATACAAGCCACTTGAAATTTCAGAGGATAATTTGTTTTTGAAAATGTACGGTAAGAAAATTTCAAAACCTCTTAGAAAGCTAGGTCATTTTAATCTGGTTGGAAGAAAAGGTGAATCCATCGATGAATTAATTAAAAAACTTGAGACGCTCAAAGACAGGGCAGCAGTACAATCAATCTGACTAAGTTTATTAATTGTGAAGAAAAAATTTCTATATGGCACTAACTGCTTCATTAATCCTTACTGGAATTGCAATAGGGTTGCTTGTACTTTATGCTGCAGATGTAGCAGTTGCAATGTCAACAGATAGTGATCATGGATTTTTACCATTAGATCACATGCAGAGAGGAATGGGTCTTGGAGGACCTGCATTAGTATTGCCAATAATTGCATTTTTCATTTCTAGAACGGAACCATCAAAGGGATTAGGTATTATGATAATTATCTCAGGTATCTTAATCGTTATTGGAGGTATTGTAGTTTTAGTAAACCCTGCACCTGCAGCTGAATCTTCAGACAGAGATCCAATTGCATCAATGGCAATGATGTTTATTCCTGCAGCAATCCAATTGGCTTTAGGTGGAATCAAGATTTCAAAATCCTAACTGAAAATACCATGCCAACATGTGCCAAATGTGAAAATGATGTCAAAAAAGTATATGATTGTGATCATACAGATTATGAAGAATATTGTGTAGAGTGTTATACTGAATTACACTACTATCTAACAGAAAAGGATTGAAACGATGCCAACCGACAGAGAAATTGCAATATACGCATTAGGTAAAACAGAAGGCGTGCACTCCATTGCAGAAACACTTGGAAAAGGTTTGGATGATGAGAAATACATTGAATCATGGAAGAAAACAATGAAAATGCTGGGAATTGATATGCCCCTAAAAGATCTTGAAAAAATTTACAATGAGTTTGCAATGAAAATGGAAGAGATTGTAAAAAAGGATGAAATTAAAAAACAGGAATAGAGAATTTTCATATACTCGAAAAATAAGCCAATTATATTGAAAGCAATAATCTTAGCAGGTGGACGTGGAAAAAGATTACGACCAATAACAGATTATGTCCCTAAACCCCTGGTTCCATTAAAAAATATCCCAATTATTGAATGGCAAATTAAATATCTAAAAAAATTTGGAATAGATGAAATAATTATCTGCACAGGTTACAAACAAGAAACAATCAAAAATCATCTTAATGTGAAAAAAATAGGAATGAAGATTAATTTTTCAGTTGAAAAATCACCCTTAGGTACGGGCGGAGCTATTAAAAAAGCGGGCAAAATGATCAATGAAAAATCTTTCTTTGTAATTAATGGAGACACTATAACAAACATCGATTTGAATAAACTGAAAAAAAAATCAAATGCAATTGCATCAATTGAACTACGAACTAATTTTGGCATATTAGAAACAGATGATGGTAAAATAACTAAATTCAGTGAGAAGAAAGAAATTTCAGATTCATGGATGAATGCAGGCATATATCATCTTGAGAAAGAAATTCTAAAAGACTTGCCCAGTAAAGGAGATATTGAAAAAACAGTGTTTCCAGATTATGCCAAAAAAGGAAAACTCAACACGGTCAAATTCAAAAATGTCAAATGGTATTCCATAGATTCATTCAAGGACATGGAAGAGTGCTCGTTAGAGATAGAAAAAATAATTAAATAAAAAAAGTAATTTTTTAAGCACCTGTTCTGTGAAGGGTCACCATCATGTATGCTACTTCTTCAACAAAGGGCTCATCTTTGCTCATAGATGCGTATTTTGTAGCATTATTCCAAAATGTTGGATCTTTAGTGGTTTCTTCAATTAATGATTGTTCAGTCAATACTTTGAATCATCATTTGTTCTCATAATACTCCACCTCAATGAAAATTAACTCATTTGTAAACAGATACACAGAATAATCCAATCCACAACAGTATTTTCATGCGTATTGGGTGTAGCTTAGGCTCATTGCTATCGATAAACAATGTTTTAGAATGCTCAGAGATCATCTCAAAAACTAATGTGGATGCTATATGGGTGCCTGAAACATGGGGTATGGAGAATTTTTCAATGCTAAGTGCAGTTTCAAATAAAACAAATAAACAAAAAATAGGTTCATCAATAATCAACATCTACTCCAGAAGTCCTGCAACTATTGCAATGGGTGCAGCAACAGTGGATGTTTTATCTGAAGGGAGATTAATTCTAGGATTAGGAACAAGTAGCTTACCAATCATAGAAGATTTTCATGGTAGTAAATTTGAGTCACCGTTACAAAGAATGAAAGAGTATGTTGAAATTATTAGGTTGGTTTTATCTGGAAAATTAGTAAATTACAAAGGAGAAATTTTCAATCTGAAAAATTTTACATTACTAATAAATCCAAAGAGAAAATCAATTCCAATTTATCTTGCTGCCATAAATCAAAAAATGGTGAATCTGGCATGGGATGTTGGAGATGGCATAATTTTCTATTTAAGACCAATTAATGAAATGAAAAATACAATTTCAAAAATGCAATCAAAGAAAAAAATAGATGTTACATGTCAAATAATCACTAGTGTTTCAGAGGATTCTGACGTTGCAATTAAACGAGCAAAAAAGACATTGGCATTTTATGTTTCTGTAGGAAAAATATATCGAGACTTTTTAGCAAAAAATGGATATAAAAATGAAACAGAATCAGTGTATGATGAATATAAAAAATCAGGCTTTAAAACAAATTATGAATTAATTACGGATTCCATGCTAAAATCATTAGCAATTGCTGGAACATCAGAAGAGTGTAAAAAACAACTTGTAAACTTTAGAAATTCTGGGATCGATTTGCCAATAATGCAATTCAATCCAATAGGCAATGTATCAGAATCATTTGGTTTATTCAAAAAGACATTTCTGGATGATTAAAATGAAAAAAGTAGGAATAATATCATATGGCATAACACCTTTTACAAAAGAGGATCAAAAAATAGAAACGGTTTTACTCAAATCGGTAAAAAATCTTTTTGAAAATAATTCAAGTGTTGATCGAAATGATATAGATGCAGTTTTAGTATCTACAAACAATAATGCAAAATATCTGTCTCCCGTTTTATCAGAAATGATGGGGATTCAGCCAAAAATTGCACATTCAATTGAAAGTTTATGTAATTCAGGCACAAATTCAATAGTTTCTGCATATTCATACATATCCTCAGGTTTGGCAGATATGGTTCTAATCTCCGGTGCAGAAAGATACGACAGTCCCGGACAAATATTAGAATGGGATAATTCAAGAGGGGAATACAAGCATCCAATTTACTGGGCATCAATTTTTACAAAATCCTACAAAAGAGAATTCTCAATTTCAAATGAAGATTTGGCAGTTGTGCCAGTTAAAAATCACAAACAAGCAAAAGAAAATCCAAATGCAATGTCTTCTAAAACATATTCAATAGATGATGTAATAAATTCTAAAAAATTAACAGACGACATAAGGCTATTGGATTGCTCAAGACCATGCACAGGCAGTGCATCAATAATCCTTGCCTCAGAAGATATTGTAAAAGAAAACACAGAACAGCCTGTATGGATAACAGGGATTGGTCAAAAAACAATTTCTGCAGGCTTTACTAAAAATATGTCATTGAGTTCTATGGAGTCAACAAAATTGGCAGGCGATACTGCATTAAAAATGGCAAATAGAAAAATTTCGGATATAGATACTGCAGAAATTCACGATGCATTCTCTGTGTGTGAACCAATGGCATTAGAATCACTGGGATTTGCAAAACCCGGAAAAGGTATCGATACCATTAAAGAATTACATGATACAAATAATTTTAAAATCAATCCTAGAGGAGGACTGATTGGTTCAGGACATCCACTTGGAGCAACAGGTATTGCTCAAACAATAGAAATCACCCAACAATTACAATCTAATGCCAATAAACGTCAGGTAGATAATGCCAATGTGGGATTAGTTCACAACATGTCAGCCGCAGCTACATCCTCAACAGTATTGGTGTTAGAAAAATGAGTTTTGAATCAGAATTATCTCAAGGTAGTTTTTACATTCCAGAATGCGTCAAATGTTCAATAATTATTTGGCCTCCATCCGAATTTTGCAATCAGTGTTTTGGGGAAATTGTACTTAGGAAAAAAATATCTGAAGGAAAAATAATTGAATTTTCACGAAAAGACGAAGAATATTTTTGCATAGTTGAATTTGAAAATCAAATTAGAGTGATGGCTAAAATGACAAATATTCCCAAGGTTGGACAAATGGTAAAAATACTGAAATCTGGAATTTCAAAAGGAAATTATTTTTTTGAAGTTACTTGAATTTTGTATAGATGTATGGAGTTTCAATCTTTTGATCAAATGTCCAAACTGTTGGAAGTGAAACAGAGTTTGTCACATCAAGATGATGTTTTTCAATAAGTGTGCTCCATCCACCATTTGCTAAATTACCCGATAATTGCCTTTTAGAATGTGTCCCAGCAAAAACTAAACCTGTGTTGTGTTTTAGATCAGAAATAGAATTGATCCTATCAATAATATTTGTGGCCAAAATATCACCACCCATTTGAGGTAGACCTCCTATGAAAAATATCGGATGAGTCAATTTGATTTGAGAATAATCAAATTCTAAAGCATCTGTGCATTTTGGATTAAAATTCTGATTTGTTAATGTGCAAATTTTTCCCTGTAATTCTACTAGCACATCATCAATTTCAATACTATGTGTGACTAGACTCAAAAGAGTTCCACAAAAAGCAATCCGTCCATCACCTGAACCAATATCGACTAATTCAGTATATCCCAAATGTTTTGCAAAACATGCCATGATATAAGCAGACATTATCCATGTAGGGTAGAAAGGCTGACAGCTGGTACCATGTTTGATGCTGTTTAGCCAATATTCGTTAATATCACCTTCATAAATTGTACATTGAACTCCCGAAATTTCTTGTTCAAATGAATTAAAGTAAATGGGATTTTTGTCTGCAAAATCATGAAGGGATTTCAAATTATTTTCATCTAGAGGAAATTCACTAGAAGGTAAAGAAGGTATTAACTCTTGAATGTGAGCACTACCAGTATAATTTTTTGCAAATTCTTGTTTAATTTTAATTAAATTCGATGTAATTTTATCCAACATTGTTTTTCTAAAATTAAGGATACAGATAAACTCATTGTGTGTTTGAGTGGTTTTTTGATAAAATTAATCGAATTTCATCTTCCACTTTTTTAATTTCATTGATGGTCGTAATTTTTAATTGTTCATTTTGTTTAATTTCATCATCCGTAGGATCCATTATTAATTGAAATTCTAAATGTTTGATGGTGTTTAGATAAAAATCACGTTGTTCGAATAATTTTTCAATAATTATTTCTGTCAGCGATTAATCTAACAATTAGGCGTATTTATGGATTAAAATGTTCGATGACTTCAAAATCATTGTAATACAATAGCCACCGAAATTCATTGCTGAATCATTTCAAATTGTTTTGTATTTTTTAAAAATGTTGATATGAAAATGACCTGAATCTGATATTTTATTGAGTTATTATGTAATTACCTTCTTTTCTATATCTATATTCAGAACAATATGAACATGAGAAGAAAAATACCATCATTTACAATTACACAGCAAAAAACTACAGCGGATAAAGCAACAAATAATCAAAAAGCTGCTAGAACTAGAAGGCAACGAGGATATCAATGGGAGGATACCATTGTAAAGCGATTTAATAATACAGATAACTGGAAAGCGTTTCGACTAGGTTCACCAAGTATTGCATTACCTGACGTTCTGGCAGTAAACACGGATAACAGCACAATTTTTACAATAGAGGCAAAATCAGGAACTAGTACATCATTACCAGTACCTGCAGATCAAATTGAAAGGTGCTTGTCATGGATTAAGACTTTTGATATTTATAAAAAAAGAAATGTGATTTTGGCGTTCAAATTTCTATCGAAAAAAAGGATCGATATAGGAAAATACGAAAGCAGAGAATTAAGGGAATTCTTTAAAATTTGGGACGAATCCTTGGAAATATCTGATTGCGTATGCACTTATGATGGGAAATTTTTTGCAAAGATTGATGGTAAAAGAAAAGAGTTGTTCCTAAATGAATGCAAAATGCCTTTTAAGACAAAACAAAGAACTAGTGCCTAATCGCACATTACTACAAATCGTTTTTTAAGGATAAGACGCAACTAAACATGTTGTCTGAAGAAAAAGCTGACATAGAATCAAATGAAATTAGTTCCGATTCACTACTTGAGACAGTATCTGATGCAGAAGTGAATTCCCGTGTAAGTTTTGAAGAGTTTACTGATGAAAGGATACTGATTAGTCATGATGCATTTGGAAATAAGCAAATGAAAATTAAAGTGCTCGAAGTATCTGATGAAACCCCTCCATCAAAATGGAAATTTGGTGATCGTGTTAAAGTTACAAAAATACTTGTTACAATTAAGCATCTAACAACACAACAAGTTGAAGAAGGTGAATTTGATATAGAATCTATAGAAAGAGAATTAGCTGAAAAAAGACATTATACATCAACAAACAGATGGATTCCTGCAAGTGATGTAAAAAATGGTTATGTAGTAGGATCAATGCATACACGATTAATCAGCGATGCTGCTGCATTAGATTATATCGTTTTTTAATTTAATAGTAAATTAAAAAATTTATGAAAATTCAAATGTGTGGTTTTTTATTTTAATTTATCATGAACTCGTCCGATGTTTTTCGTAAAAGAAATCTCACCAAAGTAAATTTTGATTATGAGGATTTGATTGGAAAAAACTTATCTGATTCCAACATGCGAGGGGTGAATTTAAAAAATAGAGATATTCATAGTGCAGATTTGAGTTGTACTGATTTGAGGGAAGCTAACCTAAGTGAATCCATTCTGTTTTATGTAAAATTAAGAGGTGCAGATATGAGAGGGGTCAATCTATCTAATGCAAAAATATGGGATGCAGAAATGTATGGAGTAAATCTTGGAGGGGCAGACATTAATGGAGCAGATTTATTTTATTCTGATTTAAGAAATGCAGATTTGAGCAATGCAGATTTGAGCGGAGTTAATCTCAGACATACAAACTTTGAAGGGGCAATTTTCACTTCAGCCAGTTTTACAAATACAAATTATGATTTACAGACACTATCTACAATTTCAGATAGTGCAAAATCAGTATTAAAAAAGAATGGTAGGTTATGGTAAAACATAATCCCACTATATCGTTATGGCTTTTTCAGAGTTTTCAGGAGTCTTTTTAGGGATATCAAAGATTTCCAGAGACTCCAAATGCTTTAGGTGCTTTGATATTAATCCTTCATCCCCCAAAGATATCAAAATTCTATCATTATGCTGAAAAACATATTCTCTGATGTCTGAAGTGTATTCCACCCCATTTACATAGAAAAACAATGAATGATTTTCTTTTGCACAAAATTTTTTGTTTTTACTGGATTCGTTATTTTTTAAAATTATGCAATCTGAAGTTAATTCCATACCAAATGATGAAAAAAGCATTGCAAGAGGAACATTTGTTGCATGTTTATGAATAAGATATGGATTGTCATTTTCAAAGTGAATGTATTTACTTGAGAGTTGAAATTGTGGAAGACCGAAATTTAGTTTAGTATCATCTACTATTACTGCAATTGCCGCATGGGCGTGTTCGCTTCCATATGTGCCAACATTGTATTGATTAACCAGTATTTGTTCAGGGGTTAAATTTAGAGTATTTTCAATAATTTGTGAATCAATATCTGTCTGATTTGCAAAATAAAACAAGTAGAATCCAGACGAAACAGTAATGAAAATCAACATAATTGAAAAAAATATCTTGGCATTTGATTTTGCCGGAATTTCTTCTGAGACAAAGATATCCAAATTACTTTCTTCCAGACGGCCAGGTAAACTATAATCAGAATCAATATCTTTTGGAAGGATCTTGTCAGCAGTCAATTAATTATGACATGACACTATTCTATAAATTTCCTAGATATTCATTATTTTAGTTTTGAACACCTGAAAAACATTATAAACAAAAGAATTTGAAAAACATCATGAGTTCAAAAGAGTTCGATGTTAACGGAACAGACTACAAAATAGTGTTAACAGAACAAGTAATTGGGCATGTAAATAACCTAAAATCACTATATAATGCAGCATATGAAGATCCTGAAAGTTTTGAAGACGTTAGTTCTGAAATTTCAAATACTATTAACGAGATAGCAAGCACAGTAGAACCCCCAGCAGAAGATAGTGATCTGGACGGATTAATTCAAGAAATCATTAAAGCCGTAGATAATAAAGCAGACGAAATTAAAAAAGAATTAGAAGCAAAAGAAAAACCGGCTAAAAAATCAAAATCTAAAAAATAGTCTCATTTGACTATAAACTCATAAAAATTTGGGGGATAAATTATATTCTAAATCAGATAATTTTAGTTATGTCAAAAAGCTGTGAATGCGGTATTTGTGGTCATCATAGTGAATCAGAGTGTCGTGAAAAAGAATGCAAATGTTGTTTGAATTTTCATGAAAGGTCAGGCCCTAAAAGAAAATAATAGATCTTAACATCAATCTTGTTCTTTATAGCAACTACATTTTTTTGAAACGTGTCTGGAACACCCAAATAATTTATGATCTTTGCATCCACATAAGATACATTTTTTTCCAGCAGTCATAATTTCTCCATCAGCCTTTCTGTATCAACAATCATTTTTTTATCTTCTAGTGCTTCTAGAATTTTTAATCTCATGTTTTTAATTCTATGAATATCCTCAGAATAGAGAGGAACCATTGTTTCAATTTCTTGCTCAAAAGAATAATTTTGTAAATATTGCCGAAATTTTGATTTTAATGGTTTAAAATCAGATGATGTGATTTTTTCAGCATCTATTTTATTTGTAATCACTTTAAGAAACCCATTAATTTTTAGCATTTCTTTTTTAAGATTTTGTAGATCTCCTGGCTTGTCTTGAATTTCATTGAGGTGATTGTAAGATTCAAGCATTTGAATCAGGATACTCTTGAGATGATCGTTGTAGGTTACCACAAATACTTGTAATTTGTATCCAATCTAAAGTTTAGGAAAAATAGCTTTACGGGTCTAAAAGTTACACATTTGCTTTAAATTATCACAAATTATTTGAAATGACAATGCAGGGAGATGCGTATCTAAAATGTATTGATCCTCAATGTGGTTTAGAATATCCAATTAAGAGTACAAATGTACAATGTACAGAGGGTCACCTGCTAGATGTAAAATATAAAAATAAACCGTCAACAGATTTAAAAGAAGTATTTTACAAAAGACGAAATTCTGAAGGCAGTATTTTTAATGAAAGTGGAGTATGGAGATTTAGAGAGTTACTGAATTTTTGTCAAATAGACACTGAAAATCTTGAGGAATGTTCAAAGTATTTAGTTTCATTAGATGGGGCAGAGGGAAGACAATCAAAGCCATATCAAATGTCAAAAGCTGCAGAATTCATAGGAATTTCAACTAAAAATTTATGGTTACAGCCAGAAGGATACAATCCAAGTGGATCATTCAAAGATAACGGGATGGTAACAGCAGTTACACATGCAAAGATGGTGGGTGCAAAAAAAATTGTCTGTGCATCAACTGGAAACACTTCTGCATCTGCAGGAATGTTTGCTGCAAATGAAGGGATTAATTGTGATGTATACATCCCATCAGGACAGATTGCACCAGGAAAGCTTAGCCAAGCATATCAATTCGGAGCTCAAATTTTACAAGTGGATGGTAATTTTGATGATGCATTAAAGCAGTCATTAGATGATGCCCAAAATCATGAAGGATATACTGTAAACTCAATTAATCCATTTAGAATTGAAGGTCAAAAAACAATTCCATTTAGAGCACTAGAATATCTCAACTGGGAATCTCCCGACTGGATTGTTTATCCTGGAGGAGCTTTGGGAAACACATCAAGTTGTGGAAAAGCACTAATGGAATTGTATGAATGGGGTTGGATTAAAAAAATTCCAAGAATTGCTGTGATCAATTCAGATGGGGCAAGTACATTATCAGATTTGTATAACGGTAAATTTGAAAATGAAGAGCTTAGATGGAATAAAGGAAAACCCAACATGGAATTAATTTCTAGATATTATGATCATTTAGATAAAGAAGGTATTAGACCGAAAACTAAAGCAACTGCAATTCAAATCGGAAGACCCGCAAATATTTTGAAAGGTTTACGTGCCTTAGAGTTTACAAATGGCGTAGCAACCACAGTTTCAGATTCTGAGATGCTCGATGGAATGTCTGTAGTTGGGTTAAACGGATTTGATTGTGAGATGGCATCTGGAGCATCAGTAGTTGGAATAAAGAAACTCATTGGTGAAGAGATTATCAAAAAAGATGATGTTGTTGTAGGCATTCTCACAGGTAGACAAAAAGATGCCATGCTGCCAGTAGAATATCATCAAAATCCAAATAATCTTTTTGCAATACCGCCAAAAAATTAAGCCGGCAAATTAGTTCAAATATTAATTTAGTTTTTGACATATCAAGAGTTAAATCCATGCGTTACACAAATAATACAACCAAAAGATGGTGCAAAATAACTAAATGAGTAATTCGTGTATTTCTAAAATATTCGTGAGGACAATAAAATGGTAGAACTTTGGGTGGAGCTTGCCGCATTAGCAGGACTAATAGGACTATCTGGTTTTTTTAGTGGTTTAGAAGTATCATTAGTTGGAACGAGTCAAGCTACAGTAGAACAACTAGTTAAGGAGAAAAGACGAGGTTCCAAAGCCCTTCAAAAACTCAAATCAAATCCAGGCTGGATGATGTCAGCTGTAAATCTTGGAAATAATTTAGTAAACATCGGTTCATCTGCTTTAGCTACTGTAGTTGCCATTAAATTATTTGGAGATAGTGGTCTAGGTATCGCAGTTGGAATTATGACATTTTTAATAATAATTTTTGGTGAAGTTACTCCAAAAACATATTGTAATGCCAATGCAACCAAAGTTGCACTTCGCTCAAGTGGAATTCTACTATTGTTTAGTTATGCCACATACCCAGTAGTATGGACATTGGAGAGAATAACCCGTGTAATGATCAGAATTACTGGAAGTGATTATCACCCACCAGCACTAACTGAAAAAGAAATCAAAGGAATAATTGATCAAGGGCATAGAGATGAAGCATTAGAAAGTCAAGAAAGAGATTTAGTGCACAGAGCACTAGAATTTGATGACACAGTAATTCGTGCCGTTATGACTCCAAGAATGAAAATGCAGTCACTTCCTGCAAAAATGCTGTTGTTTGAAGCTTTACCAATAATCAATCAAAATGCACATTCCAGAATTCCAATCTATGGTGAAACACATGATGATATCGTAGGATTTGTTCATGTGAGGGACGTGTTAAGAGAGCTTGAATCAGATAATAAGATGAAAACATTAGAACAGATTTCAAGAAAGCCTGTTTTTGTATCTCAAGAAAAAATGGTTACTGCATTACTAAGAGAGATGAAGGGTAGGAAAACACACATGGCAATAGTAATAGATGAACATGGTGGAGTGGAAGGTTTAGTGACCCTAGAAGATCTTATTGAAGAAATTCTTGGAGATATAGAGGATGAAACAGATTCCCCCCAAGTAATCAATTATCATTCTATAGACAAAGATACGATAATCACAACAGGGGAAATTGAAATTGAAAAAATTAATGAGATTTTCAAATCTGATTTACCCGAAGGGGATGATTACAGTACACTAAATGGATTACTGCATGAGAAATTACAAGACATACCTCAAGAAGGAGACAAATTAGAAATAGGAAAGGTGCGCATAATAGTTGAAAAAGTTGTAAAGAATCTACCTGAAAAAATTAGAATAGAACGTATTAAACAATAATTTATTTTTGAGCAAAACGCTCTTGCAATTTCTGCTTTTTTTCTTTCATATGAAAAATTGATTCAGTATGAGCAAATGATTCCTCATAAGATCTTCCAAACAACATTGCTTGTAAAAGCATATGATTTTCAGGAATAACTATGCCTGTTTGATCATCAGAATACATCATTTGAACAGTATCCCCAATAGACGTGGTCATATTTGCATGAATGTGAATCATGTTTGTGTCAGTAAAATTAAAGCCCATGCTTTGTGCATAATCTCGAATATCTTTTGTTCCTTTTGCAGTCCATATAGTCGCAACACCAAATTCGTTTGTAAAAAGTTCGTGAATTTCAGAGGGTTTGGGAGCAAGATCATTGAATCTAATATCCATAATGTGTAAATGCATTTGTCTTGTTGGCACCTTGATTGCCCTAACATAAAGTGGTGTATCTTTTCCAAAATACATCTTCACATCATCACCATGATGAGGTTTTTCAGACATTTCTATTGTATCGACAACATCTTTTTCTGTTTGCTCGATATCAGCCCAGCGTCTTATCAAAGTTACATCAAAACGAATTAGTTTATCTCCAAATTTGGCACGCAGTGGCTCTAAAATTCTACCCATCCCAGTGACATTACAACTTCCTTGCATAACATGCTGTTTACCTATGGCTTGATCATAATTTACTCTTGAATTAAACAATAAATCAGAAACAGATTCATCTCCGATAATTGATTCACCGCCTTGATAAATTGCAGGAATGTTTTTTGGTTCATAGAGATTTACTTTATTTTTATAACCATAACCACCAGGGGCAGCATCAATTACCAAGTCACAACTATCTAAAGCTGATGCAATAGTACCTGCAATTTTATAATTTGAAAAAGAGGTTATCTTGTTAGCTGGAACGTACACATCAAGTCCTTTTGAAATTGCAACGTCTACTTTTTCATCAGGAGAGTATTTGCCTACTCCAACAACCATTATCTCAGGATCGTCCTTTAGAAATGAAGTGATTCTACTGCCAATGGAACCATATCCATTAACAAAGACTTTATTCATAATTGCGCTATGTTTGACCCTTTTATTTAGATTAGTTCAAGGATATTACGATTTTATTTTCTAGGTCGTCTGCGCGGATTTTTCTCATAAAAAATCTCCACATTTTCATTCCATTTTTTGTTATCAGGTAAAAGTGAACGTGGATGAGGTTTTTTCCCATTTTTTGATAAAATATCACTATGTAAAACATAGAATTTGTCGATCTCATCAATCAAAACATCCAGAAATTCTGAAGCCTCTTTTGCCTCAATATTTTTTGGATCTTTGTGATTAAGAATATAGTTTGACAAGGTATCAATTTTTGCTTTTTTAATTTTAAATTCATCAAGAATTCTAGTTTCAAATGAAATCATTGTAATGAAGGTCTAATTCACTAGTGTATGTTCATTACGGTTATGATTAAAAAATAAGAATCAGGCATGGCAAAACATTATTAATTTTAGAAGGAATCAGGCATGGTAAAAAAGTAGACCGAAAGGAAAGTTTTGATGACTAAATCACATATAATCATAATTCAAAGATTAACAACAATTAACATTGGACAGAATTTTATTAATAAAAAAACTAGTAGATGCTATAAAATCATCAAAAGGAGATCCAGAAAGAAACAGATACCTAATCAGAGTCGTAAACAAAAATAAAGAAATTTCAAATTCAGATAAAGAATACCTAAAAAATCATTTAGGCATAAATATTTCAGGAAAAATAAAAGGATCAAAACATGTAAAAAAAATACCTAAAAAAGACAAGACGGTTTTCCTAAATCCAAATTTGATAAAATGTACAACATGTGATAAAGAAATTAAATTCATTGAAAAGTCAATCAGATATAAAAAAAAATGGCACCATGCAAATTGCATTCAACCAGTTTTAGAAGTTGAAAAATATGAAAGGCGGAATTCAGAACAAAGTGAATCAAGTAAAAAATCTCAAAAGCGAATTGATCCAATCTCAATACTTCTAACTGCAGCGATTTTTATGGTTTTGATTGGTTCTGTATTTTTCCTACTGGGACCAATAAGCATGATAGCAATGGGATTAGGAGGAGCAATTACGGTATATCATATGATCGGTGCAAGCGGAAAGTTATTTTCTAAGAATGTTTACGCAAGTAAAACGCCATCAGTATTTTTATTATTTTTGTTAGGTTCTCCATTTTTAATTGCCACATTGATTGCATATGAAGGATATACTTTACTGGAATCACCAGTAAGAATTATTCTACTTTGGGCAATGACGATTACATTTTGGTCTACAATGTTATTCGTACCAATGGCAGTTTTGAGTAAATATCGTGAAGATACTCAAGAAGAAATCAAATCATATCCAAAAATCAGCATAATAATTCCTGCATATAACGAAGAAAAAGTAATTCAACATACAATTGAAGCAATGATAGAGACGAAATATCCTAAAAAAGAAATAATTTTTGTAGATGATGGAAGTACAGATAAAACATTAACAATTGCAAATCAATTCAAAGACAAAATCAAAGTTCTGCATAAAGAAAACGGAGGAAAGGCATCTGCACTTAATTATGGAATAGTTTACTCTACAGGGGAAATTGTTGTGATTGTTGATGCTGATACAATAATTGGACGACATTCATTAAAAGAAATTGTAAAAGGTTTCCAAGTTAATGAGCATGTTGCAGCTGTAGCAGGCAATATCAAAGTCAGAAATAAGGTAAATTGGTTAACAAAATGCCAAGCATTAGAATACATTACTGGAATTCAGATTGTCCGAAGAGCTTTTGATGTATTTGGATCAATCACAATAGTTCCAGGGGCTTTGGGTGCGTTTAAGAAATCATATTTGACAGAAGCTGGTGCCTATGGAAAGGATACAATTGTAGAAGACTTTGATCAAACCATAAAATTATTGAAAGCAGGGTTAATTACGCAAGGTAGTTCAAAAGCTACTGCTTATACTGAAGCACCAAATACTTTCAAGGATTTTTTTGCACAAAGAAAAAGATGGTATCGTGGAAACATGCAGGTGTTAAAACGACATGCAGATGCTTTAACCAATCCTAGATTTGGATATTTACAAAGATTATCGCTACCGTATTTGTTTTTAGGAATGGTGATTACCCCAATCATAGGATTCACTTCTGCCATAAATGCAATTTTAGGGGTTGTTTTAGGGGATTGGTTGTACGTTCTCCAAATATCACTAATTTTTACAGTAGTACATTATCTAATGACAGCGTTAGCAATTAGAATTGATGATGAGGATCCAAAGTTGTTATTGCATGCAGGGTTTCTAGTATTTGGATTCAAACAGATTATAGATGCACTACTACTAAAAGCAATAATAGAGCAATTACGAAATAAAAAAGCAACGTGGACAAGTGCAAAAAGAGTAGGGATTTGATTTGATGAATAAAGTAATTATTTTTAGCATAATTTTTTCAGTTTTACTATCTGTAAATTATGTCGATAGTGCTCTTGCTGAAGAATCAGAAACAATCGAAGTAGAAATAAAATATACCAATGGAGACAGAGCAGATTTTAATGGAATGAAATTAATAGTTTATCAAGACTTTAACAAAGAACCTCTTTTAGAAAAAAATATGAGTAGCAATCCAGATGTCATCACGGTTCCAGAAAATCACAGATATAAAATTGAAGTTTATACAAATGGAATATTCGGAGATGTCGAATACATACAACTTGGAAATACTTCTAAAAAAGTCGTAATATCGATTCCAATATCTGGTGGAATTCAATTTGAAGTATTTTATAAAAACGGGGAAACTCCAATTGAGGGGGCCACATTAATTCTGAAATCGCCAGATAATTCAGAATTAGCAAGAGATGTCACAAATGATCTAGGTGAAACAACAAGATATTGGATTCAATCAACTACCAAAGAGGGAGATTATTACATTGCAGATGTGTACTTGGATGAGATATTCCTCACATCTTATTTTCCAATTAAAGTCCAATCAGGGCTTGCAGTTGATCAAAAAATAGTCACCAATATTTCAGAAATAGTCGAAGATTTAATCACCATTAATCTCTTTGATGGTTCTAAAAAAATTACCTCGAAAGATGGGGATTACCAAGTAGTGTTATTAGATAAAAATCAAAATCAAGTAGCTTCATCCAATCTAAGTTTTAGAGGAGATGCACAGTTTTCAAACCTAAAAACGGGAGCCTACACAGTTAAAATAAATTCAGACAAAAAAATAGATGACAAATTATGGCCACAAAACAATATCCAAATAATTGGAGATTCAAATAAGTTTAGTATTTTTAAAAATTCGGAGCAAGTTTTAAAGAAAGAAAAACCATTCTACTCATGCAACTGTATATCTTTTAGACTAGATGATGTTCAAGACTATTGGTTAGCAGACGCTCAAATAGAAATAATTAATTTGTTTGCAGAAAAAAAAATACCATTATCAGTTGGAGTGATAGGGAATTTAATTGGAGGAGATGAAAGAATTGTTTCAGTATTAAAAGAAAATTTGGCTAATAACAACATAGAGATTGTAAATCATAGTTGGAATAATGATGCACTAACAAATTTTGATGAAAAGATTCAAGAGGATAATATAGTAATGACGAATAATAAAATATTCGAAGTGTTCGGAGTCACCCCAAAAGCTTTCATTCCTCCTCAAAACCTCTATAATGAAAACACCGTAAACATTCTAAAAAGAAACGGGTTTACACACATAAATTCACATATTGATCGAGATGCCAAAACACAAAATATAGATGACATTTTTTTAATGTTCCAGCAATTACAGAAACTGGCGTTTTGTTAGATGATGTAAATTGGAAATTACAAGAAAAAGATCACATCAAAGAAGAAATAATTCAAAACATCGACGATAAAGGATATGCCATAATCATGATGCACCCACAAGAATTTTCTCTAAATGAAGCAGGGGAATATAGCAGTCCCAATCAAAAATCACTCACAGAATTAAGATTACTGTTAGACGAAGTATCTCAATTAGACGCTAAACTAGTAAAAATAACAGAAGTAATTCCAAAAACTGCCAAAATTAATCAAAACCAAACATCGGAACAAATAGGAAATACAGAGATAGAAATTGATGAAGATCCAACAGAAAAAATACCTGTAGAAGAAAAAATTGACTCATGCAAGTGTATCGCATTTAGATTGGATGATGTTCAAGATTATTGGCTGAACAATGTTCAAATTAGCATCATGGAGACATTTATTGAAAATAAAACTCCGTTGACAATTGGAATTATTGCAAACGCTTTTGGTAATGATCAAAAAATTACAGAGTATATTGTGAATTCTACTAAAAATAATGAAGGGTATTTAGAAATAGCAAGCAGGGGAATTGGATTAAATCCATTTACAAATTATGATAAAATAGAACAAAGTGAAAATCTTAAAGAATCCCTTGATAGGATTGAATCAA
The DNA here is from genome assembly GCF_000956175.1 of Nitrosopumilus adriaticus. Taxonomy (NCBI): domain Archaea; kingdom Thermoproteati; phylum Nitrososphaerota; class Nitrososphaeria; order Nitrosopumilales; family Nitrosopumilaceae; genus Nitrosopumilus; species Nitrosopumilus adriaticus. The sequence continues at coordinate 1,011,987 of NZ_CP011070.1, forward strand.
TTTTAGATATCAGACCACATGTATTCCTACCACCTAACAACAAATTCAATGAAGATACATTCGACATATTAAAAGAAAATAACATTACACACATCAGTTCTAGTTTAACTAATGGAGATGAACCTCCATTCGAATTTAAAAATCAAGAATTCTACAGGTTTCCACAGATAACATCAACTGGGAAATATAATCCAACATCAAATACTTTTGAAAGAATTTCAAACGATATTATTATTGCCGAGTCCGAACAAGGTATTAGTAATTATGGATTTGCAGTGATTTCTATTCACCCACAAGAATTTTCAACGATAACAAATTCAACATATGCAAATTCAGTTAACCAAGAACAAATTATTGATTTAGAAAAATTAATCAAAGAATTCAAAGATAATGGCTACAAAATAGTGACTATTGGAAAAATAAATTCAAATCTAATAATCCTAGTACCAGAATGGATAAAAAATAATGCAGGCTGGTGGGCAGAAGGCACAATAGATGATAGCACATTTGTTCAAGGGATAGAATATTTAGTTAAAAACGGAATTATCAAAGTTTCAGAAAAATCTCAAACACAAACAGACTCTAAAACAGTTCCTGAATGGATAAAAAATAATGCAGGCTGGTGGGCAGAAGGCACAATAGATGATAGCACATTTGTTCAAGGGATAGAATATTTAGTTAAAAACGGAATTATTACATATTAACAACTTTGTAGATTTTACTTGTTTTCCATTTGCATTTCTCAAGTGGAAATTTATTATCACACTTTAAGCAAACATATTCCATAGATAGATCTGCATGAAATTCATTACAATCATTGCAGATGTAATGGTTTTGCATTACTCTGTGATCAACTCCCAATGCTTTAATTTCCTTTTTACAATTAGGACACAGATCTTTTTCGTATGAATTTTCATCAGAAATATTTCCACAGTCATAATGTTCAATTAATTTTCCTAATTTGAAATTTGAACTTTTACAAGAAGGACAAAAAAATCTTTGTTCAGTGTCAGTAGAATTACAACTGTTACACGTAATCTCTTTTATTTCATCTATAGTAATTATTTTTCCATCATTTTCTAACTTTTCAAGATGTTTTTGTACAGTAGAATCATTTTTGTCAACCATGTCTTCAATTTTACTTACACTTGCTTGTTTTACCATGATTAAGGCGCGTTCAATTTTCTCTTCAATGGATAAAGAAGCATCATTATTAGGTTTAGAATCAGTCAAAGTCTCAGAATCATTTGTGAAGAAGGAGTTTTCTTTTTCAATTGTAACGAGAACAGATTTTAAATTTTCAAATCTAATTGGTTTTTCAATATAATGACAAACACCAAGACGAATTAGATCTTTGATTCCTTCGTCACTTTTTTCAGTAGCTGTCTCTAAAATTACTCTAATGTCTGGTTGCTTTTCCAAAATTTGAGTCAACAATGAATGTGCATCCATATCAGGTAGCATATAATCAAGTAATACTATAGGAGCTTGCTTTTGAGAAATCAAATCACTTATGGTAGCCATGGCAACAGCGCCAGTATCACACGTATGGATCTGATGATAACCTAATTTTTCAAGATAATTTTTTAAAAGAAAGCCAATGGCAGGACTGTCTTCTACAATAACTATATGATTTTTTGGCGGCATAATGATTTCCGATTAGTAATAATGATAATAATTGTTTATAAAATAATGATCCTTTAGATTCGACATAGTAATGAAAAATTATGCAATTTTACCAATATTACTAATTTTGTCAATCGCCATGATTTCAATAGATAATGTCTATGGACAGGTAGATCTCTTAAGCGATATCTTGTTTTTACAGACAGGAGAAATCAGCACTGCAGAAAGTCAATTCCAGATAAGCAGTGATGTGGAGATTAGAGAGTTTTTTGGTGGGAATATAGTTAGGATATCGGGTCTGACGATTGAAGGATTTCCATATATCACATACTCAAGAATAATCGATGAAAAAACAGACACAAAAGGAATTATTTTCATTAATGGTAAATTTGTGAGTCTAAGTTTCATAGAAAAAACTATTGAAACTCAAAACACTGTTGAAAAACAAGATGATCTTGCAATTTTGGTTCAATACACTCAAAGGGTTTATTCAGAAAAATTTGTAAAGTTAGATATCAAAATTTTTGACAAAAAACAAAACAAGCTAAATGATTTTTATCAGAATTATGGACATATTCAAAATATAAACATCGGAGTAACCATAGTAAATGAAGACAATCAAGAAATTTTCTCCTCCAGTGGAATTACAAATGAAAATGGTCTTTTCCAGACAGAATATTTTATTCCAGAGAATTCTAAAAGAGAGACACTAACAGTAACTATTACTGCAGAAAGTGAAAATTCAAAATCATCCAAATTATTACAAGTATTTAGTTTAGGAGAACCATCCGATGACGGAAAATCATCATAATCAAGATATCACAAAAGACTAAATGTGTCAGAAATTTTATTTTTTTATTGATACACGGTCCATCACTTGGAATAGGGGCAATAATTGCATCAGTAGTAATTATTGTAGTATTTTTAGGATTTCAAGGAATTACTAATCAGTCAGAATTAACATTAGAACCAACCCCTCAAATTCAAGAATCAGGACCGGCAAAAATTACAATGAATACATTTTTGTCAAATGGCTCACCAATTCTTGGTGATGTAAATGCTCCAGTAACACTAGTGGAATTTGGAGATTATCAGTGTCATTTCTGTAATGTGTTTTTTCATACAACAGAAGGCAGTATATTAGAAAATTATGTTGATACAGGTAAAGTTCGAATGATTTTCAAAGATTACAACATCATTGGCCCAGATTCAGTTGCAGCATCTCATGGTGCTCATTGTGCAAATGATCAAAACTTGTTTTGGGAATATCATGATATTTTGTATTCAAACTGGACAGGGGAGAATAACGGATGGGCATCATCAGATAATCTTGTAAAGTTTGCACAAGAAATTGGGTTAGACATGAATGAGTGGTCTGAATGCATGAATGATCAAAAACATTCACAAGTAATTCTTGCAAGTAATGAAGATGCAAGACATCTTGAATTAACAGGAACTCCAGCATTCTTTGTAATTGGTCCTGATGGAAAAACCACGCGTATTTTTGGAGCTCAGCCTTTTGAAGTTTTTGAAAATATTTTTGAAATAGAACTAGAAAAATCAAAATAGCGATCAAATATTTAATAAATATTTCATAAAATTAGGAAAATTTCGTTCCTAGTTAGTTAGAATTTACACAATAACCTTATTAATGAAATATCGGAGCGAAGCTTATGGCAGCTGGTATTGACGATATTGCAATATACATACCAAGATTGTATATTGATGCAGCTGATTTTGCAAAAGCTAGAGGTCTAGACCCAGTAAAATTGCAAAAAGGTCTAGGGGTATCTCAAATGGCAATTGTTGATGCAAATCAAGACCCTGCATGCTTGGCAGCAAATGCATGTTTAAGAATAATGCAAAAAAATAAACTCTCTCCTGAAGATATTGGCAGATTGTATGTTTCAACAGAATCTGCATTTGACGAATCAAAAGCAATGAACTCATATGTTATCGGAATGCTTGAGCAAGTTTATGGTCAAGGTGCTTTTGAGCACTGTGGCGGAGTTGAAACAAAATTTGCATGTGTTAGTGGCTCATATGCGCTTTATGACAATACAAATTGGATTAGAGCCGGAGAAGCTGAAGGAAAGCATGCACTAGTAGTAGTCTCAGATATTGCAAAATATGACATGGGTTCTAGTGGAGAAATGACTCAGGGTGCAGGATCAGTAGTGATGCTGCTTAATGACAAACCACGTTTATTAGCATTTGATCCTAAAGTTACTGCAACATCGATTAAAGATGAATATGATTTTTACAGACCATTTGGAAAAGAAACACCGATTGTACATGGACAATATTCTAATTTACTATACATGATTCAAGTCAGAAAAGCATTAGAAGCATACAAGAAAAAAGTAATCTCAACAGGATTAATCAAAATAGAACCCGGCGAAACAATTTTAGATCATATGGATTACATCCACATGCATTTGCCATATAGTAACATGGGAAAGAAAGCATTAGCATATTTGGTTAGACATGAATGGCGTCAACTACCAAGATGGAAGAGAATCCTACAAGAGATAGGAGTAGAGGAGCCAAGACCCAAAGATCCACGCGGTACGATTGAATCAGTTTTAGCTGATGAAGAGTTTATGGCAAAAGATCATGAATTTACAAAACTCTTTACAAAAACTCAAGAGTATCAAGAAGTGTATGAATCAAAACTGTCAAGCTCATTAATCGCATCAAGTATGATTGGAAATTTGTATACTGCCTCATTGTATTTAGGATTTAGGAGTAGTTTAGAATATGAATTCCAAAAAGGAATTGATTTAGAATCAAAAAGAGTAGGATTTGGATCTTATGGAAGTGGAAGTAGTGCAATGGTATTCAGCGGAGTTATTCAACCAGAATACAAAGAGATTGTAAAAGACATGAATTTAGAAGCAGAGATTGGAGATAGAAAGAAATTGACATGGGAGGAATACGAAGAACTACATGAAAACAAACTACTTCCTGAAGAATCAATGGTTCATTCAAAAAAAGAGTTTGTACTAGTTAATGTGAATACAGATAAAGAATCCAGAGGCGAAAGACGCTACATCTTTAATGAATAAATTTTCTAAAAATAATTTCAAATTTCTCAAAACAGGTTTTAAAAACACACCATAATGATGAAAAATAGAGTTTTCACCGAATTAAAAAAACAGTCTATTTGATTACGGGTTTTTTGATTCCCCATTTTTGTTCAAATTCCTCTTTAGTAATAGGAATTTTGGATTTGCATTTTAGACACCTACGCATCTTAGTATGCTTGGAAAATCTTCAAACATGTGCTTCACTTTTTTGATGACAGTTCATGGTAACCTAAATTTTGTATTGACTTAAGCGTGTTGTTACTTGAATAATTCCAATTCTTGCAAAATTTTACTCATAGAATGCTTCCATCCCCTCATTGCATCAATATCATGGGGACGGTTTTCTTCCAATTCTTTTTTTTGTTTAAGAAGTTCCTGATGCCTCTTATCACCAATTCTATTCAATGTTCAAAACCTATCTAGGCGTTAAATTAAGCATGTGATGGGTAAAATAGATGTCAATCTCGATATTTCATTTGTTTTATTGTACAAACACTTGCTTATTATGACAAACGCCATAGGAAATTCATGAATTCAACTGCATGGAAATGCTACAGATGTGATTTGACTTTCAAAGAAAAGCCAATTGCCGCAATTCATAATGATCTATCACAACACCCTATTGGAAAAATAGAATTAATTTCAGGGTAAATCCAAATACAAGTGAATTTTTAAGAAATACAATACAATGTCAGATGAATCAAACCCCATCAAGGATTACATATTTCATTATATAGAAAACTCAGAATCAATTCCAAATTTAATGTCTGAGAAAAAATTTGATTTGATAATTGATGATATCATAGATAATTGTTATGATAAAATAATTGAAATGGATGAAAAAGATGAAGCAGTTGGAGTTTTGGCAACAGGGTTACTTCATTATTTATTAACAAATGCACTAATTGCAAGCCAAAGAAAGGTAAATCACAAAGAGATTGAGTTAGACATTGTAATTCCAGACATCAAAACATTAGAAAAAGATCAAAAAAAATCACTAGTAATTTGTATACCAAAATCTTCAGACCTCAAAGTAATTAATGATAAAATAACAGAATTGGAAAAAATTCAACATGAAAAGGAAAACATTTGGGTGATATTATCAGAAAACATACCAGTCACAAAAAAATCATTTCTTTTGTCTAAAGAAAACAACTCTTTTAGGAAAATCATCTATGAAATTGCACAGTTTACCAATGTGAGCGGTACAAGTAAATTCAAAATACTACGGATATGATTAACTAGAATTCAATATACAAAGACAGTATCTTCCCAGAAAATTTATTAGAATATCTAATCCCGTGTTAGTTTATCAAACACACAACTAGCCGTAAGATCACCTGTGACATTTACCATAGTTCTAATCATATCTAAAATTCTATCAACAGAAAGCAATAATAAAATTCCAACAGGTGGGATTCCAACTGTTATGAGTATCGTAGACAAAACAATTACACCAGCTCCTGGCACAGCAGGAGTTCCAATAGATGCCAAAAGCGAGGTTATTATTATAACCAATATAGATAGCATACTCAATTCAATAGCAAAAAGCTGTGCCAAAAAGAAGACAGCTATTACTTGATACAAGGCAGTACCATCCATATTCACAGTAGTTCCAAGTGGAATTACAAATTTTGAAACTCTTGTGTCTATCTTAAGATCCTCTTCAGCAGTCTTTAATGTCATAGGCATTGTTGCCATTGAGCTTGCTGTTGAAAAAGCTAAAGTTTGCGGATTACGAAATTTTGAGAATGTAGAAGATATAGGTCTCTTTGCAACAAACTTTAAGATCAATGCATATACCAACAACATAATACCAAGACCAAGAACAACTGTTCCCATATATGCCCCTAATCCAACCATGGTTTCAATTCCAACCGTGGCAACCATACCAACTATCAACCCAAAAACTGCAAATGGTACAATCTTCATAGAAATTAGTAAAATGTGCAATGTTATTTTTTGAATTGATTCCAATACATCCAGTAGAGGTTTGACAGATTCTTTTGGAAGGACTGCCATTGATAATCCTACAATGAGCGCCATTATCAAAATGCTAAACATCTGCCCTTCAAGATATGAGGAAATTGGATTTTTTGGAATAATGTTGGACACTACATTTGGGATGTCATCTAACGAAAAACCTTCTGTAACTTTCAATTCATCATCGGAAAGGTCATGTGTTTCTTGTAACGCAGTAAGATCTAAAATACTTCCAGGCGCTATAATTGATGCAAGCGATACTGCTACAAGTATTGCAATTGTCGTAGTAATTACAAAATATGTGGCAATTCCCAATCCAAGAGTTTTTAGTTTATCTTTTGCTCCTAAATTAGTAATAGCCACTACAATTGATGTGAAAATTAACGGAACGATAATCATCAAAATTATACTCAAAAATATGTTAGCAGGAATTTTGAGATAAGATGATAAAGAATCTAATGCGTCATCGTTTAGGCCAACACCAACATCCTCGCCTAAAATCAATCCAACTCCTAATCCAATGAGCAAAGAAAGTATTACTTGAATCCACAAATTTTTGAAAATATAATTCTTAAATGACATTTTATTCACTTTAAAATTAATTTCATGTTAAGATTTTTCTTAAAAATTTCATACATGGAAGAATCACTCAAGTCTCCGATAAAAGGAATTACGCCTAAGATAGGCACTCCAGTCAAATTCTTTAAATCACGTGTAAGTTCTTTTGTGTTGTATCCATCTGAATCAAAATCATTGATGATTATTCCCTTAATCGGGATTTTGTATTTTTTGCACATATCTACTGTCATGATAGTATGATTTACGGTTCCAACTTTAGTTCTAGCAACGATTATTGCAGGAATTTTCATTTCTTTAATCAGATTAGCAATAAAGTAATCCTTGAGAATAGGAGTCATAATTCCACCCATACCCTCAACTAGTAATATTGAATGAAGTTTCGAGAGTTTTTTAAAATTTGTCAGAACAGAATTAATGTTCGGTTTTATTTTGAGGGTTTTCCATGCAGTATAGGGGGAAGCTGGCATTGGGAAGAATTGAGGGTTTACTAGTTTCTCAGGATCATTTACTTGTGCAGATTTTGATAAAATCTCTACATCTTCGGATTTGAATCCCTTCTTTTGAGCAGTTCCAGCTGCAAATGGCTTCATCACACCAACATCAACACCCATTTTCCTCAAAGTCACAGATAATCCTGCAGTCACGTATGTTTTACCCACGTCAGTATCAGTTCCGGTTATGAAAAATGAGTTCATCAAGAATAAACAAAATGTGTAATTGATTAATCTTATCGTTTGGTTATTAAGAAGATTAGCAATAATAGATTTGTTTGAAGAAAACTAGTTTTGTTTGGCATCCAAACACACAGATGAAGGAATGGGATTCTTTTGATCAAATAAAAAGTGCAAAAGGAGTATGGCTGGTAGATTCTAAAGGAAACAAAATACTAGATGCCGTTGGTTCAATGTGGTGTAATGTTTGGGGACATTCAAATCCAGAACTAATCAACGCAATTACTACTCAAAGTAAAAAACTGCAGCATTCATCAATGTTCAATCTAACTAATGAACCTGCAGAAAAACTAGCAGAATACCTAGTAAAAATATCTCCAAAAATGAATAAAGTGTTTTATTCAGATAATGGCTCATCGGCAATGGAAATAGCCATAAAATTAGCATTACAATATTGGAAAAATATCGGAGAGAAAAATAAAACAAGAATAGCAACTCTAGAAAATGGCTATCATGGAGATACATTTGGTGCAATGTCAGTAGGATATGTTCCAGAATTTTTTGGAAAATTCAAAAAGCAGTTATTTACAACATTGCAATTTCCAGTTCCAAATAAATACAGAATTCCAAAAGAATTTTCTTTTTTAGATTATCAGAATCAATGTATAGAAAAAATTGAGAAAGAATTCTCACAAAAAAATAACATTGCGGCATTTATCATGGAAAGTGGCGCACAGGTTGCAGGTGGAGTAATAATCTATCCAAAAGATTTTCAGAGAAAAATAAGTGTATTATGTAAAAAATACAACGTACTTTTTGTTTTAGATGAAATTGCAACGGGTTTTGGAAGGCTTGGATCTATGTTTCAATACGAAGAACAAAAAAGCATACCTGACATAGTGGCATATGGGAAAATGTTAACAGGGGGTTATCTCACACTTGCTGCAACTTTAGCAAATAAAAAAGTATATGATTCATTTTTAGGAGAATTCAATGATTGGAAGCATCTATTTCACGGTCACACATACACTGGCAATCCCATTGCATCATCTGTAGCATTAGAAAATCTCAAGATGTATAAAAAATATAATTTAATTAAAAAAATCCAAAAGACATCAAAAGTTTTTGAGCAGCACTATCAACGAATTTCAGAAATTGATATTGTTGGAGATATTAGACATAAAGGAATGCTTATGGGAATAGAATTGGTATCAAACAAAAGAAAAAAGACGCCAATCACTACCAAAAAATCAATCAACAAAATATTTTTTGAGGAAGGGAAAAAGAATGGAATCTATCTGAGAACTCTTGGAAACATAGTCATGCTAGTACCTCCATTGGTAATAACTGAATCTGAACTAAATTTACTCTTAGAGAGAACCATCTCCACAATAGAATCAGCAAAATCCAAAATTATTTGACGGTTAACCCCCTTGATACAGATAGGTTAACCTTTCCATTATTGTTATAAATGGATTAATTATAATCATTATTATGAGTGCTCTAGAATTCATCCAAGAGTGTCAAGAAAAAGTATTTTCGGGAATCGGAATTTCATCAGATGATGCAAAAAAATTATTGGATATACCAGAAGAAAACCTAAAAGATTTAGCAAAATGTGCAAATGAAATTACTCGTGATTTCAATGGTAAAAAAGTTGACGTAGAACAACTAAACAACATAAAAAAAAATGCATGTAGCGAAGATTGTACATTTTGTGGACAATCAGCATTTTTTGATACTGGAATAGAAACTTACCAATTGCCATCACCTGAAGAAGTAGTAATCAAAGCACAAAAAGCAAAAGAAGAAGGTGCTGAATCATATTGTCTTGTTGCAGCATGGAGAGAACCATCAACAAAAGATTTTGAAAAAGTTTGCAAGATAATTAATGAAATAAATGATAAAGTAGGAATTACTGTAGAATGTAGTTTGGGATTTTTAACACCTGAGCAAGCAGCGAAATTAAAAGAACTTAAAGTGAAAAGATACAATCATAATTTAGAAACTGCGAAATCAAAATTCCCAGAAATTTGCACAACCCATACTTACGAAGATAGATTAAAGACGCTAGGAATTGCAAGAGAAGCAGGATTAGAATTATGTACTGGAGGAATTATCGGGTTGGGCGAAACAAGAGAGCAAAGATTAGAATTAGCTCTAGAATTAGGACGATTATATCCTGAAGAAGTAACGATTAACATTCTAGTAGCAATGCCAGGAACCCCATTAGAATTACAAACAGATCTTCCAAATTCAGAAATAGTAAGAATTTTTTCAGTGTTACGATTTTTACTGCCAGAATCAGTGATCAAGATTTCTGGAGGTAGAGAATCAAAACTAAATGATTCAGGGGAAGAGCTATTACAAAGTGGCGCTAACGGAATAATTACAGAGGGATACCTCACTATGGGCGGAAATGAGGCTAAAAAAGACCGTGAACTAATAGAGAAAATTGGCCTCCAATCATAAACTAGATTTTATTGATTCCGAATTAGAGAATTTAAAAAAACAAAATCTGTATAGAAAATTACGATATGGAAAATCAAAAGGTGCATACATCACCATCAATAATAAAAAATTACTAAATTTATGCTCAAATGATTACTTGGGAATTTGTACTAAAGAAATTCAAACTAACCAACTTCAATCAAGTTCAAGACTTGTATCAGGTAATGATGAATCATATAAAAAATTAGAAGAAATTCTTGCCAGACATAAATCTCAGCAGAATAGCCTTGTTTACCCCACAGGATATATGGCAAATTTGGGCGCAATCACCGCAATTGCAAAAAAAGATGACGTAATTCTAAGTGACGAGTTAAACCATGCAAGCATTATCGAATCATGCAAATTATCGGGGGCAAAAATTATCATTTACAAACATAACAACACCCAAGATTTAGAAAAGAAATTAAAAGTAAAAGCAAAAACAAGTTTGTAATTTCTGAAGGAATATTCAGTATGGATGGAGATTATTCCTCATTAAAAGAAATTGTAGAATTATCTGAAAAACAAAATGCGATTACAGTGATTGATGATGCGCATGGAGATTTTGTTGTTGGAAAAGATGGAAAAGGAACGCCAAATTACTTTAATGTTGGAAAAAAAATTGATTTGTATATTAGTAGTCTAAGCAAAGGATTAGGATCTTTTGGAGGATATGTTGCATCAAAAAATAACGTGATTGATTTATGTGTAAATAAATCAAAATCATTTATCTATACATCTGCACTTCCATCTATTTTGATCGAGTACTCAATTAAGAGATTCAAATCAAACAGAGAAAAACAAATGAAAAATTAGAAAAAATACTAATCAATTAATCAAAGGATTAAAGGACATTGGTTTTGAAATAAACTCTACAACGCATATAATTCCAATCATAATAGGAAATGAGAAAAAAGCAATGAAATTTGGAGAATTTTTAATGGACAACGGTATATTTGCACAGCCAATTAGATTCCCTACAGTTCCAAAAAATCAGGCGAGATTAAGAATTTCAGTAACAGCGTGGCTATCAGATAGAGATATTGAGAGATCACTTGAAATTTTTGAGAAAGCTTATAGAAAATTCAAATAATTAACGCATCATATCAAATCCACCAATTGCCGGAGATCCAACAATCACTGCAATAGTGATGACAATTCCTAATGCAATTCCCACTATAATGAATCGCTTGTTCATGCTAAAACTTGGACATACCCCAGATAAAAACGGATTGTAAACTTTTGGAATAAATATGGAAGAATGCTTTAAAGGAAAAATTACTAAATTAATTCATGGCTGAAATTACACTTGCAGTAGCCGCACTAGCAGGATTAGGATCATTTGTAGCACCATGCATTTTACCTATGATACCAGCATTTCTAGCATACATTTCTGGAACCACGCTTACGGAATTGAATCAAAAAGGTAATTCCAAAACAATTTCCGTAAACAGAACAAACATTGTATTGAATTCCATATTTTTTGTTTTAGGATTTTCAGCAGTGTTTTCAATATTGGGAGTAATAATTAACAGCGTTCTTGGAACTACCGCAGGAGAATTTGTAGATATACTAAATCAAGTTGGAGGAATTATTATTGTAGGTTTTGGGATTTTCTTACTGCTGTCTATAAAGATAAACAAACTAAACATGGAAAAAAAGTTCTTCCCGAAAATGAATAAAGCGAGTTATCCAATGTCATTTGTTTTTGGACTTGCGTTTGCAGTAGGATGGACGCCATGTGTTGGGCCAATATTGGGAACAATTCTCACACTAGCAGCAACTACACCATCTGTTGCATTTAATTTACTACTAGTCTACTCACTTGGTTTAGGGATTCCATTCATTTTGATTGGAGTGTTTTATTCCCGGGCAAATAGAATTATCCGCTCAATGAGCAAACATCTGAAATATTACAACATGATCCTAGGCGGATTTATTATAATTTTAGGAGTTCTGGTATTCACAAATCAATTGGCATATATTGCAAATTTTCCACTTCTCAACGAGTTAATCTTTTTAGGGTGAATAAATGAAATCTGAAATTAAAACTGCGTTGATTCTAGGAATTGTGATTGTAATAGGCCTGGGAATTACTAGTACTGCCCTATCTACTCTTGATCAAGAATCAAAGACAATTACCATTCAAGATACAAGCTCAAAGACAGGAATTGACAAATCAGGATTTAAAACTGCACCAGATTTAGTTGGAATTGCATATTATCTCAATACTACACCTGAAGAGCTAAAGGAGCAAATCAAAGACAAAGTTGTACTATATGATATTTGGACATACAGTTGCATTAATTGCGTAAGAACGCTCCCATACATTACAGCATGGGATGACAAATACGAAGAACAAGGATTGTTAATCATTGGAATTCATTCACCTGAATTTGAATTTGAGAAAAATCCAGATAATGTTAAAATGGCAATCGACAAACACGGTATAGATTATCCAGTTGTCATGGATAATGAAATGGAAACATGGAAAGCATTTGAGAACAGATACTGGCCAAGAAAATACATTGCAGATCATGAAGGGTATATCAGATATGATCATATTGGTGAAGGCAGATATCAGGAAACTGAAAAAATTATTCAGCAACTAGTAGAAGAAAGAGCAACGTCACTTGGAATTCAAATGTCTGCAGAGAAATCCCTGGTAGACATAGAAGAATTTGAACATACAGTTTTTAGAACTCCTGAGTTATACTTTGGATATCATTTTGCTCAAAATAGAAACCAGCTGGGAAGCAGTGAAGGTTTTCAACCCGGAAAAATTGTAAAGTATTCAGAACCTAGCAAAATTGATTTGCACAAGTTTTACCCTATAGGGGATTGGGAAAACTTTGAAGACAGTATGGAGCTAGTATCAGAAAACGGCTCAATCAAACTATTATACAATGCAAAAGAGGTAAACATCGTTACAGAAAACAATGCAGAATTAGAAATATTTCTCGATGGGAAACCACTTCCTATCGAATATGCTGGAAAAGACATTACTTATGATAACATATTGACAGTTTCAGAGGCTGGATTATACAACGTCATCAACAGTGAAGACAGTGCTTCACATACCCTTGAAATCAAAGTAAAGGGCAAAGGATTTCAGATATTTACATTCACATTCGGATAGTGTAACCAAAGCATAGTGTAACCCCAGTTACACCATCTATGGTGACAAATCTCTTTAAAAGAAATATTTTCAGTCAGATTAGGAAATTAAGATTTGATCAGTAATTCTTGGAATAAAGCAGAAGGAGAAAGTATCTCTCAAAAAGTTATGGGAAGGGTAAAGCCCGATGAACCACTAAAGAACAAAATCGACTTTGCCCAGAAGAAATTACAATTTCAAATATCAAAATTAGAATCAATTAATGAAAAATTACAGAAAAAACACGATATTATCTTTGAAAAGATTGTAAACGCACAGAGAAACAACAAGCCAAGTTATGCTCAGGCATATGCAGGCGAATTGACTCAGGTAAGAAAAATGAAAAACATGGTTAGTGGTGCAAAACTATCGATGGAGCAAGTAAAGCTTAGACTCGATACTGTTTCAGAATTAGGAGATGTGGTAGTTACTCTTAGTCCATGTATGTCAATTATCAAGGGACTGAGTCCATCACTTAGCGGAATTATGCCTGAAGCAAATGCATCAATGCAAGATTTGTCAGAAATTCTAGGCGATGTAATGTCAGGATCTTCTGTGAATATGGGAGATACAATGAGTGCAGGTGTTGAAACAAATGCAGACACATTAGCAATTCTAGAGGAAGCTCACAATGTAATTGCAGGTCAGACAAAATCATCCATTCCAGATGTTCCAGACAGTCTCAAAAAACAAATTGTTGAGAAAAAGACAGACATTTTCATTTAATATTGTATAATCAATGTTGGAAGGATTTATTCTATAAATTTAGAATCACATTTAAGAATTTACCAACAATTTAAAACAAATTTTTTTTCCATGTATCCAATGACTAAATCAAGAACATCTCTAATGCTAATTGCATTATCAATAACACTTCTCGGTTCCATCTCAATAGGGCTAATTCAAGAAAGTGAAGCAGCTAAAGGACAAGGGGTGCCATTACCTCAAATAGGCTCCAACAAAGTTTGTGGAGATAGACTCTGCTCCGAATCAGCTTCAAATCCTGTATCTCAAAAGGAACGCACAGTGGAAACAACTTCCGAAGATGTAGAGTGTAAAAGTAATGAGGGCAAAACACGAACCTATTACATTGCTGCAGACGAAGTAGAGTGGAATTATGCTCCATTGGGAATAAATCAGATGAAAGGACAAGAGTTTAATGAAGATGAAAATGTATTTGTTGAAAATTCTTCAGATAGAATTGGAAGTACCTACATCAAGGCATTATATCGTGAATACACAGATAATACGTTTTCAAAACTCAAACCAAGAGCTTCTGAATGGCAGCATCTTGGAACATTAGGACCAATAATACATGCCGAAGTATGCGACACAATCAAAGTTGTATTTAAAAATAATTCTGAGAAACTAGATTACTCAGTTCATCCACACGGAGTCTTTTATGATAAAGATTCAGAAGGTGCAGAATACAATGATGAAACATCTGCAAGTAACAAGTCTGATGGCATAGTTGCTCCAGGTCAAACTCACATCTACAAGTGGACAGTACCAGAACGTGCAGGTCCAGGACCAAATGATCCAAGTTCAATTATCTGGATGTATCATTCACATGTTGATTCTCCAATGGATACAAATTCAGGACTTGTTGGCCCAATGGTTGTAACATCTAAAGGAATGGCAGATTCTAATGGAAGACCAATTGGCGTAGACAGAGAAATGGTAAGTCTCTTTACAGTTTCTGATGAAAATTCTAGTAACTATCTCTGTGATAATCTAGAAAAATTCACTGAGGAAACTTGTGATAACGAAGAATTAGTTGGAGATGACGATTTTGCTGAAAGTAATCTCATGCATGGTATTAACGGATATGTCTATGGTAATTTACCAGGACAGACTGTTCATAAAGGCGAACATGTACGTTGGTATCTAATTGGTATGGGAACCGAAGTAGATCTGCACACACCACATTGGCATGGAAACACGGTCTTGTGGAATGGAATGAGAGTTGATGTAATGGAATTGATGCCAGCTAGTCTAAAAACAGTTGATTTTATTCCAGATAACGTTGGAACATGGATGTTCCACTGTCATGTCAATGATCATATCTCAGCAGGAATGATGTCACTATTCAAAGTGATATAATTTCATTTTTTTATTTTGATTTCTTTTTACTTTTTTGAATTAAAATTTTTTTTATTCTAGAAATTGTAGGATAGCTGTATCCTCGACGACGATAATTTGCAATCATCATCTTCCAGTTTTTCAATCTCCATTGAGCTTGCTCGGTAGTGACAGAATGAACTTCTTTTTGGATAATGCTTTTTCTGCCAACCTTTAGAGTTCCCGCATCTTTTGCAGACCATCTATTTTTTGCAAATTTTAATCCAGTAAGAATCTCAGTTACAGGCATTTCTTTGAAATATTCTTTTAATTTTTTTAATTCTGCATCAGAGGGTTTTTCAGAAATTGGTATTTCTATAGTGGTTTTAACCATGAATAATCTGGTTTCTTATGCTTTAAGAGAATCACGCTAAATCAGAATTAACAAAAATGGACAATAATAGAATTATTTTGACACTATTTTAGCAATTCAGGGGGATATTGGCATTTTTACATAGTGTGTTGTATAATCCAAATCCAAAAATAATTGCAGCAAAAGCAGCCAAAGGAATCAAAATGAATATTTTAGTTTTAAGACCCACATCAATAATGAAATATGTGGTTATAAAATTGTGACATTTTTACCCAACACTAATAGTAAAGATACCTTTTGTTTTTGGATCTTGTAGTAATGTAACCATGTCTCTAGGCAACAGATCAGATGCCTTATCACATTTAATTGCCAATGTTCTCGGACAAATAAAATCACTTTTTCGAATTACAATATCTTCAGTATGAGAAAGTATCAATTCAGGATGGCCTTTTCCCTCTAAAACAAATTCTTTATCTGCAACACGAATAGAAAATTTAATTTTTGATTCAGGATTTTTTAATTGGTTTTTTAATTCCAAAGGCAAATCGGCACAGCTAGAACTTGCATTAACGCCAATAATACAGTCACCTTGTGGAGTTAAATGAGATTCCTTTGTAATCTCAATTGTTTTTTGATGATTTGATCTAATATTTTCGTGTCCTGAAAATAAAATTTCAAATTTCACAATCATTAATAATTAAAAACTCAAATTAAACTTTACAAGTAATTCCTTACATCTAAAAAATTCATTGCTTCCATTTTTGTGCTTCAACAATGCATTTATCATAAAAATCAGGAGCGACATAATTACAAACTCTATCCTGGAATTTTCTAAAGAACTTTCCAAGGCATTCATATTGATTTTCCTCATCTTCAATATACGACAAACATGTTTGAGGGCTTCTTTTCATATAGGCAAAATTACTAATGCATTCTTGAGGATTATCAAATTTCATACACATATCTGGCTCATCCATTCGCAACGCAGAATTTACTTCTTTTACCAAAGATTTTTCTGAAGACACAGAGGTAAAAGAACCAATTATAGAAAATGCCAGAACCATAATTACTGCTATCATCATAATACCACCAATAGTAAAACCAAACATTGGATTCATTTTATAGATCTATAATATTGCAATAATTCTAATAAAATACAGGATATTTTATTTTGATAAACAGGATATTATATGTAAAAATCTTAATTTTAGAAAAATAAAGATACGATCAGTATTTTGTCGAGCCTATGGAAAAAAATAAAATCTTCCTCAGCGAGAGTACGGTTTAAATTGTACATTCAAAGCATTGGAATTAAATGCTTCCTGCACAACAAGGTTACGATAGAGCAATCACAGTATTTTCCCCAGATGGCAGATTATACCAAGTCGAATATGCCATAGAAACAGTACGAAGAGGAACAATTGCTGTTGGTGTGAAATGTAAAGATGGAATTATTATTGCAGTTGAAGAAAAACCAAGAAAATTACAAATTTCAAAAACAGCTCAAAAGATTTTTCAAATAGATGATCATGTAGGTGTTGCAGCGGCAGGATATATTCCAGATGCAAGAAGTCAAGTAGACAATGCACGATTCTTTTCTCAAAGTAACAAAATGATTTATGATGAATCAGTAGAGGTTGAAACTATTGCAAAACATTTAGCTGACCAATGTCAACAATATACCCAATATGCAGGAGTGAGACCTTATGGTGTTGCATTAATTCTAGGCGGAGTTGTAAATAACACCCCACAGTTGTATCTAACCGATCCTAGTGGAACTTACATTTCCTATGATGCAATTGCAATTGGTTCAGGCTCTGATCAAGTTACAGACTTTTTAGAAAAAACATACAAAGATGATCTTTCATTAGACGATGCTGCCACATTAGCTGCTGCTGGAATTTATCTATCAAGTGAGGATAAAGAAAGTACAAGTCACATCAGAATGGCACATATAAAAACAGAGACTGGTTTATACGAATTAGTTTCAGACGAGCAGATTGCAAATTATGCAAAAACTGCTAAAGAGAAATATCCACACGACCAAAAGTAATCATACAAGTGGTCTTAGGAGAATAAATCAAATGAAATTATCCGTTGCCATTCCAGAATCTGCATTATCTGACGAATCACTGAAAATAGATAAAACAAGAAAAATTTCAGTTCTTGCAAGAGCATGTGCAATTTTTAAGATTGACACAATATTCGTTTACCAAGAAGGGAACAACAGGAATGACGGGAGCTTGATGGTAATGATTTTAAAATATTTAGAGACACCTCAATTTTTGAGAAGAAGGTTATTTCCAAAGATGAATGATCTGAAATTTGCAGGAGTTTTACAGCCACTCAAAATTCCAAGTCACATCACTCCAGTTAATTCTAAGAAAATAATTCCAGGAGATGTAAGAGAAGGAATTGTAATTAGTGTCAAAGGTAAACGGTTTGTCGATGTAGGGATCAACCAATTAATTCCATTTTTTGGAAAGACATCCATAGGTAAAAGAGTAACAGTACAATTCAAAGAAGGATATCCAAAATTATCTGTAAAAGAAATTGATAAAGCAGAAATTCAGTCCTATTGGGGATATTCGGTAAAAGAGAGAGCAAATTTATTTTCGATATTGGCAGAATGGAAAGGCAACATCATCATAACATCAAGAAAAGGCAAAACTGCCACTAAAGAACAGATTGCAAAATATGTAAAATCAGATCAGCCAACACTCGTAGTTTTTGGATCTCCTGAGAAAGGAGTTCACGAAATACTTGGCGGTAAAATGAAAAACGTTCAAAATGCAAAATCATTGAACTTTTTTCCAAATCAAGCAACAGAAACTGTACGTCTAGAGGAGGCTTTACTTGGGACATTAGCAATAATTAATGCTCAAAGCACTTCATGATATGCCAGAGAAAAAAAATTTCCTATTATTTGCTATTGCATTAGGAGTAGCAGGAATAATTATTGGCGGAATAACAATTTGGAACATGGCAACAGATTTGTTAAACCCATAAAATTTTAGTCACTCATCGTTAACTTGGTTTTTTTTTCTGGTTAACGATGTCTCACATGGTTTAATAGAGGGATTTCAAGATGCGATTTATCCATGGGAGCTAGAAAAAACCATCAACCACGTAGAGGAAGTCTTGCATATTCACCTAGAGTGCGTGCAAAAAGTATGGAGGCACGTATTAGAGCATGGCCAAAATTAAATTCTGAAGAGCCAAAAATTTTAGCCCACTGCGGATTCAAAGCTGGATGTGTTCAGATAGTAAGTATTGATGATAGAGAAAAAGTTCCAAATGCAGGAAAACAGCTCGTTAGTCTTGGAACAGTCCTAGTTACACCACCAGTATTGATTTTAGGCATTAGAGGATATTCAAAAGATCATGACGGTATGCATGCAGAGTTTGATGTCTATGCAGAAGATATTCCAAAATACATTTCAAAAGAAATTACACTAAAAAACAAAGAAGGTGCATTGGAAAATGCAGAGAAATCAATTAAAAAAATAAAAGAAATTTTTGCAATAGTTGCAGTATCACCCAGAGCAGCAGGACTAGAACAGAAAAAACCTTACATTTTTGAAGCTTCAGTAAGTGGAGGAGACATACAAAAGCAGTTTGCTCATGTAAAAGAATTACTTGGAAAAGAAATTAAGATTGATCAAATTTTTGAAACGGGAGCAAGTGTAGATGTTGCTGCAATTACTAAAGGTAAAGGATGGCAAGGTGTAATTCAAAGATGGGGAGTAAAAAAGAAACAACACAAGTCAAGAAAGACAGTCAGAGAAGTTGGTTCTCTTGGTCCAATATCACCACAAAGTGTCATGTATACAGTTCCAAGAGCAGGACAAATGGGATTTCATCAAAGGGTAGAATATGATAAACGAATAATGATTATGGGTAATGCGGATGATAAACAAATTAAAATCAATCCAGACGGAGGGTTCAAACACTTTGGACTTGTTAAAGGTGATTTCATCATTCTAAAAGGATCAGTCCCAGGAACATATAGAAGATTAATCAAACTAAGAAGTCAAATTAGAAATGTACCAGCTAAAATCAATAAGCCAAACATTTTGGAGGTAGTAATCTAATGAAAACAGCAGTACATACTACAACTGGAACAAAAGATGGTGAAGTAGAACTACCCTTAGTATTTTCAACTCCATTTAGACGAGAATTAATTCACAAGGCTTTCACTAATTTAACATCCCACAAATTCCAACCACAAGGAAGACATCCATCTGCAGGTCAAGATGTTGTTGCAGATTCAAATGATCCTCCAACAGGTCAGGGTGTTTCCAGAGTTGCTAGAAGTACAGGTGGAGGCGGCGGAAGACAAGGTCAGGGTGCAGAAGTAGCATCTACCAGAGGTGGAAGACAAGCACATCCACCAATCGTAGGCAAAGTAATTTACAAAAAATTAAACAAAAAAGAAAATAAATTGGCATTGTGTTCTGCAATTGCTGCAACAGCATCAAAAGAACTTGTAGGTCAAAGAGGCCATAAAATTGAAGGCATAGAATCATTCCCAATTATCGTATCAGATGAAATTGAATCAATTTCAAAAACAAACGAAATGACAAAAATCCTAGATGCTCTAAAACTTACACAGGATGTAGAAAGATTAGAGTCTAGAAAACCACGTTCTGGACAATCAAGACTTAGAGGGAGAAGTAAAAAAGTTGGAAAAAGTGTTTTGTTTGTTACAAAAGACGATTCAAATATCAAAAAAGCAATTGGTGCATTACCAGGAGTAGAAGCAAAAAGTGTCAAAGATTTGAGTGTGCTTGATTTAGCACCAGGTTCTGATCCAATTAGATTAACAGTATATTCTAAATCAGCAATTGAAGAAATTGGAAAAATAAAATCAACACATCTAGAAGTTATGGTGAAAACACAATGAATGTAGATCAAGCAAGTAAAATCATCTTAAAACCATACATTACGGAAAAAACATTTGCCATGGTAGAAAATGAAAGTAAAATTTGTTTTATCGTAGAAAGATCTGCAAGTAAACCAGAAATTGCCGAGGCTGTAAAAGCTCTTTACAATCAAAACGTCACAAATGTCAACACTGCAAGAACAATTTATGGCAAAAAAGCATTTGTTCAATTTGAAAATACTGAAAAAGCCAGAGATTTGGCAACAAAGATAGGAATGCTATAATATGGACCACAAAACTCGAAGTACATTAACAGAGGAGAAGAAGATTGGTTAAAGAATTTCTATACAGAGGCATTCCAAAAGAGGAGCTTGACAGTATGTCCTTAGAAAAATTATTCTTATTATTCAATTCCAGACAAAGAAGATCACTTACAAGAGGAATTACCGATGGAAAGAGAAAATTGATTGAAGAAATAAAAGCTGCAAAAGCAGGCAAAGTAAAAAATCCTATCAAAACTCATGTTAGAGATTTGATTGTTTTACCATACATGGTAGGAGTTACAGTAAACGTATTTTCAGGAAAAGAGTTCCGTCCAGTAAACATCACAACAGAAATGATCGGGCATTACTTAGGAGAATACGTAATAACAAACAAGAGAGTTTCACACGGTGCCCCAGGTGTAGGTGCATCAAGATCCAGTCTCTACGTACCACTAAAGTGATTATTATGGGTAGATTCAATTACGCTTTCCAAAATTATGATGCAACGAAACATGTACGTTCATCATTAAGAGAAAAAGACATCTCACACAAACATGCACGTGAAGTTGCAGTTTCTATCAAAGGATTGTCAATTGAGAAAGCAAGAGACTATCTTCTTGCAGTAATTAACAAAAAAAGAGCAGTTGCATTTAGAAGATACAAAAATCAAGTTGGGCATAAAGCAGATCCTGGTATGATGTCAGGTCGTTATCCACAAAAAACCGCAAAAGAGTTTATCAAAGTTTTAGATAATTTAGAATCAAATGCAGAATACAAAGGAATGGATTTAGATAGATTAAAAATAGTAAATGCTACTGTTCACAAAGGCGTAATTGTAAAAAGATTCATTCCAAGAGCTATGGGAAGAGCAACTCCCAAAAACAACGTATTAACTCACGTAGAATTGGTGGCACAGGAGATTTAGAAATGTCAGCAGTCAAAAATGTAATTAAAGACAACTACAACATGATGCTTCTCAAAGATTATCTTAGAGAAGCAATTAAAGATGCAGGATTCTCACATGCAGAAATCTCAAAAACACCAGTTGGTACAAGGGTTGCACTACATGTAACTAGACCAGGAATTGTTATTGGAAGAAAAGGTTCTGGAATCAGAGCACTTACAGACAAACTTGCATCAGATTTCGGATTAAAAAATCCACAAATTTCAGTAGTGGAAATTGAAAAACCAGAATTAGCTCCAAGTGTAATGTGTAATAGAATGGCAGCACATCTTGAAAGAGGAACAGCATTTAGAAGAGCAACAATGTGGACATTAAAACAAATAATGGAAAATGGTGCAATGGGTGTCCAAATAACCATTTCAGGAAAACTTAGAGGTGACCGTTCTGCTTTTGAAAAACATACAGCAGGAATATTACCAAGAGCAGGCCATCACGCAGAAGTCATCGTTGCAGAAGACATTGCTCACGTAAAAACAGCCATGGGGTTAATTGGTATTAGAATAAGAATTGCAAATAAAGCTAAACTCGTTCCAGAATTTGAAATGAAAACCGAAAAAGCTATGAATACAAAACAAATCAAAGACAAGGGTACTGGAAAAATGCGAGACGAGACTGCAGCTGAAACAAAAGCTAGAACAGAATCAGAACAAATTGCACTTGAAGAAGAAAAAATGAAAGAACTTGAAACATTAGAAGAAGAGGAGGCACAATTGAAATGACCAGAATCAGCATGAAAACAATAAAGCAATTAAATGAAAAAGATCTTAAGAGTAAAATTCAAGAGACACGTAGTGAACTTGCAAAACTTAGAGTAGATGCCTCTAAAGGCACACTAAGAAAAGAGAGTGGCAAATTAAAACCACTACGTCACGACATTGCACGAATGCTAACCAGAATAAACGAGATGAAAAGAGAAAAATGATAACTGCAGATAATATTACATCACATGAATTCATAGGATTGAACACAGAGATTGTAAAATCTACCAATCCTCAAGTAATAGGATTAAATGGAAGAATCATTAATGAAACAAAATCAATGTTCACAATAAACACAATAAATGGCGATAAATCAATGGCAAAATCAACAAACAGTTGGAAATTTTCAATAAACAATAACGACATAGTAGTTGACGGTTCAAAAATTACTAAAAGACCTTTTGACAGATTAGGAGCTAAAGCATGACACGAGATATCGGATTAAAAGTAAAAGAACCAAAAGAGCAATGTACAGACAAACATTGTCCATTCCACGGAAATTTATCAATTAGAGGAAAACTCTTTGATGGAAAAGTTACTGGAAGTAAAGCTAAACAAACTATCACATTACAAAAAGATGCACCAATTTACTTTAGCAAGTTCAAGAGATATGCAAGAGGAACAAGTACAATTCACGCACACGTTCCAGAATGTATCGATGTTGAAACAGGAAATCATGTTTTGACTGCAGAGTGCAGACCAATATCAAAGTCTGTATCATATGTTGTTGTGGAGGTTAAAGCATAACATGGCAAAACAAGCAGGTAAAGGAGTAGAGGAATTCCGTCCATATGTTACCCGTTCAATTCCTGTAGGTGCAAATATTGTATGTGCAGACAACTCTGGCGCTAAAATTTTAGAAGTTATCAATGTTCCAAGACACAAAACAAGAGTGTCCAGACTTCCTGCAGCAGCTGTAGGAGATTTTTGCAATGTGGTCGTAAAGAAAGGACCGGCAGAATTAAGAAAACAAGTCTATGGAGCAGTTATTGTTAGGCAAAAATATGCAGTTCGTAGATTAAACGGTGTAAGAGTTTGTTTTGAGGATAACGCAGCAGTGTTGATTACACCTGAAGGAGAAACAAAAGGAACAGACATCAAAGGACCAGTAGCAGCAGAAGCTTCAGAAAAATGGCCAAGAGTAGCTAACTTGGCATCAATGGTGGTATGATAAAATGAAACCAACAAAAATGCGCAATAATATGATTTTTCGTGCAACATTTCAAACTAGAAGTAAACAACTTGGAAGCACATTATCAAAGGATCTTCGTAAAAAATATGGAAAGAGAAGTGTTCGTGCAATTGAAGGTGACAGTGTGACAATACTCCGAGGAGAATTCAAAGGAGTTGAAGGAAAAATATCCAAAGTATCTACTCAAAAAAGCAGTGTTGCAATTGATGGAGTAAAGAAAGAAAAAACTAAAGGAGATAAATTTGATGTTTATATTCACACATCTAATCTGTTAGTAACTTCACTTAGTACTGATGACAAATGGAGAATTTTAAAACTTGAGGGCAAGAATCCAAGCAAGCAACCTAAAGTGACACCTACAAAAGATACTCCAACTAAAGAAGAGCCTAAAGAAACAAAAGTAGAAGAAAAAAATGAAAAAAAGGAAGATGAGAATTAATGGTAAGTATAGCAGGCAGTAAAAAACTCAAACGTCAAATGGCCCCACAGTTCTGGGGAATTAACAGAAAAAGCAAACGATTTGTAATTACTGTAAAACCAGGTCCACATAAAAAAAGTCATGCAGTACCATCTGCAGTATTTCTAAGAGACATGTTAAACATCGTCACTAGTCTTAGGGAAGCAAAAAGTTCAATTTATTCAGGAAAGATAAAAGTAGACGGAATTGTTAGAAAATCACTTCATCATGCAATAGGGCTAATGGATGTTGTAGAGTTGGAAAATGTTTCAGAGGTTTATCGTTTAGTTCCTACTGAAGAAAAATTACTACAACCAATAAAGATTAACGAATCTGAGAAATCAAAAAAATTGGTCAGAGTCACAAGTAAGACTACCATCAATAAAGGGCAAACACAAATAGGATTTCATGATGGGCGTTCAATAATTTCAGATAGCAAAGTAAGTGTTGGAGATACATGTTTGATTCAAATTCCAGAAGTTAAAATTCTCGAAATTATTAAATTAGAAGTAGGAAGTCACGGTTTAGTAACACGTGGAAATAACACAGGTAAAGTAGGAAAGATTGAAACAATCGAAGAAGGAACATTCATTCTTCCAAAAAGAGTTATTCTAGCACTAGAAGATAGAAAAATCGAGATTCCTGCAGACATCATCATGTCAATTGGTAAAGGAGAGCCAGTTATTCAAATAAAGTGATCTTATGTCTCAAACTACAGAACCAGTAATGAAAAAAATCACTCTTGAGAAAGTAGTTCTCAATATGGGAGTAGGAAAATCAGGAGATGTAATCAATATTGCCAAAAAAGCACTTGATCAAATATCAGGAAAAAAATCATCATCAAGAGCTGCAAAAGAAACTCAAAGAGACTGGGGAGTTAGAAAAGGAGAGCCAATAGGTGTTGCAGTAACAATTCGAGGTAACGACGCAAAAGAATTACTAAAAAGATTGTTAGAAGCAAAAGGCAATGTCGTTAATGGAAAATCATTTGATAATTTTGGAAATTATTCATTTGGAATTAAAGAACACATAGACATTCCAGGAGTAAAATATGATCCACAAATAGGAATTTTAGGTTTAGGAATTTCAATTACACTTACACGACCAGGATACGGAATTAGAAATAGAAGTAAACACAAAGCAAGTGTTGGAAAAAAACACATCATTAGCAATCAAGAAGCAAAGGATTATCTAGTAAAAGAATTTGGAGTGTCAGTAGCATAATGGCAAAAGATAGATCATATGAAGCAACTGGAAGAAAAAAGCACGACTTTGGAAGAGGTTCACGATGGTGTAAAAGATGCGGAGATTATACAGCTGTAATTCAAAAATATGATCTAATGCTATGCAGACGATGCTTCAGAGAAGTCGCAACATCTTTAGGGTTCAGGAAAAATAAGTGATACAATATGCCAGCAACTAACATTTTAGCAAATCTATTCGTTACACTTTACAACAATGAAACAAGAAGAAAGGGAGACTGTGTTATTCTCCCAACATCAAAATTAGGTATCGAGGTTCTAAAAACACTCCAGAAAGATGGGTATATTGGAGAATTTGAGCACATTGATGATAAAAGAGGCGGTAAATTCAAAATCAAGTTATTGGCCAAAATTACAAAATGTGGAGCAATATCACCAAGATTCAAAGTAAAAAACGATGAATACAATAATTGGGAACAGCAATACTTGCCGGCATATGATAGAGGCATGTTATTAGTAACAACAAACCAAGGGGTAATGTCACATCATGAAGCATCAGAGAAAGGAATTGGAGGATTTTTGATAGGTTATGTCTACTAAGCAAATGGAGAAATTTCAGGATGAGATAATCATCCCAGAAGGAGTCAAACTTACACTAAACAAACACATGTTATCTTTTGTAGGACCACTAGGAAAAACCCACAAAAGTTTCAGAACCATCCCAGTTAACATAGAGATTGCAGAAAACAAAGTAATTCTAAATGCAATTGGAAGTAGAAAGAGAGACTATGCAATTCTGCACACTGCAAGATCCATTATTAGAAATATTTGTGAAGGTTTGGTAAATGGATATACAATTAAGATGAAAATTGTGTACTCACACTTTCCAATCACAGTAAAAGTAGAAGGAAAAAAAATTCTGATTGAAAACTTTCAAGGCGAAAGAGCCCCAAGAGTTACAAAAAGTGTTGGAAACACCAAAGTAATTCCAAAGGGCGAAGACGTAATTTTAACAGGTGAAGTGTGGACAGACATTACACAAACAGCAGCTAATATTGAACTTAAAAGTAAAGTAAAAAATAAAGATCACAGAGTTTTTCTTGATGGCATATATGCATTTGAGAAAAAGAAAGGTATAGAAAAATAAAATCTTAAGTTTTTCAAATGACCCTTGATCCTGAATTTCTCAAACAAACAACTGATTTGATAACTCAAACACTTGAATTGTATAAAGCTGCAGGAGCTTCTCCCAGAGTTGGGGAAACATGGGATTGTGAAAATATCGGTGATTTTTTGTGTGGATTTTTTGTTGGAGAGATGGTAGGTTCAGCACTTAGTGCATTTCAAATTGTGCATCAAAGAGAACCAACTGCAGATGAACATCTAGAAATTATTGAATTAGTTGAAAGTCATGCAAAAGAAATCAAAGAATTTTTTTCTAAATTCAATTAAGTTTTCCAACATATTTTGCTCTAAAATAGATAGTCGGAAAGATTAAATCACTTTTGCCAAGGTCTAAACTTGTGCCTCCCTAGCTCAGCGTGGTAGAGCAACCGGCTGTTAACCGGTTGGTCACCAGTTCAAGTCTGGTGGGAGGCGCGTTATTATTTCTAAACTCGAGTTTTGAAATATTATATTCCATATCTAATAGAACTAAATATAATATATTTCTAAATTCGAATTTAGAAATATTGATCGGTTGATAGCAATTAGTTTAGACAATTAGACAACATAGATCTAATAGATGATCGCATATCTAGAATAATGCAGGAGATTTACATTGGTCAGAACTAGAAGGGCCAACAGATATTGTGTGGATTGTGGCGCCAGACTAGTGTATTACCCAAGATTATCTAATCCAAAAGCACCAAACGAACACAGAGTTTTAGTTTATGCATGCCCAGACTGTACCAACGATTTTGAAAAGCCCAAAATGTTTTCAATCAGACGTAATCAAGTAGAGGATCCACTTGAAACCGTTGAGATAGAAATTACACAAATACAGAAAAAATCAATAGCTACAAAATAATCAGAAAAAGCATGGAACATACAGAAAAACCAAGAAGTAATGCGTGGTTTTTGCTACCTGTTTTTTTAGGAATTATCGGAGGGATAATTGCATTCTTTATTTTACGTAGGGATGATCCACGAAAAGCAAAGAATTGTTTGTATCTAGGTGTTGTATTAATGATTATTGGAATCATATTCAATATTTTGGCAGCTGCATCATTTCCAGGCATAGATTCTGGATTCAATGTCAATGTATGAGCAGTTACAAAATTGTTCTGTAAGTAACAATTTCAAATGTTTCTAAATTCGAATTTAGAAATATAGTTATTTCACAGTAGTAATCTAACGAATTTAGAATCATATAGAACTAATTTTGATGTTTTTACATGAGTGCATCAAGACTGAGAGATAGTGTTGAAAGATGGTTAATCCACGAAGGATTATCTTTTGAGGAAGTAAAAAATCCAGAGAACACTTTTCAGATTTTGGTAAAGCATGCAGGTCAGACAGGCATCCCCATAGAAATATTTGAGCCAAAAGGACAACAAGGGATTCTAGTAATAGGAGCCAAAGTAATAATGAAAAATAATCAAATTGTAAGATATTTGGGATTTAATGAGCAAGAAAAAGAGAATTTTGAGAAAAAAGTAGCAGATTACTGTTATTCCATTCAAGCGATAAACAAAATCATCACAGAGGACGGAAAACAGAAGATCGGAGTTTATGTCGTACTAGACGATAAAGAAAACATCAACCAACAAACAGTTTTTGATGCAATAGAGAGTGTATCAGAAAAACATGAAAAAACATCAAGATTTCTGTTAAAGACATTCTAAAAATAGACGATTTATCAATTCTACGCGGACCTTATATCAAAAAATCAGTATTCCATAATATGAAAAACAAAACTTCAAAATCAAAACCAAGAGAATTAACTCTATCCACAGCTGAGCTGTCAAGATTTGGAATGGGAGTAATGAGCAGAGCACTAAAAGTTGTCAATACTGCCAAAAAAGGAAAAATCACCATTAGAGTAGAAAGAGCATAATTTTTCTGGTTTTTGTTTCATAATTGGGGTAAAACCCCCCTTCTTTTTAGAACAAATGTATGTTCAAAAATGCACCCATAGAGGATAAGATTAGGATTATTCGAGATAATATGTGAAAGAAATCATTTTGCAGATGGGAGAATCGCTAATAACAGAATCATTTGATTCTACAAATAACATATTTGAAGAGTTTAGATTATTCTCATCAAGTTTATTTTTTCAAATAATGGACATGATCACTCCAATGTTTCAAAACTTAGTAAAATAGACAACTAAATGAAATTATGCCTAGGCGTTAAACCCCCCCTAAAAAATTACGTGTTTACTCACAAGATGAATTTTTTCAAAAACAGGCATTTGGAGGGGGGGTGTAACACTTGTGCCTGAATATGAAATGCAACCATAAAACCACCAAGCTCTCCCAGCTAAACATGTGTCATCTTTTAGAGTTATGCGTAAAAGCTAAACCCCCTAAATTTTGTTCAAAAAATAAAGAAAAAAAGATTAAGGATTCAAATCATGAACAACAATACCTAATGGAAGTCCACCATCAATCACAGATTCTGTTGGGAATGTGATTGGACAATCACCATCTACAACAATATCAAATGCTGCAGTAGCACTGCCAAGATTTCCAGTAAGTGCTGAATTTTTCACGTTTACTTTGACATTTTCATTATTGAATGCAATTCCACTTGTAGGTGCATCTGAGATTTCTGTAACACAGAAAGTACTCAAAGTTGTACTTGAACCTAGAACCACATTATGAGCGTGCCAACCATCCTTATTTTGCAAAGAATCTCTAACGTCATTTTTACCATCACCATCTACATCTGCATTGTGAGTAGTAATTGCAAATGCAGAGTTTGGACCATCAGCATATAACCATGCAAATCCCGCTAGAATTCCTGCTTGTCTAGGAACATCATCAGTTGCAGTAATTTTGAGGGTTGTTGTTTTAGAATTTTTTGCTACAACTGCATCATCTGTAATTCCTTGCCATGATGCACCAGTTGCGTAAGCATAACCCAAAACAGAAACGGTCAAAATAGCTGCCAATGTTGCTCCTAAAAGAACTGTTTTAGTCATTGGTACAAATCTCAAACAAGATAAATAAAAAATTAACTGAGAATAGTATGAAAATATGCACTATTTTGTGATATTGCCAAATAAATCCACAAGTTTTACTCAAAACCCCCAGGGTTTTCCGATCAAATCATGCCAAAAAATAGGCGTTTCAACTATATACCAAAAAAAATCAGCAAATTCATGGCAGGAATGGGTGTAATTATTGTGATTGGAGCTATCATAGCTTCAATGGTTGTTGCAAATTACATGTATACACAATATACCACAAACTACATCGAAGCAGTTGCAGGGAAACCAATCATCGTGGGACCAGTAGAATATACTCTTTCTTTTGAGGGAACTCATGAAGGAAGTAAAGAAGTAAAACCAGAAAACACGTTTGTAAAAATAGGAATTACTGCAAAAAACATCAGTAATGAAAAAACAATCATTTCAGGAGGGCAATTTTACATTGTTGATGAAAAAGAACAAAAACACGAAGCTGTATTTGGAGAATTTTCATCAAAAGATTTGTTTTTAGAAACTCTGGAACCAAACAAACCGATTGAGAGAACAACACAGTTTGACATTCCATATGATGAAGAAAAAAAATACAAAATAATTATTCGACCACAAAAAGATCAATCAACAGTGGATACTGCTGTTGTTTGCATTACAAATTGTTGATCGGAGAGCAAGAATTGTGTCAAATTTTTCTATAGTTAGTGTAGTAATGTGTGACTTTTACCATATAACACATATGATTTTTGCAAAAAGTTATGGCAGTATCCAAAGCCAAAAGAGCCGAAGCAGCTAAAAAAGCAGCAAGAACTCGAAAGAGGAATGCAGCTAAAAAAGCAGCAGAGGCACTAAAAGCAGCAGCAGCTCGAAAGAGAAAGGCAGCAGCAACTCGAAGGAAGAACGCTGGCAAAGCAGCTCCTAAAAGAAAGGCAGCTAAACGCAGAGCCGCTCCAAAGAGAAAAACTGCAGCTAAAAAAGCAGCTCCAAAGAGAAAGGCAGCTAAACGCAGAGCCGCTCCAAAGAGAAAAACTGCAGCTAAAAAAGCAGCTCCAAAGAGAAAGGCAGCAAAGAGGAAAGCAGCACCAAAAAGAAAAGCTGCTCCTAAACGCAGAGCCGCTCCAAAGAGAAAGGCAGCTAAACGTCGACGTTAAGCTGTCTATACTATCTTTTTTCTTATCTCACATGTTTAGCATATCATATTTCTAAACTCGAATTTAGAAACATTAGAAATTGCTACTCATTCATCTTTAATTCAGGCAAAACAAAAATTTTGTCTGGCTTAATTTTTAGTATGACTCTTTTTTCATCATCACGTTTGAATGGATAATGCTCTCGTCCCATGTATTGCCTTGTGAGTTTGTCTGCATGTTTGTATTCATAATCTGGAATTAATTCCTCAACAGTTCCACGAATTGTTGTCATGTCAAGAGGATTGTCTTTTGATACAACAGATACTGCGACACGTGGATCACGTAATACATTTTTGTGTTTTATTCTACCCTCCGCAGTATTTACAAGAACATATCCATCTTCAAAATTTGCCCAGACAGGTGAGACTTGAGGAGAGCCATCCTTCATTACAGTTGCAATGAAAACAAGATTTTTCTCAGAAAACAACTTTACAACTTTTTCTTCAATCATTTTTTCATTTCACCAATAATCTAAAGCTGCTCAGATGACATTTAGAATTTGTCGTGTTTTCTATTGATTTTTCATGAAATTCTTCATAATCATCAAATGTATCTTTGATCGCATTTGATGATTCATGAACATGAAAAATTAAATTTATCCTATTTGCTGTTTGATTTTTCAAGTACATTTGTCATCGCTCTATTCATAATTTCCATTACAAGATACTGTGAATAGTCTTCAGATTTTTTTCCTTTTGATTTTGTTTTTGGAGTTAGACCTTTGAGTATTTTTTCAATTTTTGTAGAGGTGTTATCGATTACCTTAGAGTATGTAGAGTCAAAATCCTCAGGCGTTTGAAAATCCAGTAACTTTGTTGACGTACTATAGTATTTTGTTATCGCACCTCGAGATTCCTCAATACGTGCAATTTCAATTAATCCTGATTCTTTTAGAATCTCCAAATGATGACGAACAGTTGTCAAGGCTTTTTTGTAACCTGTCTTTTTTAGAGCAGTTGAAATTTGGTCTGCTGACAATGCTTGATGGTATAAAATTTCCACAATTTTGGCTCGTGCAGGGTCTTCAATTGCACGTGCGTGTCCAATACTTGTCGTAACAATACGATTAACTTTGATTTGCTTTTCTAGTAACGTTGACATACAGAACTACCTCTAAATCTGATCTAAAAGATCCTCGTATCATATTTTTTTGTCCAATTGCATCAATTTTTGTTTACTTTAATCAATATTGTACCGCTATCAAAAATACCATCACCATTACAAATAATATTGTAATAAAATGTAGTATTATGACACCAGTACAATAATTTTAACACTGGTTGAATGTTAATAGTATTAGCTGAATTGTTTTTGTAATGGTTTTAAAATTTTAAAAAAATACTAAAAAAATAAAAATCAGGTAAACATTGTCGAAAAATAAGCATCAAGACGCTATTTTGAGGATTGTGAAAAATACAATTCGAGTTGAAAGAAAGATTCTATGCGTAGATTAAGAGTTTAATGAAGATACAATTTCTTGTTTGATATCTGCCAATCGATCGTTGAATACTTCCGAAATCAAACTCATCATTTTAAAAGTAGATTCAGCATTATTTTCTTGTTCAGTATCAGTAAGTTTGTTATTCAGATAGTTGGTTGCTTTTGCAACAAAGGAATGATACACCATTCCAAAAATACAGTCATCTAAATTGACATCCCAATGTTCAGAGTTCACCATATTTGTGTAAGAGGGAATTTGATTAATCACTATATCCAACAATGTTTGAATTTCTTTTTTATCTTCAACTGTAGCCATAACATTTCAATCCATTAATGGTTAAAGAGTATTTCCAGTTAGTTTTTCATATGCTATCACATAGCGCTCAGTCATTTTCTGTATGATATCATCGGGGATTTCAGGTGCAACAGGCTCTCGTCCAGCATCACGTTCATCATCAAATTCTTTTTGATACCCCTTTGCAGTTAGCCAATCACGTAAGAGTTGTTTATCATATGCCTCCTGTATTTCTCCAACAGTATACGAATTCTTTGGCCATAAACGATATTCATCAGGACCAATAGAATCGCCCAAGGTAATCTTTCCATCTAATATTCCAAACTCTAATTTCAAATCAGCTAAAATGAATCCGGCATTATCTGCAATAGATGCCATCTTTTTATAAATTTCAATAGAGGTTTTCTCCAACCATTCGTATTGCTCCTCAGTAACCAAATTCATCTCTAATGCTTTTTCTTTGTTAATTGGAATATCATGTTCTGATTTTGTAGTAGGATCAAAAAGTGGTTCAGGAAGTTTTGCAGCCAGAGTTGTATTTGTCCCTTCAGGTACGGAAACATCACCTTTTTTCCATCTACTTATCAGACTGCCATAAAAGTAGCCTCTAACAACACACTCTATTGGCAGCATCTTCATTTTTTTACAATAATTTCAGTGTCAGATTCTCGTCGGACAAAATGATTTGGTACGGATAATTCATTGAACCAAAATTCAGCGAATTTGCACAGTACTTCTCCCTTTCTAGGAATATTTTGCTTGAATTTTACATCATATGCTGAAACCCTATCAGAGAACTTGAAGAGTAATGTATTTTCATCCACATCATAAAGGTCCTTTACTTTTCCGCTAGTTAGAAACTTCAAACAATCATTACTGGATTTTATTGAATTTAACTGCTAGGAAAAATCAAGAACCCATCATCCCGACCATCTTGGGCATTTCTCTATATGCTTTATTTACAAAAATATCATTATCAGCACTAATCATTACATATTCCATAGGATTATCAGAAGGCGGAGAAACAATAATTTTTTCCCCAGAGTCAATAGTTCCCAAATCAAAAGTATCTCCTGCACCAAAATTTACACGTACATTAGTAAGAGGCTGATAACCTGTATTTTGTATAGTCACACGTCCCATCACAAAAAGACTTTGTTTATCCAATATAGGATCAACAAAAATATCATAATCCTGAGTTGATACAGATAATTTCAAAATATCCATACCAAAAATTACTGCCATAATTCCAATAGCAGCAATACCTATACCAATGATTGCAGTATACTGTTTCACGGATACTAGATTGTTTTTCTAATTATTAAGACTAATCAATAATTGGAATATAGTCTAAAATATTAAAAATTACGTGTTCCAGATACAGAATTTTTCAAAAATTGTGTGTTTTAAACAAGCTAGTGATAAAGTAATTTTTCAATTAATCAAAATTTATGAAAATACTCCATATTGATGACAATAAAGAGATTTTAGAGCCATTTGAGTTTTATTTTGAAATAAATGATGATTATGATTATACCCCATGTAAGGACCCAGAAAAAGGACTTGAATTAATTAAAAACGGAAACTTTGACATAATATTACTGGATTTATCAATGCCCAAAATGAGCGGTTATGAGATTATAGATATTCTTTATCAGAACGACGAAATTAAAAATAAAAAAATTGTAATTTTTTCTGCAAGTAATCAAAGTGAAAAAGAAATGAATGAGTTAATTAAAAAAGGGGTTCATTCTTGCCTACAAAAAACCATCCCAATAAATGAAATTTTAGAACATTTAGAAAAGTCATTGGGAGTATTGGATGTCACTACAAAATAGAACCAATAAAAATAAGAAATTAAATAATAATCAATACATCCTATATTTGTTAATACCTATTATCATACTGTCATGTTTATCAATATTAAGTACAAATTCAGAATTATTTGTACTTCAAGGATTAGATCATTTTTATTTTGAAATGTTTTCAGTTACTTTTGGAATAGTTGTTGCAATTTATTCACTATCAAGAGGTTATGCGCTAAAAGATAGATTCTCGCTATTTATAGGATTAGGTTTTTTTGTTTCATCTATAATAGATTTGCTTCACGGAGGGTTTTCATTAATACATTTAGGTGACACAAGTTTTGAAGAGTATTTCATCCCACAAACATGGGTAGCTGGAAGAATTTTGATGGGAATAGTAATGGCAATTGCAATTATAAAATTTAGTAAAGCAGAAAAAAATACTAAAAAACCAAAATCAATCAGCAAAGAAATTATCTATTACACAATATTTCTCTCAGGGCTAGCAAGTGTTGTAACAATGATTTCTTTAATACAACCGTTACCATTTCTTACAATTGATTCCATAATTAAAAGGCCGTATGAAATTTTGGCAGCATCACTATTTGTATTTTCAGCAATATTTTACTTTAAGCAAAAACTTCATCACTTAGATGATCCATTTTACAAAGGAGTCATACTGGTTTTAGTCATAGATATTTTTGGAAGTATTATAATTTCTACTTCAAGTATAGTATTTGATACTGCATTTAATGTGGCACATATTCTAAAAAATATTACATTTTTTATTTTTATTGCTACTTTATCATGGTCTTCAATTTATCACCACAAAATAAAAGAAAAATTCAACCAAGATCTAAATGAATCAAAAAAAGCACTGAATGAAGCATCAATAATTGCAATTACAGATGCAAATGGAATTATCACTGAAGTGAACGACAAGTTTGTCGAAATATCAAAATACAGTAGAGAAGAATTAATAGGATCAGATCATAATTTATTAAAATCAGGTTATCATTCACGGGAATTTTATAGGAAAATGTGGGGAACCATTACTTTTGGAAAAATTTGGAGAGGTGAAATTAAAAATAAAGCAAAGGATGGAACGTTTTACTGGGTACAGACAAACATCATACCAAACATCAATGAACAAGGCAAGATTGTAGGATACACAACAGTTAGAACAGACATTACTGAACAAAAAGAACAACAAGAAAGACTTGCAGGTATTGATGTCAAAAAAGATGAGTTTATGTCAATGATTTCACATGAACTAAAAACACCACTCAGTCCAATTATGAGTTGGTCAGGCATGTTATACGATGGAGTTTTAGGAGAAATGACAGAAAAGCAAAAACACGGAATTATGAAAATTCAAGAAAACTCTAAAGATTTGTTAAGTCTAATCAACGATATTCTAGATGTACATAAACTTGAATTAGGAAAAATGAATTTTACCATGACACATTTTAACATAAAAAAATTGTTATCAAATATTATTGAAGATTATAAATTATCAAGTTCCAATCATTGCACGTATTTGCTAGAGTCAGATGACATTATTATGAATTCAGACACTTCAAGAATAACACAGATAATCAAAAATTTTCTAAATAATGCCATGGATTTTCTTCCCGAAAATGATCCTAAAATCACTTTATCAGCAAGAAATGAAAATAATATGGTGGTAATTTCAGTCAAAGATAATGGAAAAGGAATTCCAAAGGAAAGTCAAAAGAATTTATTTAAAAAATTCTACCAAGTAGATACTTCTGCCACAAGAGAGCACGGTGGAACAGGTTTGGGATTATCAATTTGCAATGGAATTGCCATTGGATTAAGAGGTAAAATTGGGGTACACAGTGAGATAAATCAAGGATCCGAATTTTTTATAAAAATTCCAAGAAACACAACGATTGAATTAACCAATTAGAAATTACTTTATTGTTACGCCATTCCAAAATGCAACCATTCCTTTAATTTTTTTGGCAGCATCATTTGGCTCTTCGTAATACCATGCACAATCTTTGTTAGTCTTACCATTTACTGAAACGGAGTAATAATTAGCCATTCCTTTCCATCCACAAAAAGATGTAAAATCAGTCTTTTCAAAATACTCTTTTTTTATAGATTCAATTGGAAAGTAATGATTCCCTTCAACAACTACAGTATCATCACTTTCAGCAATAACTACATCATTCCATATTGCTTGCATGATATTCTAACCCATTAACTGTATTTAAAAAAATACCCTATTCCCCTTTCATTTCTTCTCTGCTTCTAAATTCAGGAGTTATGCCGAGTGATTCGTAATTTCCTGACGAGCAAGTAAAACACATAGAATCTTTTGGAATTCCGACAGCATTTGCAAGATTTTCAGCATCATTGTATCCCAAAAAGTCGGCGCCAATACTTTGGCGAACCATTTCCGTGATTTGCTCTTGATTCATTTCTTTTCCATTGGAAAATGTTGCAAGTTCTTCTTGAGAAGGAAAATCAATTCCAGCATAACATGGGAATTTAATTGGAGGATATGTAATTACCATGCTAATTTTCCTAGCTCCTGCTCTACGGAGTGCTTTGATTATTGCCTTGGAGCTAGTACCTCTAACCAGACTATCATCAATTACAACAACATGTTTACCTTCAATGATTTCCCTTATTGGAATAATCCATCGGTTAATTTCTATTCTGTCTGATTGATGAGGTTCAATGAAACTTCGTAGTGGCCCCTTTTTGCTATACCTATCTTTTAGAAGGCCTTCATCAAAAGAAACACCAAGTTCTTGAGCATATCCCAATGCAGCGGGTCTTGCAGAATCAGGTACAGGAATTACTAAATCAGCATCATTAATTGGAAATTTCTTTGCCAAAAATCGTCCAATATTCTTTCTTGCAACATAGATGTTTGTACCTTCCATGTTACTTGAGGGATGTGCAAAATAAGTGAATTCAAAAGAACAATGTGCACGTGCAGGATCATCAGAGAAACGTTCAGTTTCTAAACCATTTTTGCTTAATTTTATCAATTCACCAGGATTTACGTTTCGTTCTAGTTTTGCGCCAACTGCAGACACTGCAGAAGACTCAGACGCGACAATGTAAGTGTCATCAGATTCTTTATGACCTAGAACCATTGGACGAAATCCCTTAGGATCACGAGCAGCATAAACAGAATTATCATCAGAGATAAATGTAAAACAATAAGAGCCGACCATTTCATTTTTGAGAATTGAAAGTGCTTTTCCCATTTGACCATTCTCTGAAATTAATGCAACTAGTCTTTGAGCGGCAACAAGAGTGTCACTTGCATTTTGTGGTGTAAATGAGCACCCACCTACCAGATTAGATAATTCTTGTACATTTGCAATTGTTCCATTGTGTGCAATGCAAAGATCTTTTACTTTGAGTGGTTGGGCATTTTCTAATGAACTTCTACCCATTGTAGAATATCGAACATGGCCAATAACTGCAGAAGATGCATATTCCTCAGTTATTTTTTTAAATTCAGATGAGGCACCAGAAACCAATCCCAATCTCTTAAGTGGCGGTTTATTTGGAATTGCAAGACCCCAAGCTTCTTGTCCTCTATGTTGAAGTGCTCTTAATGCATCAATTACCATAGGAACTACATTAGTTCCACTAAGACTAAAAATTCCAACAACGCCACAATTTTCCTTAACCATGAAGTACCAAGTCCCCTAACGAATTTAACCAAGTTTTTTGTGCTTTATCAACTCTTAGATCAACGACGGATGTTACTCCATTCACAAATTGAATTCTGTCTCCTCCAAATTTACCTATTACTTGAATGAAACTTTGTTCTTTTTTAGCAAATCTTCTAATTTTTTCAGATTTTTCTTATCAAAAGATAGTAGATATCGAGAATGACTTTCAGAAAAAAGAATTCTAGCAACATCTAATTTTTCCCCAGGTACTTTTTCCAAGGATACTTTGCATCCGATCATATTTCTCATACATAACTCTGAGATGGCAATTGCCAGTCCTCCCTTTGAGCAGTCATGGGCAGATTTTAAGAGACCATTATCAATTACCTCCAATACGGATTTCATATTTTTCTTTGATTCTGAAAAAACTACAGTAGGACATTTCCCACCAATGAATTTATGAATATACTCAAAATATTCAGAGCCACCCATCTCATCTTTAGTATCACCAATAATTACGAGACAGTCATTTTCAGATATTTTTTGAGGAATCAGTGGTTTTTTATCAATGAGTCCCAAAACGCCAATTACGGGAGTTGGTTTTATTGGCCCTGAAGGAGTTTCATTGTATAGGCTAACTTTGCCACCAACACATGGAATCTTAAAGTCTTTAGCAAAATCAGTCAATCCCTTTAATGATTCTAAAAATGTCCAAAAGATTTCAGGATCTTTTGGGTTTCCAAATTGAAGATGATCAAGCATTCCAATGGGCTTTGCTCCTGTGCATACAACATTTCTGCAAGCCTCCTCAAAGCAGCCGATTGCACCTTCTCTGGGATTTATGTAACATTGTTTTGGATTGCCATCAATCTTTGCTGAAAGAAATTTCCCATTGTCCAATCTTAAAACAGATGCATCCCCTCCAGGCTTTACAACAGTTCGAATTCCTACTTCATGATCATATTGACTATAAACCCATATCTTACTTGCGATATTTGGTGATGCAAGTAAGTTCATCAATGTTTTTGAATAATCAGAAATATCTTTGAGTTTCTTTTCATTCTCAATTGTTTTCAGATATTCAGGTTTTTTTGATGGCAAATCAAGTAAAGTGGCATTTGCAACAACGTCAGTAGGTAAATTTGCAAATGTCTTTTTCCCTTTTTTTACATGCATTTGATTATCAGATGTAACATGACCAATGACAGAACATTCAATATGGAATTTTTTGCAAATGGTCTCAAGTTTTTTTAATTTAATTTTATCTGTAACAATTAGCATTCTCTCTTGAGATTCAGAAACCATAATTTCATCAGGATGCATGTCAGATTCACGAGTGTGAACTTTTTGAACATCCATCTCTATTCCAATATCTAATGCATCAGCTGTTTCGGAAATTGCGCAGGATAGTCCACCACCGCCAAGATCTTTCATGGCATGAATTAATTTCTGATTTCTAGCCTCCAAAACTGCCTCTATGATTAATTTCTCAATGAAAGGATCAGGGATTTGCACTGCAGAACGATCTTCTGATTCTAGGGAGTCAGAGGCAAATTGAGAACCACCAATTCCATCTCTACCAGTAGAGCCACCTAGTAAAACAACTAGATCACCTTTGTTTGCATGATTTTTTATCAAATTTTCTTTTTTGCCAAATCCTATTGCAGCAACATCAACAAGTGCATAGTTTTGATAACATTCATCAAATTCAACTTCTCCTCCAATTGTAGGAATGCCTAAACAATTCCCATAAGCCGCAACTCCACTTACTGCATTTTTGAATAACCATCTTGCTTGTTGATCTTTTTCAATATTGCCAAAACGTAAACCATCAAAGATTGCAATAGGTCTTGTGCCAGCAGATAAAATATCCCTAATCACACCACCCACACCAGTTGCAGCTCCACCAAATGGCTCCACAGCAGATGGATGGTTATGACTTTCAATATGAGCAGTTACTACATAGCCTCCACCTACATCTAAGACACCAGAATCATATCCTTTTTCATTAATTACAAGAGGTCCAGTCATTGGTAACATTTTGAGATGTTTTTTTGAGGATTTGTAGGAGCAATGCTCAGACCACTCAGCAGCTACGATTTGTAATTCAGTTGAAGTTGGATTCCTGCCAATTTTGGATTTTAATTCAGATAGCTCATGAGTTTCTAAACTCAATTACTAACACCCATTTTAGATAAAAGTGATTCAAAAATTAATGAAGAAGGTTTGTTATCTACAGGATTAATTTCAGATTCTACTGCTCTTTCTGGATGAGGCATCATGCCAACAACATTTCCATCTTCGTTACATACTCCTGCAATCCTATCAGTAGAACCATTTACAACTTGGCTATATCTAAAGACAATTTGATTTTTTTTCTTTAATTGTTTTAAAACGTCATCATCTGCATAGTATCTACCTTCTCCATTTGCAATTGGGATTGGG
This sequence comes from Nitrosopumilus adriaticus, assembly GCF_000956175.1. Lineage (NCBI taxonomy): Archaea > Thermoproteati > Nitrososphaerota > Nitrososphaeria > Nitrosopumilales > Nitrosopumilaceae > Nitrosopumilus > Nitrosopumilus adriaticus. Next base: position 1,052,727 of record NZ_CP011070.1, read on the forward strand.
ATTTTTTGGTGTAGTTTAAACTGATTTGTAAATGGAGTTTTATTATTTTCAACTATAAGATTGGTCCACTCACACATAAAATTAAGAGATTCATTTTTCATTAAAACTCCAGGCAACAATCCAGACTCTACTAAAATTTGAAATCCATTGCATACACCTAAAATTGGAATTCCTTTCTCAGCCATTTTTCGAACATCTTTAATTATCGGGCTATGAGCAGCAATTACACCTGCCCTAAGTCTATCCCCATAAGAGAACCCTCCCGGAAGAATAACAGCATCAATATTTTTTGGAAGAGGTTTTTCATGCCAAAAGTATTGGGCATCTAGATTAAACACATCTGTTAGAACATGATACATATCTCGATCGCAATTACTACCTGGAAAAACTACAACTCCAACTTTCACAATTATTTTCACAATCAGAGATATTTAATTTGAATTGAGACGAGAAAATTTTTGTCTGAGACTAAATCTTGATCGCAATAATCTATCCAGACATAAAGTAGGGTGTATTTTAGTTGGCAAAAACATCGATGGTTACTTTACTTACCATAGGATTGTAAATACGCAATTCATCACAAATTTCTTTTACTTTTAATTGAGCAGATTTTTTATCTTTTTCTTTAATAGTAAATTTTAGCATCTTTGCTGTTTTTATTTTTGATACTGATTTTTGAGTTCCTTTGAGAACCAAATCATTAAGAATCGTGTCGCCTTCAGGGTCACTTATTCCCGGTTTGTTTTCAATAGTTACGTGAACATCAAAAAGTGGCATTAATATTTTGCAAAATAAATTTGAGGTTAATCTATCTTCCGAAAAAATTTATGCTTTTATAGTTATTTTGAGATATTTGTCAGGTATCCGGTTCTGAGACTTGTATTGTTGCAGATATAACCAGCCCAGGATCGGCTACTTTGGATTAAAATTTTCTTTAACGTATTCAGTATATTTTCTGTATAGACCAGACTGATATCGAGGATTAACTACAATTAATAATTTATTTTTCAAATCTTCTTTTGATTGATACATGTCTTTTTCAACAATTCCTTTGGCATCTAAAGTCACACATACATCTTGCCACGAAAATACCTCATCAGGATCCCTGTTTGCAGTTGCATAGTAAACATACAGCAATCGTAGTTTGTTGTATTCATCAAGAGTCAAATCCTTCCCCATAACGTAATTTCTTTTCAAAGTATGAAAAAATTTCAAACCATCTGCAGTTAAAACATAATCAAAAAGTTTTGGATAATCATTAATTTCAATTGGGTAAAGGGGGTTTGTTTTGTCAGATTCCATAGTATTAGAAATAGTGTCAGTCCATGATTATAATCATATTTTGATCATGTTTTTAATGTCTTGAGACCTTCAGTTACAACCAAGTTGAGTACATGTGAAAAGCTTACAGATGAGGATGTATTCTTGATCATCTTTGCTTGAATACTCCTAAGTTTTTCTATATTAGATTGATTCATTACGACAGTGATTCTGTTTTTCACGTAAATATTGCCTTGATCTACTATTAAAACAACTAAGATTTTTCCAGTCTTACAGTATTGGAATTTATATCAGCACAATTTACAACAATCATAATGGCAAAAGGAAGAATGCGATATTGGAAGATCACTGCAGAAGAACTAGCCAGTTATTCATATGATGAAAGTAATTTGTTAAATTGGGAAATTAAATGTGTCAGAGAGCCTGAAGATGAGGCTATTTTTATCGGTGTTTTCATGTATAGAAAAGGCACTGCATATGACTATGAATCAGTCAAAGGAATCTGCTATTTTCATAATAACATAGATAGAAAAGAACTGCCTTCCATCACAAGTTTTCTTCAAGGAAAATTCAATGGAAAAGAGATGGAAAAAGGAGACAGGATATTCCTCAAGGATTCAAAGGAAATCTATTCTGCTAAAGACATTAGCGACTTGGCAAAAGAGATGGAATCTAAATTTAATACCAAAGCCATTATTTCTTTAGAATTTGAAGGGATTACTGCAGAGCAACTCAAAGAGGCAGGACTACCTGAAGCAAAATTATTGCCCATCCCCACTTAATTGATATAGTTTAGAAAACAAAGTTATCCAATGTCTGAATTGGATGGAATAAATCAGCATCTAGAAGAGCTAAGAAAAAGATTACTTCGAATTGTATTAATTATTGGAATTATCACAGTATTCATTTTAACTTTTCATGCCGAGCCTATCGAAGTTGCAGGAATTACAATGTATTATCCATTGCCTGAACCACTAAACAACATTGCAGCACAAATAACAAATCATATGAAAAATAATCTTGTTCCAGAAGATGTTCAATTAATTCAGACAGCTCCAGGACAAGCTTTCTTTGCACAAGTGTACATTGCAGCGCTAGTGGGGATTGTAGTTGGAATGCCAGTAATTGTAAAAGAATTGGTAGGATTTATCAAACCCGCATTAAAAGAAAATGAAATTCATGTTAGCAGAAACATTACACTTCCTGCTTTGGGATTATTCATTGCTGGTTGTGTTTTTTCATATAATTTAGTGATTCCATATATTTTGGATTTTTTATACAGATATGGTGAATCAGCAGGTCTAGTAACATTTCTTAACGTCATAGAATTTGTCACATTTGTTTTACAGTTTTTGCTGGCATTTGGTTTTTCATTTCAGCTTCCACTTGTAATGTATGCAATTTCTGTTTCAGGTATGGTTGATTCTGATTTTTGGAGAAAAAACATCAGATATGCAATTGTCATTATTGTGATCTTCGGAGCTGTTATCACTCCAGATGGGAGTGGTGTCACTATGTGGTTTATTGCAGGCCCAATGATTGCACTATATGTTATAGGCATGGCAGTGATTGAGCGTAAAGAACGCAAAAAGTTGAACACTTAAATCCAAATTTAATCAATTAAAAATACAATGTTAGGAATGGAATTATCAAATTTCATTGCAGGACAAGAATGGATCTTTATCATAATTATTGCAGTAGTATTCATTTTTGGTGCAAAAAAGATTCCAGAGCTTGCCAAGACCTTTGGTAAAGCTAAAGGAGAATTTGAAAAAGGAAAAATCGAGGCAGATAAAGATCTAAAGGAATTCAAAGAAGGCGTAAACAGTTCCTCCAAAGACAAAGAAATCAAATCAGACTAGTTTTCTGCATTTTTTACAAAATCATCTAAAATTTTACCATAATCTTGCTCATAGGTATTTTTCCCAAATAAGCTTGAAATTTTTAATTTACCTTTAATTTTAAAATCAACTTCAACCATAACTTTGGTTCCTTTCTCAAGTTCAAGGAATTTTTCTTTGAAGATACTGCCCTTTGCATCCCCACCAATTACAAAAACATCGTGAGATGTTGGAGAATTAGATACGTGTTTTGCCATTATCAGAAATTCCTTATCACCTAGACGCAGATATTCTTCTACTACTGAGATATTATTTCGAACAGAGCGAACTCGAATTGATGGGAAATGTTGTGGGAATAATTTTGGGAAATTCTCAAAATCAGAAAAAATGTTATAAACAGATTCCCTTTTTGCATCAATAATTCTTTCTAAAGAAAATTTTGGCAATGGTAATTTAGAATGTGCCCCATCGAGGGTATAAATCGTGCTCTATGTTAAATTGGTCCAAACATTTTCCAACACCGTGATTTACAATATCATCAATAGATTTTGGTTTTGTATAAAATTCCGTTACAGGAGGCAAAATAACAACACCTAATCTAGAAAGCTTTAGCATGTTTTCTAAATGAATTGCAGATAACGGAGTCTCTCTAACCATTAAAATTAATTTTCGAGATTCTTTAATGGTAACACCTGCAGCTCTTGCAATTAATGTATCATCATACCCATTAGCAATCGCTGCCAATGTCTTCATACTACAAGGAGCTACAATCATGCCATCAATTCTATGAGTTCCACTTGAAACACTTGATGCCATATTTTTCTCTTCAGAGAAATTAGATGCAAGTGATTTTACATGATCAATTGAATAGTCAGTCTCCATCGAGATACATTTCTCAGCCCATTCAGACATTATCAAGTGCGATTCAATATTTAATTTCTTGAGAGTCTCAAGCATCCTAATGCCATAGATAACACCGGTACTGCCAGTAATTCCAATAACTAATTTCAACATTGATTCTAGAGATGCGTAGTATTTTATGTATTAGATGTGAAGGAATGTTTGGCACTAGATATTTTGAGGATTGTCAGATTCTGCAAGTTCTTCGGATTCTTTTTTCATTTTTCTACGTTTTATCCACAATGAAATTCCCCCCACAGTCATGGCAGTAAGCAAAATAACTCCGGCCATCTGCAGTTCAAAATGATAAAACATATCTGAAATTGCACATTAGTTTAGGAAAAATCTTGTGATTTGTGCCGATCTTGGAAATTAGCTATATTAGCTCCCCATATCTAGGCATAATGTGATTAAAAGTTCTGAGATTAAAAAAATAGTTAATGACTACTCAGATGTCAAAATTGGGGTTCTAGGAAGTCATTCTGCACTAGAGATAATGGATGGTGCAAAAGATGAAGATTTTCAGACTACAGTTTTCTGCCAGAAAGGCAGAGAAGGACCATATCAAAGATTTGGTAGGATTGCAGACGAGATTATTGTTTTGAATAAATTCAAGGAAATGGCTTCGGCTAAAAATCAGAAAATGTTACGAGACTCAAATACAATCATTGTCCCGCACAGATCACTTACAGTTTATCTAGGTTACAAAACAATTGAAAATTCATTCAAAGTCCCAATTTTTGGAAATAGGAAATTATTCCAAGCAGAAGAGAGAACCGCAAAAAAAGGCCAGTATTACCTATTAGAAAAAGCCAGAATCAAATATCCAAAATTATTCAAGGATCCCAAAAAAATCAACAAGCCTTGCATAGTTAAAGTTCAAGAAAAAAACAGACCTCTTGAAAGAGCATTCTTTACTGTTTCATCATACAAAGATTTTGTAGAAAAATCAGAATCAAAGATTAAGCAAGGAGTAATCTCAAGAAAAGACCTTGAAAAATCAAGCATTGAGGAATTAGCAATTGGAACATACATGAATTTTAATTTCTTCCACACACCAATTTCTGACCAAGTCGATTTTATTGGAATTGAACGAAGATTGCAAACAAACATTCACGATTATAATGCATTACCTGCCAAACAACAATTAGACATTGATGTAGATTTACAAAATATCGAAGTAGGTCACACGCCAGCGAGTATCAGAGAATCCCTACTTGAAAAAGTCATAAAGATGGGGGACAAATTTGTAGATGCTGTTAAAAAAGAATATGCACCAGGTATCATCGGGCCATTTTCACTTCAAAGTGTAATTACAAAAGATTTAGAATTAATAGTATATGATGTATCATTGAGAGTTCCAGGAAATCCAATAGTTGCAACAACTAGTCCATATACAAAATATCAATATGGAACAACATTTGGAATTGGAAGGAGGATTGCCATGGAGATAAAACGAGCCCAGGAAGAAGGTCGTCTAGATGAAATAGTCACATAGATTTTTCAATACTAAATTGGGCCACATACTGGAAAATTCTAGATATTATTTTAAAACAAGATTTAGAACAAAGAAAAATTAAAGGCGCAAACCCCTAACTGCAGAACTATGAGAGATTCCCTCTCGTGGTCAAACGCCTAAGCCTTTGATTGCCTTTTTTCGTTCTGCGGGGCAGCGCAATCTAATCGCCAGATTTTTCAACTAACGACATCAATTAGTATAAGACAAATAAGTATTTAACATTTAGTATGATTATTTTGAATAAAAGTGATAAAAACTTGTAAATTTTAGTTAGGCACGGATAATTATTACATTAAGATCAATAAGGTTAGCACTAGCAGAAATTAAAAACGTCCCTAAAATATGATAATTCATAATTTCATATATGAGCAAAAGAGTCACCATAATGCTATCAGATAGTCTTGATAAAAAAATCAGATTAATTCAGGCTAAAAAGATCAAAGAGCACGCAATATCATATAGTTATTCAAAAACTATCAATGATATTCTAGAAAAATCTCTCTAGAAATTACAAAAATATATTTTCAGTTAAAACTGTAAAACTTTGTTAATTGGTTAGATTGGAAATATGCTGAATACCATTCGTTCTAATTTTGAATGATTAAAGCGGTTTGACATTCAAAATGGAATTGCTGATGCCAATTAACAATACAAACTCTTTAGTGGCCAATAATCAGAAATACTGTATGGGGAAAACTATTTTCATAAAAGAAATCATCACTATTTTAAATGAACCAAAACTTTGTCCAACATGTCAAAAAGAAGACAGACTAGAGAAGGGCACGGTCAGGGAAGAAAGATCAAATGGAAAAACAATCCTGTGCACTAGATGTGAGGCATTAACAGTAGTAACAAATCACAATTTAAAGAATGTAGAACTATCCTCAACCAAGGATGACATCATTATGCTAAAAGAGCCATATTTGATTAGAAAAGTAGGTTATTGATTATCAGTTTTTAGTGGAATTAGGTTTTCTTGTTGGCAGTTTTCTTGTCGATGATTTCCTTATAGATGCGTGTATCCTTTGTGTAGATTTTTTTGCAGGTATTCTTCTTCCACTAGCTGGGGCCAATCGAGTAGATAATAATCCTTTTTTATCTTCAAGAAGTGTAGAAATTATTTTGAGTCTAACATTTGCAAATTCCCAATCCTTTAGATTCGCATTCCGACATTCTTCTTTAATTATAAGACCTGCCAAACCATTACTCCAGATATGACGTTTAGTATCATACACTTCAATAATTTTTCCATGTTTTGTAATTTTGATTGCACCATGGCATCTTTGGATAATTTGCGATGCAACTCTTTGGTAGATTTTATCAAAATTAACCATAAGATTAACACATTGAATCATATCAAAAAGGTTCTGATTTTTTAGATTGGATAATATTATAGCATAGAAATTACATTAAAAACTGCTGATGATTAATCAACCTTCTAAGCTATACTGATAGATGATGAGTTTGCCGAATTATGAAGCATTTTTAAAATAAATCAAGACTGCATGTCAACAACACTGACTGCCATAGATAATGGTGGAGACAATGCTTCAGGATTGTCAATGCTTTCCCAAACAAAAACTTGGATATGATATGTTCCAGATTCTTTTGGAATCCAGGATTGTGCAGGTGAAAATGACTGGTTCGGTGACAAAGACCCAGTAAGCCAAGATAATGAGATTACAACATTATTGGCATTACTTACTTGTGTAATATACGCAAAATTTTGTTGGATGTCTTGATTGTTTGAAATATCAGCCACAATCATAATTTGTTCATCAACAAAATGGGTTTTAATTTCAGATGATGCTTCAGTCGTTACCGGATCAGCAAATGCATTGCCCAGACCAATCATCATTAGAAACAAGGAAAACACCAAAAATTTCATAACCAGTATTAATGGGATGTATATTTAATCTAGCTATTGGGAGAACTGCCTGAAAAATATCCAGAATATTCTATAATGTACAAAACACTATCAAATCAAATTAAAGTTCTGAATAAAAGAAAAGAAAATTCTTCTGCAGCAGAAATAGATGAGATAGAACAAAAAATTCAGAATTACAAATCAGAGATTTCAAGAATAAAGAAAATGTTTCCAGAGAATTTTTTTGAAGAGATTTAATTATTCATGAGAATGTTCTTGACCGCATCCACATTGATGATCATCGCCTTTAGCAGACATTAGTTTTTGCACCATTTCATCTCGAATTTTAAGTAAATCGCCAACTTGAGCTTTTAATGAGTTAGAATCCCAGTTAGTCTGACTAAGTTCTCTTACAACATCAATAATTTCAAGATCTACATTTAGCAAATTATCCATTAGTTGTTCTTGCTCATTCATGCAATTTTACAAATTTACTATGAAAAAAACTATACTAATCAACAGATAATTTCAGAAATTATGCTTCCATGCTTTCTTTTAGGAGGTTTTTTCTAACAAGTATAGGAATATTGTAAAATGCACCTAGAGCCATAGCGTCTGATGCTCGATAATTTCGTAATACTAGGTCTTTTTTGCCTGTAAAATACAGATTGGCACGCAAAACCTCTCCACTTTCATAGATTTTTACTTTAACTAGAACCAATTCATTTTCTTCACAAATCTCCTCAATCATCTTATAAATTGAAGGAGCAGATTCCCCATCGGTTTCACCAAAACTTGAGATATGTCTAGCAACTTCACCCGAAAAAGCCCTCATGTGAAATTCTTTTCCACTGTCAGATTTTAGGACAACCATCCCTTCTACAGCATATGGATCAACGAATCCAACATAATCAATTTTTACAGATTCATAATCAGGCTCTTGTGCTTGATCAATTTCCATCGTATTACGCATAAACTACCGCTTTAGAGCTTATAAAGATAGCAAATTTTTTAGATCAAAAATTCAACGAGGAACTTCTTAACTATTTTTATTCGATCAGTGGCTGTGCCTAACCCCAAATTATTTAAAATCAACAGCAGTGGATAGCTTAATGTCCGAAAATCCGGAACGTGCAGTATCATATGTTCTGAGTAAATCAGTTACAAAATACATGGACAAAGATGTTTTGATACTCAGTATGGAAACAGAAACAAGAGAAGCAGCTAGAATGTTGCGCCATTATGAAACAGACGACATAATTGTTACTGATGCAGATAACCTGCCAGTTGGAATTGTTACAGATGATGACATTCTAAGAAAAGTAAGTGATGTCACAGTTTACGCAGAAGCAACGAAACTTAAAGACATCATGACAACCCCACTAATCACAATTAATGAAAAATCAACTTTGCAAGATGCATTGCACATCATGCGAGATAACGGTATTAGAAAATTACCTGTCATATCAAAGAAAAATTTTGTAACTGGAATGATCTTTCAGGCAACTATTGCAAATGTGATTCGAGATGCAACTGGAACGCCACCACGTCTTTTGAGTCCTCCTGTAAAAGCTATTCTTGGTAATCTAGGATTTGTGTTACAATTTGCAGGAGTCCTATTACTGGTTCCAGCTATACTTGCAACAATTTTAGAAGATACCGTGATTGCCACGGGGATATATCTCACAACAGTTCTATTGCTAGTTACAGGATTCTTCCTAAACTCTTATGGAGAAAAATCAAGTCTTAATCTTCAGCAGGCATCAATTCTGGTATTTAGTAGTTTATTTTTACTAACCCTATTTGGCACAGTCCCATATCTGTATGTGCTGCCAAGTGATGAAACTAACATTGAAGCATTTTCAAATGCATTTTTTTCAAGTGCTGCAGGATTCACAACTGGTGGAATCTCATTATTTCAAGAGCCAGAAAATCTCTCTCAGAGTTTTACATTTTTCCGAAGTTATACCCAGTTAGTAGGAGGAATGAGTTTCATCTATTTGGTAATTACTGCGTTTTACCCAGAATCAAAACTACAATCAATGCGTGGTTTCATCTCAGGTAGAACATTACACATGAAGGAATTATTTCTAACAATTACAGTCATTTTTTCGATTTACATCGTTATTGTTGCAACGTTGTTGTATGTTTTTGGGGAAAACAACATCATAGACAATTTCTCATTAGCGATGAGTACGCTTGCAACAGGGGGATTCGTTCCAACATCTACAATACTGCATGATTTGGTATGGCAAGAACATTTGATATTGATGGGTGGGATGATTTTAGGAGCATTACCATTTACATTCCACTATGCATTTGTAAGAAAGAAATTCTTGTCTCCAAAATTAGGAAAAGAGGTATTGACATATTTTGCAATATTAGGGAGTGCAACAGTATTATTCATATCAATCAGCGGATTGGATCCATTACTAAGCGCATTTTATTCAGTATCGGCAAGTACAACTGCAGGATTGCAGATGAATAGTCTTGCGGGTTTAAGTGGAGGGGCACATGCAATTCTGATAATTTTAATGATAATTGGTGGATGTGGTTTTTCAACAACTGGGGGCCTAAAGATTTTCAGATTAATGCATTTGAGACACATTAGATCTTTTCTAAGTAAAGTAAAAAGGGCAGAATTACCAATTGAGACGAAAAAAGAAACCATTTCAACTTTGATCATATTAGCATTATTCCCAATAATTTCTGCAATTGCAGGGCTTCATCTTGCTGAAAGCGAACAAGTACCATATCAGGATGCATTCTTCGAAGCTGCTGGAGTCATTACCACAGGAGGACTATCAGCAGGGGTTATTGATTTAGAGACAGATCCTGCAACAAAAATCGTCTTTGGATTCTTAATGATTTTTGGCAGATTAGAAATTATTGCGATAATTTACATATTTGTGCCTAAACTAAGTTGAAAAATAATTATTTTTACCACAACTAGATACTCAGAACATCCATCATTTCATGTCAATTAACTACGAGTAGGTAAATTGGATAGAATTTAATTTCATTAGACAGAGGTAGAGATTATGGAGAGTCAATTTGAAAAAAGTTTGAGCAAAGGCAAAAAGTTAATCATACTAGGATTCATCACAATTGCAATTCTATTTTACCTATATTCAAGATATCAAGATCCTGAATTACTTACACCTGCAGCAATTGACTCAATACAGAGAATAGCCTATGGATTTTACATTACTTTAGTTGCAGCATTTGGGGCAATTACTATTGGATTGTATAGGTATTGTAAAGGCAAAGTTCTCGGAAAACAAAAAGATCTATCAACAATAATCGCATTAACTGTATGGAATTCAAAATCACGCAGAATATTTGTTGTGATATTTATCGGATATGGAATATTCTTCTCACTAATTTCAGGAACTTTAGTGTATCAGCCAGAAGTAAATTTTGCAATTCACTATGGTGCAACAATTCCATCAGGGTTTATCGCTCCATGCTGTGACGGTCCGGGATATATGCCAAAAATCATAGTATATCTAACAGAACACGTAGGATTGCAAATAATCCCAATAAATTTAGTATTGCAAATCACCGTCTCATATCTAGTCGGATTAAATGCTGCAATAGCTGTTAGTGCATACAGTATTTCAAAAAAGGGTAGAGGAATGAGCTCCATAGGGGCAGCAACAGGATTATTCATAGCATGTCCAACATGCGCAGGAACGTTTTTGTCAATATTTATTGGAACTGCAAGTGGAATTGCCCTATCAATAGCATTAGCGCAAATGCAGACATTTTTCATTGCAATCTCAATTCCAGTTTTAATTATCACACCATATGTAATGGCTAGAAAATTAAGGAATGCAGACGGTAGTTGTAAAATAGACACTAAGTGAATTTCTTGACTTCAGGAATTTTATGATTGCCGATATCATAACCATCACGTCTAAGATACTTTAGTGTAAGTTTGTACAATAATTCGTCATGTTCTACCTTATCTAAAATTTCAGTCCACAAAACCCTTCCATTTTCTTCTATGAATTTTTTAAAATCAGGATTCATAGATTCTGCTATATCTTTACATTCATCAAATGTTTTTCCGTTTTTATATGCACGAACACGTCTATCACAGCTATCCATACATGAATAATGTAAAAATTCTAAATAAACTTAGTTTACCAGGGTTCAAACAAATAGAAGATAAAAAATCAGGGAGTATGGGAATAACGTCGGCCTCAGAATATGTGGATTTTTTTGTAAATCTCAATATGGGTGAAAATGTTAGTTTGCTCAGTTTTATTAACAATGAGAAAACAGTACTCAAAAAAAATTTAGACTTGAAAAATATCGATAAAGAACCAATTAAGAAAGGAATAGAAATTTTAGAATTACTAGTAAAAGAGATTAATGATATTGGAGAAAAAGCAGTACTGGGAAAATATCATAAATAATCTTAGGGAAAAGCATGGACAAAAATTCACAGATAATTAGAACTGAAATTATTCGAATTCTTAATGAAAATGGGAAAATTCGAGGCACAGAACTAGCAAAAAGAGTAATTAAAAAAATGGGAAATGAAAAAACAGTGTATAGGGAAATTAGTGCATTAGTTGAGGCAGGCGAAATAGAAAAAAAAGTCCTCAGCAGATCACACATAGAATATGAATTGATAAATTTATACGAATCAGTTAACAATCAACTCAAAAATTTACATAAAGAGATTGAAACAGTCTATGAAGAAATAAAAAACTATAGTACGTTAAGTAATGAGGAGAAATTCTCATATCATGAAAGACTAAGAGCCATAATCCACTTGATACACATAGTCCAATCAACTGACGGAATAATGAAATTGTTATCATACTATCCAGCATTTAAAAAAGACAAAATGTTCTCACAAATTAATAGGAAGATTGAGGATTGCTGGAAAATAATCATGGAGGATATCGCACATCAGCCAGAAGAAGATTTCTTAAATGAAATACTTGCAAATTTGAGAGTATCACAAATGGATTCAAACAACGTTAATTGAATTTTTTTAGTTTCTCTACAATTACTTTGAGAATTTCTTCATCATCAAGTAGAATTAATGGGAAGTTATTCTCTTCACTGGCCTTACGAAATTCAGTGTCTTTGGTTACTATGATCATGTCATTCTCACGGGCATAATTAATGATAGAATAGTCAGAACCTAGTTTTTTGCCTTCTAACTGAAGTTTCCGTACACTTTGAGCATCATAACCTAGATTTTTTAAACGTTCATCCATTCCATCTAAATTTTCATCAACTAAAATTTTCATAATTTTTTATCATTCAAATTCAATATTAGTGTAAACATAAAGTAAATCATCAAATACTTATTTTCAATTAAAATATAAATTTCTCATGGATGTAAAAAAAGAGGATAAATCAGAGAGATCTAAAATTGAGCATATTGCATACTACAAGTCATTAACCCAAATCATTTCAAATATTCAAAAAGAAAAAGAGCAAGAAAACGAGCAAGCTGTCAAAGATCATCTAGATAACAGAATTGACGCGATGGAAAAAGACAGAATTAGAATAAAAGAGATGTTTCCAGAGATTAAAGAGGAAGAATGGAATGGCCACACCAACTGAAAAAAACCACAATAAGCACTTGGACTTGCTTCAAGACTACAAAATCCACCTCATAAAATACATCGAAGAGTTAGAAAAACTAGACAAGCAATCAGAATTTGCAAAAAAATGGAATGAAACCATCATAAAAGAAAGAAGACAAGAAGTTCAAGTTGTGGATAAAATCATAAAGAATTTGATTAGATTTTAATCATGATATTTTTGTGTTAAATCATAAAGATTATTACAAAAATTATCAACGTGTTCTGAAGATATACCATCAAACCATGCCAACTCTTTATCCATACTAAATTTTTTTGTATTAAATGGGATTTTAGCATGTATCAGTTCATCCTTGAATAATTGAATAATTTCTTCTTGCTCTTTTTTTGTTAGTTCATAATTACAAGTAATCAAATCAATTTGAACGTGATATTTTTCGTCATTGGGATTTATTCGTGCCTTGATGAATGGTTTGTTTAGCTGCTGGCACTCTCTGAAATGTTTGTCATACTCGAACATTTTAGAATCGCCAAGATATTTGTGAAAAGTCATTAGTTTGAAAGAAATTAAATAAACAATCTCTAAAGATTCAAAGTAATTTTCTTTATACGAGTAATTAATCTAATTTTTGCATCAATTGGCATTTCAGGTTCCATAGTAAAATACACGATGTTTCTTTTTGTATAAATTACCATTTGAGAGACTTTCTCTCGCTCTACATGGACATATCTAACCTTTCCAAGTGAACGATCAAATTCTTTTCTCATTGATCTTCGTTGAGCAACCTGCTGACAGAAATGTTCTTCCTCTTTTTGATTTTTAAGGTTGGTTTTACCAGTCTTCATAATAGCTTCACGTATGTTGCCTTTGGGATCAATAATAGCCGCAAATCTCATTTTAGGATCCAAGTTTAATATTTTCTGAACAATCTCCAAAAGATCAGTTTTTTTTGCAGATGCCATGTGAATTAAAAAATAATTTTGCTAAATATAAGCTATCAAACACTTTAAAGATAAAGTACGCAGAATTATAGTTAAATTCATTTGAGAATATGACAATTCATGAATGAATCAATTCTAAAGGTTCTGGAAAAATTAGAAGAACAGTCATCACTTGAAAAATCTAGGAAAGTCAATGTTTTACCAGAAGACAGGATGCTTGCAATAACCAAAGAAACAGGGGAATTACTTAACATGATTTTACGCCTAAAAAATGCAAAAAATATGCTAGAAATAGGCATGTCAGTAGGATATTCGACAATTTGGTGTGCAGAAGCAATCAAAGAGCATTCAGGGAAAATCATATCAATTGAGCACACCCCGTCAAAAATCAAAAGAGCTAAAGAAAATTTTCTAAAAGCCGGAATTGAAGACATAATCATCATCAAGGAGGGAGAAGCAATGAATATTCTAAAGGAATTTAGTAAGAAAGAAAACTACAGAAATTTTTTTGATTTTGTTTTAATTGATGCAGATAAGGAAAATATCATAGAATATTTTGACACAGTCCTTCCAATGGTTTCATTGCAAGGAGTGATAATTACAGACAATATGTTGTATCCAGAAAAATATAGAGAAGATATGAAAAAATATTCAAATTATTTAAAAACAAATCCCAACATCATAACCATAACATCAGAAATTGGAAATGGTGAAGAGATTACAATTAAAATAAAATGATTACTTTTTATCTTTTTTAATTTTTTTTGCAGAAGATTTCTTAGTTTGAGATTTTGTAGATTTGGACTTTTTTTCAAGGGATTTTAATTTTTTACTTTTGGCATCAATTTGTTTTTTAATTTTTTCTTGCTCTTGTTTTAATTTTTTATTTTTAATTTTAATTTGCTTTTCTATTTTTTCATGCTTCTTTCGGAGTGAATCATAAATTTTTTCTTCTTTTTTAATTTGGGCAGTTAATTTGATCTGAGATTTTAGTTTTTCCTTTTCTTGTTGGGTCTTTTTTGAAATTAGTTCTTTTTCTTTTGAAATGTGATTGATTAAATCAAGTCTACTTTCTTTAGCTTGAATTAATTCCTCTTCTTGTTTTTGAATTAATTTTCTTAATTTTTCTGATTCCTCAAATTTTGCTTTTTCTGCATTGACTTGAGAAACAATTTCTGCATATTCTGTTTTGGTTTTTTCCAATTCTTCTTGTTTTGATTTAATCTCATGGGCGATTTTTGCCTGCTCTGCTAGGCGTGATTTTTGCTCTTCAGCCATTATAGCTAATAATTTCTGTTCATGTTCTACCTGTTTTTCAATTTCTTCCTGTTCGATTTGAGCTTGTACCAATTGCTTTTTTTGCTCAGTTAATTCGGTTTTTATTTTATTTTTTTCAGTATCAATTTGTTTCAGTATTTTTTCCCTATCTTTTTTAACTTTGATTAACTCCTCTTTTTGGGAAATAATTTCTTGCGATAGTTTTGTTTGGGTTTGAATCCTTTCTCGTTCTTCTTTAATTTGTAATTCGAGTGTAGATTTTTCTTGGGTTAATTTTTGCTCATATTCTTTTCTGTGATTGATAAGTTGGGTTAATTTTGTACGCTGATGAGTAAGCTCATTAGAGATTTTTTCTTGTTGTTGAATTTTTTGTTCTTCATTTTGAATATGAGTGGAGATTTCTACAAGTTCTTTGGAATCATTATTTTGATTCCATCCCTTTGGCATACTTCCACGTATATCATTTTTTGATTCAGAAAGTATCAAATCTTCTTTGTGTTGTGAGGAATGTTTTGGTGTTTGAGTTAATTCAAGAACTCCATCTTGTGATCGAATAGATGAATTGAGTTTTGATTCTAGATATTTTATGTCAGATTGATAAAGTGATTTGTTATTTACAATCATGTCATGGATATGCTGTAATCTTCCAGGATCACCAACGCCTAACTCAATGAGTTCTTTAATTTTATACAGTAATTCATTGTCTTCATTACCAGATTCATCTTCAAGTGAGAAGGATGAGTTTAGTTTGCTTTCTAGATAAACTTGATCTGAGTGATATAGGGGCTCCCTATTTTTTACATATTCTAGTATGTGATACAATCTACCAGCATCACCATTACCAGAATCAATTAAGGAGTTTATTTTTTCAATGGTTTCGGTTAAGCTCAATTGGTTCAAGTTTTCTGGCCTCTTTTGATTCTTTTTTATATAATTTGGTAAAGATAACTGTTTAAAAAAAATTCACATATACATGAATTTTAGGTGATTTAGCACAAAATTCAAACCCAATTATTTTCACTAATGTAAAAACATTGCAAAGATCATCAGGCAAACTATTGCCGTTTATTAATTAGAACTAAATACCTTCGATATGAAAACAGGGTTTCCAGTAATTATAATAGGATCAGTCATGTTTGTTGCAGGTCTAGTAATGTTCTACTCTATAGAACTTGGTCAGACAGATTCAATTTTACGATTAATCAAAAACATTGGAACATTTATCGGTCTGGCTGGAATGGGTGTTACTTTGGCAGGAATTTTACTAAACTTGATTAGTAAAAATCAACAACCAATACAAGAAAATTTTGATGTATAATCACTAGGAAACATTAGGTAGTCATCAGAAAATATCTGTACATATTATTTCAAAACTAAATTATATCTTCAAATTTTAGATGGATTGTAAATGCCAGGCAAATTTTGGATTGGATCAATCTATTTGAAAGATGAGGGGGGTTATGAGATAGTAATCAAGTCATTGAATCATTATAGAAATAGACTGAAAACCATTGGTAATAGTCCAGAGTTAAAAGATGCGGCTGCAATGTTTTCATCAGTTTTAAATCAACAAGCAGTAAAAACAATCCCCAAAATTGATGAAATGTTACTAAAAATACAAAATAGTCTATCAGATACTAATGAATTGAAGAAATTAGAAGAAGATATTCCATTTATAGAAAAAGCCCTTTCTTGTTATGATGCAGACATAAAGAAAGCACAAGACACCGGTCACGAATATTTTGTGAAACTTATTGGTAATATGGTTGAAGCTAGAGACGATCTAAATACCATAAAAATTGCATTGCAAAAAATAAAACAATTTTCAGAATAATTTTACAATCCTTGCAAATACCAATCCAAGTATGGCATTAAAGCCTTGCATTGCTTCTTTTTTTCGGATTCATCATCTAAATCTAAAATCTTTTGCATTTTACCCTGAAGGTATTCAGATGTTAAATTGCTTTTAAATTCAGGCATCATTTTTTCTAGAACTTCTAGAATTTGTGTTGAAGATGCATTCTCAAAGTCATCAATGATCATAGAGACTTTTTCTGCTAACGACATAAGATTATTTTAAAAATCCCATTATTATTTGATTCAGCTAGAGAACGTCTTCATCATCCCAAGTAAGGCGAAATTTTCCAGTTACTCTAAACATGTGCAGTTTTCCACCTTTCTTGAAATTTAATTTATATGATTTATGTGAGGATTCTTCGATGTCTATACTGACATTGTCTTTTATGGTTTGAAAGACGATTGGATTATTAGAAATTTGTTTCCAGTCATTTTCATCAAAATCAAGGTAAAATTTTGTATATAACAATCCCATAATTATGGGTGCACTATCCCGAATAAATAACTAGATGAGATTCTATTTATTTAATGAATTTTGAGGCATCATAAATTCCAAATAACTGACTATAGCTGGAAATATAATCTCAGAATGAGGATCATTTCGAATTATTTCAAAAACCTTGTGAATTAGTTGTTGTATTTCCAAGTGCTCATCTTTGTACAATGTCTTTTTAGGATTTTTAACAGCATCCAAAATTGTAAATCCATTATCCGTTTGTAGCAGATTTCTTAATATCAAATTAGCCATGTTTATTTTTTCATCAATGTCTTTATGCGGATAATCAGTATCCAGTCGCTTAATCAGAGACTTTAAATCATGAAAATAATTTGTAGTGTTTCGTTCTACTTGATGTTGGGATTTTACCTCAAAATTGTTTGAAGGAGTATAAAATTTCATATTTGCTTTTGTAATTACAGTGATGATTTCTTTATCAATTAGCATATCGCGTGTTTTTTCAAATGTTGTTTTTGCCATAAATTCTGGAACAATTAATTTCATCAATGCATTATGGTGCAAATCTGGATTTTTTCGAATTATTTCAAGAACTATCCTCTCACGCTCATATGTTTTCAGATTAGGCTCATATTGACTCATTTTAACTAGGTCGACCTATATTATACAGGTCACCTATTAATCAATATCGGTCTTGAAGTTTACAGAGAAATTATCCATCGATATTAAATACAAATTTTGTGAGACAAATCACCTAACACATGTGGGGTTTGATGAGAAATCATCAATATTTCACAGTAAATAATACCTAATTTTTGTACGTTCAAGGCATTCAAACATCTGAATATTATCCCAAAAACTCATGAAGATTATGGGATTTTACAATTCAACTATTTTGGTGATTGAGGATAGTAAGGCAGTACGAATTATGCTATCTCAATATATTAAAAAAATTGGATTTAGCAAAATTATCGAATCTGAAACGGGTGAAGAGGGAATTAGAAAATTTAATGAATTAGTGGAGATTGAAATCACACCCATTGTTTTTGTAGGATATCATTTGCCAGACATGAGTGCAGCTGAAATAATTCCAAACATATTATCAAAAATGCCAATTACAAAAATTATTCTAGAAACATCAAAAGACAGACATGAAGAATCAGTTCGAAGCTTATTTTCATTAGGGATTTCTCATTATATGCCAAAACCATTACGTTTTGAAAATATGAAAGAGGTGATCAGAACAATAAAAGAGGAATTTGAGCTTGATGAGACATTGGGGGTGGAGACAGAATCAGATAGAATCAAGGAACATTTGAAAGCAGTTCATCGAACGAGCATAACTAGAATTTCACAAAATTGTGGATTGTCAACAAAACAAGTTTTAACATATTTACAGAAATTAAAGTCTAAAGGAGATGTCATGCAAATGAATTCAATTAGAGAAATTTTATGCTCCAATTGCAATTCAGTTAATACATCAACAATATTTTCTTGCCCAAAATGTGCAAGTTCAAATTTTTCTGAAACAAGATTAATAGAGCATTATGATTGTGGCTCAGTTCATCCAGATATTATGTTTAAAGATGATATTTGCCCCCAATGTCAAAAAGAGATCAAAGCATTAGGAGTGGATTATAGAATAATGTCAAATTTATTTATCTGTAAAGACTGCACAGAAAGATTCCCAAATCCAGATATTGATATGAACTGCATCAAATGTGGGAATAAATTTACCTTCTTTGATGGGAAATGGATTGACAGTCCAACATTCATGTGGATGAAAGAGCCATTAGAATCTGAGAATACTGATGAGGAAATCACCAATCAAGAGATTATGAATACAATTTCCAATTCAAATCAGATGGTATAATTTGTTTATTGTTTAAGCCCATATCCAATAAGCTTAAGTTTAGAATTATTCTAAAAAAAATCATGGATCTAAATGAATTGCATCAAAAAGAGATTGATTCGCTTAGAGATGAAAATATCGAATTGAGAAACAAAGTAAAAAAACTCGAAGAGAGAATTCAGGAATTAGAGAAAAAATGACCTCATTTGAAGAGAAAATTAGAGAAAAGATGGTAAAACAGAAAGAAAAGTATGAAGAATATAAGAAAAAAGAAGGGGATTCAGACCTGCTCTTTAATGAAAAAGACAATAAGAGCAAAATCAAAGATGAAGAATGACTGAAAAATCTACTGATGTTTACTCAGAAATTGATGAAGAGTTGGAGTTCACAGACGAGCAAACTCAAGAACTTTTGAAGTTAAACGAAAAAGAAATCCAAATTTTAATTCTTTCAGAATTAAAAAAAATCACATCACTTCTTAATCAAAGAAAATCAAAGAGATGAAACTTGAAATCATAATTGCGTTGATTTTGATTGGGACATTTGGAATAAGTGAATCATTTGCAAAAGAATCAAAAATTCCCAATTGGGTATTGCAGGTTTATGGCTTTTGGATAGAAGATAAAATTTCAGATGTAGAACTAGTTAATGCAGTAAAATTCCTAAATGAAAACAACATCTTGCCATTAGCACTACAAAAGGAATATGACTATAAATCAAATTTTTTATTGACTGTATTGTATGAAGACTTTGCATACAAAGAAAATTCGTGTGATGATGGATGGTATGTTACAGGATACTTCATACCTGTAGAATCAGATTACTCCAGTCATATATTCGAAATTAAAATTGATGATCATCTCTTCGAATATGATTATGATTTTGTAAATTCTGTGAAAATGGAAGGATGGGGCAGAACAAATGATGGGGATTATTTGGGGTGGTATTCAAATGAATTTCATCTAAATAAAATCCCGCTAGATAATTTTGGAAACTCACTAAAAGTTGGAACCATTGCCATTGATCCTTCATTATATGAATTAGGCTCAAAAATATTCATTTCAACTCTGCTTGAGCCATGGGATGAAGTAATTTTTACTGCCAATGATGTCGGAGAATCAGTAAAGAACAAGCACATTGATGTTTTTACAGGAGAAGGTAGTCAGGCTGAAGAGGAGACCTACAGGATTACAGGATACAACAATGTCGCATGTTTTATTGATGAATAATTTTCAGGTTTAATTTTTTAATATTCACTTTAGAATCTATGAATTTATGAATACTTTGGAGTTTGACACTATAATCATTTCAGCCATTGAAACTGGAATGTTTTCTTTATTTGAAATATCAAGAATTTCATCAACATGTAATTCTTTCAAGTGTTTTATGAATTCCTTCTCCTCAATATCATTTCGTTTGTAATTGCAAGAGGTGAAAACACAGTTGAAATTCATTGGTTTCGGTTGAATTTTGTGCATTTTTATCCTTTATTCATAAAATAGAGGACTTCTTTTAATGCTAAAAATGTCATTTCACATTATTGCAAAAAACATCCCTCATGTTCGGATTGATAGTTATTTTCTTTATTGGGATGATTTCAATTGTAACAGCTGACTCTGACGAACAGTATTTGGAGATCAAAAAAATCTATGATGATCAGAGATGGGATCTTGAAAAAGAATTCAAAGAAAAATTCAAAGAATCAAGTAATTTCTTTAAAGATCAAAAACAAGCAATCCAGGAAAAAAGTAAATCTGATCCAACATTAACTGCTGAACAAATCAATCAAATGCTAAGAGATGTTTTTTATGAGTTTGTTGATAGACAAGAAGAAATCAAAACAGAATACAAATCCAAAGTAGATGCACTTGATGCAATGTTTGAAAAAAAATTTGAAGAATTTGATGATGGGATTCCACTTTGGATTAAAAAAGTGACTGAATTAAGGAATGAAGGAAAAATCTCCGATTCCGAATATGTTAATTTTTTGTCATTTTTACTCAGTAATGGCATAATAGTAGATGAGCAATTGAGATTTTTATCTTAACTAAACGCATATTTTTTGACAATATTCCATTTGTCAATGTCTTCATGGAATTTTTGAATCCACATTCCAGTTACTTTAAAATGATCTTTGATTGAAATAGAATTTGCTAATTTTTGCTGCTCATCTTGATTCATTTTTTTGTAAATCAAACTTGCGTGTGGAATAAACTCATATTTTGAAAAATATTCAAGAGGTTCTGTTAATTTTTTGTTTATTCTTATCAATTGCTCATTTGGCTTAAATTCAACAAACAATGTCTTCCAAAAAACATCTGAATATGAAATTTTACTTTTTTCAATTACAAAAGATTTTTGCCCTTGGATACTATTTGTAACGATTTTATCTAATTTCTCAAGATCTACATCAACTAATCCATAAGCAGTAATGTGAGGTTTGAATGACTGAGAGTTATATTTTGTACTCAATTCTTGAATAATATTTGTAAAATACTCTGCATCATTTTTTTCAAATACAAACCAAACAGCATACATTATGATTTGGTTAAATTCTACAATTTTTAATTATAACGTGAGTTATTGCCAACTAACTACGCACAAAAGGGGACGTAATCGTTCATAAAAATAAATTTTCAGATTTCTAACAATTTTTGTTCTAGTTGTTCCATTTTTTCATCACCACATTCCTCTGTATTCTCAATTGCACAGAATTCCCGTACTTCATTAAATGCATCAAGACATGATTGTAATTCTTCAGGATTAAGATTGTCTTCACTACATGCAATCATCATTGCTTCATAATTTATTGTAAATTGCTCTAACATCCATCTTTTGGTATCCATGCTTTCTAAAATATCGAAATCACCAATACTAGTTCCAAAATAAACAATCCCTGCAAGTATGGGTAAAATCAGAAGAAATTTTAATTTAGATTTCATTATCGATGACATTGCCCAATTATTTGATTGACCATATTTATAGATCAAAATTTAGAATTATGAACTTGAACATATTGGAAAAAAATTAATCTTAATGAATAGCCTTTCTTACTTTTAATTGTCAATTCAGTGATTCTTGAATTCTATCGGTATCAGTAAACTGTCTGAACTGAACAATTTTGTTATCTTGGATATGATAAACATGTGAAAATGAAACATCAAAAGATTTCCCAGTATTTGAGATACCATGATATTTTCCAGTCACCATAATGTGGTCTTTCATATTTGAGATATTTTCTGGAATGGCATGAAATTCTTTAAAGTTTGATAACATTTTTGGAAAGTATTCATTGAAGACTGCATCTTTTCCTACAAACTTTCCTCCATTTGGCATACCATCAGCTAACTGCCATTCAATATTTTCGTCACACAAAGCAAGATAGGTCTCTTGGTCATTATTTTTGAAAGCATGATAGAATTTTTTTATCAATTCCACATTTGACATGAAATAATTTTTGAATAATGTAATAATAACTAATTTCCAACAAATAAACTCAAATCACAATCTTAGTTATTCCCAACTTTTTGGGAACAAAAAGAAATTTGCCCTTTTACTCTTTATCAATAAAAAGGCAGAGCCCCCCGTTTACGAATAAAATTATGACGGTTCTCGTAAAGCTTATTTCATAACCTCACAAAAACAGAACATATCTCAATCAACTAATCCTTATTCTAAACGAAAAATTCCTAAAAAATATGGATGGCCTATCATCATTTTTGTGATTGTAATCACAGTTGTAGTAAATGCTCATCAACATATTCCAACTGAAACTCCTGAGGAAAAAAAAGAAATCAATAGTTTTTTCACCGCAGCCATGATTTCTTTGCTTAGTGGAACTCTAATTTTGCTAAAAAAGGGATTGAATGAGAAATATGTCACAGATTCTTTTCAAATTTTACTTTTGATGATTACTCCGTTTTCTGCATTTATTCCTATTTTAGGTAAAGTTGAAACTTTTTGGATAATATTGCCAGTTTATTATGCTGTGATAACCTCTTGGTTTCTATTTGTTGATGATCTGGTTATAGGAAATACTGAAAGAGAGGAAGATGGAAATCGTAAAAGAAATGTTGAACAAAATTATGCTTTCAAAACAAACTTGAGAGTTTACATGATTCTAATGGGTTTGTCAGTGGCTATTTTTTATTGGTATTTTCTGCTTATTGTACCTCAAGCTAATAATGTTACAAATTGACTCAAAAAGGTCAGAAAAATCACTACAACATAAAATTTCTCAAAGGCTACGGTCACTCAATATCAGTAAAAGATTCCAAAATAATTCTCAAATCAAACCATGATCCATTTTCTAAACCAGAACAAGAAGAGTGGTTTGTCAAAAATATGCCTTATGAGAAAATAGTTCTTTCCGGTAAGGGATATGTTTCAACTGAAGCATTATCATTACTTTCTCAAAATAACAGAAATATCATTTTACTTGATAATCATGGAAAGCCAGTCAGTTTCTGTCATTCTATGATGGATTCACTGACTGCAACCAAATACCGCATGGCACAGTATGATACATTTCGAAATCCTGAGAAGTGTAAGTATCTGCGTAAGCAAATCATATCTGCGAAGCAACAATCCCAACTAAAACTACTCAGATTAATTGGCAGTGACATTACTGAACTCCCAGAGAAAGAGAATGCTTCGGCTAGAAAATATTGGTTAGAATTTGCTAAATTTATTCCTGAAAAATATAATTTTCAGTCACGAAATCAATCTCATATACGCAGTAGCAAGAATAATGCAACTGACATCATCAATGCTTTATTGAACTACGGGTATTCTGTACTGGCAGGGGAAATCTCAAAATTTGTTTGTGGGTTTGGGTTGGATCCTTATTTTGGATTCATGCACAAAACCCATACTGGATTTCAACCCTTAGTGTATGACATCATAGAACCATTTCGCTGGTTAGTTGATAATTCTGTTTATACTATTGCAAACAACAAAGAGAAGAGAAATAGAATCAAACTCAAAGAGTATAGTTACACAAAAGATGGAACTATAGTAATTGAGTATGCTTTGATCAAACGATTCTTGGAATTGTTAGAAAGGCAATTTTCTAAAGAAATAAAGTTTGACTTTAGGCACGGAAAGAAGACAAAATTGGGATTGAAATCCGTTCAAGAGATAACGGTTGGAAAAATTTACGTTCAAAATTTAATAGATTATTGTACTATGGAAAAGTCGATTTTTTGATTTAGGAATTCTACTTAGCCACTCAGTCACAAGATCACACATGTTTTTTGAGAAAATATTCATCATTGCAGTATATTTAGGAAAACTTACTTTGATCAGTACTCCTTTATCATCTTCGTAAACAAATTTTCCATGTTCCCACCACCATGATGAGTGACCTAGCATATTGCGAAGGTCTTTTGGAAATAAGTTTTGGAAATCTTTGAAACAAATTTCTTGGGAAATGCCTACAATTAATGTTCCAAGAGGTATTTTCAAAGAAATCTTTTGTTTCTTTTTACCAATTTTGACACCTTCTTTCAAATTTTCTATCAAAAATAGACGATGTGCTTCAATGTAGTTTAAACTATGAAAAATAAAATAATTTGCAATTAATCGCCTTGAGTGAATGTCATCAATAAAAAAACTATTTTTGTTATTATTTGAAAACTGTTTTAATTTATGTTGGTCGTTGAAAACCTTTTCAAATTCTTTGTAAGTCTTTCCTGACTCTTGGATATTTTTTAGGATATGTTGCGTTCTTACATTAAATTTTGGAAATTGTTTGTAATCGGTTAATCCATGTTTTTCTAAAAGATCAAAAAATTTTTTTATAATTTTTTTGTTGGTTTGTGTCGACATGGTATAAAGATATTAGAAAACTCCCAAAGATTTGAGAATTGAATCTAAATTGGAAATTATTGTGGTAATAGTCCCATGAGCACTAGGAACTGCCTGCAATATACCGTGAATTGATTTTAATCCGTCTGACACTATTTGTCTATTGGGTGAATCAGATTTGGTTTGCAATTCTATAGATTCTATTTGAGAAATAATTTTTTCTTTAACAGAATCTTGTAATGTTTCCATCGAATTTTTCATCTGAGAAATCAAATCATTAATGGCAGCTAAATCATTTTGTTTAATAGTTTGATTTGAATTAATCGTGCCCACTTGAAGATTTGAATTATTCATTTCCCCAACGGTTACATTGTAAACAGTTGTAGGTGATGCTTCATTAGAATCTGAATCATTATTATTTGATTCTGCTTTTTTTAGATTTTTATCAAATTTTTCTCTAGATTGTGCCATTAATTGATCTAATCTTTGATCATCAATCAAATCAGGATGGCTAGAAATTGCAAGATAATATGCAGTGTATTTTCCTGAATTGAGTTTTATAATACGCGTTTTATATGAAACCAAACTTGGGTGTGTATCATCTTGATGTTCGGAGAGTACTGATGAATACATACAAACTTTTTCAAATAATTGATTTAATCCAGTATGATCCACACGTCCATTATTTTTGTTGATTTCTAAAAATCGATTAAGAGATTTTTGATCAGACTCAAAATTTACAACAACATATGCTTCTCTATTTCTATTAGCCCAATCTTTGATATGATCCTGTAATCGATTAACTTCATCATCATATGGTGTAATGAATGCCATCACCATTCCAGTTTTAACTAATTCTTGAAAATCCACTTCATCTCCATTTCTAATACTGTCCCAAATTTTTCTTGGATATGGCACATCCATAAATGAAGTAATGTTTCCCCTAGGTTGTTGTTCTGCATCACTCATAATCCTTTTCAAAATTGTATGAACTTAAGCATATTGGAAAAAGTAATACACTAAAAAAATAACTAAGATCATGGAACTGGATGAACAATTAATTAAAATGGGAAAATTATGTTCGATTTATGAAAAGCAATTCCTTCAATTTAGCGATATTGTGCCTTATGTTGATAATGATTGGACTTTAACCAAATCTCCATTATTGGCTTCAATTCTACTGGGCATTGGACCCCAAATAGAGGCAATGACCAAAATAATTTTCAATGCTTTGGGATTCACAACAGAAAAAAACAAACCTGGGTTTTGGGATTATTATCCCGAATTAAACCAGAAGAGGATGTTTACTAGTCATTCAGTCATTCTTAAAAATTCAGCATATCAAGGATACAAAATACTTCATCCATTTAACGAATTAGGAAGTAATACAGACAATGTTATGTGGTGGGAGGCATACAATAAACTCAAGCATTCTCTTCCGGAAGGATTAGAATATGGTTCATTACAAAACACAATTCATGGACTTGCCGCTCTTTCAAGTCTTTTACATATTGCATATGAAATTAAATTAAATTTAACAAAAGAGCGTGATTTTATTTTGGATTCAAAAAATTGGCATATTACAAATTTGGGAGTTTTTGAAGGTAGAAATGAATGGCCCCCAGTTCAAAATCCATTACATAAAATTTTAGATTGGAAGTCTGAATTATTTTTCTTTGATAACGTATTGACACTTCGTGTTTAATGAAAATGTATGCAACACAGATGAATGATACTCAAATGGAATTGGTCTAAAAACATGGCAAAAAAATCACAGTGGACTGGTGGAATATTAGGAGTTGCACGTTTTTCTTATAGAATAATCGACAATCCGCCAACGTTAAAAATCAGATATTCAATGCCTGAAGGATCGGGAATTTGTACTGATGTAAACCATTCCATGATACGTCCTTTTAGAAAAATTCTTAATGATGCAAAATATCCCGGAAAAATCACATATGTTTTCATTCGTGATGAAAAAAAGTATCATGTACTAGGAGCATTTAGCCATACCAACAGAAACATCATATTTTTCCCTGGTGTGGTAGACAAAAGACTTCTCAATTTTGGAGAAGATGAGTTATTATCAAATGGAATTGAAAAACACGTAGATCATTTTACGCTAGAGAATAATTTGGATTCTTGGCATGTTACTGTTCAAGAAAAAGAATTTGACGGTACAAGATTCAAATCACAAAAAACAAAAAAAATTGATGAAAATAATTACTTGTGGTTCATTTTCAAGATATCTGATTTGAATAAAATGGATTTATTACCAAAAGAATTAAGGTTTGAACTTTATGAGTCTCTTGATGAAATAAAGCGAAGATTGCCAATAATTACAAAGGCCCGGGAAAATGGAATATTTCAAGTTACAGAATTAAATGATAAAGAAAAAAGTCCTTTTTTTTGGTATGTAGAATTTTTTATTTCAAAATCAAATAAAAAAGAAGACCATCCTAAATCGCCAGTCATAGTAATGCCTAACAAAGATACAAAAATTTTAGAAGGTAGAAAAAAAGCCATGATGCGTACTCATCAAGTTTTTTTGGATGGATTTGATGGCTCTGTTTTTGTCCGAGTTTCAAAAGTTCAAGGAACCATTAATAGTCATATAATTTTTGAAAGTGGTCAAAACATAATTCCTAGCTCTAAATAATTTTACTATAAGTTTCTGAAATAATTCAACTGTTGGTTGTGTGGGGCTAAATTCCTTGTCAATTTCATGACCAAAACTTGCAGTCTACCAATTTGATTTCCGTTTGATCATAGAGATTTGTTATGAGATTATTTTCAAATATGCGTAATTAGCCTCGATATAGATTATTTTAAATTAAAAATCAACTATCGATTTAAGAATAATTATCAGATACAAGAATAAACAAGAAAAATAAACTCAAGTTTAGAAAAACAAGAATAACACAATAACCAACAACAAGTATTCAAGAAAAAACAAGACTGCAACAAATGAGTAAGACAAAACAAGAAACAGTTCTTAAATTCAGCACAATAGATGAGGCCGAAAAGAAACTCTATGAGATGATAAAATCAGGAACAAACTTTCGAGAAATCGCAAAGACTGGCTTTGATATTTCAGGGAACATAAAGCGATACAATCCCTCACAAATCAGCAAAATTAAGGCTAAATTTGAGCCTAAATTGCCTGAAAACAATCGAGATCCAGACAAGGCAAAAGTATTTTCATTATTCAAGAAAAACAAGAAACCAACTGATGTAATCATTGAGACTGGCCTGAATTACGAATATGTTAAAAAATCATATGAAGAATATTTAGAGTTTGAAGAGAAAATGCTAGTGCCAAAATACTGGATAAATAATTTGGTAAATTATGCTGATGGGATATCCGAACAAGTTGGAAAAAACAAACTAGGCCATATTCACTATGCATTATCTGTTGCACATAACTCTCATGTAGAATTACAAAAACACATCTACTATTGCTGTGTATGTGAAGAACAAATTCCAATCAAGGATAAAACATTACAGGCTGCATGTGATTATTTGTCTCAGAAATGGGGGCATGCAGAATGTATCAAAAATCAATAATTTACTTCAGAGTTTTTTGAATTTCTTTATACCATACTGATGATTCATTACTGTATATGCTAGCAAAAATCTCTGACCATTCGTCGGGTTTTGATTCGTCTGTGAGATATAATTCATAAAATCTATCTTTTAATTTTTCAAATTTTTTTTCAAACTGTTTATTCTTAATAGATGGAAATTGTTCAAAAAATTCTTTCCAAAAAAGTTCAATTCCCCCAATAACTTTCATAAAAGATGAAAAAGAATTAGCTCGTTGTAGTGCATTAAGCTTAATATTTTTCTTATCATATAAGTTCAAATGCTCTTCTAGTTTTTTCAATTCATAATCGGATAAAAATGCAATAAGACTTTCAGAAAGTTTAGATGATTTTGTAGCATAATGAACATTTTGTTTATCCACTTGTGTCCTAACAACAATTTTATTTTTTACCATTCTTTTCAAAGTTTCTCTGAATGGTCTATCCGAACATGTTTTTGGAACAACTAATTTTTTTAATTCTCCCCAACGTAACGAGTTGTGTTTTTTAATTTCCTTGTAAATTGCGTTTTCAATATAATCCAAGTACCCCTCTCCTAAGTACCCTAGGGTACATAATGTACCCTATAAGAATACTCCTAACATAGATTATAGTATGAACAAAGTAAAGAATATGCCTAAGACAGGCATAAAAATCTCCAAAAACAAGGTTTCCGAGTTTATTGAAACCAAATTTGGATCTAGAGCAGTATCCGATATGAACAAATCTCGAGTCATTGCTCTTCCAAAAGTTGCACTATCAAACATGTGTGATAATTCAGAACCTACAAGATTAGAAGTATCTTTAGTTCAAAAACAAGGTGAACAGTTTATCAAGTTATCACCTTGTACATGTGGAAACCCTAAAGGAGGTAAAAAATGAGTCAAACACACACCCCATTTCTTAAATGGGGACAATACATGTCAAAATCTGAAAAAAATCCAGATACGCTACTAGTCAAAGTTACTGAAACAAATATTTCCAAATCGGAATATTCAGAAAACGTTCCAGCGATAGTAGATGGAGAGGAAAAAATTATTCCTCTACATAGTTTTGAATCTGCAAACAAAGGGTTGTTAAAACTATGGCTAAAGGCCAAAAACGATGGAAAACTAGTCGTTGGAACAACCTTCAAGATTTTGACATGGATAGGAACTTCAAAAAAGAATAAAAACAGACCAATAAGACGATTCAGATTCAAATTCTGAATTTCTTTTCTTTTTTTAGGTGATGATAATGATTAATGATAAAAAGAAACTATTAGAACAGCTTGAAGCACTAAAGTTATTCCCAAATAATAACTTGGTAAAACAATTACGAAAACAAATCAAAACAAAACTAAAGCAATTAGATATAAAAAAATCAAAACCAGAAATTTCCATTTCAGAAAAACACGCAATTGCTAATGCTAATCGCTCAGCCAAAGTAAAACGAACCTGGAACTATGTAAAACAAATTCAAAAGAATTTCCCAAATCTCACCATCAAAGAGATACGATCCCAGCTCAAAGTAAGAGCACAAGGACAAAAAACATCAATTCCTGATGCAATATGGCAGAATCCCTCCCCATAAGTGATAGCAAGTCCCTTACAGGATTATACACTACAGGTCATCAAGACAGAAGATATGCCAATTCCAAACTACGCCAAATCTGTGCATTAGATACAGAGACTCATGATGGAGATATTTTCCTAATTGCAGACTCTGAGGGCAATTATTTAGATAAAATCACGCCTAAATCAGTCATAAAATGGCTATTTTCCAAAAGATATGAAGGAACTTGGAACTTTTTTTACAATCTAACCTTTGATGCAGGAGTAATTTTGAAACTCTTAGGTGAGAATCTAAAGTCATATCTAAAAACTAGGTCTCTTGATTTTTCCTTTGAGGGTTATTCCATACAGTACATTCATGGAAAGAAACTTGCAATAAAAAAAGGACATCACAGTACAGTCTTTTTTGATATTGCACAGTTCTATCACATGAAACTAGTTGACGCATATCAATCAAACATTGGCAAATTACCTGAAGAGTATCTAAAAATGAAACAAAAACGCTCACATTTTACAAAACGGTTCTATAATAGAAACAAACAGCAAGTGAGAAATTATTGTATCACTGATTGTATACTAACTAAAAGACTTGCAGAAAAATGGATTACACTATTTCATGATGCATTTGAGTTTTATCCTAATCGATGGATTAGTTCAGGATATCTGGCAGAAAAAGTTTTGATAAATAATGAAATAGATATTCCAAAGTTTAACACTGTCCCATATAAGATTCAGGAATTAGCATTCAGGTGTTATTTTGGCGGGAGGTTTGAGATGCTAAAGCGAGGATTCATTGGGACAGGATACATCTATGATATTAATTCTGCATACCCATATGCACTAACTAAAATCCCGAATCTATCAAAAGGAAGATGGATAAAACGAAAATCAATTCATCCAGATTCAAAACTAGGCTTCTTTAGAATTAAAGCAGACATTCCTGATCTAAAACATGTTCCACCATTCCCATTTAGAAACAATAACATGATAATTTTCCCCAGTGGAAAGTTTGAAACATTCTGTACATTACCTGAACTGTTGGCATGTAATGATGAATCCATGTATGAAATCATTGATTCATATCAATTCATTCCAGATGTAGAGGAGTATCCTTACAAAAATTTCATTACAGAAATGTATCAAAAGAGACTGAAACTAAAACAAGATGGTTCACCATTGCAACTACCAATCAAATTGATTCTAAATTCTATTTATGGGAAAACGGGTCAGAGAATTAATCGAAAGATAGGTAATCTGTTTAATCCGATAATATTTTCAGCCATTACTGGCCATGCCCGTGCTCAACTGTATGAATTTGTTCAAAAGCACAAAATTGAGCGTGAAATTGTGGCTTTTGCCACTGATTCTGTATGTACAACTAGGAAGATAACCTCTAGCTCAAATGAGCTAGGGGTCTTTAGTTTGGATAAATCTGGTGATGATGTATTTTTCTTACAAAACGGCATTTACAGAATAAATGGCAAATGGAAGCAGAGAGGATTGGGCCATTTAGGAACTAAAGAGATTGAGCATCTAGATACGGTGGAAAAAGATGGAAAGTTATTTTACAAGTTCAAAGTGCTTCGAGCAGGTCAATTACGTTCATCTATTATTCAAAACAATATTGAAGGAATTGGTAAATTTTCCGAGATAACAAGACAGATTGATCTTAATGCAGATAACAAAAGGATATGGCTTGGAAATTTGAAGAATATTGATGAAGAAACTGTAAATTTTTCTATTTCTATTTCTTTAAATCATTTCAAAAATATTTGAAAAATGATGGATAATAGGTGGAAGTATGTCATCAGCAGTATTGTTTTTATCACCTGTATTGGTATTCTGTATTTTCTATTGACTATTGATTTTCAAGACAATTCATTTATGATCTATCCTATAAATGAAAGCGTCAAAGTACATCATCTTTTTTTAATTCCTGTTTTAACATATTTTGTTTTTTTCATCGTTTGGATGATTACAAAAAAATATGTTGCAGAATGTCTGGAGAATTTAATTTACAACTGGCCCAAAAAAGGCCTTATAAAAATAATTGATTCCAATACTAGAGATGATATTATTGGTTTTTTTATTCTTAGTACTGTTATTACAGGTTTTGTCTGGTATGTGTTAGGGATATCAACCTCAGAAGTGTTTCTTGCGTTAGTCCCATTCACCGAATTAGTTCCAGAACTTTATGTACCATGTGAAGCATTGGCTCAAATTTTAGATGATTTTTTTGGGGATATAGAGTATATCCTTTTGTTAATTGGTCCAATTTGGGTATTAATTCTAAAAAGAAGTAGACAGTATGAAATAAAACATTCTAAGGAAAATAAACAAAGAGGATTTAGAACATTAGTGTTGTTTTTTTGGGCAGCCATAGCATTATTTGCTGCAGATAATAGTTTTGAATTAGGATGTGATAATGATAGGCCTCCAGGAATATATCTTCTACCACCATCCCCAGCTTATAATTTGTTAACAGATATGATTTCTGCTCTAATTTATGGGGGATTAATTACTCTGTTTATTTTTGTGTTAAACAAATATTTTACAAAATGGTTTAACTTAGAAAAAAATTAATTTTTAATTTTTGTTTTAATAAATTTCATTACTAACTTTATTTCTTTAGGGATTTTATTTTCAGATAGTAGTTCAGTTATATGTTCTGTTGCCCTTAACGGTTTACTGTCTTTAGAAGTTGTACTTGTTTGTAAAGACCCCTCCAAATCTTTTATCAGAACATACATGTTGTGTTTCCGTGCAATTGTATTTAGTTTTTTTAATAAATTATCATCATACCAATATCTTGTAATAATTTTATCAGTTCTTGATTTTTCTTTTTTAGGTATGATGGAAGATCTAATTTTTTTAATAAAAGACTTTTCGGATTGTGAAAGTCCTTCTGATTTCTCTATTGCATTAATTGCAGAAGAGGTAATTACTTCTTGGCCATCTATGAAAATTTTTCTAGTACATTCCATCAAACTATCATAATCCAACACAGAAGTGTGGGGAATTTTTAGTTTCTTGACTAATTTTAGCAATAATGAAAAAGAATCTTTTCCACCCACATCAAGTATCATCCATTCATTATCTTCTATATTGGGACCATCAAGTTGATTATCTGTCAAATATCTATCGGTTTTTTCAATAACGATTTTATCTGAAGGACCTTCAACAAGTACCACTCCATGTTGAAATAATATTGAGCGTATTTCAGAATTATATAATCTAGTGAGTGTCTTTTCACGTTCATTTGTATTCATAGAATCAATAATTTCTTTCAAATTCACTACGGTTGATCCTGGTTTTGGAGATGTAATTTTCCATGAGTTCTTAAAATTTTCTGGATTTAGTAAATATGGAGAATGAGTAATCAAGATAACTTGATTTTTGTTCTTTGAAATTGCTTTTTGTATTAATTGTAATACTCTTCTTTGTAAAATTGAATGTAAATTCAAAGCTGGTTCATCTAATAGAAGTACTTTGTTTTTGTGACCAATTACAGCTGTTAACAAAATTGCTAATTCAATAATCCCTGCAGCCGCAAATTCAATTGGAATCGGAATGTTGTTTTTTATGACTTGGACATACAAATGATCTTTGACAATTTCAATTTCCTCATCAGCCATAGCGATATTTGTAGCATTGTCTAATCTATCAAATTCTTTTTCTAATTCTCGTAAGTGTCGTTTTTTAATTTTGGATTTAATTGGTTTAACTTGTACCTCTAACTCTAAACCGTTTGTAATTTTTTTAAATTCATTTGTAACTTCTCTATATTGGGTTTTTAATTTAGGATTATCACTATTTGCTAAAGAAAAAAGAATCTTTGCTAAATTTTCACCAGAAATATTTATCATTTCATCAAAATATTGAAGATCTTTGGGACTTTGGATCACTTTTGGCCTAGCTCTAATATCCGATGTTTTAATTATGGATTTTTTAAAAATATGTGAAACAATGTCTACAAAACTTGCACTCTCATCTTCTGGACTTACTGAGCGAATAAAATTCCTTGTTCTGATAAATTCTGGAAATGTCTCCTTGTTAGCTTCAAATTCAGTTAGACGAAAACCTCCAAATTCAGAAGATACGCTATCTTCAGTAATTTCTAAAATATGATCAAAAACATTGTAAGAGAAATTATCCAAATTGGGTAATTTTTGTTTGATATTTAAAATACAATCATTCAGTTTTGGAATTTCATTTCTAGCCTGAGTTAAAATAATATCTGAAATATTTCTAATAGTATGACTGTCTCGTTTTTTTAGATTATTTGTTAATCGATAACTTTGAAAATATAGATATTGGTTATTCTTGTTAAATTTAAAATAAATGTCTGGAGGGTAACGTGATTTTCCTTCAGTATCAACAACAATTGTTAGTTCCTCACAAAAATCAGAGAAAAATTTTTCCCCTTTACCAAGTAAAATTTTTTTAAGAATCTCTAAATTTCGTCTTTGATTTTCCTTTTCTTTAGGCCTAATATCTTGATGAATGATTGCACATACAAGAAAATTTAATAAAATCTCTTTTTCTTCTTGATCAAATTTTATGTCGATTTCAATTTCATAAGGTTTCTCAAAATCCAAATTATGATAATAAGCTTCGGCAGGAACATTTCTTTGATTGATGTGACGTTTAACTAATTCAATTGCCCTAAACACATTAGTTTTTCCAGAATCATTGGGCCCTACAATTGTATTTAGATCTGAAAATTCTAATTCCTGCATTTTTGTTCCAAATGATAAAAAATTTTTTAATCGAATTCGAATAATTTGCATGATTCATAATGTAATATCTATGGATTATAACGATTATCTATCTTTAAATTCAATTTTAATAATACCAATAAGAAAATCATATGTTGCTAAATTATACTATTAATGAATTCTATCCAAAAAGTAAGATCTGGAAGGATTTTCACGTAGCAAACAGAGGGGGAATTAGACCTAGTATAGATCAAAATTTGGTAGTAGTATTCTTAGATGCACCTAATCCGAATCCGAAACCAGGGCAAGATCATAATATCTATCATGATAGATATGATACAACAACTGGTGTTTACTACTATACAGGAAGAGGGCAAGAAGGAGACCAAACTCCAACGGGTCCAAACAAATGGTTAATTGATTCAAATAAAAATAAAACTACAATTCACCTATTTAGACAATATTCACTTGGTAGTTTACATCAATACATTGGAAAAGTAAAAGTCGTAAAAGTTGCTCAAGAAACTCAACAAGATCATCGTAAAATAAACCGACTTGTCTATGTATTCTCATTACTACCAGAAGCAGATGCAATTGTTACTGAAGAAGATGCATTTCAAAGAGAAATCGATTATCAATTAACTACAACAAAAAAAGAATCCAAAGAACAAATTAAAAAAAATATTGCAAATATGGATAAACTTACTACAAAACGAGGTAGTAAAACAAGAACCATTACTGTTAGAACTAAAACTGAACATGTACGATATAGAGGAATTGTTTTAGAATTAAGAAAATTATTTGATGAAAAATGTCAGATATGTAAAATTCCTCATTTTGAGAAAAAATCGGGCAAATATGCAGAAGTTCATCACATCATTCCCTGGGCTAAAAGTCATGATGATTCAAGTAAAAATTTGATAGTGATTTGTGCGAATTGTCATAGAAAAATGCATTATGCAAAAGATGTACAAAGAATGAAAATGTATGAAGAATTAATTCATAATTATCCTAATACATCATATTGTACACCTGATTTTTATAAGAAATACTAAACCGTGAGAAAGAAAAGATATGTTGCAGGAATTGAAGAGAAACTAATGGTATGAAAGAATTAGATAAAAAAACCAATGCACTAAATCAAAGTGGCGCATTTTTACAATTTCATGTATTAAATGAATTAACAAAAAAACATTGGGAAACGACTGTTGAAAAACCGGTTTCTGCAGCACCTTTTTTAACTCATCCAGAAAAACAATCGCTCATATACGCTCATTTGTTGGCAGATCGTACAATACCTGCAGATCATTTTGCAAAAGCAATGTCTGATTCACAGTTACTCTCAATGAAACAAGAAACTTCTGTGGATATTGATGCCACAAAAGTAATTCCAATTGAATTTGATCCAACTATTGTATTTAGATTATGTGTGGAAGTTAAGAAAAATGATCCTCGTTATAGTGATTGGTGTTTTTTCCAACTAAAACAAAATACAGAACCTATGAGGGTAATTTCTAAAAATATTAGAAGAGATGGAAGAATAGAACTTTTCAATATTAGTAAAACAGATAGACATGGAGATCCGATTTTTGTTCAAACAAACCAGTATCCTCATTGGAGTATTTTCAAACATGACATATCTGATTTTGCTTTGGCATTACAAAATGAGCAGATAAAACCAGAATATTTTCGTTCTGAGAAAACCAAAGTAGATGAAACCGCTAGGCAAATAATCAAAGGAACTTATGGTTGTATATTGGATGATATAATCAAACAAGTAAGTTCTGGAAATGGATATTCTAATTCCCCAAATATTTACATCCCAATAATAGTAACAAATGCCAATTTGTATTTGTGTAAATTTGATTTGGAGGATATTGATACTTCGATGGGTCATATTACTAAAGATCCAAAATATGAAAAAGTGGATTCAATTATTTATGAACACCCCACACCAAAAGAAGTTCAATTCCCTCAACCCCTTTCAAGTAGATTAGATGAATATTCAAGAGAACAGATAGCAAAATGGCATGTACTGATATTATCTCCAAAAGGATTCACAGAATTTTTAGAAAATCTTGATAAAATTAAAAGTATGATATAATTTTTGTTTTAGAGATTTAAATTCTAAATCAGATAGCGTAATTTTTACGATTGCCGTGATAAAATCACTGACAGCAATATTCTCTTATTTTATTATTTTGTTGTTTTAATTTTTCAACACCATCTAAAATATTATTGAAATTTTAAAAAACCATGGCCAAAATCTATGGTCGGGCAGATACTGAAAAGAGGCTCTTAGACAAACTTCCCAAAGAAGTCAAATCAATTGATGATATGGATATTGTAAAAAAAGAATTCAAAAAACAATATCATTCCATTGAAGACAAAGGATTAATCAATAAATTCTCCAGATGGAGAAAAAAACGACAAATAAATAAAATTCAAAACAACAAGGATACCCCCCTCCATTCAGGCACAAAAGGAGAACTGCGTGCACTAGATACTCTATCGAAACTTGATGATAATCATCATATTTTCTGCGGTGTTATCATGGAGTTACCTCATTATGTTACATACAATGGTAAAAAGAATCTAAAATCTGCTCAAATGGATTTTGTTGTAGTATCAAAGAGAGGAATATTTCCAATCGAAGTCAAAAACTGGACTGATACTTACATTTTCAAACACAGGGCAAATGGTGGACTAGAACCACATGAGCAAGCAGAACGTGCAGGACGAGTTTTGTGGATTTCTCTCAAATCATGGCGCGATCCAAAACAACCCATGGTTACTAGTGTCTTGTTGACCCTTCAAGGAAACATGAAATATAATCCTACATACAAATTTGTTGTAGTAAAAGACTTGATTACAATTAATCAATGGATAGAAAAACGAAAAGAAATATTCTCAGAAAAAGATGTGCAGAGAATTGTGGACAGAATAAAAGATCATGTTACAAAGTAGTATTTGTTGATTTTACTTAGTAATAATTTATTTTGTTATTATGATTTTTTAAGATTATCGATAAATTTTTGAATTTCAGAATTAAGTAAATTATCCTTGTCAATGAGTTGTTTTCTTTTTAGCAAATCTAAGAAAAATGACACTAACATTGGGTCCATATTCGTTTTAGCAATAAGTTGTCCTTTTGTTGTTTTTCCATCATATACATATTTTAGAATAATTGCTTCAAAAATGGTAGTAGTACGCATTGCAAATTCGTCTTTAATGAATTCTTTAATTTCCTCACTAAACTCTGGTTTTTCAATATCTCTATAGAAAATTTTTGCACCCAAAATATTATACAGAAAGATTACCGGATAATACAAAATCCAAACAAAGAATCCACTAGTAATTAATATCATTACTAAAAATATAGTAGAAATTCTTTGGATTTCAGATAATTGATAAATATATGCTGAATGATTTTCAGATGTTATCGTTGCTTCTTTTATCTTCACGTTAGCGATATCAGAATTAATTGTACATTTTAGATTTGGAGACATTCTATCAAATTCAATTAGATGCCTATTTTCACCAAGTGAAGAAATTGTTCCCTCTATGCAGTTTTGTAAAGTGATATTTGCAGTATTGTTGAGAGTCACAAAAGCTTTAACATTTGATGCCTGAATCAATCCAAAATTGTTTAGGGTGATAGATGATTCAGAAATTAAATCATCAGAAATTTCAAAATGAACTAAAATTTCATTCATAAAATTCCCTTGTGCAATAACTAATGAAATAATTGTAATAATTATGGTAATTGCAAATTTTGTATTATCCAATAATCATCAGAATAATTATATAAATTTAAGAGTGTTTTATGCCAGAATCATCAGAACTTATGGATGATCATTGTCGATATAATCTAAAGATTTTTCTTTAACAATTTTACCAGAACCGTGGCATTTTCTGCGTTCTCTCTTGTGGTATAGTAATCTCATGGTAGTAATTGTAGTACTTTTTGTTACAGGTATATGAAAACCATTATTTCGAGAATTACTCCTTACAATAAAAGCTGAAACTTTACGTTTACAATAATGACATCTTGTTTTTCTTACTTTATCACTAGGATGCCAAATATGCATAATCATACTAGAGCCTGATTTTATGCATTTTCTACTAAAAAAGCCCTCTTTTTTGTGATGCTCAAGTTTGATTGTTTTGTTAATCTTTGTACCTTTGATACTTGTGGTGCCAAGAGATTCTGAAAGTACCTCTGCTTTGATTTTCTTTTTACATCTAGTACACTTTACTGTCTCAGTTTTGATTCCTATCTGAACCACAATTCCGATGAGAAATACATCTTGATAAAGAATTTTGAGAATTTTTAGAACTTATGGGGAGTATCTTATTTTTACGAGTGATTTTGAATTATTTTCTTCTTTCAAATTTTCTTTTCAATCCAACAAATGCAGAACCTAAAATTGGGATGCTGAGTACTCTCTCTAAAACATCTAACAAACCTTCAGATCTAGGAAATAGGAAAAATGCAGATAGACTATCTGTAACTCTGCCCACTAAATGACATTCATCAGAAACAGCACAATATCCTGTATAGTTACGCAATACAAGAAATGATAAAATCAATACAGGTGCCCAAACTGCTAATGGAAGAAAATAACTTTCACTATACAATGACAAATATTTATGAATAGAATACATGATAGAAGATAATTTCTCACGAACAGACCCCTTTTGAAGTCCTTTTTTTAAACACTCTAATTCACCTATGAAAAAATTAGATGCTTCAGTAAATCGCAATCTTGTTTCGTAATTTTTTCTTAATTGCGCATAAATATCTGATACATCATCATAATTTTTATTTTTTTCAAGCATTAATTCATTGATTATTACTTTACGCCACATTCGCTTGGGTGACAACCACTTTACATTGTTAAATTCAAAATTTTGTAAGTTTACACCTAAAAATGAAACTCCTTCCAAAACAACTGGTTCATTCACCTTCCCAGATACACGAACTCTTTGACGCATTGTTGAAAAATCAAAGTTAATAGGGATTTCATAACCCAGGGTTTTGATTTTTGCAGTATTTATTTTAGGAAATTTCATGTACGCTAGATCTAATTCACCATGAAAATCAACATATGAAAAATTGGCATTAATGAATTCTCCTCTAGACAAATTTGTTGCCCCTTCAAAACTTGCAGATGAAAAATTAATTCTATCATGACATCTCATTCCAGGCATAAATGAAGATTGTGCAAATTTTGCACTCGAAAAATTCCCCCATTGCAAAAATATGCTTTCATAAAAATTTGCACCCATGCGAAATTTACTACCTACAAAAATCGCATCTTCCTTAAAGGTAGTTTTGAAAAAAATAGGAGTCTCAGAAAAATCACAAAACTGAAAATTTACTACTTTTTCAAATGTTGTATAATAGAAACTAGTTATAGTTGTAAAATACACATTAGCAAAATCTACGGCTTCTTCAAAATATGCAAATTCACAATGAATCTCCGCATGAATAATTTCTGGCCATTCAAACAGCGGAATATGAAAACCTACTAAATACAATGGACGGTGTTGTTCTAGTTGCTCTTTTATCATATCTCTAACTTGACTGTCGTGACTTTGTTTGCGTTCTTTCCAAAAAGTAGGATGATGAAATTTACAAAAACCACTATGATCAAATTCTTCATAGGGACAATCATAAGTTCCAGAGAATAATTTTGCATTATATGAACAGCCCATAATTCAATTGGGAATTATGAACATAATAAAGTACTTTACGACAACTGTCATAATTTCATTCGTAAAAAGGAATTGAATCATTCTTTGAAAAATAATTTGATTTAGATCGTGTTATAACATTTAATTTCCCAAATTTTCTGACTAATATTATGCCGGGGTAGCTCAGCCTGGTTAGAGTGCCAGTTCGCTTGGTAATCTCTAACGGTTCTCCAACTAAGGCAATACTCATAATCTGGAGGTCGTGGGTTCGAAACCCACCCCCGGCATTACAGCCTTTTTTTATATCAAATAGTAAGAAATAGACAGATTTTTTGAGATATTCCCAAAGATCTGAGAATTATTAATGACTGATTTTAGAGACAATGCCTTGCCACATTTCCAACAATTATTTTGTTCAGGATTATTTTGCATCTCACAGATACTACATTTTATTGGCGAACCTCTACTTTCTGCCCTTGATAATCCATAATATTTTGTCATTGCATTATCGACATCTTTGTGAGTGAGATGAACATATCTTCCAGGGACTTTGGAATATGAACTCCATCCATGTCTGTCTCTCATTTGCGCATCTGTCAAATAATTTGCAGCATCAGTTGCAGCTGAATGTCTAAACAAATTCAAATTAATTGGTTTTTTCAGTTTTGCAATCCTTGCTCTTCTTTTTATCATGGCGTTAGCTGCTGCATGAGTCATAGAATCTCCAAAATTTCTCTTACTTGTTTTAATCCAAAGTGGTGCATCATAATTGTCTCTTAATGGATGAACGTTAAGCCAAGATGACAATGAGGGTCCAGACTTTATTAGACGAACAATCCTCGTCCCAGTCTTTCCACTTACTTGGATTAGTGCGCCAAGATTATCAAAGTGTACATGATGAATCTGCAAATTAAGAATCTCTGCAGGTCTGGTTCCTGCTTCTAAATGACAGTCAATGAATGCTCTGTCACGTAAATTCCCATTACATGCATCAAGTAGTTTCAGTCTATCTTTTTGTGAAATCAGGTCTTTTCTTGCAAGTTTGTTGAATACTAGATGAGTTCTAATCTGTTTTGTTTCAGGTGGGTCACCAACTTCGATGTAACTTCGGGACCCGAGTTTGAACCATCTAAAAAATATCCGTAACATCTTTTTATGATCATACGAATAAAATGTCTCTTTGCCTAGTTTGTCACAGAATTTTTTTGAAATCTGCAATGCAATTTTTCGAATGTCTGATTTTGTGGCATCTTTCCAGTCTTTTTTGAGCATTTTGCTAAGGGTCAGAATTGTTTGTAGTTGTTTGACTTGGGTGGCTTTAGCAAGGGATTGAATAATCATCTCTTGGTGATATTTGCTAATGAGTTTTTGATTATTTTGAGATAATTCTTTTTTGATTTTGTTTTGTATTCTTTTGATTTGAGTGTTGTAATAGTGTGATACTTGGTCTTGCGCTAGTTCATATTTTTGCAATGAGGGAATTATTGTTTTTGGGATTAATAAGAAGGATGTTCGGTGCCGCCCCTTTTTCTAGTATACTGTCATAATTTTATTCGTAAACGGGGGGCTCTGCCTTTTTACTCTTTATCAATAAAAATAGAATGCCCCCCGTTTACTCGTAAATTTAGACGGTAGACTAGGATTATGACGAGAGTTCGTTGGAAAGTCTTTAAGATTAAGTATGATTATGTGAAATTTGGTGAAAACATATTAGAGATATTCTAAAAAATAATTTAACTTTAGTTGTTGCAATATTGACTTTCTTTGCTTCAATGATGATGTTAGCAACTGCCTTAGAAACTAGTGATACCACAACACAAATGCTTGCAGAAATCGGGAGATTGGTAGAAAATAACAATAAACAACTTGAAGTTTTAGAAGATACTGGAGATACCATAGAACACCAAAGCATTCTAAGTGAATACAATTCTTCAGGTCCATTTCAAGTAATAATTTCAAGATGTAATGATAGTGAAAAATGGGACGCGGATGGAAATTATTTAGGTATGTTTTATAGCTTTAAACCAACTGTGATTACAAAAGATGGAAATGAATCCACAGTACCATTTAGAATATTTGCAGATTTAGAATTCAGAGACAAAGAAAACAAAAGAGATGGAGTGGCAAGAAATGACTTTGCGGAAATAGGACTACCATCTTATGTATATAATATTGAAAAATCAGGAGGAGATATAGAAGTTAATATTCAATCCATTTTAGATTATGCTAAAGAATCCGGATTTGAGTATGTGC
Source organism: Nitrosopumilus adriaticus (assembly GCF_000956175.1). Classification (NCBI taxonomy): domain Archaea; kingdom Thermoproteati; phylum Nitrososphaerota; class Nitrososphaeria; order Nitrosopumilales; family Nitrosopumilaceae; genus Nitrosopumilus; species Nitrosopumilus adriaticus. The sequence goes on from NZ_CP011070.1 coordinate 1,095,707, forward strand.
ATGTTGATTTTGAGTATGATTTTCAGCCTATATCCCCTGTAAAAGATAATGCAGGATTTGGTCAACAACAAGATGGGAAGCCATTTCCAATGGTATTGTTCAAATTACATGATAATGGAAAATGGCATGTTGAAGACTTTGAAGAACAGTATCCTTGTAGAAGTTGATTGATTCAGAAACTCATTTAATGAAATTCAAGAATTTTTTGGTTTGATTGTAACCATTTTATCTGAACCTTTACACAATTGATTTCCTTTGTGATGTTTGTGGATTTTGATTTTGTACGTTTTCCATTCTTCAGATCCTAAATCATCTTCGTATGTATGATTAATCGTTTTGACCTTATGGCCATGTTTCCATTGTTGACACCATGCACAGAAGACTTTTTCATTCATTTTGTAATGTCCTACTTTACTCTGCCAATTAATCTAAACACTGCCTTTTCTGAATGTAGAATTTGTTCTAGCAATTTTAATTTGTTCTTCTGAAAGATTTTCCCCATTGGTGTATTCTTCCATCAAATTCCCAGGATCATCTTATTGTGCTGATTTTATTTTCTAGATCATTAATAAAATGAATATTTACAGATAATTCTATAGCAGTCATGATTTTGAATAATTTTGATTCCATTTTTTTGTCTGAGTTTTAAAAAATTCAATTGCCTTTTTGTTTTTGATTTTACCTTTTCTATACCACATTACATCTTCTGACATATTATAAGCACAATTTATGAAATGCCATGTCGTATCCCATAATGTTTCAAAATAATCCGCATTTTTTCTAATTTTATGAGGGGTTTGAAGAGTGTGTACTAGAGTATTTCTCAATGAAAAGATCTCTTGAAATTTATCCCAATTATCAATAAGATGGATTTCACTTTCAGGAACTATATTGTTTTTTATTCCAAACCTTATCCAATCATGTAATGTATCAAAAAAATTCAAACCCAATAGATTGGAAAATACTTTGTTTATTTCAGAAGAATTTTGAAAGTTAAAGTTTGCAGCTATAATTTTTCCCTTGGTAAAATCTTTCTTTTGAATTTCTTTAAAATATTTTATCGGAATAGGAATTTCAGAACCCTGAAACAATCGTTCAACATTTAGATCATAATCATCTACTAACCAAGCAATATTATTTTGTAGATATGATTCAACTATAGTCACCAATCTTATAATGATGTATTTTTTAAGTTGTTTTGAGATTTTTACATTTCGTTTATCTAATTCACGTATTACATCTCGTAATTCATTATCCATTACATTTGATAATGTGGAATTTGGAATGAGTTTATCAAAATTTTTAATTTTATGAATATCTAACATTGGGTGTTTTCTAAGTTTTGTCAAATTGATTATCCCTCAATTGGTTCTAACGGTTTTAAGTCCATTGAAGTCAAGCCTTTATCTATCATTTCCTTAATACCTCCAAAATGTTTAGTTAATGTCTCATCATTATAAAATGAAACAATTCCATTTAGGGAGAGAATTGCTTGGTCAGTAAGAGAGGACGAATATTGATTTGTAACATTTTGGATTTCCTTTAACCATGTATCTACCTGTTTTCGTTCATCTGCGATTCTTTTGTCATGATCAGATAGGCGTTCAGACTCGGGTGTAAGTAATAATTTTCTCAAGTCATACATTGAAGAATATGCTAAGACACATGGGATGTGCATTGCATCCTGAGCTGCAAATTTCTTCTGAATTTTGTCATGTTCTTCTTTTTGCAAATACTTTTGTTGATAATCCTCAATTTTTTTCACCTCTTCAAGAATTTCAGTAATCCTATCTTGTTGCTCTTGTGATTTTTCTCTTTTACCTCCTTCATAGATTAAGATAGCAGATGCAATAGCAAGGCCTATTCCTATTTCTACTACCAGGGTTGCCCAGTTTGCCACATCCCAACCATCTTTGACTGGAATTTGTAAAGAAAAAGACAACACAGTCAAAGAAACTCCAATCCCGACTGCTATTCCAATGAATACCCATGAAATTTTTGCAGTAATTGGGTCCCTTTCCCTATTTTTCTTCAATTTCTAATAATTTTACAAAATAACTAGTAATTATGATATTCGTACAATGTTATAATCTGTAACAAATAGCTACAAAAGCTAATTGTAGCTATTTGTAGCTCTTTTGTTACGAATGAAACGTTGTTTCAAACAGCTACAATTCATGCGTAATTAGCTACAAAAGCTGTTTTTAGCTATTTGTAGTGCGTGACAATCCAAAAACAGAGATATTTTATTACAGAATCAAATTAGTTACAAAAACTAATTGTAGCTAAATGTTCTGTTTTGAAACAAAATTAAGTAATTTTGGAATGAAATAACATAAAATCATCTAATTTTATAATTGTAAAATTTACAATCTGCTATTATTGATAGAATTTGTTTACGTCAAAAACTTACGTAAATCTTTACGCAGTAAAGTTGTAAACTTTTTCAAATCAGTAAAATTTACAATATTTTACTAACAAATTTACACATTATTTACTAGTAAATACTCAAATTTGCTCTTTAGTAAAATGATTTAAAGAAATTGGCATGGAATTATTGTATTGTTTTTGATTAATATCATTAATTTTTCCTAACCATAATCTCTTTCTGTCTGCATTGAGATTTACTTTTTTTGTTATAGTCATAATTTTCCCGATATCTTTGATATTATTTTGAATAATCCCCGAACGTAGTCTTGTGTTTCTTTTAATGGCAATTTTATAGAATAGTTTATCATCCTTCTCAAATGTTTCCAAGTGTTCGATCTCTTTAGAACCTAGTTTACCAAACCCTCTTTGTTTCCAAACACCATTGAATCGATAAAAACCATTTTGTAGGTAAAATGTATCATTTGCAGCTCCATCAAATGAAAATTCTCCTAGTTTCTTTGAATTAATGTTTAGTTTCTTTGTAACACAGATAGAATCCGTTGCAAATGCTATGGTTTGTTTCTCTAGATTGTTCTCTGTAATGAATCGGTATAGTTGTGCTCTAGTATGCCCTGTAATTGATGCAAAAATTACAGGATTGAATAAATTTCCGATTATTCTGTTTACTTTTTGCCCAGTTTTACCATAAATAGAATTGAGAATTATTTTGAATGGTTTTTCTAAAGGATTATTTTCATTTTTGAGTTTGATGCGTTTTTCATAGAGGGATTCTATGAATTTGCAGTATGGTTTTATGGTGTTGTTAGGCACAAATTGATATCCTTCAAGAATCCTGTACTGAGAGTCATCTCTACAGGCTTGAAGTTCTGCTAACGTACAATATGTGATAAATTTCCCTGAAGGGAATAAAATATTCTGATTAGCCCTAAATGCAAAAGGTGGAATTATTTCATCATCTGGAATATCTGCTAAAATCTTGAAGAATCCTAGTTTGGCTTTTTCATGAATTGATTTTCTTTTTACCCATTTACCATTATCAAGATCAGGTAGTTGGGATATTGCATATGGATATGCAGAATTGATATCGTAAAGGTAAGATTTACCGACAAATCCTCGTTTTATCATCTCAAATCTTCCTCCAAAATAACTTCGAAAAGCTAAATCTTGAATAGAGTAAGGAATAGAGTCAAACTTTGGAAAGAATACATCATTATTGATTAGAACTTTTTCTGCTAGATATCCTGAACTTGGCCACTTTGCAGGATAAAATGAAAATGCATTATGGAATAAGGATATCCAATGTTCCGCCAGTTTCTTAGTTAGGATGCAATCTTGAATACAATAATTTCTAATTTTCTTCTTGTTATGACTGTAAAACCATTTAGAGAATTCTGCACGTTTTGTTTTTAGTGATAAATACTCTTCAGGTAAAGATTCTATATTTTCTTCATATGCAGCAGCTAATGATTTACCAAAAAACTGAGCAATATCAAAAAACAATACACTATGATGTCCTTTTTTAATTCGAAGTAATTTTGATGGGATGTATTCTAGTTTGAAATCATTCCAGTGAAATTCTAGTTTTCTACTCAAATTGTATCTGAACAGTTCTTGATCAAGAAGTTTGAGAATTACTTCAGCATCATATGCTAAATTGTAAAAGAAATTCCAAGTATTTTGATATTTTTTGGAGAATAGAAATTGTATTACCGATTCAGGAGTAATATTATCAAGAAATAATCCATCAGAATCAGCAATCAGAAAAATATCTCCATGACGTGTTTCAGTATCTAATGCATTGATTTTCCGCAATTTTGAGTATGCAGAATTACGATTTTGAGGCCTTTTTGTGCGTAATCGGCCCAAATCTTTGTAATCTGTTACGGGGATGGATTCTGCCATATCACATCCGGTATTGATACTGATTTTCCTTTACGTCTCTGAGATAGTTCTGAGCGAATTTGTTTGTAGGATAAATTGGGAAAGTTATTTCTAATTTGTCTAATATAGTTGTGATATCGTCGGAGTTTTCCTGCTCTAGATTTGTTTTTGTTTTGTTTTTTCTTTTCTTTTTGTGGAATGTCTAATTTTTTTAGTTTAGATTTGATTTGTTTACGTAATTCTTTGACATGTTTATTGTTTGGAAATAACTTTAATGCTTCTAGTTGTTGCAGTAACTTTTGTTTATCTTTCATAGTAATCACAAAAAAAGAAAAGAGTTAGAAGACTAACTCAAATCTTCTAATTGGTCTTTGATTCTTTGATAGACCTAACCATGTCTTTAAGACAAATTCTTTACCCGGAGTAATTAATTTGTCAGTAATTCCTCGCCTCCAAAGTCTCAGGAGGGATTCATTTACTGAATCATGGGATTTCAAAGGAAGGATTACTTCATTCCATTCCTTGTCACTTTTTTGTAAAACTACGACATTTGTTGAAAAATCAGTGTCAAAGGTATCTAGTTCTTTTACCTTAAACTCTACAATGTCTGGTTTTGTTTTTTCATTGGATCTGAATGATCCATATTTTATGTAAGGGATTTCATCCATGATTAATGTATCATGTTAGAGTTGACATATTCCACCAACATTTTACTAGTCAAAATTAGGTGGTAAAGATTAGAATAAACATCAAAAAAGAAATCGTGAAAATAATTCATGAAAACGAGGGTATTGGCACAAATGAAAGTTTCACTTTATTTAAAAAAACTCATGGAAAGATACTATCCAATCCCACATATCTCAAAAAAATTAGAGAGTTAAAAGAAGATAAAAAAATATACGAAATTAAAGATACCAAAGGTCACAAAATAAAACTTGTATCTTTAGCAAGAAAAAAGCAAATTGATGTTATTTTTAGAGACTATAATCGAGAGTTTAAAAATTTCAAATCTAGACTTGACATATATGATAAATTAAAGCCAAACCTCTTAGATGAACAAAAGATCTGTCTATTCGCTAATTTCTATACATGTTATTGGATAATGGTGTGGAAATTAAACGAAATTCCTGATTTTTTGGAAAAACCAGCCATAAAACAACTAAAACAAGATATGAAAGACTTTGAACCTGAATTATTCGTCTATTTTCTAGAAGCTGGAGATTACACTAGAATTACAAGATTAGGTGAAGACGAATTAACTGATCAGTATTTTGAAACAATTAAAAAAATCGATCAGATTCTCTTAAAGTAAATCTTAATTCACTGTTTCAAAGAATTTTTGAGTATTTCGCCATTTGATGTTAGCATTAATGTCTAAAACTTTACTGATGTTATTTTTTAATAATCCTGCAGTATTTTGAAATTTTTTCTTTCTTTTTTCAAATTTTACATCTTCAATATAATTATCTGCAGTAGAGGCCCAATCTACAACCCAAGCATTTTGCTCCAAAGTTTCTTTTGTTGGTATATCATATTTTTTATATCTACTTTCTAATTGAGATTTCGGCATATTTTCAATTATCGAATGAGCACTTGGTGCAGCTGAAATTCCAATCCATTGTGGAATAGTATTGTATTCAACTGCTTCATCTATGGCCTTTCCAATAATGAATTCATTTCCTTTGTAATAATAGTCTCCAAAAGAAATTGAACCACGAATCGGGCGTTCTAGAATCATACTATCAATTATTGCACTAGAGAGAATCGGAGATAATTCAAATAATGTTTTTTGTTTATTGTATGGTTGTATAGCAATTATTATTGTGTCAGAAAATGTCATGAATGAATAATCTCTAGTGTTTAATTTCTTGATTTCTTGTTCAAAATTTTTTGTATAAGTAGACCATGAGTTAATTATTTTGTTTTTCTCTTTTTCTCTATTCCATATTCCTTTAGTTCCTAATGCATCTAAGAAGACCACAATTCCTGTTTGTTTTGGTACAGTTTCTGATTTTCTTTGTTGTCTTGCAAGTTTTTTTGATTCAAGAACTGTATTATAAAAATCTCTGAATTTTTTGTAATGGTCCATCAGGTATTTTGTATCAATATATTCTAGATTTTTTTTAAGAAGTTTTTTACCTAATTTTGTTGTCTGGTAATATCCTCGCTTAGGAACCGTCACAAGACCTGCATGCTCCAGATAATTCCTTGCCCAAAATGCACGATTTTTTAATTTTGTCTCTGGACCACTTTTTTTGCGTTGATTTCTTTGCTTTTCAGTAAGTTTGAATTGTTTTGCCAATTTTGTTTCTGCGTCAGAAACTGAGATTTCGTTATTTGATCCTATTTCCAACATAGGCCACATTAATCGTTCAAAATCAATTTTTGCCAATTTACAGCTACTTTCTATCAGAAATTAATAACATTTCACACCTGCAGGCATAAAGATACATCAAAAAAGTAAACTTCCTGCTCAATGAGCGATCACACCTTGCAGGATATACCTATCTTGAAATTATCAAACCTTGGCATTAATTGAAAAAGCAAAATCACTAGTTCATCCTAGAAACACCCTCAATGATTTGCCCACTGTTGATTGGCTAAAAGCAACTCGTTCATGGTTTATGATGAGGCCAAAAGGGAGAGGTTCAAAAATATCTCATCCTGCAAGTTTTCCTGAAGAATTAGTTGCAAATTATATTCAATTTTTCACAAAAAAGAATGCACTCGTGCTAGACACCTTCCTAGGTTCAGGAACTACCACTCTAGTTGCAAGACAGCTGCAGCGAAATGCAGTGGGTATTGAATTAAACAAAAAATATGCTGAATTATCCCAAGAGAGATTAAATGAATTCCCAGAAAATAACACAAAACAACTAGTGATTAATGATGATTCTAGAAATTTAAAAAAAATATTCAAAAAACAAGGAATCCCCCAAATTGATTTTTGTATTACATCTCCTCCATATTGGAACCAATTAAAAAACAAGGGACTCAAAAATACTGTAGATAGATCAAAGAGTAGAAAAAAATTAAATCTTGATGTCGACTATGGTTCTAATTCAAAAGACATTGGAATGATTGATGAGTATGATTCGTTTTTAGATGCACAAGATGAAATTTTTGACAAGGTCTATGATCTGATGAAGCCACGAGGGTATTTGCTTGTAGTTACAAATAATGTCTACAAGGGCGGTAGAATGTGGCCATTAGCATTTGATACGGTAACTAGACTATCAAAGAAATGGGTTCCAAAAGATGAGCAAATTTGGTGTCAAGACAGCAGACGATTACATCCATTTGGAATGTTTCATAGTTACATTGGAAACAGAGCACATCACTATTGTTTGATATTTCGAAAGGAGTAATACATTCAACAAAATTGATTAAGATCATAAGAGAATATGCACTATGAGTTCCGTTTTACAAATAAATCAGTTTGAATCAAAATTTCAATCTTGTCGAAATCATATAAACGGGGAAGGTGGAGAAAAAATCTCTGAACAATACAGAGGCTATGTTTGGAATGATGTAACCCCTGAACCCCATCTGTCAATAGGATTGCCTTTTGGTCCTGTGGGTTACAATTACTGTGATAGTGGAAGATATATCTATTTGAAAAAAGTGAAAAACCTTCCAGATTCTTCTCCAGATAACGCAAATAGAATTCGGGGCAGGATTTTACATGACAGTGTTATGGATTTTTTGATATTTCAAGAAGATATATCGAAAATACTGAAGTAAAAAGTTTAGATGTAAAAAAACATCTGAATAGAAAAAAAACCAAAATGCTACAAGATATTAAAAAAGAAATATCTAAACCTTCCAATAAATTAAAACAAAAAGAAATCAAAGAAATCCTGAAAGATTGTGATTCAGTTCTAGAATTTGAGAGTAATCAATTATCCTCTAGAATTCATTATTTTATTTCTAGAAATGAATCTATCACAAAATCTTCATTGATTCAACATTCTGTACCGATAGTTTTGAATGAAGAAATAAAAGAAGCAAAGGCAATGGGATTTGCAGACAAAATAACACCTGATTTTGTTTTTCATAAAGAAAAAGCAATTGGAGATATGAAAACATATCAATTTGATCAAAAAGATCAATCTTACAAATTAGCAATTACTGGATATGCTCTAGCATATGAAAAACAACACAATGAAGACATAGATTGTGGATTTATTCTGTATTGTTTACCTCACAAGAATCGGTTTACTCCTTTATTTGAATTAGAAGTATTTCCTATTAGCGATGTTTTACGAAAAAATTTTATCGAAAAAAGAAATCGACTTGCACAAATGGTATACAAAAAAATTAAACCAAATCTAGCTACTAAATGCCCCGAATCCTGTCCCTATCTTTCGAAATGCGCTCCTGGAAAAAGTAGAATTGACAAAAATAAATAAAGAATTATTGGATTTTAAGGGTTCTCCAAAAATCATTTTGGAATCATTACAAATTTTTCAAAAACATCCTAAACAATGGGAAAAAATTCAACAAGAATTAATTCAAATGGCAATTAAAAAAGAAATCAAAGCAATTCCCAGAGTAATTATATCTGCATATATTACTCCGATGTTAAGAAATTTGAAATTAATTTATGGTGAAGGCACAGATATTAAAATCACAAATGATGGAACTCAATGCATAGAAGCATTTTTAAAAAATTCTGAAGAAGGTTATAAAAAAAGACTTGCATATCAAACTATCAAAATTGATGAAGAAAATATCCGATTAATCCCTTATTTAATGAGGCACCACAATAAGATTGAAAATTCTGTATCTCTAAATGATTTGAAAGATGAATTGTTCTCTATAGGTGTTCCAAATGCAAAAAAACCTACTCCTGTTGGCAGTTGGATTCAACTCCTTACCTTTGTTGAATTGGTGTTTATGTATAATAAAAAATTCTATGTTCGTGAATCGCAGTATGAAACTATGCTCAAAGGAGAAAATAAACCAAAAAAATCAGATATTGAAAAAGCCTTCAAAAATGCTGCAAATGTACTGAAATCACCCAATACATCTTATGTGTCAATTCCTGAATTCAGAGATCAAGTTTGTGAAGAATTAAGGATAAGTTCTTTTACATTTTATAATATTCTCAAAAATAATCCTTATAGTATTGGGAAAACCCGATTAATGTTCGCAACTCCAATCAAGAAGACGCCTGGAGGAATTATAATTGGAAACAAATACTATTATTTTATATCAGTATATCCTTAGTACAATAGATATGTCTTATTCAAAATTTAATCTAACTTCAAATCCTTTCCTTGAAGAAAAACATACTTTTCCAATGGTTGGACGAAAAAAAGATTGGGATAAGATAAAAAATGTGACCGAAGAGTTGCTTACTGCAGATAGTTGTGGAATTATCACAATTTATGGAGATTATGGAATGGGTAAAACATTCACTTTATTAAAAATGCAAGAAGAATATCAAAAAAATAAAGATTCTGGTAAAGTTATTTTCTTGAAAACAATTGAAACTGGAATTCCTACAAATTTTTTGAGTGATTTGTTGATTCGAATTACTAGAAATATTGGGAAAGATGAAATGGTCAAATTAGCAAAACGTGTTGATTTTGTTTCATTAGATATTGATAATACATTGAAAAATGTTCTGATAAATTTATCTGATGGAAACGAAATTTCTTGGAAGTGGTTTATTGGAAGAAGTATTACCAACACAGAATTAAAACAAATTCAGGCTGAATTTAAAATCAAAGACAATTATGAAACATTTACCGTTTTCTTAGATTTCCTAAAATTCCTCTATGTAGCAGGATGTCAAAATATGATTCTGTTGTTTGATGAATGGGAATATCTACTTTCAAGAGCATCCATTGATCAAGTTAGAACTATTGTGCGGGATTTACAGAAATTATGGGACGGATATAATGAATGTCGAGCTTCAAATATGAAATTATGTAAAATAATTTTTGTTATTGCATCATCCATTGGATCTTGGAGAATCTTCTTAGAGATGATTGATAAAGATGTCAGTAAAAAAGGAGGCGGAGGTACAGAAACTTTTATGAGAAGAATTCCGGAAATGGCAAAGATTAACTTATCCCCCTTTGCTCTTTCAGACGTAAAAAAATTCATTATTAATAGATTGAAAGAATATCGTTTAAAACCATCAAGTGATGATTTGTTTCCGCTTACTAATGATTATGTTCAGTTTATCACCGAAATATCCTGGGGAATCCCAAGTAGTATTCTTAGCAAAAGTGCATTAATTATAAAAGAAGCTTCTGATGGAGAAATTAAACAAGTCACTACTGATTTTTCAAAACAAATTCTGAAAAATCATGGAATTCTACGAGAGTTGGAAGAAGTGGGACCTATTGCAGAATAACAAATTGAATTATGAGTTTTTACATATGTACAGGTAAATCATTAAGAGTTTTTATCAACATCGAAAACTTTCTTAGTGATTCCATTAAATTAAAATTTTTTTTAATTTTTAAAGAATCAATTAATAAAAAATCATTTAAACTTGATGTTAATTTATCTCCTAATGATGATGGCTTAACATTAACAAAGACCATAATCATAAAAGAGCAATTTGAAAATTTCAAAAAAAATGAATCGCTAGGAGTGATCAAAATTAGATCTTCCAAAATCAATAAGGATTTTAATTTGCCTGAAGCTATCTGTGTATCACCTGAGGAATCTTCTGATTCGTATCTAGGAGCAAAGGTTACGCTAACGAATAACAATGTTTATGTTCAGTATCGAAAATAATGGTCAATAATTGTCACAATAAAATTTTTCACAATCGTTAATTCTTCTAAATTATTCAATCCAGTTTTCTTTGATCTACCAAACTTAAATTCTACTTCTTTTTTAATTTGAAAATTCCTCTCCAATTTCTCCAAAAAATTCTTTTTTACTCTATCTGATAGAACTACCATCCCATCCCGAGTATAAACAAAATCAGATAACCTCATCTTGTATCGATTATTGGTTGCATGTGCAATATCATAAACTGAAGATTCTACTACCCAACGAAATGGTTCTATTACATCATACACTAGTGACATAAATCCCGAATGATTCTTGTGCATATATCCAAAGTATGGGTCTAGGCCAAATCCACAGACATACTTGCAAATCTCTCCTGCAAGTACGGAATATCCATAATTTAGCAAACCATTGATGGGGTCTGATGCATTTCTCTTTGTTATACGAATAGAGGATTGATTACGAGATTCGAATCCAAATCTCTCATTAAACAGAGTGGCATAATATCGAAAGTACACATTTGCACTTGATTTCTCTATGGATTCATAATTCTGAATAGTAATTTCAGATATTTTCTTTTGTAATGTTTGAATTATTTTCTCAGAATCTTTTCTTTCTAATGATTTCAGAAATCTAATCTGAGATTCCAATTTGTCATGAATTGTTTTTCTTGATAACTCTCTACAAACTTCAGGTTTTCGGAAATTATCATATTGTGCAATTCTATACTTACTAGCAGTGCTACTCTCCATCACTCCATTGATCAAAGAGATGGGCTTTCCGAAACTATCTGTAATGATGACATTTCTATAATGACTAGAAAGTAGTGCTAATGCATCTGTACTAACATAACCTTTTCCTGAAATCAAAATTTTCTCATATGGTAAATTTGTGATAAACCATTCTTCAGTTTCTTGGGAATGAGAAAAAGGATCAAGGCCATTCTTTAGTATCAGTTTGTGATTTTTTACACTAACTGAAACTCCATAGCCTGTTAAGACCTTGATGTTATAGTGGTTTTTTCTTCCTCTTAGGGTCATCTTTAGGAAATAAACCCATTTTCAACTCCAAGGCAGCAGTGTATTTGCTGTATGCGGACAATGCTTTGCTCATATTGTCTGCCATTCTTACTACAATCTTTACTAGATCAAGTGTGTAATCAGATGATTCTATTGAATCCATAGTTTTAGGATCTTTTGTAGTTGTTAGTTTGTCATGTTCTGCAAAAGATTCATTGACTTTGGCATTTGCATCCTCAACTGCCTCTCTGAGTTTTTCAAGTTTGGTTTTTCTTGTCATTAAGAAACCATGATGAACATTATGATCTTAAAGAATTTGCAAAAAATAATAATCTGAAAAACTTCCTAGTTATCGTCTAAATTTACGAGTAAACGGGGGGCATTCTATTTTTACTCTTTATCAATAAATTCGTTAACGCCTGGTGGATCTGGTGCAAGGCCTTTTCTCTTTCTAATATCGGCAACTGCTGCAGATAACATAGATTTTGGAACTTCAGTCCATTCCTTAAAGGAGGTGTTCCATGTTGCACGTCCTGCTGTCTGACCTCTCATTTCTTCAGATAATGTGAATGTTTCAGAAGCTGGAATCTCACCAGTGATGATACTTGATGCACCCTTTTGTGACATGTCAAGTACTTTGCCTCTCTTTCCAGAAAGAACTGTTGCGACGTTTCCAACCAAATCAGTAGGAACACGAACTTCAATAGCTAAAGTTGGCTCTAATACTGCAGTTCCCGCAGTTAGTAATGCGCCCATACATGCTCTACGAGAAGCAGGACCCAATTGTGAGAGTCCTCTGTGAGCTGTGTCTTCATGAGGAACAAAGTGAGTAAAGATAAACTTGCAATCCCTCATCTGTTCTTTACAGAGAGGTCCTTCCTTCATTACTTCTTCAAATCCAGAATTGATTGAATCAGTTGATTCCTGTACAAACTGCACACCCTTAGTTCCGTTAATCAAAACATTTCCACGAGAATCAAATTTCATAACCCTCTTAATTGTATCAGTATCCCATCCAGCTTTCTTTAGTAGTTCTGCAACAACCTTCTTGTCTTTCATGTCACTGATTTCACCAGTTCTTAGCATGTGAGCAATTTCAGGCTCTAGTGGTTCTACTTTCATGAAAATTTTATTGTGTCTGTTTGGAGATTTTGCCATAATTGGTTCACATGGACCCTTAACAGTTTCTCTATAGTTAATCAAAGGTTCAGATGTTACAATTTCACATTTTGCATCTTGAATTCTATGTGTAGCAACATCAAGATGTAAAACTCCCATTCCCGCAACAATTGTCTCACCACTTTCCTCATCGATTTTGACGATAAGGTTTGGATCTTCAATTGTTAATTGCTTAAGAATTTCAACAAGTTTAGGTAAATCTTTAGGATGCTTTGGCTCTATTGCAATTTGAACTACAGGTTCTGAGACATAGTGAACTCCTTCAAACATTGGAATATCTTTAATAGATGATAAAGTATTTCCTGCCCTAGCTTCAGTTAATCCAAGTAATGCAGGAATGTTTCCAGCTCCGAGTTCTCCGACTTGTTCTCTTTGGTTACCCATAAAGAAATTTACAGATTGTACACGTCCCTCTCTTTTTGCATCAATAATGTTAATTGTTTGTCCGTCTTTGATTTTTCCTGAAAATAATCTACCAATAGCAACAGGACCAGCTGCAGGATCTAACACCATGTTTACAATCATCATAATTGTTGGACCTTCATCACTGCATGCAAGCAATGCTTTTCCAACATCAGATTCCAAATCACCTTTCCAAATTTGAGGAATCCTATATTTTACGGCTTCATGTGGTGCTGGATGATGTTTTACAACCATTCCAAGTACTGCATCAGCTAGTGGTGCTTTTTCTACTAACTCTTCAACTTTTTCATTTTCATATGCATCAATGACGTCTTTAAATGAAATTCCACGCTCTTTCATCAAATCAAGATTAATTGCCCATCTATCCTTTGCAGAGCCAAATGTTACACTTGCATCTTGGATTGATACTTTCCATTTTTCTTTGTATTCAGGTTCTGCATATGTGTCAATTAACTGATTAAAGTTTGATACAACATCTGCTAATTGCTGTTGCATTTTTTCAGGAGTTAATCTTAGTTCTTTGATGAGTCTATCAACTTTGTTGATAAACAAAACAGGTTTTACACGTTCTTCAAGAGCCATTCTTGTTACAGTTTCAGTCTGAGTCATAATTCCTTCAACTGCATCACATACTACAACTGCACCGTCAATTGCTCTGAGGCTTCGAATAACCCTTCCACTAAAATCTACGTGTCCAGGAGTATCAATCATGTTTATGACATACTCTTTATCATTTTTTGAAAAGTGTAATGTGACATTTGCTTGGTAAATTGTAATTCCTCTTGCTTGCTCTTCTTTGTCAAAGTCCATTGCCAAAGCTTTACCAGCTGCTGATGGTGCAATAATTCCAGAGTTTGCCAAAAGGCTGTCACTCATCGTAGTCTTACCATGGTCAACGTGAGCAATAACACCAAAGTTACGAATTTGGTCTTTGTTCTTGATAATTTTAAGAACCTCTCCGGTTGACTTGAATTTTACCATATTCGCAGACCCTAGTATTCAGGTATTAAACCTTAGCCTTGTAAAAGATCAATAGATCATTTGGTTTGAAACATTTCGGATTTTCTCTTCTGTAACAAAATGGCATTCGTTCTTTTTTTGTTTTTTTGCCTCGTTAAGTGAAAGCATCTGAGAGAAAAACGTGTAGTAAATCATTTGAGAGATTTTGTCAGATGGTACATTTGGGTTAATTACATTTATTCCAATTTTTTCAAGGTTTTTCACAAGTTGTTTAGTGTGCAAGTTCTTCTCCTCAAAAACAATCACAGTGTCACCTTTTTTTAAAGAAAATAATTCCATGTGTGAAAACTGCTCTGTTTTGCAGTAATGCGCATCATAGCCTAAAAGTTCATAGAATTTTGCAGCACAGTACATTGCCAATGGGTAAGTGTAGAGATTTCCTAAAATAAACAGCCTTTTTGAAATTTTTGCTTTTTTTGCATCAGATTGTGCTTTAAAAAATAATTTATCATTTCTTGGAATGGTTATTTTTTTGACTAGAGAAATACAAGTCAGGGCACTTTCTAAAAATGATATGCTTCCCGCAGTAAATACACCCGTATTAGAAGATGTTAGCAATAGGGTTTCATCAGATGCCTTTGCCAATTTACTCTTAGGTTGGGATGTTATTGCAGTTGCTTTTTTTGCAGTCTTTGCAACCTTGATGTTGGAAATTGTATTTCCAGAAATGGATACAAAATAGACATGCTTTGATTTTACAAGTTCCTTATTTCTGTACAAATCCAACGGATCCATTGCTTTTACCATTCCATTAGAAAATGATTCTGCCAACATTGATGACACAAGTGAATCGCCACTGCCAGAAAAGAAAATATTTTTTTGAAGGTTTTGAGAAATTATTTTTTGTTTTTTAAAAGATCTCAAGAAATCCAATTGTAATTCAATGTCTTTCTCATATGCTACAATTGAATTCATAATATCACATAATTTCCAGCATATATTAGAAAAACGATTCATAGTGGGTTTTGGTATTTATTACGAGAATTTAGAAAAAAAGCATGAAAATTTCTGTAGGTCACACTCCAGACTCTGATGATGCATTCATGTTTTATGGAATGTTCACAGGAAAAGTTCCATCACCGGATTTTCAGGTAAATCATGTAATTGAAGACATTGAGAAATTAAATCGTAAAGCTACAGATCCAGAATTAGATGTAACTGCAGTTTCAGTTCATGCATGTGCATACATCCCAGGATACACCATACTGAGAAGTGGCGGAAGTTTTGGAATTGGATATGGACCTATTGTCACTGCAAGAGAACAAAAATCAATTGATGAATTAAAAAAGGCAAAATTGCCATTCCAGGAAAAATGACATCTGCATTTTTGCTACTTCAACTAATGATTGGAAAATTTGATTATGTAGAGATGAATTTTAGCGATATTCCAGAAGCTGTAAAATCAGGCAAAGTGGATGCAGGTTTGGTAATTCATGAAACACAGCTGTCTTATGAGCAAGAAGGAAATGTAAAAATTTTAGATGTAGGGGAGTGGTGGGACAAAACAACAAACGGACTACCAGTTCCATTAGGAATCAACGTAATGAAAACATCCCTAGGAATGGAGACGATTGTAAAGTTTGACAAATACCTCCAATCATCAATAGAGTTCGGATTAGAGAATTTTAAGGACGCAATAGATTATGCAATGCAGTATTCTAGAGGAAAACCTCAAGACCTGATTGAAAAGTTTGTCAAAATGTATGTCAATCAAGTAACAGTCAACATGGGCGATCCTGGTGAAGAATCAATCAGGCGACTCTTTGAAATGGCTAAAGAGAGGAAATTAGTTCCAGACTTTGAACTCAGCATAGCCACCAAGTAATTATAGAACAAAAAAATTTTGAAAGTATGGGAGACGGAATCGGCGGTGCTGTAATTGGAATCCTAACAAATAATGTATTTGAATTACTTGTAAGTCATACACGGAAAGACAATCAAGAAGAATACGGAAAGGTTGAAAAAATAATGATTGGGAAAGTCGACGACCCCGAGCAACCACAATACGGAGATACAACAAAGGAGGATCTTGAACGTGCATTGAAAGGAAAATTTGTATCTTGTAATGTGCAGTACAGAGATTCAAAAACAGATGTTCTTGTCTGCAATGTTTTTGTCCAAAGACCACCTGAAGGATTCTAAAATAAGAAAATACCTAATATATGGTGAGACCACATCTAGTGTTATCCATGGTTCTAGTTGATAAAAAAATGCTTGTAGGTGGTCTTGCAATGATCATCGTAGGATTCATACTCGTAGTAAATATCAGTGCGTCAATGCCTGCTGGGCAAGCTGGAATGACTGAAGAAGAGGCAGTTGATCTGCTAATAGCACAACAAGAAAATGAGGATTATACCACATTGGCGGGAATTTTGATTGGCGTTGGATTTTTACTGGTATTGATAAGTTTTGGTGCCAGAAGGAAAAAAGACAGTACAAAAAGAAAAGAAAAAAAGCCAGCCGAGTAATTTCAAGTAAATTTTACTTTCGATATAATTCAAATTTCTTTTTACAATTACCACAAAATCTTTGTTTAGTTTTTCTGCTTTCAGTTCCTAGTGGAGAACCACATCTATCACATTTTTCTTTAATCATTTTCAGTTTTTGATTCCCAGTAGGATTTACTCATCTTTTCATTAAAAGATGACAGGAGTATATGTAACTAATCATTTTTTTTCAACTATATTCAATTAGGTCACCAACAGAATAAAGAAATTGTGACTAAACAAAAAAGGGGAATGATTATTCCTTATAATGTACTAGTAAGGCATTATCCAAAACAGGTAAAACTGCAATGATAGAATCGCCTTTTTTGGATAGAAAATCATTGACAACATCTTGAAGGTAAACTCCTTCAGATAGCTGTTTGGATTCAAAGTAACGAATTTTATGAATCATCATTGTCTAGAAGGGATCTATCAATATTAACAATTTAAAATGGAATAATAGCACTAGAATTCAAAAATTGTTTCCTAATATACTAGATTGAGCTTTAACAAGTATGAAGTATTGCCATGATTGCCTAACCCCAATTAACAGAAATTCATCTGAAGAGTATTGTAGTTTTTGTAAACGCGACAGAGAAGCCAAAGTAATAAAGTCAGCACCATAATAATTTTCTAAGCATTTACTGCATGGAAGATATAATTATGAAAAAGCATGAACTAGTTTTATCTTGATTCAAGCTGAAGTTTCAATATACCCAATGGCTACAAAGACTACAAGTGCTAGTTTTTACATTGCAAAGGCAATTGAATCAATTCAAAAAGTTGAGAATTTGAGACATCAGATTAATCCAATGGGGACAATTTTAGAATCAGGCGATATTGACGTAATCAATGGAGCGGTAAAAACGATGATGGAAACAGTTCACAATCTAGGAATTGCAAGAGTTGAAGTTGTAATCAAAATTGATTCAAGAAGAGACAAGCATGTAAAGATGGAAGAAAAACTAGATTCGATTAAAAAACAGATGAGTTAGAATTGTTTTAAAATTCCAAAGTGAGTATTCCTCTGTGATGGGGAACGTCCAATTTCTTTTACCATCGTAGCTAATTCTTCTACAGATGAAGCCGTAGGTTTTCCTGCTGCACGATAAATTTCCTCAGAGAATGCAGTTCCAACCAAATCACTTCCACCATTAGATAGTGCAACTTGTGCTAATTTCTTACCATATGCAACCCAGTAAACGGAAATATTGTTTACAACATTTGCAAGCATCAATCTTGACAGTGCGATTATTCTCAAATCATACAGTGATGAGCATTCATTGTTCACCAGATGTTGTTGTTCTAATTCAGTATTATCTAAACTAAATTTTAATGGAATCAAAGTAAGAAATCCTTTTGTCTTTTTTTGCAATTCTCTAATTTTTATGAGATGATCAATTATGTGCTCAGGTTTTTCTATATGACCATACAACATTGTCACATTGCTTTGAATTCCCATATTATGGGCTTCTTCAATAACATCAAGCCATTGTTGACCTGTGCATTTTCCTCTTACAATCTTATCACGAATATCAGGATGAAACAATTCAGCTCCGCCGCCGGGCATTGAATCAAGTCCAGCAGTTTTAAGACGAGAAAGAATTTCCTTGGTAGAATTTTTAGTTAGTTTTGATAAAAAGTAAATTTCAGCTGCTGTGAGTGCTTTGATATTTAGTTGAGGATGTTTTTGTTTGATAAATTTCATCATGTCTTCATAATATTCTAAAGGTAGTGTAGGATGAAATCCCCCAACAATATGAACTTCAGTAGCACCCATCTGCTCGGCAATTCCTACTCTTTGCTCAATTTCTTGAGGTGTCAGCGTATATGCATCATCTGCACCTTCCTTTCTATAGAAAGCACACATTTGACAACTTGCAGCACATACATTTGTGTAATTCATGTAGTAGGATGCTGCAAAAGTGACTGTATCTCCAACTAGTTTTTTTCGAGTATTGTCTGCTACTGCTCCAAGAATGTGTTGATTTTCATAATTCATCAATTCAAGGCCATCTTTGTATGAGAGTTCTTCTCCTGCAATTGCACGATCTAAAGCTTGAGAATCTCCAACTAGCTGCTCTAACACAATTTATCACGAGTTTATCAGGATATATTCCTTATAGTCTCAAGAGATAAGTAATCCAGAATATCATCATAATCATGGTACTCCCATTAGTCGATGAGAATAAACCGAAATGTTACTTGTGCCACGAGGGATTTGAAAACATTGAGAAATTAAGAGAGCATCAAAAGTTACAACATAAAGAATTTCTAGAATCCCATGAAGAAGACATCAAAAGGCAACCAGCTCCTGGCGATGTTACTGTGTTTTAGATTTCTTCTCTTTAATGGATTTCAATAGATCTTGAGCAATTTGCTTGGATATATCTGCCAAGTCAAAATGTTTGTCTAGAGAGAGTGCTTTTTTGAAAAGTTTTAGAGCGTCCTGTAATCGCCCCATCTCCCCTAGTGATAGCCCTTTGTAAGCAAGTGCCATGGCACATTTTTTATCAATCTTTAGTGCCGCATCATAGCACTTTATAGCATCTGAATATTTTTGATCAGAATGCAATGCTGCACCCTTGTTTAGCAATGCATCAATAAAATTAGGCGAAATTAAAAGTGCCTTGTCATATGTTCGAATAGCTTGTTTGAGTCTCCCCATATTTTGTAAGGTCACACCTTTGTCCACCAGAGCGTTAATGTTATCAGGGTCTTTTTTTAGAGCCAAATTGTATAGTTTTAGAGCATCATCAAAATTTTCCTCATCTGCAAAATCAAATGCTTGTTGTAACATCTTATCTACTTCATCACTCACAATGTCTGATAATATTTTGTTTATAATATAGATTAAGTAAAAGTAAACATGATTTCGCTATTACTCTATCACAGGACAAATTCTATCAGGATTAAATTACTTTGAATGAAGGTTTTTCTTTCCGTATGTGATTGAACAACTTGGTTATGCCTACAAACCTTGTAACGGCAAAGTTCGGTTAAAAATCATGAATATAAAGTAGATGAATTATTCGTATGTACAAAATTATGACGCATGTTTATCTCTAGGATCAATTTTTAACGATTTGTTAAAGCAATCCATGGATTCCTCGTATCGCCCCAAGCTCCGAAGTGCCACACCTTTGTAATTCCAAAGATCAGGATCATTTTGATTCAAAAGTAGTGCTTGCTCAAAACAACCCAGGGCTTCATCGAATTTTCCTTCATTTAACAAAGTTTGACCTTTTTTTACAAGTTCTTCGATTTGGCCCACAAATAACATGAAGGAGTTATTCTATTAAAATTGAAACCAATTTTATCTATACCATATGGGTAAAACTAAACAAATTTTCAAATTTTAGATCAAAATTTAAATAAATTTTTCACTATAGTAAGTTATGACTCTAGATGAGACAGATGAGAGAATTCTCAAAAATCTAATGATGGATGCCAGGCAATCAGCTAGACAGCTGGCACTAAAACTTGGAATGTCAACTGTTACGGTATTATCAAGAATAAAGAAATTGGAAAAAGAGAAGATTATCAAAGGATATACTGCAATTATTGATCATGAAAAAATAGGGTATTCATTAACTGCAATTATTGAGGTAATTGCAAAAAATGACAAAATTGTGGGGGTTGAAGAAGAAATATCAAAATTTGAAAATGTGTGTGGAGTCTATGACATTACAGGATCAACTGATACAATAGTAGTGGCAAAATTCAAAGAGAGAAACGAATTAAGCAAGTTTGTAAAGGGTCTCGCATCAATTACAAATGTGGAGAATACAATCACACATGTAGTTCTGAATACTGCTAAAGAAGATTTTCGATTGACTTAGGATGATAAAATGAAACGATTCAGTGTTTTTCTAATATCAATAATGATTCTAGGGGCATCACAAATTGCTCATGCTCAGTCAAACAATCTAGATATGGAACTTGAAGTAACAGATGAGGAGAAAATTATTCTTTTTTCAGGTTTTGCCATTGCAGTAATTGGGATATTTTTATTTTTGGCAAGAGACATTATTCTTCGTAAAAAAACATCTTATGATAAGGAAGAACATGAATCAAAAAAGGAGAAAACCTATGAAAAATATCATTCAGATTGGGGAGACGATTATGAGGAATTGGGAACAAGAAAGAATACTAAACAAGATAAAGAATTTCGAGATGCTGCATTAAACAATGAACTTCCAAATTACTACGAGATACTAGGAATTTCAAATGATGCAACAAAAGAAGAGATTAAACTAAGGTTCAGGGAATTAGCAAAGAAAACTCATCCAGATAAAACAAAAGAAGATTCAGAAGAAGAGATGATTAAACTAAACAAAGCATACGAAGTGCTTTCAGATGAAGAGAGTAGAGAAAGATACGATAAATATCTCAAAGTAAATTAAATAGAATTTAGTTTAACAATAATCATACTAAGTTCAATTGAATTTGGGGTTTGAACACTATTTGTAAGATTTGTAAAGATTTCAAGAGTCACAGGTTTTCCTTTGTCATCAATTTGTGTAGTTATTATTAATTCACCAAATTCAGTGTTTGGCCCAAGCATTTTTTTTGTCAATAAAGGAACAATGGATAGATCTTCTACAACACCCTTCATTTTGTAGGCAAACGTATCAGAAAAATAAACCCCGCCACGTGTAGTAGGCTCATTTACAGGAATAGGAGAATTAGTAATACTGACAGAAATAAGCTGGAAAGACAGATTATTTAATTTCAGAGTAAAGTTTAGGGGGTGATTCTCATTTTGAGACATCAAAGTTTCAAGCAAATCAGCATCAACAGACATTGGAATCGATTAATTCATAATTCTATTGAGTGTTTCGTGAAATTTCAAGACTTTATGAAAATCAGACAAACCACAGATGAAATGATTGTCAAATTGTGAAAAATTGTACATTATTTTTAGAATCAGAGATCATGTTTAAAAATAGGAATAGTTTTCTTTTGGTATTGCAGCAATTTGCAAGTACACATTCAATGAGAAATGAAATTCTCAATCTAATGGTGCAAAAAGGGATTGAGGATGACTGCTATGTCGAGATGTTAGATTATACAATCGACCTCTTCGAAAGCCAAGGGCTTGGAACGGATTATTACGGATATCACAATATCAATCATGAATTAGAGGTAACTTATTTTTCACTTTTGGCATCCAGTCAAAATAGAATAAAATTCTCAGATGAAGATATAAAATATCTATATGTTGCAGCATTGTTTCATGATTTTGATCCTCAAAAAAGTGTAGATAAGCCCCACGAAGAAAGTGTTCTGAAATTTATCTCAATGGACAAAAAACTTAGCGAGTTGATAAATACTGCAAAAATTGATTTGGAAATAATCAAGGTCTTAATTTTAAGAACAACATATCCATGGAGCGGGCAGTTAAAGAAAAATGCAGAAGAGCAGATTACACAATGTTTCGAAAATTCAGATTTGACAAGAAACAATCTCCCATATCAAGAGCATGTAATGGCTATGGGATGGTATCTCTCAGTAGTGGACAGAATAAGCGGTTATGCTTTAGGAGATTTTTCAAAAGCGATGGAAATGGCAAAGATGAACGCACATGCGCTTGCTTGGAGACCATCATTAATAGTTAGAAGTGCAGTTGCATATTTTGAAGAATTACTGAATAAAGAAACAGAGATGGCAAAAGCAATTTTGAAGATTCTGCCAAAAGAGATGAGAAAGAATTTTTTCGACACTGTACTTGCATTTATGAAATTAAGACAGCAAGAAATTACAATTCAAGCAGATTGTTCCTATGAAAACGTCAAATTAGTACCAACAATAGAGGCAATGTCCACAAGAAATGATCCAAAATTCATCGAGACACTATATGAAATATTTTTACAGTTACCAAAGCCATTACAATTTCAAAAAGAGAATTTTGAAAATTCTGTAAAAGATCCAGAAATAGTTATCAACACCTTAAGATTGAATGATAAAAACGGTGAGATCATTGGTTTTTCAAAAGGAGGACCACTAGAAAAATATCAATTGCGTGAAGAGATTAGAGATGAGAATTACGGTTTAGGAAATACAATATTTTTAGAGCCTCTTGCATTAAAGATGGGGTATTGGGGTCTCAAAGGAGGAAGTGAGATGAGACATCTCTTCATAATGCAAGCACATTCTATGAAATACAAATTTCTAACAAGTTTTGCGTTAAGAGATGTAATTAGAGCAAGAGTAGACAAGGAGCAGGCAGAATTTGTCACATTGTTTGATCCTGAAAGATGGGATTACTATAGAATCATAATTTAGATTCATTCTATGAAAAAATCAATAATAAAATCATTAGAATCATCAATAGCAGGAGATGTATTTTCCCAAAAAGAGTTCAGAGATTATTACTCTGTAGATGCTAGTTCCTATCAAATTATTCCAAGGGTAATTGTAGTTCCAAAAGACGAAAAAGACGTCATTAAAACAATTCAGATTGCAAAAAATCACAAATCATCTGTTACGGTAAGAGGTGCAGGCACTGGACTTGTTGGAAGTGCATTAAACGCCGGAATAATACTTGATTTAAGAAATTTCAATTCTGTAAAAATTACAAAAAATAGTGTCATAGTAGGTCCAAGTGTAGCCAAAGGCTATCTAGATAAAAAATTATCAGAGTACAACAAATTTTTTCCACCAAATCCATCCATCGGGTCTTTTTGTTCAGTTGGAGGAATGATTGGAAATAATTCCAGTGGGAGTAGGAGTTTAAAATATGGAAGTGTCATTGATAATGTTTCAGAGATTACTTTTATTGATGGGAATGGAAAAAAGATAACACTTCCAAAAAACAACAAAGTTTCAAAAAAAATACTAGGGTTTGCAAAAAATATTGACATTAAAAAATTTCCAAATGTGTCAAAAAATTCATCAGGTTATAGAATAGATAAAATAAAATCAATCAAGGATTCTCATAAAATAATTATTGGCTCTGAGGGAACGCTGGGAATAGTCCTGTCAATGAGATTAAAAATAAAGGACAATCCAAAAAAAAGAGTTCTATTCATAATTGAATACAAATCAATCACAGATGCATCAATGAATTGTATAAAAATAAACCAAACTAAACCTTCAGCAATTGAATTTGTAGATAAAACTACATTGAAACAAATTAATTTTAAATTTTCCCCAAAATCCAAATGTCTACTTTTTGTAGAATATGATGAAAAAATAAAATTAAATGAAAAAAAACTAAACTCCATAGTTTCAGGCAATATTGTAAAGAAAGTAGAAAAAGATTTTGAAATTAATACATGGTGGAGATACAGAGATTCATCATTACATTATAGTCTTAAAGCCATTAAAAAAGAGCAAAGAATACCCCACATCATTGAGGATGCAGCAGTCCCTCTAGAGAGCCTATCTGAAATTTTTACAATTCTAAACAAGATAAATAAAAAATACAAGACAAAATCTATCGCATATGGACATGCAGGTAATGGAAATATCCACATTAGGCTAATTTCAGATAAGAAAGAAATCATCATTATCAAAAAAATAGCAGAAGAATATTTTGATGGGATTATCAAACTGGGAGGAACGATAACTGCTGAGCATGGAGATGGTCTTGCACGCTCAGAATTTGTAAAAAAGCAATACGGAAAAGAAAATTATAAAATATTCACAGAAATCAAACGGTATTTTGACCCACAAAAAATTCTGAATCCAGGAAAAATCATTACAACGAAAAGTACGATTATTAAAAATTTAGAAAAGTTCTAAAGAATTTCACATTAATCGATCAAATTGATGTAGAAACGCTTTATTAACTAAAAATTGAGCAAAAACGCGTGATAACAAGAATATTGAGTGTGTTTGTCATGGCATCTATTATTTTTGGTGTCACTTCAGCATTTGCAATAAGCGAATTGGAAAGAGCATCCATGAATGATCCAAGATTAGAAAATGCATTCGGCCAACCTATCACAGATAATGTAAATGTAAATCAACAAATTCAGATCTCAGCAGACATTACAAACAATCAGCCAAAATCTCAAAATTTTGTATATCTTGTTCAAATTATAGATGAAGGAGGAATAGTAGTATCTGTAGGTTGGATCAGTGGACAACTAACACCAGATCAAAAACTCAATCCATCACTTTCATGGACACCAAAAGATTCAGGTGAATTTATTGCAGAAATTTTTGTTTGGGAAGGATTAGTAAATCATAATGCATTAACAGATTTTTCAAAATTAAACATCAATGTAAGTTAAAAATTTTAAGAAAATAATCGTACCAAAATGATCAGTATTTAAAAAATTCGAATAAATTATTCCTATTTTGAACAAAAATATCCCGTTACGAAAAATATTGTTTTGCAACGGTACGATTAAGATCTGAGGTTTGCCTATTAGTAAAAAAAGTTCAACTAGTTCTTGCTAATATAACCTTGAGCCTAATGCCATTATGACAATAGGATATTGTGTAAAGTGCCGAGATAAACGAGATATCGATGGCGCCAAACCATACACCATGAAAAATGGAAAACCTGCAATAAAGGGTACATGCCCAACATGCAGCACAACCATATTCAGAATCGGCAGAGGATAAATTTCTTAAAAAAGAAATTCAATACTGCCATTCATCAGTAAGACCATTCCATAAGGAACGCATTGGGGATGGATCTTTTTCTATTTCTTCTGTAATTCTATTTTTCAATACAAAAAAGAAATTCTCCAATGCATCAATCCCACCATCAGCATAAAGCTCATGACCAATTTCTGTGATTCTTTTATGTTTTTCAGGAATTTCAGAAGATTCAGGGTTTTGAAGACAAAAAGTCATCAAATCAATTAATTCTTCTTCAAGCATCATATCCATTGAATTAATGGATTTCAACGTGACTAAAACATGTTTTGACATCAAAATGGAATTAATTGAATAGTAAAGTTGTGTTTATCTCTTAGGCAATACAGAAAATCTTAAGTTCGTACCATTTACCCAAAATTATTGAAAACATTATTCAAAGGTGTAATCATAGTAGCAGGAATTATTTTTGTTGCTCTTTTAGTATTGAATGTTCTTAATTCTTAGGTTCTAAACTCCAATATACTTAAGTTCAAAAATCATGAGAATTCTGAAGTAAGATTAACCGTCAAAGAGTGAGATTATGAGTAGTAGAAAATTAGAACAAGATCTTCAATTTCAACCGATTTCATTTTTAGAACATTTTTCACATAATACAGGTTTGTCTTGAGCATAAACTAATTTTGCATCTTTTTCTGTTACCCCACACTTAAAACATTCATTAACTCTTACCATATTTCATCTTGAATTTTCTGATATTTATTTTAGAACAGAGCCAACCACAGCAATAACAACCATTGCAATTCCAACTAATATCACCCATCTTGCAACAGTGTTGGATAGGATGTTAGATAATATCATTAACGATTTTTCCCTATTCTTAAATTAGAATACTATGAGATAAGAGTTTAGAATCCGTTAGGCATGTGAAGTCAATTAAATTTTTTGAGTTCAAGCATAAAATCCATAATTAAGAGAGATTTTTCAGTTCAATTTACATTTTATGTGTATATAATGATTTGAGCACATAGAAAGAAACAATTTTGAATAGCCTCAAAACACACACTTTATGGAACCATCAGATATTGTTGATGAGGTAAATGCTCTACTAAAACTCAGAGTAGGTGATGCATATAGATTAGAACACATCAAACAAGCATATATCGAAAATAAAACCATCTGGGTTACAGATCAAAATTATCTACAGCGCATGAAAGAAAAATACCTCAACAAACAACAGGTAGTGAGCAGCCCAGAAGATAACGAAAGTAGTGATGAATTTGAAAATAAAGAAACAATTCATTGTTGGAAATGTGGAAAAAAAACGCCATTAGGTGCAAACTTTTGCATGCTTTGTGGATCATCACTATTTGAAGTTGGAGCAAATAGCATTCAGCACCAAAAAGTGCCTGCTTCAATTAACCAGTTCAAAGGAATAGGATTGAAGATGCCAATAATAATAGGAATTCCAGTTTTGATTTTGATTATTGTCGGAGGGGCTTATGGTTTAGGATATTTTGATAATACGTTTGAGAGATATGATTCAGTTGATTCAGAAGTACTTCATTCAAAGGAAACAGAATCTAAAACAATCTTATCGTCCACTGAGAGTGACTCAAAATGCGGACCAGGTACAATATTTGATTCGGATTCAAACTCTTGTGTGTTAGATAGCGGTTTAGAACCAGAAGAAAATTCAAAATGCGGACCAGGTACAATATTTGATTCGGATTCAAACTCTTGTGTGTTAGATAAATAAAAAACCAATCTAAAGAGGAGAGATTAATTTCAGATTATTAATTTTGTACTAGTTCTTCATCTACAATTTTTTGAAGTGTTTCCATCGTATAGGGTTTTGAAAGAACAGGTATATGCAGGCTATTTAATTTTCCAAAAGTATCAGAAGTGGTATCAGCAGTCACAGCAACAATTTTTGCAGAATCATCAATTTTATTGATTCCATCGATTGCAAAAAATCCATCATATTTCGGCATTCTCATATCTAAAAAGACAATGTCAGGTTTTAAATTTTGGAACAGTTCAATTGCCACCTTGCCATTTTCTCCAACACCGATTACTTCAAGACCACATATCTCAACCATTTGAGATAAAAGGAATTGGTGGCTTTTCATATCGTCTATTATAATACAAGTATGTTTTACTTCACTGACCATCATATAATCACCAATAATCTTCAAGTTTAATTGGATTAAAGAGGAGGTCTGCTCAATTTGAGCAGAGTTTTTCAGATTTTCTCTATATCCTAGTTGTTTGTATGGCATTACAAACAATTTGTTTTATCAATTTTATTACAATCTAAAATATGAAGAAAATCTATTTCTACGAATCAAATCCAGAGCCTCAGGTCTGGGAAAAAATTATTGATAATGTAGAAGGAAAAACACAGTATGAAACACCTTGGAAACTCGTAAGTCAATAAATGATAATCACAATCCAAGGAAAGTTTTTTTCAAACTCAAAACAAATGTCTACAAAATAGTTAATTTGTAAAAAATAGGCTTGTCAGCATTCGTTTAATGATAGTTATATCAAATGGTTTGTAGATAACGGCAGTAACCTTTAACGTATTCATCAGATACGACTCGCCTGCCAGTAAATCACCTGTAACGACAACAATTTTTGCATCAGGGTTTTTTTTCAAAATATTTTTGATTCCATAAAATCCATCAAATTTAGGCATGATCAAATTAATAAAAATCAAATCAGGGCGATGTTTTTCATACATATCAACTGCATCTTGACCATTACTACCTGTAACCAAAACATCAAGGCCAATCATATCTAATAACTCACAGAAACTACTTACTGTTTCAGGATCATCATCAACTACAACACAACTAACCATTTTGTATATTCATAACATCACACTATATAAGATAATGTCTTAGTAAAATGAGAGGTTATTCTCCAACAAACTCTCCCCATTGCCTTCCAAGTTTAGAAATGACCCGGAAAGCCAATCGGTCAATATTGACATTAGATTCTGCAACTAACATTATGACCTTGTCATAAACTGGAAAACTCATGATCACAACATGTTCTCTTCGAGATGCAGAATATTTTACATATCCTAATTCTTCATTGAATTTTTTTCTTTTTGCCACCCTAGAAGCAAGTTCTTTTGAAACGGATTGCAGTTGCTCTTCACTAAGCCTTATACTCATTCCTGGCTTTTGACCTCCAGCTAACAATGCACCAGATTCATCTAAAAGTCCAGCATAACGAATTTCATCATCATCTAAAATATCCTGACATTTTTTTTCATATTCAGAAATATCTAATTTTTTTTCAGGCATAATACCGAGTATTCGAGTATTTACCATATTACTTTAAACCGCTTTTAGTCTTTGACATTATTTGTCAAATTATCTAAATCAGAATTTGGCTCTTCTCTTATTTTGCTTGCAATCAGTACAGTGAACACCATAAAAGAAATAGTTCAGAAACATATATCAGAACTAGTTTGTTCAAACTGCACTTACAAAATAAATTCAATTTTTAAAAAAACTTTGAAATCTAACATCCATTTAAAAAAACAAAATTATTTTAAACGACGATAGATTTCTTTGAATTCTAGTGACAGATTGTATGAGATGTTTAGCAGATGTGTTAGTTGGTTCATAGATGTTTTATCATGACCCAATTGTCGTAATATAGTCAGAGCCTTTTGCGGGGAACTAACAGACAAAGGACTTTGGCCAGACCAGGATTTAAAAGCACTTTCAACATCCAATGAAAAATTCAAAACAAATTCTTTCCAATTGGGCATAGATTTGAGGGCCTTTTCATTCAATAATACGTGGGATAATTCACGGAACTCATTTTTTCTATCAACGTATAGCATTTCAAGTGCCGCTTCAATTTTTTTTCTTCAAATTGCGAAGTGTTTAACATGTACATTCCAGAAATACTCATAATCACTTATTGTCATTATAAAAGATAAATCAAGTAGTTGATTCTCTGAAAAGATGTTAAAAAAAAGCAGTAATAATAAACAAATGTAAAGAATTTAAAAATAAAAAAAGAGATCCTATTGGAATGGATCGATAAATGGACAGTTAACTATGTGATCACTATCCATTGGACGTGCAATACCAATGTTGATCAAGCCAGCTTCCTCGTACGCGTTCATATCATCAATGGTTTCCAATAGCTGTGCATTTGCATCATCTTCCCAGCCAATCATAAAGATCCTCCACATCGGAGAATAGTTTGCATCGCCAGGGGCACCCGCTGCAATTCCAGGCTGGAATCCTAATGGGCCAGTACCAGTCAGACCATTTTTGAATTGATACAAGTCTACTGCTGCTGAATTTGCAATCAAGCTTGCAGATGTTGGTGAACTTACAACACCCATCATTCCGGCAGGACCACTAGGAGTAGCATCTGTTACAATGTAATAGATTGTTCTACCGTCAGGACCCCATCCACGATGAGCTATGAAAGTTACTGTCATCTCTTCTGTATCGATATCAAGAACTTGGCCACCACCATAAGGAGTTTCATCGGTCAAAGTTTTGTCTTCTTTAACCATCATCTGACCTTCAGGCCATACAATTTGTGGCATATTCAAAACCACATTAACTGGAGTTAATGTAATTTCTTCGTTATCAGCTGCTTCCATAATCATTGCATCTGAATCAAGTACTCTTGGTGTTACACCATCATTCCATGTTACATGTACATGTGATGTTAAGGCACTGTACACATCTGTTTGTGCAGGAGTGCTTGTGAAAACTTCACCTTGAAAACCATGTACGCCATTACCCTCTATTCCGTTAGTGAACATGTAGGTTTTTGAAAGTGCTTCTTTAGGAGCGTTCTTCAATAGTGGTGCAAGTTCTACTTTCCAACCTTGATTTTTTGTAATGATTTCTGCATGAGTAGGATCACTTGAATCGGTGATGATAAAGTAAACATTTTCACCGTTGTAGTATCCATGGTGCATAGGGATTGTTGCTGGAACGTTAGTTCTAGATAATCTAAGTTCAGAACCCAAGTTAGCTTCAGTTTTCTTTTCCATCATGTTGTCTTTCATCATAGAATGATCTTTTTCCATCATGTTGTCTTTCATCATAGAATGATCTTTTTCCATCACGGGTTTTTCAACTGGAGCTACAGGAGTGGTTTTACTGCCTTGATCAGATTCCCAAGCAGCTTTACCACCGGGATAATTAGAGCATAGGTCTAATCCACAAATACCAGTACTAGAACCATATTGAGAGGTTTTAGTTCCTTTGCTTTTGAGGGCATCGGCATCTGTGAAATAATCAGTTCCCAAACCTGTTGCAAACAAGGGTAAAATTGCAAGCAATGCAATGTATCTTAGACTCTTGTTCATGGTTTGAAAAGAAGATTTTTTCTTTAAAAGAATTTATCCAAATCATACAGGGAGTTCAGAAAATCTATTTCCAACATAATCCCAGTTAACAACATTCCACCATGCATTCACATAATCTGCTCTTTTATTTTGATATTTCAAATAATATGCATGCTCCCAAACATCCAATCCCAACAAAGGTGTTTTTTGAACAACCCAAGGACTATCTTGGTTTTGAGTAGTGATGATTTCAATTTTATTATATGTCTGATTAAAGACCAACCAACACCAACCACTGCCCTGAATTGAAAGGGCTTTTTCTGAAAATATTTTTTTGAAATTATCAAAGCCATCAAAATACACATCTATTGCCCCATCTATTTTTCCGCTAGGTCTTCCTTCACTATCAGGAGTCATTGTTTCCCAAAACAATCTATGGTTTTCAAATCCACCACCAAAAAAATTGATTGAACTTCTTCCAGATTCAGGTATAGACGTAATCTCAGACAGAATTGATGAAATATACTTTGGATGGGATGTACCGCCAATTTCTGCCAGGGATTTGTTTAACCCATCAACATATGCTTGATGATGTTTTTGATGATGAATTTTCATTGTTGCTGTATCAATGAATGGTTCTAGTTCATCATATCCATAGGGCAATCTCGGAAGTTCGTATCTAACCACAGAACAAATTTCGGTCATCCACATATATTCTTCAAGACAAAAATAGGTAATGATGATTAATTCAGATAGGAATAAAATATCATGAGAAGGCTTGGCACAATTGATTTGGAAATTTTAGATTTAGCTATGAGTGTAAATGGAACCTTTAATGAGAACAATCTTGAGAATTCAGAATTAAAGAGATTAGGTGTTGGAAAAATTCTAGATTCATTAGCATCACTCAAAGATAGGAAATTTATTTCGCTAAATAATAATGGCTCCTTTTCTATAACAGACATTGCAAAAGAAATTCTTTGGGGGAATATTCCAACATGGGCAAAAATTTTACGCCTACTTCAAATCAAATCATGTAGTCTAAAACAGATAATTGAGATTCTCAGAATATCTGAAGATGAAATCCTAGAGAATTTGGAAAAATTAAGGAAAAATCAATTTGTGTTAATGTCTCCACAAAGACAAGAAGAAAAAATAGTTAAAATTTATGAAATACTTCCGGAGGGAATTGAAGAGATTGATGAGACAGAACAAAAGGGTTTTGAAAAGACAGAATTTTCAGGTCCAACTCCAGAGTTAGAGATCACTAGATTAATTGATGAAATTCTAGTAATCACACAGAATTCTAAATTAGAGCAATCTGAAAAAAACAGTATTGATGAAAAACTTTCAAAATTAAAAAATAAATTAAATGTGTAATTATTTGGAATTTATTTTATCTTGAATTTGTGCCAAGATTAATTCTGCCTTATCCTTATTTTCATAATTGTCAGTTGACTCATCCATAATTT
The DNA here is from genome assembly GCF_000956175.1 of Nitrosopumilus adriaticus. Taxonomy (NCBI): domain Archaea; kingdom Thermoproteati; phylum Nitrososphaerota; class Nitrososphaeria; order Nitrosopumilales; family Nitrosopumilaceae; genus Nitrosopumilus; species Nitrosopumilus adriaticus. The sequence goes on from NZ_CP011070.1 coordinate 1,128,234, forward strand.
CATCAATCTCATAACTCTTATCAACCAGAATATTGGCCACATGATCATCAAGTGTCCCCGCACCTATCAAATAATATGCAAAGACAGTATTTTTTTGACCAATTCTATGAAGTCTATCTTCTGCCTGTCTATGGATTGCAGGACTCCAATCAAGCTCGGCAAAAATCACGTATTTTGCTCTAGTCAAATTAATTCCCACATTTCCAGCACGGATACCTGCAATCATAAGTTTGGATTCCCCTTTTTGGAATTTATCAATTTGATCTTGCCTAAAGGAATCAGATTGTCCGCCAATTATTGAAACAGGAGAAAACTCCTCGAGACTCTCATTTAGAAGTTTATGAATTACTTTGTGATGGCAAAACACCACAACACTTTCTTCAATCTCCATGATGTTTTTAACAAAATTAATTACGTGTGGAAGTTTTGCAAGACCTGCAATCTGCCTTTCACTTTGAATTGCTCTATGGTAAGAAGCGGATTTTGAAAATTCATTTTCTGCAACTTTTTGTTCCTCCTCAAGCTTTTTCCAGATTTTATCAAGCTCTTCAAGATAGTAATCAGTATCAGCTGCAATTACTTCTTTGTAACGCACCTTATCTTTTAGCTCTTTTAGTACATCGGATTTCTTTCGCCTTAGCATCACATGTTTTTGTAATTCGTTTCTAAGAGATGCACGTTTATTCTCCAAAACAATTGCTTTTCCTTTTTCATTAACATAACAAAAGTATTCACAGAATTCTTTAAAGCTTCCAAGTAGTCCCGGTTTGATAATATCAATAATAGGCCAGATTTCAGAACCTCGATTGTAAATGGGAGTACCAGACAATCCAATTCTATACAAGATTGATGGAAGTGCTGCAAGTTTTTTTACTGCTTTGTATTTTTGAGTAGTCTTTGACCTCAGATTGTGGACTTCATCACAAACTATTGTACGAAGACCCACCTTCATCAAATCCTCAGATCTCTTTAAGAGTAATTCATAATTAATAATGTAAATATCAGTTTGTGGTAATTCTCGAGATTTCCCAGTTCGTATAATTGTGACACTGGGGGATTCTGAATCTAAAATCCTACCATTTCTGCTCTTTTTCTTTAGGAATTTTTCAATTTCTCTTTCCCAATTGTTTAATGTAACTAGTGGTGCAACAACAAGAATAGGAAAAGTTTGTTTTTCAGTTGAGACATATGACAAGGTTTGAACGGTTTTCCCCAAGCCCATCTCATCAGCTAACAATGCATTACCAGATGATTTCAGTAAGAAATCCAGACCCTCCTTTTGAAAATTCAATAGTTTTCCACGAAATTGTTCTCCTGCTTTTGCTTTCTTGAGTTTGTGTTTTATTGGAGGTAAGGTAGGTTTTGGAGCATAAGTTTTAACAATTTTTCGTTGCCAAATGGTTTTTGATAAAATTTCTAAAGGGTATCTATCCATAATGAGTTTTAGTTGTTTTACGTTTTCCGTGTTATCCGTAATGATTACTTCATTAACATTTTCTCCATACCATGCTTCAGGAACTAGCCTTGAAATCATATTTACGGCACGATCACCTGTGATTTTCCAACACCAGATTTTAGAATATTTGTCAAGAACATACTCTAATGTCCCAATGTTTTCCATGGATGTTTCCATAATTTGTCGATAGAAAGTTTTTTTGCCTTATGAATCTTGATATTTTTCACGATCACCGAAAAAAAGAACCGTGATCTAAAAGAGTTAAAATAAGATGCATGTTTACCATTATGGAAAAACTCGTTCAACTCCCAGGCTCAGAAAATGGATCATCGTAATGAAAAGAAGGATTGTTCGCAAAATCAAATCTTATGAAAAAAACAAATTAGAATTCCAATAATGTTTAAAAGTTTGACAAATGCGATTCCATCAAAAAAACTTGGGCAAATAGAATGGCTTTAATTTTACAGAAAATCACAGAACACCATATTCCTATCAACGGATTATAACATATCTTTAAAATTCATTAAATTTCAGAGTCAATGTGGAGTTTATTCAAAACGAAGAACCAAATGTTGAGAAACCAATCATCATAGCTGCAATGCAAGACATGGGTAATGTAGGAAGCATTGTAGTGAATTTCATCAATGAATCATTAAGAACAAAAACATTCAGAACTGCAAAAACACCATATCCAACATATGTAGTTGATAATGGAGGATACATTGATCTCCCTGATGAAAGTTGGGAATACAAATACACAGATGATTTAATCATATTTGGAGGCGGAAAGGGTCAGCCACAAAGCAATAGTGAATTAAATGCATTGTGTCAAGATGTAATGGATATTGCACAAAAATATTCTGCAAAATTCATTTACACGTTAGGAGGATTCCATACTAACATACCACTAAACAACAATCCAAAAACATACATCACTACAACATCAACAGAGTTAACAAAACAGATGGAAACCCTAGACGTCAACACGACTCCTCAAAAATCCATAATCACAGGATTTAACGGATTGATTTTGGGATTTGCAAAAAAAATAAAATTCACGGAATTGGCATGTATGGGGAACTAAATGAGCCTGAAATTCCACAATACAGAGCAGCGATAAGTATCATTAAAACTATTGAAAAATTGACATATAGGAAATTGGGGGATACTAGCCAATTAGAAATAATGGCTCAAGAGATCGAAAGAAAATTCAAAAATTAAAATCAGTGGGAACTTCCAACTGGATGGGGTTCAGTATTTTCATCATGGCAATCACAACTGCATAGATGTGTTTTATGATTATTCATACAATCAATGCATTCAAAATGCTTCCTTGTCTCACATGCAGCACAAATCATCCTACTGATCATAAAATATAGATGAATTTGAATTTTTTCTATAGCCTAGTATTCTACTTCACTTCGTTTAAGAAGACTTTCAGTCAGCTCAACATACCCCTGTGGATCAACTTCTTTTTGCAAAGCCTTTGTCTATATTTATCAGATAAATAGAATGAAGATGGGCATTTAGAATATCGTCGTATTTATAGGGGGGTTTTTGTAATATCGATCACACAATTCTTGAACTTTTTTACATCTTTTTCATTTCGTGCATTTGGAGGCAGCATGAAGATTTTTGAAATAGGCAAAATTCCAACAGCAGGGGTAGCCAATGAAAATTTTGAGCAGTGTTGGCTGTATCGTGCAATTTTACTAATTATTCTTGCAGCAAAATAATCTATAGTGTCCATAGCATGATCAGGAGGTGTAAATCCTGTCTCAATTTCAATGATGGTATCCCCATCGCCTTTTTTAGCAAAAATGTCACATACCAAAATATCTGAAACGTCTTTTTCAACTTTAACAGAATATCCTCTAGAAATCAAATTACTTGCACAGATTAATTCCAAAATAGAATGATTGATTTTTACCAAATTTTTTTGATACATTTCAGTCAATTGTTTGCAGACATTGTTAAGCCGGCAGACGTCCTTTTCTTTTAGGCCAGTGGATAATTTTTCAGTCATTTGATTAACATCGTTTTGAAATTTTACCAAGTCCATGATTGAAGATATGATAAATCTGCTAGTTTAAGAGTAGCTGGAAATCAAAATTATAGTCCAAAAAAGAGTCAAAATTACTCAAATAAAATTAAAAAATGGCTAATTTTTATTCATACATCGTCTTAACAAGTAAAATCCAAAGAGTGTGACGTGTACAATAACAGGCTCGCAATTATCGGATTATTTTCATTTTTGATGGTGTTCTCAGTTGTATCTACTGCTCAAGCAGAGTTATGGGAATTAGTAATTGAGGTTAATGCGGAAAAAGGGGCAATTTATTCAGGAGATTCAGTTATTATCACAGGCAAGGTTGTAGACCAAGCATACAAGCCAATTAGAGGTGCAGAGGTTTTCATCAAGGCAGGATCTTACACTACAAAAGCATTCACTGATCCATGGGGAGTGTTTAAAGGAGAAATTAAAAACTTTGAGAGGATACCTGGAACTTACATTGTCAACGTCATTGGCTCATGGTATGGCATGACAGGATTATCAACTACAGAATTTCAAGTAAAGGGAGAAGTATCTCAAGTGTCAATGCTACAAGAAAAATTATCCACAGATGAAGCTAGAAAATATCTAAGCTCAAATGAAAGCGACTTTGTCAAAAACCCAATTGGACAGACATTATTCAAATATTATCATAAATTGTTAGACGAATTAATCTCAGAACAAAAGATTGCCCTAAAACCTTCAGAAGATAAAATTTTCATAGAGCAGCAAAGATTGATTGCCGAAAATCTAAGGAATCAAGCAATTGATGAGTTCAAACCAGGTGCAGGTACATACGGGGGAATTCAATACAATGATTACATTGATAGCTTAAATCCAGAAATCAAAGATCTAGTAATTAGCCAACTCAACTTTACAAAGAATAATTTTGAGGAAGCTCAAAAAATCAGAGATGAGATTCTAGCAAATGGGGGAACATATGAAGATGCAAGACAAGCATATCTCGATAGAATATCCATACCAAAAGAAATTCTAGAAGAGTTCAATCAAGAAAAGGTTGAACAAGAATTAGAAGAAGAATCAGAAGAAGAACCAACAGAAGAGAATTCAGAAAACCAATGAACGATTGATAACTTCTACGCGGACCTTATATTCAAAATTACACAATAAAATTTGATGAAAATAGATATCCCATTATCTTGTCCAACATGTGGCGGAAAAATGTATTCGGTTAGTTATGAATCATCATTTACCATTCTCAAGAAAAGAAGTTGGCAAGTATGCAAAGAGTGTAACTTTGAGAGAAATTCCGAAGAGTTCAAAAAAACCATCTGCTGTGCATAACAGCATTTTCCTTTTTCTAAACAATTTTTAATCCACAGTAAATACAAAAGACAGATTGAAAATTTTACACAAGCCTACATGCATTACCTGCAAAAAAGCAATTACAGAGATTCAAAGGATGAAGACAGATATTGAAAAAAGAGACTTTTTCAAAGACCCACTATCAGAGGCAGAATTGAAAAAAATCATCAAAATGTCAGGAAAAACACCCTCAGAATTTCTCAGAAAACGAGACAAAATGTTCAAAGAGTTAGATTTAGGAAATAGCAAAAAAACAGATTCTCAAATTATCAAACTGATGGTAAAATATCCAGGACTGATTATGCGTCCCATAGTGATTTCTGGGAACAAGGCATTTGTGGGAAAGTTTGATTCAAAAAATCTAAAATAATTCAAGATTCTTTTTTGAATATTCTTATCGCTTCTAAATGAGAGCAATTGGCCTTTAGTCCTTTTCCATGATGAAATTTATAGAAATTTTTGAATCCAGGGCATTCGCAGGTATCAGATGTAACAAAGTATGATTTGTCAGGATCTGATGAGGATTTTACCTGAAACAAATCATCATCAATTTTAACAACACCACCGCTTTCAACTAGTTTTTTTGCTTTTTTGATAGTATTTGCACTCATAACATTTCTAAAGTAACGGTCATCTTTTATTCTTTAATTTTTTCATCACGTTTGCCCATTCTAAATCATCCTGAGACATTGCATTCTCATATAGAAGTTCAAATGTCCATGCCAAAATCTCACTCCAAATTGCTTTGAGGGACTCATCATCAGTCCAAATTATACTAGTTTTTACAGCATTCATTGCAAGAATATTGTTTCTGTTCTTTACTGGTTTCTTATCCCATTTTTTTAGCACTCTGTCACAAAATTCTAAAATCTCAGGTTTTGTTAAAACAAGTTTATCAGGATCAAATGTCTTTTTTTTAACCACAAAAAGAATGTAACAAACTAAATTATAATATTTTAAAAACCGTAAATTTCTCATATGTTCATAAAATGCTTATATCAAATGAAGACGTAACTATACAAGACGAGAGACTGCTTTTCTGCCTTGATTAGCGCCTAGAATTCGTTTCTCTCTCGTCAGTGTTTCATCAAATGATTTTCTGAACTCGTCCAATCTGCCCATCACTTAATTCAACTTTAATCCCATGTGGATGAAAATTACTCGAAGTTAGAATCCTCTTTACAGTTCCATTAGTTAGATTTCCTGTTCTCTGATCTTTTTTGAGAATTATCTGAACTGAAGTGCCAACAGATATTTTGTTTCGTGGAGGAATATCTACCAATAAAAAATATCAGAATATGAAGACTCTAAATCTTTGTATTAGAAAATAAAGGAGTTTTGAAAATTACTCAAAACGATTTTTAATTTTGTTTGTGATTTTGGAAACATTCTCTGCAATAAACAGGTCTGTCGTCTTTTGGTTTGAATGGTATTTGACAATCATTTCCACAGTCACCGCATTTTGCGTCAAACATTTCTCGTGGTCTATCATCTCTTCTACCAAATCTAGAACCTCTGTCACCACCATAACCGCCGGATCTACCGCCAAATCTTCCACCAGATCTTGGTGCTGGTTTGTGATTTTGGAAACATTCTCTGCAATAAACAGGTCTGTCGTCTTTTGGTTTGAATGGAACTTGACATTCATTTCCACAGTCACCGCATGTTGCGGTGAACATTTCTCTTTCTCTATCAAAGGACATGTCTTTCTAATTGAGATACATTTCTGCCGTAATTAAACTGTGGGAAAAACATCTAATGTTATAAACTAATTCTCTTCCTTGAAAATAGTGAGTATGAAAAGATACGTGGCCACAAGAATGGCTACGATGTTTGGTGTTTTGATGATCACTTTGTTGATTACAATTTCTCTTGTAGGCTCCAATATGGATACCATACTAAAGCAAGGAATAGTTTTTCAGGTCAGAGCGGAAATTACAGAAAATCCAGCCATTGCAGAGAGTTTTTCATCTGTAGACGAGTTTGAGGCATTTGTTCAAGCCCAAATAGACCAAAGAACAAAGATTCTAGGACTGGATGAGCCATGGTATTCACCTCAACGCATAGGAATAACAATGTACAAGATACTACTGCTGGATTTTGGTCATGCCACATTTCTAACAAGTGATGAGGGTTCATCAAATGTTAAAGACATACTTTTTGAGAAGCTTCCAAGAACAGTTTTACTTTTTACTACTGCAACAATAATTATCTCAATCATCGGAATCTTCCTAGGCGCTCTATCAAGTAGTAAAGTAGGTTCGGTAATCGATAGAATAACGTCCAGTTTTGCAATAATTAGCTCTAGTTTTCCTGTTTGGTGGATTGGTATGCTGATGATATTCTTGTTTGCATTCACATATCAGATATTTCCTGCAAGAGCAACACCAGACATCCCATCTTCAGATCCGGGATACATTGGCTCTTTGCTATATCATATGGCTTTACCGTTAATCACAATTGTAATGATTGGTTTCGGATCTTGGGCTTATTTGGTAAGAAATTTCATGGTAGGAATTATGCAAGAAGATTTCATCATGGCGAAAAAAACAATAGGGATTTCGCAGAAAAAAATCATATACACACATGCCCTAAAAAATGCAGCACCGCCGATCGTTACAATATTGGCACTTAGCTTATCAGGTTCTCTTGGAGGCGCAATAATTACAGAAGCAGTATTTGATTGGCCAGGGATGGGAAGATTGTATTTTGAGGCAATTACAGTTATGGATCTTCCAGTAATCATTGGTGCGACATATTTACTCACAGTATTCTTTTTGATCAGCATATTCATTGCAGATTTGCTTTATGGTTATTTTGATCCCAGAGTGAGAACAGGGCAATGAGCGGCATTACACCTCAGGAAATAAAGCGAGAATTTCTAAAGAGTAAGATGGGGATTGCAGGCATTACAATTCTCACGATATTGATAGTCACATCAATTATTGCAATGATTGTAATTCCAATTGAGACATTTCAGGAATGGAATAACCCAGGGAGTTGGATTCTATATCCAAAAGTAGCAATTCCAATTTGGATAAATCTATTCATGGTTGAGAAAATTCCTGAGCATAAAATTTTAGAAGATCCAAATATTCAAAATATTTTGCAAGATGAGATATCCCTTACATCACATCAGTTTGGCTTAAATTTTGATTATGATTATTTCCCTAACGATTTCATCTATGTATTTTCATCAGAGTATTCAGGATCCCCCCTATTGAAAATGTCAGTGATTAGACCAGATGGAGAAAAACTTGAATTATTATCAACATCACTTCCACATTCTACTTCAAAAACAATTCATAGTGAAAGAATCTTTTCCACAGATTCAGCTATAAAGAAAAACTTGGTTCTGCAATCAGAGAAATTTCAATTCCCCCTTGAACGATTGTCAGCTGAAGATATTGTATTTTCAAAAATTCAATCAAATGAACCCTTAAAGGGAAACTATGTTTTTTCTGTAGATTTGTATGGTGTGAATTCTGAAAACCAGATCCATGAATCAAAACTAATCATCGGAGGGAAAGCTTTTGGAATAATGGGAACTGATGAATTGCGAAGAGATTTAGCTGTAGGACTACTCTGGGGAACTCCACTTGCTCTATTCATCGGGATAGTTGTTTCAATTGCATCTGTAGTGATGGGCTTATTGTACGGAGTCTATGCAGGATTCAAAGGTAAAAAGACGGATGAAACCATGATGAGATTCAACGATGTGATTTATGCACTGCCAGCTCTACCATTCCTAATTATTTTATCAGTCACAATTAGTAATAGCATATTTTTGATGATAGGGTTTTTGATGATATTTGGATGGGTGGGAATTGCAAAGGTTGCAAGGAGCATGTCACTTCAGATTAAGACTAGAGGGTATGTGGATGCAGCAAACATGATGGGTCAAAAGGACTCGAAAATAATTTTAAAACATATTTTGCCACAATTACTTCCATATGCTTTTGCAAGCATTGCAATTTCAGTCCCAGCTGCTATTACCACAGAAGCTGGATTGAGTTTTCTAGGTTTAGGAGATCCTTCATTTCCAACATGGGGTCAAATTTTGCATGATGCCAATACATTTGGTGCTGCTGCAAGAGGATTATGGTGGTGGATTATGCCTCCAGGGGTCATGATTGCAATAACAGGGCTAGCATTTGTATTCATCGGAAATGCGCTAGATGCAATAGTTAATCCAAAGTTGAAAAGATAATAAAATCAGAGTTCAAATTTTCGAATCAATTCAATATTTGCATCATTCAATTTTATCGAATAGCAAGAGGAGTTGTCATCATTGATTGCTGCTAACTTGTTGGCAAATACTTTTTTGCTGTGACCTCCTTCAGATGCTTTGTCTGACTCGTCAAAGCAAATGGGCATTTTTTTCATGTTGATATCATTTTTTAAAAGAAACGCAATGAATTTTTGGTAATTATCAGTGTTAACCCAATCTATGTTTTTTTCTTTACTTGTACCAATCCATATTTCAATAGAGTTTTGGTATAGAACTTTTTTTCTTAATTCCTCTAGTGCCATATTCCTATAACCATCAAAAATCAGCGCGTTGCATCTTGGAACCACATCTTGGACAAGTTCCACCTTTGTGTTTGTTGTTGCAAACAAGACACACATACTTTACGCCACTAGAACCGCCTTGGGAACCCATTCCGAAGAATCCGCCTCCGCCAGTTCCAGAATCACTACCACCATAGCCGCGCATACGACTCATGTATCGTTTTCTTAGAAATAATGGAAATACGATAAATATTCCAAGTGCTGCTGCCAAACCAAATGGAAATGGCAGAATCATTTGTAATCCAATACTAATAGCTAAGGATGCACCTAGGAAAAGCAAATAAGTTTTGTAATTAAACATATGAATAAAAGTACCTTGAAAAAGGTTATAAAGTTTTGTCAGTTATTTTCAGTTTACTCCACAGGATTTTTTCATTTTGAGATAATTGACAAGGGCACACTATTCCCACTACTATCCCACGCGAAAATTGAATCATCATCATAAGGAGATTTCACAATTAGTGAAATCAAGCCAAAAAAATTATGCAAATCAGTTACTGACGGCTCCGCAGAACCACTAGGATGTGAATGTACAATTCCAATATAGCTCATATCAAAAGGCAAAAAGGAATGTGGGAATCCTGCAAAGGTAGGACCAGTTTCGCTAAAGGGTGGAATCACCAATCCATTAATAGTTATTTCACCATTTTTTGATTTTCCCTTTAGTATTAGGATGCCTTCATTTGGATGCTTCATTTGGCAAAAAGAAAGAATGCTATCAAGTACATCTTTTTGTATCAAAACCTGACGTTCAAATTTTTTCTTTTTAAAAAGCACAAAAATTCACCAGTTTCAAACTAATTTAATTTAAGATGAATTAATGACATATCTCGTGTTTGAAAATTGCTTGAGTTTTTCTTCAATTTGGCGAATTAGTTGAGGTATCTTGGTATCAATTTCTCGGATATCATTTTCAGCCATATCCAATCTATGTGAGGCATCTTCCTTTGATGAGATATTTTTTTCCAGATCATGCTCAAAAGAAACTAGGTCTTTGGGTTTTAGAGACTTTAAATCATTTTGCATGGATTCAAATTTTTCATAATATTCTTCAACCTGTTTTAAAAATCCATCAAGGGCGTCTTCTGTTTCAGTAATTTGAGACAGAGTCTTGCCAACATCTTTGACAGATATGGATTCAGAAGATACTGCTTTTCTAACGTTTTCTAAAATCACAATAACAGCATCCTTATTTTTTCGAATAAGAGCTTTAAACGGATCAGCATTTAATTGAGACAAAATACTTTGTTGCTCTTTATCTAATGACGAAGCATATTCATATCTACTCAAAGGACGAGAGATTTTTGTAAATTGAGTATCAATTTCATTTTTAATTTTTAATCTCTGCTTACTAAAATCATCTATAGTTTTTTTTAATTCAAGATATTTTTTGTAATTTTCAGAAGACTTGATTTCTTTGATAGAATCTTCAATGGATGAGATTTTTGATTCAAGTGAATTTGTGTTTTCTTTGGTTTCCTGAATCTTTTTTTCATTTTTGATTCGAGTCTCTTTTAGTGTTTTAATTTGCTCAAGAAGGGAATTAATTTGATCAGCAGCAGATTGCGTTTTTTCAAAATTATTTAGAATCTGATGAATTTCAGAATGATTCATGTTCATTACCTCCAGGTTATTTTTTAATTGAGCTGCATATTTTTTTGCAAAAATATGGATAACTCGGGTTTGTCGTCCTAAAACATCGCCTACTTTTTTTAAAATTTGATTGAGAGTAGTGTCTAATTTGTGAGCATCATCAATTGACGATATCTCAGGAATTGTAGTAACCCCTTTTTTTATAATGTCAATTACTTGCTTTTTACCTCTTACAACAATTATTGCAAGATGCTTATCAATATCATCTACGTTAAGATTATCCTTTTCTAGGACCTTTCCAATGTTTGTCAACTCATCAATTAATGGAGAAGTGTTATTTCTCAAAATCTTAATTTCAGAAACAGATTGTGATTTTCTTAATTGAGTCAGATCACTTACGATTTGTGGTACATCAGAAAGACTGATGTCTTTATCCTTTGGAGTATCTTCTACTGGCACTTGAGCCTGTTTTTTTTTACCCCATCCAAAGACCATTTGATAATATTGTACTCGGGGGATTAAAAATTGTTGTACAACTAAAATTTAAAATCATACAAATTTGAGAGAATTACATGGCAAAAACTGTTAAAAAATCATATAATTCAGGTTCAGTTAAAAAAACTATCACAATTAGAGCTTCAAAGGATAAGGTTTGGAGAAAAATTAGCAATATTGTTGGATTACCCACGTGGGTAGTTGACGTAAAAAAGACAGTTTTTCTTTCCAAAAAGAAGAAAGGGATAGGCGCTGTTAGACTAATTACATTTGCAGATGGAAACAAGATCGAAGAGCATGTTGTAGCTTGGAAGGACAAGGAATCTTTCACATATGTTGCAACTGAAGGGTTACCACTACGAGCATATGTTGCAACAATTTCCATCAAAGCGAAAACTAGCAAAAGTGTAGAATTGACATGGCAATCCTATCTAAACAGTAAAAAAATGTCTCAAAATCAATTCCTTCAATTCCTAGCATTTATGGGATCATTTTATGATGCATCATTAGAAAATCTAAAAACATTGCTTGAAAAATAGTACTAGGTAATTGTCAGGTCAAACTGTAAATACAATAAATCTGAAAATAACATTATGAGTGATATGAGATTTATCCTAATTGGCATAGGACTTACTTTTGCAGGATTTTTGGTTTTAGGGATTTTTGGTGAAAATTATCAGGCTGCAACATTGGAATCAGATGAATTTGGCACATGCTATGAATATTTTGAGGACAAGCCACCTGCCGAAATTAATTGTTCATTTAAGATTCTTGATCAGACAGTATTCTTTTCTGTTGTGATTGCCCTCATTGGTGCAGGTGTTATTTCACTAGTTAAAGGTGCAAAGGGAGACTGGGACAATAAAGTAAATCCGGAAGACATGGTGGGTCCAGGAACTCAAAATGAAGATTCCCCAAAAGATGACAAATAAAATCAGTTATTCTTTTTAGATTTTAGTTTTTGATAGTATTCGGGGTTATCTTCTTCCATTCTTTGAAAATAAACTTCTTCGTATGGCATTTTTCTCTCAGAATAATATATCCAAATTTGCATTTAACCTTAAGGAATGATTTCTACTTGAGCAGTCATGAGATATTTTTTCAAAATTTGTTTAAAAACAGAATTATGTCATTTCGATGATATTTTTCATCGAGAGCACCATATCTCCAATTTCAGCCATTCTTTGATCAAATTGAGAGTCAGATAATTCAGTAGGTTTGTTTAGAGTAATTACGACATCAGAAAAATCACCATTAGAAACAACGCGCATTGGAACATCCCATTTAGATTCCTCATCGACATATTGGTGGTCCAAAATTCCTAATGACTTGTTTTCATTAAATTTGAGTTTAGATTTTCCGTGAGGGCCAGTAAATGACCACCACCCATCTTCGGTAATTTTAGCATCAGGCATCATTTTTGGCGGAACTTGTAAAATTGCATCAAATGCATCGCCTGTCTTCTTTTTTACAGTAATAGTAATAGTTCTAGATCTAGTCATAGCAAAAATATCACTTTGTCGTTAAAAAGGATATAGTAGAAATTATAGTAATCTTATCTCAGTGTCTATTTGTTTAGAAACTCACGGATTTTTTTTAAATTTGAGACATTTGACTCGTGAAACATTACCATAGATTCTGCCAAAGAATCAGGAAGAACATGCTTTAGATTATCAACTAATTCATCCCCACTTGTAATCATATTATCAATGAGTTTTTCAATCTCATTTTTTTCATCAGTCATATGAACTCCATATAGACATAATCTTAATTAAATTTTCAAGCAATAGATGTAATCACTAGTTATCTTTTTTAATTAAAGTTGCAGTAGAGCGGACATTTTTCATCTTTTGGATATTCCATGAAACAATCTCACGTACTTTTTCAAAATTCTCAGCTTGTAATTTTACCATCATGTCATGAGTTCCAATTGTTTCAAAGACATCGACAACTTGCTCTATCTGTTTTAGTTCTTCAATAATTTGTTCTTCAGAACCCAATTCGCAATTTAGCATAACATAAGCATCAGTCATGAATCTAACAGTTAGTTATGATTATTTAAAGATAATAATTTTAGGCAGTCCTACCACACAACATGAACCAGATCTTTGAGATTTCTTCTGGGTTTGGGGAACTTTGTTTGCTCAGGATATCCAATACACAAAACAGATGATGGAGTATGTTCTGTTCCAATAATATCCATTACTTTTTTCTCATCAAACATCCCAATCCAAATTGAACTTAATCCTAATGCTTGAGCGGCAAGCTGAGAATAGCCTGCAGCCAATGTGGCATCCTGAATTGCAAATTTAGCTAAAATATCATCAGGAAAGTCAAATTTTACTCTTGAAGGATTTTTGCAAAAAACCAAAACTACAGGGGCATTAACATAGGGTTGTTTGTTACATGCCTCAACTAGAAGTTTTTTCTTTTCAGGACTTTTTACGTAGAATATTTCAAATCCCTGAAAGTTACCAGCAGTAGGTGCAGTATCAGCTGCTGCAATAACTTTGTCAATCTTTGTAGTTTCCACGGGTTTGTCTGAGAATTTTCTCGTCGAACGCCTCTTTGCCATTACAGCAAACAAATCAGTATCTACAACTTCGGTAGGTGCAGATTGCAAAATAAAATCAAGTAATTGGTTTCTCACATTTGGATTATCAGAAACGGGAATATCTGAAGGCTCATATCCTAAAGGGAAAATTTTCTCTTCTTTTTTTTCTGAATCCACATTTAGATTACAAAAAATATCTTATTAAAGAATTAGAATAGGGAAAAGATTTGATTTGTAGATCTCATTCAGGATCAAAACTATCACAGCCAGAAGTACAAGGCTTATTCATTACTCCCTCACAGGCACCCAAATCATTATGCATGATTCTGTGATGTCCACATACTTTGCATTTTTCTCTGAAATGAGAGATTAATTCTGCTGTCGAAATTCCTGATTCATGAATTTTTGTTTCAGTCTCACTAGTCATGATTGCTTGTTTATTCAAGTGACTTTAAACATTTTGAAGAGTGAGATTAGAAAAAAATAATTGGAAAGAATCTCAGGATATAGGAGCAGTTGCTCTAATCACCCACAACATCTTTTCATGTTGTTCAATCAACTCTGAAAAAATCGCTTGTTCCCATATCATGAAAACTCTGATCAGACTTTGCAAGATCTGCTCGCAGATCTCGAATTATGGATTCATTGTCTTCAGCCAGATTTGAAAACATTGTTTCATCATAAGGATGACAGGTTTATACGACATATTGAATTTCAGTTAATTATTGAGGCAAAAAATAATTTTTGTATTGATTCCAGTACTAGTTGTAATTACAGTTTTTTCATTTAATTTTCAAGACAGCTTTGCAGAGACAAGAATGGAATGCAGAAGTATGGTGATGAATGATAAATCACTGACTCCGGTTGAGAGACATTATGCGCTAAAAACGTGTGACCCGCAAAAAACTGAATCGTCTTTTCAAAAATACTATACAGAAGAATTACATAATGAGTGCACAAGAACGTTAAAAGAAAAAACTCATCTTAATCCAATTACAAGATTAAATGATCTTAAGGAATGCAGCAAACTACAAAAACATGATTCTTCATCAACAGCACAAAAACTTACAAAATTTTCTAGGACTACAATTGAATTCTGTGATGAGAAATATGAGATATATCTCTTAGTGGGGGCCAAAAAAATGTGGAATCAAGCTGGAGGAAAAACAGTAAATTGTCTAAAATTGTATGAAGCTCCTATGTGGAATTCTACTGCCAGTGACAGGAAAATACAATTACAGAGTTTCCTTTTAGAACAAGAAAAACAAAGTGTTGATGAAGCTGAAGATTTAAGACAGAAGGGAATTGAAGAGGCACAATTACGCAAACCCGTTTTATTACATCTAAAACCCTTGTTTGAGGAACAAAAAGAGGAAATTCAACTTATGGAACAACAATTACAAGAAAAAAACATGATTCTAGATTATTCAAAGCAGAGTTTTTTTAATGAAAAATATGAAGATTGTTCTAAAATTATTTATGATAAAACAATGTTGACAGGTGAAAAAGTGTATGCGTTAGATAAATGTCTCAATGCTGAATCTTCCACCATTACATTTGATGATGAAGTAATTTTAGAACATAGTAAAAATCTGGTTCGATTGTGTGAGCAATCCTATGAGATTTTTCTTAATTTAAGCATAGAAAACTACTATGCTTCTATGAATAATCCACTAGCAAATGAATGTGTGGAACTATACAAAAATCCCATATGGGAATATAATAAGAGTAACAGAATTCAAGTAATTGAAGAATTTGTTTATGACAAAACTCTAAAGGATAATTATGATTATCTAGATAGAATAAATTCTGTTACAGATGCAAATCTAAGTTCAGGGATGCTTCTTGCATTATCTGATTTATACCAATATCAGAAACAAAAAATTGAGATATTAGAAGATTTTCTAATGCAAGATAATTAAAAAATACATCAAATGCCAGGTATGTAGTACAAAAAGGTCGACTCCCTGTTAAGTATCCGAAGAGATTTGTTCTAAGATGATACGCCCCATCCACGATTAACCAGTTTTTCAAAACTTGATTCTTTTACACAGCTAAGTGAGTTAGTTGTCTTTTTTATTATCTCCATATACCCCTGTTTGCAGGATTCCTCGCTAATTGAAATAGTCGTTATAGGTTTTGTTTTGGATTCTTCATCATCACGAATATCACACTTATCTCCTTTTTTGATAACTTCAGTACCACAAATCTTGTAAGGACTAGACCAGTGCCAAGATCCAAATGCAGGAGACAAGGGTATCAACAAAATGAGGATAATTGCAGAAATTACTAAAATCTTCATGATTTTATTTCATAATATTTTCTATATTAAAATTCAAGATGATTTTGCTAGTGCCAAAAGTATTTGTTTCAAAATATTATTTTATGATGTAAAGCGCGCCGGGAAAGGGATTCGAACCCCTGCACGCTTTCACGTAGCCGTTTTCGAGACGGCCGCCTTACCACTTGGCTATCCCGGCATCTAGTCTGAGATTTTCTCCATAATAAAGCAAATTAGAAAATAGTTTACTAGATTTTATCAATATCAAATAGTTCATCATTGAATTTCTTTATGATCTGCTCTTTAGTTTTGTTCCACTCTTCTTCAGATACAGTATCTGAAAAAATTGATGAAAAATTATCAAACGAATTAGATCCTAAAGAGGAAAGAATTTCAGTTCTTTCATTATCAGATAGAGGAAAATAGGAAACAATCTTCATAATTTTTCCATCAGGATTTGTCTTTAAATCAAAAATTTTCTCCTTTAATACAGGAGAAATATTCAATTCAGTCCCCATGATTTGCAAAGAATTTTAGACTATTAATACTGATTTTACAAAAAAATCAAATAAAAAATTTGGAAAGATAAACACAAAAAAGAACAGAATTCCAGTAAAATACGATGGGATTAAATCTAAAAGATTTAGTAGTCAGAGAAAAGACAACCCTAGAAGCGTTTTCAACCAAGGTTATTGCTATTGACGCATACAATGCAATTTACCAATTTCTAGCAAGCATTAGAGGGCCTGATGGCTTGCAATTATCAGATTCTGAGGGAAGAATAACCAGTCATTTGAGCGGATTACTTTACAGAAATGTTAATTTTCTGTCATTAGGGATAAAACCAGTCTATGTATTTGATGGGAAGCCGCCATCACTAAAAACAGCAGAAATTGAGCGCAGAAAGCAGATCAAAAAAGATGCCACAGTAAAATACGAAAAAGCAGTTGCTGCTGGAAATATGGAGGATGCAAGAAAATATGCTCAGCAGACAACTAGTATGAAAGATGGAATGGTAAAAGAATCAAAACAAATTCTCACATACTTTGGCATTCCCTATATCGATGCACCATCAGAAGGAGAAGCAACTGCAGCGCATCTTACAAACACAGGACAAGCTTTTGCATCAGCAAGTCAAGACTTTGACTCTATTTTATGTGGAGCAAAAAGACTAGTTAGGAATTTTACAAACAGTGGGAGAAGAAAAATACCAAACAGAAACACATACATCGACATTGTTCCTGAAATTATCGAAACAGGAAAAACTCTCAAAGAATTGGAATTAACAAGGGAAGAACTAATCGATGTAGGAATTTTGATTGGTACAGATTTTAATCCAAATGGTTTTGAGAGAATTGGCCCAAAAACTGCACTAAAAATGATCAAGCAGTATTCAAGATTAGAAGACATACCTCAAATTCAAGAGCAGTTGCAAGAAATTGATTTTGAGCAGATAAGAAAAATTTTCCTAAATCCCGAAGTTGCAGAGGTAGACGAGATTGTTTTTAATGATGTAGATTATGAGGGAATGACAAATTATTTGGTAAAAGAAAGAAGTTTTTCAGAAGATAGAATTCAATCAACACTTAACAGACTAAAAAAAGCATTAGAGAAGAAAAGTCAGAACCTAGATCAGTGGTTTTAACTTATGATGATGGGTTTTTTGGAAGTGTAATTGTAAATGTTGTGGGATTATTTTTCACATTGATTGAACCACCATGCATTTCAATAATTTGTTTGCAAGATGCAAGTCCCAATCCCGTGCCTTCCTTTTTTGTGGTAAAGAGAGGGCTGAAAATCTTTTCCATGTTTTCGTCAGGGATTCCAGGTCCCGAATCTTCTATAGAGATGGTGACATCCGAATTTGAATCAGTAACAGTCAAAGAAACAGTTCCTTTTGTGCCTACGGATTGCACTGCATTATGAATAATATTTGTTAAAATCACCCTCATTTTTGTAGCATCACATCTTACTTTGCAATTTTTAGACGATACATTCAGTTCAATCTCTTCAGGAAATGATACTTCATTCACAGAGTCATCTACAAGTGTTTTCAAGCTGCATAGTTTCAAATCAAGTTTTGGATCTCGAACAAAATCCAAAACATCATTTATTTGATCAGTGATATGTAAAATTGCATTTTCCATTCTAACTTGATGTAGACATTAATTCGTCTTCATGTTTTTTGTGTCGAATTTTCATAAGATCAACTTGACTTTTCAATACTGTAAGAGGATTTCGAATGTCATGTGCCATTTTTGAAGACATTTCTCCAATGATTTCTAAATTCTTTGTTTCAAAGTCGTTTGACTTTTTTTCAATGTATGTAGTTAATTCTTGTTGTCTTTTGAACAAAGAATCTCTTGATTTTTTTACGGATTCTGATTTTGATATTAATTTTTTGTGAATTGCATCATACATCTTTATTTCTTTATCAATATCTTTTTTTAGCTCCCGTAACTTTTTGTTAAATTTTTCAGGATGAGCAAATTCTGATAGAGAGTCAGGAAAGATATCAGAGAGTCTTTTATCAATTTCTTTAAGTGATCTTAAATTGTTTTTTGATGATTCTGTTTTTTGTACAGTTTCTTGTGGAGAGGGCTTATTTTTTGTAAAGAATACTGTTCTTGTAGGGGCATTCATCGGATCAATATCAGAATTATTTGAATTTTCACGATGAAGGTATTTTCTCATACTTGCAAAATCAAAAATTAGATAATGATTTCTTATGTGTCTGAATTGAACAGATTAGTTTAGATGATTTTTAGTTTAATTACTAGTCTTATCTAATCAAAAAAATGTCTCAGACAGCAGCTAGAAAAACGCTCAAAGATGCCCCAGTAATGTGGAGAAGGATTAACTCCATTGGGATTATTTTGGATTGCAATTCCACATATGCGTCAAATTTAGGGTATGCAAAATCCGAGATTCTAGGCAAGCCTATCTTTGAGCACATATCCAAAGATTCCTGGACGGCCATGAATGAGTCACTAAAGGCATGGTTTGAGACAGGCAAGGTCACAGATAGAAAAATCACATTCAAAAGACAAGACGGAAGCACATTTCAAGGATTACTTCAGGCTACAAGCATTTATGATGAAAACAAGAATCTGCTAGGAAGTAACACGGTAATATTTGATCTTACAAAAATGAATGACGATAAAATAAAAGAATATGGAGAATTTTTCAAAGAAGCAAAAAACAAGCTTGATGAAATTAAGGAAAGAGAATACGATAATCTAGATGAAAACTCAAAATCAGAGTATGACGGATTAAAGAAAATGTTTGACATGCTTTTGCAAGTTAATCTTTCGGAATTAAAATAATCTAGCCAGAATTCTTCTTGAGGGATTTTTGAATATCATCAAACGCGCTTTGAACTTCAGTTACAGCTGCACCATCTTCTAAAGTACTCACATCACCAATTTTTTCATTGTTTGCAATTGCTTTTAGTAGTCTTCGCATAATTTTTCCACTTCGTGTTTTTGGTAGTTTTGAAACAAAATAGATTTGTTTTGGCGTTGCAATTGCGCCAATATCGTTTCTGATTTTTTCTGAAATTTCTTTTTCCAGTATTTTAGTATCAAACACTCCTTGTTTTAAAACAACAAACGCGATAATCACCTCTCCTTTAACCTCATCGGGAATTCCACAGACTGCAGATTCTGCGACATCGTGATGAGATACAATGCAGCTTTCAAGTTCTGCAGTCCCTATTCTATGTCCTGCAACTTTTAAAACATCATCTGCGCGACCAAGTAGCCAAAGATATCCATCATCATCTCTTAGAGCATAGTCTCCAGGATAGTAACAGTTCTCATATTTTGACCAGTAAACGGTTTTGTATTTTTCATCATCGCCCCATAATGTCAAAAGCATTCCAGGCCAGGGGTTTTTTACTACTAGGTATCCTTTGGTGTTATCTGGAACATCATCTCCATTTTCATCGACCACAGAAATATTTACACCGGGAATTGCACGTGTACCAGATCCTGGTTTCAAAGGTATTGTCTCTAGCCCAGGCAATGGAGAGATTAGCATTCCTCCAGTTTCTGTCTGCCACCAGGTATCAATAATAGGACATTTTTCCCTCCCAATTATTTTAAAATACCACTTCCAGACTTCAGGATTTATCGGCTCACCTACAGTTCCAAGTAATCTCAACGAAGAAAGATCAAACGAATTTGGAATGTCATCACCGAATTTCATAAACATCCTCAACGCAGTAGGTGTTGTGTAAAAAATTGTCACACGATATTTTTGTAAAATATCCCACATTCTTGAGGCATCAGGAAAATCAGGTGCACCCTCATACATCACCTGAGTTGCACCATGTAGAAATGGAGCATATACTACATAGCTGTGCCCTGTTACCCATCCAATATCAGCCGTACAAAAAAACACATCAGAGTCTTTAATGTCAAATGCCCACTTGAATGTCGAATACAAATGTGTCAAGTAGCCACCAGTTCCATGTAAAACTCCTTTTGGTTTTCCAGTGGTACCTGAAGTATACAGAATGTAAAGAGGGTGATCACTATCTAATTTTTCTGCATCACACTGATCTGATGCATTATTCATCAAATCATTCCAGAGTTTATCCTTCGAGGAAAGAGAAATTTCATTTTTTGTCCTTTCCAAAACCACAACATGTTCTACAAACTCCGAATCTTTGATTGCCTCATCGATTACATCCTTTAGTTTGACAATTTTCCCACGTCGATATCCACCATCTGCAGTAACAATGACTTTGGATTTTGAGTCAGTCACTCTGTCTTTTATTGATGCTGCACTAAATCCTGAAAAAATTACTGTATGAGTTGCACCGATTCTGGCGCATGCCATCATTACAATTGGCAGTTCAGGGACCATCGGAAGATAGATAGTTACTCTATCGCCTTTTTTCACACCAAGTGATTTTAGGACATTAGAGAATTTTTTTACTTGAGAGAACATCTCACCATAAGTGATGTTTCTAGACTCGCCATTCTCACCCTCCCATAGAATTGCAGATTTTTCAGATTTAGTCTTTTGATGTATATCTAGGGCGTTGTATGAGGCGTTAATTGTGCCTCCAACAAACCATTTTGCAAAAGGAGGCTGCCAATCCAGAGCCTTCTCCCAAGGAGAAAACCACGAGAGGTTTTTGGCCTGATCATCCCAAAATGACACGAAATCAGATTCGGCTTTTTTTCTTAAATTGACATCATTATTTCCAAGACCAATATCATATATTTTATCCATCAAAAAGTCTATGAAAGTAGATCTTTCTAAGTGTTAAAAAAATAATTAAAAAAATTATTGTGCTTCCATTCTAGCAAGCCAATCGTTATCATTGTCGTCTTTGGATGTTTCTGCTGTCACCTGTTGGGGTGGTTCTGGAAATGCAAATGCTGTTTCAGATTCAGTAGGAGGTTCAGGGATTTTATTAACTCCTGCTTCAATAGGTTCTGAATGCGTGATTATTGATTCGGTTGGTGCTTCTGGAAGAATTGTCTGAACTACTTGTTGTGGCTCAGGTGTCTCCAGATATGAAACGGCAGATTCTTGGATGTCTGGTGTCGGAGGTGCTGTAATCTCTGTTACTTCTGATTCAAGGTCAGCAATTCTACTCTTTACATTTGAGATTTCAGCTGTTTCGTGTGTTACATGTTCAATTATTTCAGTTGTACATGCTTTCACGGTCTCAAATGTTGCATCAGAGATTTCATTACTCTTGAATTGTACCTTTGCATCAAAGGATAACATTTTTGCAGACTTCATTTGTTCATCTAACTCTGTCAATCTTGCCTCAAGTTTGGCTTTGATTTCTCTTTCTGTCTCATCTAATGATGCAAGTTTTGACTTGTATTTTTCATGAATGATTTCTGCATCCACTTTCATGTCATCATTTTCAGAAACAATATCTATCAATGCCTTTAGACGACGTATTGTTAGTTGTTTTTCACGAATGAGTCTTTGAGAATCGAGTCTCCATTTTGGAATAAAAATAACAACATCGCCTTGTACTACAAGTTGCTCATATTGGATTTGCTGTAATCCTTGAGAACCGCAATCAATGCCAACGGATTGAATACTTCCGTCAATGTCAGTTATTGTTCCTACGACTTTACCCATGAATGTTCCGTACATGTCTTTGACGTTTTTACCGATTATTTCGATATCGTCGTGGGTCATGTGTGATTGTTTAGAGATTTGTATAACCGACAAAGTGTAAGTAATGTTTTTGGTTTTGGTAAGATTAAATTCACAAACTTTCTTCCTGAGGATTTTAGTAATTTTAAAATTTAGATATGAAAAAGGAGCCTCATGATACAAAAAGAAGAACTTGAACAGATTCTGAATTTTGTTGCCAGCAGATGGGTAGAAACTGCAAAAGATCCAAATAGCAAAGCTATGCAAAGTCTCCCAGATGATTTCTGGATGAATTCAATTGGCGGAAAAACAGCAAAGAAAGGATACTGGGTTACAACATTGATGTATACTGAAAATGAAGCTGATGCAGCATCTTTCAAAGAAGTGTTATTGAGATGGCAAGCAAAAGGTCAAGATAAAAACAGAGACAAGGGTCCCGATCTAATTCAAATTGGTAAAAAGAAATAGACTATTAATAATTGGAATCCCAGAGTTCGGTATTGTCGGAATTTTCAGCAAGTGAAAAAAAAATTTTATCAGATCACTTTTCCAACACTGAAGGAAATGTTTTTGCAATAATTACTCCAAGACAAGTAGATCGTGGAGCACTGATGTCACGATATAGTAGAACGGACAAAAGTATGAGAAGAATATTTCTCGATGAATTTTTAAAAAATAAAAACAGGGGAGAGGAATTCTACAACAGAGTTCTTTTAGAATATGGAGATGACTCTGTTGCAGAACTAGGTGAAGCTCAAATTGCAATCGAAGGATTATCTAACATAGCAGTAAAAAAAATAGAAGATAGACGGATAGGATTATCATATTTAGAAAAATCTTCAAGGTATGTTGCATGGAACAAAAAAGAAAAAGGAAAGTATAGGTTTTACAGAGATGCAGAAATTTCCAAATCAAAATATGCAGACATGTATGAAGACACATGTAATTTTTCTTTTGATGTCTATTCAAAAAACATAGAGCCAATGATAAATTATGTAAGAGAAAAATATCCAATTGAAAAATATAGTTTTAAAGATTCAACTGATGGAAAAGAAAAAACATTTTCTAAATTAAAAAGTGAGTCAGACATTAAATCTGCCAACATGATTTACAAAGGATCTACAAAAGCTAAAGCACTTGACATACTCAGAGGTTTGCTTCCCGCATCAACTTTAACAAATGTTGGCATCACAGGTAATGGTCGTGCATTTGAGTATCTTCTAACAGTATTGGGAGCATCTGAATTAAAAGAAGAGCAAGATTTAGCCTCAAAAATCAAAAAAGAGCTTGACACCACAATCAAGTCATTTGTTAGAAGGGCAGATGACAAATACGGAAAGGCATTTCAAAAATATCTCAAAGACATCAAAATAAAATCAAAGGTAATTGCAAAAAAACAGATAAAGTCAACCCCCACTGTGGGATCAATCACAAAACTAGTAGATTACGAACCAGAAAAAAATGCAATTGATAAAATCGTTACCAGCATAATTTACGAGCAATCACCAAGCACATCCTATCAAAACATAATGTCACAAGTAAAGAAGATTCCAATCCAAGAAAAAAATAAAATCATATATGATTTTGCAAAACTACGAAAAAATAGGCGACATAGGCCATCAAGGGCATTTGAATCAGTGTACTATACATTTGACTTGTGTAATAATTTTGGAATGTTCAGAGATTTTCACAGACATAGGGCATTAACACTTGAGAGACAGCTTCTTACCACAGATCATGGATACAGCATTCCAAATGAGATTAAAATTCTCGGAATTGAAAAAGATTTCAAAGACTGCATGCAAAACACAAAAAAGACTTTTGATAAAATTAGAACAAAGTACCCTGAACAAGCACAGTATGTAGTAAACTTTGCATACAACTATCCATATTACATGAAGTTTAATCTTAGAGAAGCTTGTCATTTGATCGAGTTAAGAACTGTGCCACAAGGACACATCGATTATCGACGTGTTGCACAACAAATGTTTCAAGAGATAAACAAAGTACATCCAGTTTTAAGCAAAATAATGAATTTTGTAGATTTAAAAGAATATGATTTAGAACGATTTGAATCAGAAAAAAGAACTGAAGAAAAAAGAAAAAAGATGAAAAAATAAGACAATCTTCTAATATTGAAAAAAACCAATAAAATCATGGTAGAAAAGATTTCTGAAAATCCTGAAGAGTGGAAAGAAAAATTGACACCAGATCAATACGAAATATGTGTCAATCACGGAACAGAGCCGCCATTTTCTGGAAAATACAACAATACAAAACTGGAAGGACATTTCAAGTGTGTCTGCTGTGGAGAAGAACTATTTTCATCTGATGCAAAGTTTGATTCCGGTTCTGGATGGCCAAGTTTTTGGGAGCCAGTTTCTGAAGAAAAGATAGAATATGTTTCAGATACGGCATACGGAATGGTCAGAACTGAAGTTAATTGTAAAAAATGTGGCGCTCACCTGGGGCATGTCTTCGATGATGGTCCAAAGCCCACTAATCAAAGATACTGTATCAACTCAGTTTCATTGCAGCATGAAAAAGACCAAGAATAATCTAATCAAAACAGTGTATTTTTTGAACAAACAAGAAATTATGTATATAATTTCAAATTAAAACACATGAGCAGTGCAAAGTGTGATCATTATTGGACACAAAATGGATCCTTTTTCTGCATTCATTGTGGTGCAGATATCAGTAGAGCAGTAAATCAGCACAATTCTTGAAAATTATTTATTCAAATCCATCTAGCCTCAAAATTCAGTTAAAACAAAAAGGAATTGACTAAGAATATTTATGAAAGCACAAAAGCAATCCAGTCTATGATACAAACATTGTCAAATAGACATGTTCAAAATAATGATTTGTCAGATACCAGTAGCGATAAAATAATTTCCAATAATGATTGCTGTATGAATTTAGTACACAGGGATGAAATGATTTGAGGATAATCCTGTGCGGATTTGGCGTTGTTGGCCAAAGTCTTGTAAAGTTATTTGAGTCAAGATCAGATGATCTCTATTCAAAATACGGATTGAAACCAAGAATAGTAGGGGTTTTTGACAGTAAAGGGAGTGCAGTAGATTCATCAGGATTGAATTTCAATAAACTAATTGAAGTAAAGAAAAAGTTTGGCACAGTAAAAAATTATTCAGATAAAAAAAATTCAATGACAGGAGTTGAAATGCTAAAAAATGTCGAAGCTGATGTACTAATTGAGACTACTGCCAGCAATTACAAGGATGCAGAGCCAGGAATGACTCACATTATCACTGCAATGAAAAAAAGGATGCATGTGATTTCCGTAAACAAGGGCCCTCTAGCATTGGCATTTCCATCCCTAATGGAACTTGCAACATACAATCAAGTTATGTTCAAATTTAGCGGTACTGTGGGAGGAGGAACTCCAATTTTAGATTATGCAAAAAACAGTTTGAGTGGAGAAAGAATCACATCATTTGCAGGAATTCTTAACGGAACTACAAATTACATTTTATCAAATATGGCAACAGGTTTATCATTTGATGAAGCACTAAAGGATGCTAAGAATAAAGGATATGTCGAAGCTGACGAATCTTTAGATTTGGACGGATTAGACGCTGCTGCAAAACTAGTAATTCTTGCAAACTGGATCATGGGAATGAAAGTTACACTGCCTGACATTGATTGTACAGGAATTCGTAAAGTAACAACAGACGATATCAAAAAAGCAGAAAAGAACAATTGCTCAGTTAAATTAATCGCATCTTGCAACAAGGAGCTTGTTGTAGGCCCTAAAGAAATATCAAATGATGATCCATTATGTGTTAACGGAACGCTTAATGCAATTGCTTTCACATCAGAGCATTCAGGCACTCAAACCATTATCGGTAGAGGTGCAGGAGGTATGGAAACTGCTAGTTCCATTCTAAGGGATTTACTTGACATCAGACAAGAGATATCCAGAACTTGAAGTCAAACCTAATTTCAAAGAGTGAAACTGCTGCACTATTAAAAGCAGTCTCTGAAAAATGGAATATGGAGTTTCCCAAAATTAAAAATCTCAAAGTACATCAAATTTTAGAGGATGCACAGATAATTACTGGTAATGGAATAAAGATTCTCAAAATTAATGATGATTATCTGCCATTTTTGTCAGAGACTAAAATGCTAGAAAGATTTCCCAGTGTAATGGTAGACATGGGAGCCGTGAAATTCATGTGTAAAGGTGCCAACGTAATGAGGCCTGGAATTAAAAAATTCACAGAATTTGAAAAAGATCAACTTGTTTGTATCATAGAGGAATCTCAGCATAAGTTTCTAGCAGTTGGAAAGGCAATGGTATCTAGTTCAGAGTTGGAAGAAATGGAAAAAGGCGAAGTAATAAAAAACATCCACTATATTTCAGATAAATTTTGGGAAACGGGAAAAACAATTTACGATTAAATCTAACATTTTATTTTCCGAACAAACTCTTGTAAATTTTTAATGTGTGTTCCCTCCCAATAGATTTGATTGCACCCATCACATCTCCAGAATTTATCATGATACTCTAGAATTCTTTCCTGAATTTCATTTTTTATTTCTGATTTGTTAATTTCAGATGTTGTAGAATTGCATTTAGGGCATCTTGCAACGTCTCCTGAAATTTCAGCAAATTCCAAATTTATTTTTTGAAGAATCTCTTGAAATTGTTCAATTTCGTCTTCTTTAGATACATGTACAGATAAAAGTCCCATTTTTTCTGCACGTCTAATCAGATTCTGATCTTTTGAGATGATTATTCTGTCTTCATTTTTAGATTTTTCCAATAATTCCAAATCATCAACATCAGAAGAGTATTCAGAATCAAATCCCAGAAGACGTAATTTTTTGGCAATATTGCCAAGCATCGCATCAACAAAAAACAACATTTGCAAACACTGTTAGAAAATTAATTTTATTTGATTGATTCAGTGAATTCTTCAGTACCGTCTTTTGTAATTACAAGAATATCCAAACCATCACCACTTGCAGAATCTCTTAATGCTGCAGAACGAACTGCACGTTTTGCCAAATCAATTGCCTCATCTTTTGTCATGTTTGGCTTGAACTGAGGATCTAATACACCCAATGCCATTTCTGCACCTGTTCCAACTGCTGCATATTCATCTGGAAGAACAGAGCCAAGTGGGTCTAGTGTATACATTATTGGTTTGTCTACAACACCTCCAACTATTACCTGAGTAAGTAATGGGAAGTATCTTCGCTCATACATCATATTTGACATCATTTTTGCCACTGTATTTGGAGGGATATCTCGTTTGAGTTCCATTTTCCTTATTTTGGCAAGAGCGGCGATTTGAAGTGTCAGGATTTGCATATCAGCTACAAGCCCAGCACATGTTGCACCAACTTTATTCGTAATAGGAAAAGTTTTCTTTGTGGATTTACTTACGAGGAAATTACCAAAGGCAATCCTTTTTTCGCTTGCAAAAACTACGCCACCATCAAAAGTAATTCCAACAGCAGTTGCCCCTGGCATATACATTGACATATTTCAAATAATTTTGCCGCATAATAAAGGGCTTTCTACATTTTACGCTCAAGTAATAGGCAAAATAATTATAGTAAAACAATCAGATTATCATGATGACTACAGCAGAGATTAATGGTAAATTTCTAAACGACGTAGTCTTCATGGGGCTAAGATCAGCATTAGGTGTGATCTTTATTGTTCACGGCATAGGAAAATTCAATCCGGGTTTTTCAAACTTTTTGACAAGTTTGGGAATTCCAGTGGAGATGCAAATTCCAATAGCACTTGCAGAATTAGTTCCAGGAATCTTGTTAATTTTCGGGGTTCTCAGCAGACTTTCTGCAGCATTAATTTCAATCATAATGTTAGGTGCAATATTCTTAGTCAAAGGAGCTCAAAGCTTAACAGGTGACAAAGGAGTAGAGATTGATCTTATTCTTTTGGCAGGAGCACTAGTAATTATGATTGTAGGACCAGGAAGAATTTCAATTGCTCATGTAATTAAAAAAATACCCAGATGTTTACATTAGGTTTTTCCAAAGTTTTGCATAATCAAACAAATGCATTTTGTAGTTTTCTTTAACAAATCTACTCTAGCAAATTCATTTGGAGAATGAATCTTTGAAAACATGTATGTGCTTCCAATAGAAATGCATGGAGCTTTTAAAATATCAACAAAGGGAAACATCGGGCCTGTTCCAGCATTAGACACATTAAGAATTGATTTTCCAAAAACTTTGTCTGCAGCATCTTTTACTTGAGAAACAAAAGGATCTGATGAATCAGTTCTAGCTGCTGCCTCACCATGATAGATTTTCATTTTGACATCAGAGAAGCCTTTAGACTTTAGATGATTTTTTAATCGCATAATCTGTTTTTTTGGGTCCATTTTAGGTACGAGTCTAAAATCAATTTTCACTAATGCATTTCCAGGAAGAACAGTTTTTGCGCCATCTCCGGTATAGCCTGATACAAATCCAGCAATATTACACGTAGCCCCTCCCACTAAGGCCTTTTTTGCATTTATTCCACTCTTATTACCCAAAAAAGATTTTATTCCAAATTCATTTTTGAATACTGTTTCATCAAATGGTTCATTTCTAATAATTTCTAAATCTTTTTTTGAAAATGCAGTGACCTCCTTGTACCAATCTTTTATGAGGATTTTACCATCAGAATCACGCAATGTCTTTAAAGCTTCAATTAATCTCCATGCAGGATTTTTTATCAAAGCAGCTAAACTAGAATGAGCATCTATGTTTGATTCAGTTACAGATAATTCTACAAATAGCAATCCTTTCATTCCAAGACCAATGATTGGCCTATTTTCTGAATCCACATACCCAAATTCCCAAATCACACCATCGCAAGAAAATTTCTTTTTGTATTTTTTCAAGTACTCTTCAATATGAGCACTTCCTGTCTCCTCTTCTCCTTCAATTACAAATTTTATGTTGCATGGTACATCACCTGTTGTTTTCAAACAGGCCTCCACAGCTTTGATTCTAGTGATTAATTCGCCCTTGTCATCTGTTGCCCCCCTACCAAAAATTTTGTTTCCTTTTCTTTTTCCACTGAACGGAGGATCATCCCATAAATCAAATGGTTCTGCAGGTTGAACGTCATAGTGATTGTAAAACATCAAAGTTTTTGAAGAGTTTTGTTTTGACTTTATCTCTCCGTAAACTAGAGGAGCCACACCTTTTTTCAATCTCAAGATTTCAGAAGGAATTCCAGATTTTTTTAGTATCTTTGAAACAAGTGTTGCACATTCTTCAATACCTTCATTTTTTGCAGAAACGCTTGGTTGCCTAATCATAGTTTGGAGATCTGAAATCAGATTTGCCATATTAGTGTCCACATGTTTCAGAGTATTCATACTAGTCACACAATTTTGTCAAATGGCTTCATTGCTGCAGGTATTTCATCTAGCAGATCCATAGAGGTCATATGCAATCCAAGTTTCTTTTGAACTGCTTTTCCTGCCAAGCCATTGATGAAAGTTGCAGCTGCTGCAGATTCCAAAGGTTTTCTATTCTTTGAGAGCAATCCTGCAACCAATCCTGAAAGCACATCACCTGTTCCCCCAACTGTCATTGCAGGAATTTTTTTCTCATAAAGATAAGTCATAGTTCCATTTGAGATTACATCAGTTGCGCCTTTGAGTAAAACAGTGATCCCATTTTCTTTGGCTTTTTTCTCTACAAGTTTTATTCTCTCATTTTTTGAGTTTGATGGTGCTTCTCCAAACAATCTCTTAAATTCACCTGCATGCGGTGTCACTACAACATTTTTGTTTGGCAGCAATGGCAAAACTTCAGGAATAAGCGCACTTGCATCAAGGGATAACCTAACGTCCCTATCTAATAGAGATTGTACAAGATGCAGTAAAGCATTTCGTTCTTGAATTGCAAGACCCATTCCAATTGTGGCAGAATCAAGATTTCTAGGTAATGCTCCCAATAGTTTGTTTACTGCACCACGAGTCAATTTTTGATCAACTAGAGGGATGACGATAAGATTTGGAGATATCGACCTAGTTGGGGCCACATTGATGTTGGGAACAGAGGTGTAAACTAAATCAGTACCACATCTGAGTGCGGCAATTGAAGACAGTATTGGAGCCCCATGATAGATGTAGCTTCCACCAATTACCAAAACTATGCCATTTTCGCCTTTACGAGATTTTGCTTTTCTAGGTGGGATGAATTTTTTTACTATTGATAATGTGAGATTTTTTGCAACCATTACTAAATATCATAAGAAATAGATGAATAAAACTTGTTTTAAACGAATTAACGTCTAAGATGATTTTTTACTTGCTTTCTTGGCAGGTTTTTTTGCAGATTTCTTGATAGGTTTCGGAGTTTTTTTAGCAGCCTTTACAGTATCAGATTTGTCAGAGATTTTTCTTGATGCCCTATCAAAAAATGCTTTTCTAGCAAAACATAGGTAGGTAGTATGTCCAATACCCTGAAAAGAATGACGAGTTTTTCCATCTCTTGCTTCAATAGTACGTAAAATATGTTCAGTTGATTCTATATCAGTAAATTCATTATCTACTAGAGCCATAGTTAATTTTTCTAATTGATTCATAGTAGGACAAATTGCAAAAATACTTCCACTGCCTTTTAGCATCTTTCTTACTTGAGGAATGACAACCCAAGGATCACCTAAATCAATTAAAGCAACATCCATATCTTCCAGTGGTAATTTTTTTGCAGTTTTTAGATCCAAGTTATGTTGTGTAACATATTTTGAAACACCAGCCTTTTTGATATTTTTTTCTGCAATTCTCATAAAGTTAGCATCAACATCAAAAGTGTAGACATGCCCACGTGGTTTTACTATGTTGGCAACAAAAGAAGTAAGCGAGCCACTACCAGTGCCAATCTCTAAAATCTTTTGACCACTACCAATTCCAGCTCTTGCTACGATGTATCCCAAATCTTTTGGATATACAATCTGCGTACCGTGTTGAATTTTCATTACATAATCAAACATCGTAGGTTCAAGAAGGTAGACGTACTTGTCTTTGTTTGTGATTAATCTGGAACCATATTCTTTTCCTATTGCATCAGAGTGTTTTATTATACCAATGTGAGTATGAAATGATTCTTTTTTTGAAATTTTTGCAAGCCATTTTTTAGAATGATTAAAGTAGAACAGTACGGGAGAATTTTGCTTTATTTTTGCCATGAATTTTCCCTAAAAATTTTAGATAAGAATCTACTGGTTAATTCAAAGTCTTATCTACTTCAAAAAACCACCATATGTGCTGATGATTATGTCAACGGGTTCTCTCTGATTTCCTCAAATTTGATGAATCTTGCCGAATTATGAAGCCTTTTTCTTCTTCATGTAAGAACGGTATTTTAAAAAAATAATCAAGCATACTCAAATGTGCAAATTGATTGATCGTACGTTTAGAAAATTAACCTAAAAGTAATAATTTTTGGCCCCGATTTTTTAACAAAAACAGAGTTCTAAGACAATCATTGAGTCAGAGACATCTCGCGGTGTTAGCTGGAAGAGCCCAATGCTCACATAAACTAGTTAATACATTTCAGAGTCTCCAAAGTAAAGGAGACTGACTTTTTTTCCGTGGCAGATTTCAAAAATCAATCAGTATTTTAATACCAAACAAGGCACCATAGACTGATGACTGAGATTCAATTAGCAGGTTCAGGTGGATGGGTAAATGCAGATCTTACAGATGAGCAAATTACCAAGTCAAAACTTGTCCCAAACATAGACAAGCATTTTTTGGCATCACTTGAAAAACTCGATACATCAAAAATGTTAAAACATTTTTGCAATCAATGTAATTCTGAATTTGATGGCCCCACACAGATTCAGATCGAAGAGAAACCAAATGAGGCAGTAGCAGACGGCTTGACATTGATTGAAAGAGGTCAATACACATGTCACAAATGCAATTCAATCATTGGGGAATACAGAGTATTTCAGAAAAAAGAATAGTCAACATATTCTAAATTATTTCGTTATTTTTAAGAGCCCAAATAATGCGTATTCATTAAATAAAGCAATTTTATAGAAACAGCATGGCAAATCAAAAATGCGTATCATGTGGAATAGGCTTCTTTTCCCCAACGGGT
The DNA here is from genome assembly GCF_000956175.1 of Nitrosopumilus adriaticus. Taxonomy (NCBI): domain Archaea; kingdom Thermoproteati; phylum Nitrososphaerota; class Nitrososphaeria; order Nitrosopumilales; family Nitrosopumilaceae; genus Nitrosopumilus; species Nitrosopumilus adriaticus. The sequence continues at coordinate 1,160,818 of NZ_CP011070.1, forward strand.
TCAGACAAATGTTCCAAATGTTCAGGTAAAGAATCTCAAGGTCATGAAGGTCATGATTCCTGTGGTTGTGGACACAGCCATTAATTCCTTTTTTCTATTACACGCATATATTGCACATTAGGTAATTTTATTCATGGTGAAAACTTCTGAAGAAATGAAAAGTCTAGTAGAAGATTACATCAAGATTACTAACATCAAATACGAAGATCAGACAGAAAAAGTTAGAGAGAAAAGCAAGGTTGTAGAATGGCAATTTCACATAGGTGCTAATGTAATTGTCAGTAAAAATACAAACAGAGACGACAGAATACAAGTAAATGTAAACATGAGATTTCCTCCAGAGGATGCAAAGTTATTGGTTTTGAAAAATCCATCATTCTCAAAAGCAATAATGGAAATTAGTGAGATATGCACAACTTGTGGAGTGGGCCACCAGTGGATGAAAGACAAAGAAGACATCATAGGACTAGCGATTTTTTCACATGTTGATGAACAGATTTTAGACAGAATCTCATTTCATAATACATGGGATAATGTTGCCAGAGTATCAGGGCATGCACAAAAAATTCTGCGTGCAAATTTTAGCGGCTTTCCAACACCAAACACGACTGATGATACCATAGACAAGTCAATGTATGGCTAAATTTCTAATGTTTTTTTAAAATTTCACATTTTGGGCATTTGAATCCATTAGTTTTATCACCGCAGGATTCACAATGAAGGTTTACTTTGATATAATCAAATTTTGAAGTTTTAGTATATTTTATAGACAATGCTATGAATAGAGATATTCCAAGTGCGATTCCAATCCACAGTAAAACCATCAGATAGATTGCATATCAATTTGAATTAAATCAGAATGTTTTCATATTAAACAAACAAATAATTAGAAAATCAAAAATTTGTTTAGATTTTAAAAATACAAAAAGAGTTTCATTAGAAAAATAGATACTTTGAAGAGCAGATAATCTGAATCTTACCAACGATAAAATAGTTCACAGAAAACATAATCACATGAAAGAAATTTCCATAGAGTTATTATTAAAAAATATGAATCAAGAGAATAACTACGAAGATGACATATGGAGAACATGTTTAGATGAGAAAGGAAAAAGATACAGAAGAAAAGACATTAGCAATTCATTGAAAAAATTAGAAGCATTAGGTTTCATCAAAAAAACTAAACTCTCAGGCACAGATATACACTATAACAAATCATCTTATCTCGACTCTAATGATTATGTGGGATTTGTAAATGATGTGATGTTCACTAATGAATCAAAAATAAAAGAATCCTTAAAAAAATTAGAATTTAAGAAAATATTTGTAGAAATATCTAAAGATTTGAATTCATATAAAATAGCAAATCAAAGTAAAGCAAACTATGAAAACCTGCTAGATGCGTTTTCAAATTTGACAGAGTTAGCATCGGCAATAGAATTAGTCAATAAAACAAGTAAAAATGAAGAATTAAAAAATAAACTAAAGACTTGCCATTCAGAGATTAAAGAAACCCTAGAACAAACTAATGAGAAAATCATCAGAGAAAGAAAATCAAATGAAATCATCATTATTCAAAGACGTTTTGCAGGAAGAATTCCAAATCCAGGATTCCTCAAGCTGTAAATCACTTCAAGCATAGCATCAGGAAAACATCAGTAAAGAAACAATCACAGTGGTTGAAGAATTACCGAATGCCATCCAGTAGAGAAGCCTTCATAACCCTTTGATTTGCAATGTGCAACAATTACTTCAGAATCCCCTGAGGAAATAATTTGATAATTCTTTGTATCATCAAGTGAGTGCAACAAATCACTGTCAAAAGTAAAAGTATTACTTTTGTTTTCTGATAATACATCCCCATTAGAATCTAAAACAAGTAAATTGGTAGATTTAATTTCATTTTCACGAAGAGGGGTTTGATCAAAAAGAGTTTTGATAAATCGCTCCCAATCAAACATTATGCCAAGAATGCCTATCACCTTATCTGATGCATCCCCATTTTTATGAATCTTGGATGAAAAGACCAGGTTTGTTGACATTCCAGATTCTTGTTGCTTACAAATTGTATCAAATCCATATTCTTTTTCATTGTTTTCTAAGGTATTTTTAAACCACGACATCTCTTTCACATTTCCCTCCCCAATAGAATTTGACGAGCCCTTTGCAATTATATTTCCAAATGTATCACACACAATCAGATTGTCATAAACAGTGTAAAATTTTAAAATAGTTGCCAATCTTGATGTGAGGAAATCTTTAGCATCATTTGTTTTTTCATTTAGTGCTCGTAGTATGCTGCTTTCAGTTGCCCACCAACGCACATCCGCTGTTCGCTCATAGAGTGCTCTATCAATTAAATCAATATTGGTAAATGAAAGATTAGATAGTCTATTGCCTCGAATTATTTTAGAGTTTAATGAGATAAAGGAATAAAGTTCAGATAGTTTTTTTTCAGTATTAGAATCCATCATAGATGTAATTGAAGAGGTAGTTTTTGAGAGATCACTCATGAAAGTTGAGATTACACTAAAACCTCTTCCCGCATCTCCAACTTTGGCTGATTCTATTGCAGCGTTAAGAGACAATACATGGGTATCATCATTGATTTTTTCAATTTCACATATGGCTTTTTTTGTTTCCTCTGAAAGATTTGAAATTAATTCATTAACAGTCTCTAGAGATTCATTGTCACTATTAGAAAAGTCACGGATTTGAGAGTCATCATCCATGTCTTGGATAATTAACGAATGCCAGTTTTCTGATTTGTATCCTTCAAATCCGGGGGAAAGTGCATGGCAAACCAATTTTTTATGCCAGTTTTTCTCCACAATTTCAAAACCTTTTTCTTTTTTGAATAGTTCATCTCTTCCAGTAAATTGGATATTTTGCTGAAGTATTCTATCTTTTGTGTCAGCAATTACAGTTCCATCATTATCACAAATCAAAATTCTTGTTTTGTCAATTTCTTCAGGCAGTAACGGAGTATCATGAACTATTCTTTGAACAAATTCTTTCCATTTGAATACAGCTCCTATCACGCCAATTACTCTTTTCTGAGGATCACCATCTTCATGAACCTTGCAAGAATACACCATAGTAAAATCATCATTAATTGCAGGAGATTTGTGTACAGAATCAAATCCAAAATCCTCACCATTTTTTGTATTCATTGCGGATCTAAACCATGGTTTATCAGAAAAGTTTCTACCAGTCAGACGGAATTTATCCTCTGCAGATGCTATACATAGTCCGTCGCTATTGCACAAAATTAGATCATAGTAAACAGTATATGATTTTAAAATTACACCTAGCCTATATTTTGCATCATTAAATTTAGAATCATTTTCCTCAAGAAGAGAATTTATCAAAATTTCATCAGTTGCCCACCAACGAACATCAGCTGCGCGCTCAAATAGATTTCTGTCAACAAGTCGAATGTTTGTCAAAGCAAGATTAGTTAGTCTATTTCCCTGAATACTGATAGATTTTGTTTTTATGACTTTGGAAATATTTTCTATTTCTTGAATAGTTTCTTCCTTCATTTTGTTTAAGACATCATCTGTTTTTCGACTTAATTCATCGATTGATTCTGATACTACCAAAAAATTTCTTCCCACATCGCCTGCACGATTAGCTTCAATTTTTGCTGTAGTGGATAACATACTAGCACGACGCGTAATTTCTTTAGTGGATTTTAAAGCACGGCTTATTTCGTTTCCAATATCAGTAGTTTGATCTACTACTTGCTTGAAAAAATTATCTCTAGTATCCTTATTCTCTTTAGTGGCAATATTTTGGGATGTGCTCAATATCATAAAATATTATTAAACAAACATATTTTCAAGTTCAGTCACAATGAACAAACATCACACAAAATATAAAAAATAGCCATTTTTTTCAAGAAAATATAGAGATCATCTAGTAAAACAAGAAATATGGATTTGATGAAAAAACTAGTCGCAAAACAAGGATGTAGAGTCAATATCAGAACCAATTGACATGTCAGAGTATTCCTCAGGATTTAGAGAATAGCAAACTTGTGGTTCAAATTGAATTACATGAGCTTCTTTTTCAGATAAGGATTTTGTTTTTGGGGAAAGATTTGTCTTTAAAATATTCTCAATTACAGAGTCTCTGATTTCTGATTTGGTTGGCTCATCAGTTATGTATGAAGCTGAACCTTTGAACTGATATCCTTCCAAGTCATTTTTGTTAAAAACAGAAATTGTCACATAAGGGTTTACTTGGATATTTTTGAATGATTTGTGTTCAAAAAAATCTAACCAGTAAATTGCATCTTCTTCTACTTTGAAAAAAATTCTGGGGGATATATTTACAAATTTAGTTTCACCAATAGTCCCAACTACAAAAATACCTTGCTCATCAATGAATTTTTTAATAGAATCAGGAATTTTTACCATAATAAAACTTAGATTTTAAATGTATTAAAGACATCTACAAATTTCAAATAGTAAAAACAGATCCGTTATATTTGTAAAACGCGTATTGAATGCATGAGCATACATTGTGAATGCGGTATTTGTGGACACGTTGCAGAACAAGAATGCATAATTAAAGAATGCCAGTGTTGCACAAATTTCCACATACGTTCAGGATAAAACAAAGTTTTCAGAAATTTTATTCATGCAAATAATTTAATTTTGAATTAGAATCATTCATGAATATCATCAATGAAATTCAGATCAACATACTTTAATTTGCGACATCGAGTTATGATTCACATGAGTTCAGAATCCAAAAATGAAAAATTTCTGATTGTCGCGTTCCCTAGTGTGGGCTTAGTAGGATCTTTTGCAATATCATATCTTAGCGCCCAATTACAAATGAAGGATATAGGAGAACTAGAAATCTCAGAGATTTCCCCATCATACGTAATTGAAAAGGGAGAAGCTTATGGACCTATTAGAATATACAACAAGGACAATATTTATGCAATTTTAGCTGGAATTCCCATCAATATTCAAACAACATTTGAATTAATTAAAAAATCCATAGACTTTGCAAAACGCAACAACATTTCCAAAATAATAATTCCAAGGGGATTAGAAGTGGACAAAAATTTCAAAGGAGACCCAGTCTCATATGGACTTGCAGTCAACAAAAATTCAAAATCGGCATTAGATGAAATTAACTTACCCTCAGTTCCAGGAGCAACAGTATTCGGTGCCGATGCAAGTGTAATTTCTGCATTAAAAAATTCAGATGCAACGGCCATTATTTTGTATACTACTTGCCGAATGATGATGCCTGATGATGATGCAATCATAAAGTCAATTAAAACGCTATCAGACATAATCAGAGTCAAAATAGATACTGAAAAATTCGAAGAGCGCCTGGAGAAAATCAACAGGGAGAATCAGAAGATAATAGAAGAGACTAGAAAATATTATGAAAACTCATCTGGAAGATCCACAGTCACCCCAACTCCGGGCATAGGTTAATTGTTTAATTAAAAATGATTCTTCCTTGAAACCTTCAATCTAACCCATAAACTCTATTCTATCAGATTCTAAAATCATACAAATATCCCATGGAGTGATTACCTGATCTTGATAAACCACACATGGATGCGGCATCAGATACATCAACTTTGAAATTTCTGTCAGATTCATATCTTTAGAAACTTTTGTAGCTTCTTCCAGTTTAAATGATTCTTCGAATTTTCTTTCTAAAAATTTTACATTTCTAAAAAAATCAAAATCCTTTGCAATGCTCTCAATTAATAGACGATCACTGATAAAGTAATTCGTATCTTTTAGCAATAATTTTCGAGTATTATTTTTCAGCATCAATTCAATGATTTCTTTAATTGAGTTGCCTTTTTCAAAGAAAACCACATTTTTTTTAGGAAATTCAGATAGTGTGAAATCAGATACACAGTTTGCACCGATTTCTAAGAGTTTTCTTCCAGATATGGCAGAATATCCTCCCAGATGATTTGGAATTATAGAGAATGCACGTCGTGTATTCTTCCAAGTAGTAAGAAGTTCACCAAGAGTAGATTTTTCAGAAGAAATTACTAGATTTTTATCAAAAATTTCTTCAACAGTAACATTATCAAAAAAATTCGAAGTTGGATTTTTAAAGATATTTTCAATTATTTCTTTGCCTCCTATGACTCCAATTGGCACTTCATCGCCTTCAGTAACCACAAGAGAATCAGTAAAGGATTCTAAATAATGGATAAGCATACCTGTTGCAACCCACATTTTATTTTCTTTTCTAATGCTAACAGCAGGAGTAGAAGTGAATGTTAAAGGGAGAAGTTCTTTTAGAGTTTTATTTGCAATAGTCACAGATTGTCATTTCTTTAAAGCAAGTTAAATATTTACACAAACAGGTGATTCTCAAAAATGGAATTCATCTGAAAATAACCTATGAAACCAAAGGAGTTTAGAGAACACCCAATTCAGCAATAGAACATATCATATTATACAGTGAATCCCAGAGTCCAGATTATTAGAATGGTAGCAAAAAATGATGCAATTTCATTGCATAAAAAACTAAATGGGAAAATATACATCGAAAGTAAAATTCCAAAGATAACAAATGAGAATCTGCAGCTAATCTACACTCCAGGAGTTGCAGAAGTATGTACGGAAATTTTCAAACATCCAAAATCAAAATATGAATTAACAGGAAAAGGAAATAATGTTGCAATAATTACAGATGGTACAAGGATTTTAGGATTAGGAGATATCGGTCCAGATGCAGCATTACCTGTAATGGAAGGAAAGGCAGTTCTCTATAGAAAATACGGTAAAATTAATGCATATCCAATATGTCTTGCAACAAAAGAGAAGAAAAAAATCATTGAAACAATAGTAGCATTAGAGCCAGTATTTGGTGCGATTAATCTTGAAGATATTGAGTCGCCCAAAGTTTTAGACATATCAAAAGAAATAGCAAAAAAGATATCCATACCAGTATTTCATGATGATCGACATGGAACCGCAGTTGTAACATTAGCAGGACTTCTAAATTCATTAAAGATCGTTGAGAAAAAAATATCTCAGATCAAAGTTGTGATAGCAGGGGCAGGGTCTGCAGGTTATTGCATTGCAAAATTACTCCATTACGCTGGATGTAAAAATATTATCGTGCTTGATTCAAAAGGTGCAATATACAGGAACAGAAAAGTAAACATGGACGAATACAAGGTAGAATTAACAAAATTTACCAATAAAAATGAGAAAGGGCAGTTATCTGAGACAATAAAAAATGCAGATGTATTTATCGGCGTATCTGGAATTAAGGATCTTCTAAAACCCAAAATGATTAAAGAGATGAATCAAAGTGCAATAATTTTTGCACTGACTAATCCTCATCCAGAGATTGATCCAAATGTTGCAAAAAAAGCGGGTGCAAGAATAATTGCAACAGGAAGTTTCAGATATGAAAACAAAGTAAACAATGCAATTGTTTTTCCTTATTTGATGAGAGCAATCCTAGATTTAAAAATACAAAAAATCACTTTGGAGATACTATATGCCACAGCATTAGCAATTGCAGGTGCAGTTTCAGATAAAAAACTCTCAGAAAAATGCATAATTCCATCAATTAATGAAAAAACACTTCAACAAAAAATCACCAATGCCCTAGAAAAAATCAAAAGATAGGAAATCAGAGAAAGATTCACCATAATTTAAAAAAATAATTTTCAGGTTTTTGAAAAGCAAGGTTTATTGGTTTAATGTATTAATTCAAGAGTAATTGGTTTGCACGCCAACAAACCCTAGAGTGGCAACATTGTTGTTACTCTAGGACATTACATTCTATCAGGAGCAGTAATGCCCAAAAGATTCAATGCCTTTTCAAGGGTTATTTTAAATGAATTAACTAAACATAAACGTGAATTTTCAAGATTTTCATCTCCAAGTTCTAAAACCTTAGAATGCTCATAAAAAGAATTGAACGAAACTGCCAAATCATGACAATATCTTGCAATTACTTTAGGAGACAGATTTTTTGCAGCATCACGTACTTGTAAATTAAAAAAACCAATTTTTTTAATCAAATCAATTTCAGATTTCTCTTTGAGTAGAGAAAAATCTACATCGATTGTGGGATTACGATTTGATTTCTCCAAAATTCTAGAGGCTCTAGCATGAGTGTACTGGATGTATGGAGCAGTGTCCCCCTCTAAACTAAGAGATTTTATTAAATCAAACGTGATGATTTTGTCCAAATCTTGTTTTATCATTTCATAGCGTAAAGTTGCAACAGAGACATTATGAGCAATTTTTTCAATTTCTGAGACATCCATTTGAGGATGTCGCTTTTTCGTTTCTTCTTTTGTTTTATCTTTTAGTAGCTCATATACAGAATCTGCATTTACATACAATCCTTTTCTTCCAGACATTTGAGCTTGCTTTCCTTCAGTATCCAGTCCAAGTGTCTTGGCAGTTTCTGAACTAAGAGTTACAGACTCATAACCAAGATGAACATATGCATCAGGGACTGACTTGAATTTACCCATAAGGGATGTAATGATTTTTTGCAGTCTTGCCTGACGAGAATCAATTACTGTAACTACTTTTTCTCCAGAAAAATTTTTGGGCATTACGTGATTCTTGTTCAAAGTAGTTTGCCAAAGGTCTTTAGAATCAGGCTGCTTCTTTTCATATTTTTCATAGTTAAAGGGATCTTCAAGTAATCCCAGTTTCCATGCAGCATATGGGATATCCTTTGCAATGTATGTTGCAGTCCCATTACTTCTGACAATTACCTTGTCATCCTCTTTATCATCACCTCTAATGACCCAACAACCAGCATTTTTTCCTTCTTTTTCAAATTCAATTAAAGACATTTCCTTGAGTTTTTCAAATATTTCATCCCATAATCCAGAACGAATGATTTGAGATTCAAAATTTAGACAATCATATGAGACTCCTAAATTCCAACATGTTTCAAGCTGACCCTCTAAAACTTTTCTTGTAATTTTATCTGCAAATTTTGCAGTTTCAGAATCCCCATCCTCAAGTTCTTTTAGAACATTTTTCCTAATTTCTTCAAGACTAGGATCTTGTTCGTATTTTTCAGTAGTTTTGACATAAACATCATCACCACAATAATGATCGAATTTCTTTCCATTTGGAGATTCCTCATCAAATCCAAAGTGTTTGAAACCAACTATGATATCAGCTACTTGCAATCCAGAATCATCAATATAGTTTAGAACATTAACTTGGTAATTTGATTTTTTTAAAATTCTTGATATAGTATCGCCGATTATGATGTTTCGTATATGTCCAATGTGAAGAGCTTTGTTAGGATTTACACTAGTATGCTCAACAACAATTGTTGAATTGTTTCCAATATCAACATCACCGAATTCATCAAGATAAGATTCAGACAAAATTAATTGATTTAGTTTCTCCCAATCTGCAAAGAAATTCAGATAACCAGATGGATGTGCCTCAGATTTCAAAACAAGTGTGTTGATACAATTCTGAAACTTTTCTGATAGTAATTGAGCAATTTCCCTTGGGCTTTTTTGGAGTTGTTTTGCAAGTAAGAATGAAACATTTGAGCTTACATCACCGAATCCGGGTTTTGCAGGTTCAACAGAAAATTTTACATCAGATATTGAGAGTTCATCAAGTATTTTGTTGAGATTATTTTCAATTTCATCAATTATTGATTTGAAAGTCATACTATATCTCAGATAATTTAGGTGCTAATTTATCTAATGCCTCAATTACTCCATCTCCTGCATTAGCATTTACAGTCATTGTAGCCTCAGATTTTACTAGATCAGATGCATTTCCTAGAGCAATACTAGTTTTAGCTATTTTGAATAAAGGAATGTCTGTTGCACTATCACCAATTGCTATGACTTCATTTCGTAGGATAGAATATTTTTCCATAATTTTTGAAAATCCAGTACCTTTGTCAACATCTGGTGAATTTATGTGAAAGGCGTATTGACTATCAGATAATTCAACTTCAATATTATTTTCAGAGAGTATTTTTTTTGCAACATCTAAATCAAATGTTCTCTCCAAAACAACCTCAGTCATTCTAGGAAAAACGGGTTTTTCTTTAACATTTTCAATATTATTTTCTATTACTTTTAAGGCGGTTTTACATTCTTCAATGTTTCCCAACAAAACATGATCATTTGAATCAAAAGTAAGGCATCCACCATTTTCGCCAACAGTAATTTTTGTGGTACCGCCAAATACTGAAAGTAAATACCCCTCAATTGACGATCTACCCGTAACAAAGATCACATTGTGTCCCATATTGGTCAAACGTCTAAGTGCATCAAGAGCATCTAAATGGATTCGCCCTCCACCATTTTCAGTAATTGTTCCATCAATATCCACTGCAAAGGTCTTCTTTTTCACAAAATTCATTTTTTAAACCGAATAATATTTGCTACGTAATGAAAATCTAAGATTTTAACATCAAAATCTTTTCAGTGATCTTCTCAGATACAAATATGGCAATTATGCCCATAATTATTGCAGGTAAAACAGTATACATCAAAACAGTTTCAATTAATTCAAAATATACAAAATAGATCAAGCTTGGTGAAACCAATTTTCCAAGTAGACTCTCATTGAAAGTATACATCACATAGGGATAGTAAATCATGTAAAATACAGAGCCTAACAATCCACCAACAAAAATCATAGATTTTCGAGATTTATTGACTTTCAAAAGAATATCAGGAATTACAAAAGGAATTAAATTTAATGAGTAGAATTGTATTGAATCAAATAAGGCAAAATTTGGAACAATTGCAGTAGAACTGTAAATTAATAAAAACAGGCCTCCAAGTAGGCTCATCATTCCAAATCTGGAATTAGATAATCGGAAAATTAACAACATTGAAAATGAAATTAAAAATGGAAAAGCCAGACTTGCTACAAAAAATGCAAATGTAGGTTCAGGATTTAATTGAAAATAATCAGTATTGGAAAAAGGTAACGATAAGGAAGAAATTATTCCAGATCCAGATAACCAGATTGGTAAGACAGCTAAGATTAACAAGTATGAAAAAATAGATTTAGCATTACGCATTTTCAAATATCTTGAAATGCCTACCATTCCACCCATACTACACATGAACATTCCAAGTATCAAGGTCAAGTGAGGAGGACTAAGTAAACCATCTAAACCAAAATTTGAATGCCAAACAAAATCAAAGGGGCCAGCACCAACAAGCAACCCAATTCCAATTAATTTAATTTTTAGAGGCAAAAAATAGTAGTCTTTAGAATTTTGTAAATTGTGCCAACCAAAAAAAGAAAGTACTACACCAATTAGAGATATTGCAACACCAGTATACATCAAAGCATGTGGAGGTGAAAAAAAAGACTCAGGGCGGTTTAACAGGTGATTCGTAATATCCCAACTTCCACCTACTGTCACTAGTAATATCCCAAAACTTGTAAAAATACTTCCAAAAAGAAAAATTTTCTCAGAGTAAATTTTTAAAAACTTTTTTGGAAGATCAGACTGTGAAAGAGGCATGACTATTGTATTATTTCATAAAATATTAGGGATTTACATTTACTGAATAATCTAAAACATATTCATCTTGATGGTCTAAAATCCCTGAATCAGGATAATGCGACAGGCTACTGGTATGTGGAATATCAATAGATTTTACATAGATCGTAAAGATGCCTATTTTTTCAGGTGTAATAATTAAATCTAGATGATTTTTTGCACCAGGCAAAATTGGTCTATTCATAGCTTCAATTGAAGGGTATTTTGCAATTGTAGATTCCAAACCACCGCTATATTTGGCACCAATTTCATCACCTACTTCAACATGAACTGAAGATTGTGTAAAATCATATGTTGCAATCTCCACAATACCATCAATTTTGGAAATAGTTGGAAATGATGTAGAAAGAATATGGATATCACCATAATCACCTCGGTTTTCTGAAACTATATTCAGCCTAAAAGAATCACCTAAGAAAATATCCGAATCAGACATAACTACTTCAAAATAGGGTTGAGGAACAAGTTGTTCATTAGAAAGATATCTTTCAGGCAATATGAAAATTGTCAAACTAAAATAAACAATAATGAAAATACCAATTATCGAGTAAATCAAAATTTTTCGCATATGAACTAGAAATCAATTACTGTTAAAAAATGATAAGAAAAGCAATCAAAAAGCAAAGACATCTTATTAGAAGAGAAAAGAAAACCAATGTATGATAAGTAATAGGATTTTATTTGAAAAGATTACAGCATGAGTTGAATAGTATTGGGAATTCCTGAAAAAATTAAAGCCATTCAAGATGAGATGGCAAAAACTCAGATTAACAAAGCTACAGAACATCATATTGGTCTACTAAAAGCAAAGATTGCAAAGCTGAAAAGAGAGCAAGAAGCTGACGTTACTAAAAAATCAGGGATGAAACAAGATGGGTTTGATGTAAGGAGAAGCGGAGATGCAACAGTGGTGTTTATCGGATTACCTAGTGTTGGAAAATCAACATTACTAAACAAAATGACAGGTGCCAAATCAGCAGTGGGAGCTTTTCAATTCACGACATTAACAGTTGTTCCAGGAATGATGGAATATAGAGGTGCAAAAATCCAAGTCTTAGACCTCCCAGGAATTATCAAAGGTGCATCCACAGGTAAAGGATTAGGAAAGAGAATTTTATCCGTAGCGCGAACTGCGGATCTTGTTCTTTTGGTATTGGATGTTTTTCAACCATTTCACGAGGATGTGCTTACCAATGAATTAGGAAACATAGGAATTAGACTCAATCAATTACCGCCAAATATTACAATAGAAAAAGCATCAATGGGAGGCATTGCAATTGCACAACAAGTAAAATTAACAAAAATTACTGAAAAACATCTTAAAGATATTTTACATCTCTATGGTATTGTTAGTGCACGTGTTGTAGTACGAGAAGATTTAACATCAGAGCAGTTAGCAGATCATATTGCAGGAAACATTAGTTATTCAAAAGCACTTACGATTTTAAATAAAATAGATTTGGTAGATAAAGAATTTTTAGAAAATTTAAAAACAAAAATAAAATCAGATGTTATTGAAGTATCAGCAAATGCAGATATCAATATTGAATTTCTCAAAGAAAAGATCTATGAAAAATTAAAATTCATCAGAATATACATGCGACCAAAAGGTGGAGAAACTGATTTTAAAGAACCACTAATTGCAAGGGAGGGAGACACAGTAGAAGACATCTGTAACAAATTACATCGTAGATTGAAACGAGAATTCAGATATGGTCTTGTATGGGGTAAGAGTGTAAAATTTGGTGGACAGAGGGTAGGATTGAATCATATTTTGATTGATGAAGATGTCTTGACAATCATCAAAAGACGCTAAAATTATTTTTAAAAATTAATCATAAGATCAATAAAGAATGGAAAAATAATTAATTTTTCAAGAAAATAAAAAAATAATTTTATTTTATGGGGAATTGTCACGATATGTGTATTAAATAGAGATCAAATAGGTTGAATCTAAAAAAATTATGAAAATACATTTTCAAAAATTAAACGATCAGAAAAAAAATTCATTATAATTACTTGAGAAATTGTAATCAAATTGTGTAAATTTCTTTAGTTTAACCACTGAAAAACAATGAAAATGTCGATTCAGTATGGCAGCTAAACGAAAAGCAGCTCCAAAGAGAAAGGCAGCAACTAAACGCAAAGCCGCTCCAAAGAGAAAGGCAGCAAAAAGAACTGCAGCTAAAAAAGCAGCTCCAAAGAGAAAGGCAGCAACTAAACGCAAAGCCGCTCCAAAGAGAAAGGCAGCTCCAAAGAGAAAGGCAGCAACTAAACGCAAAGCCGCTCCAAAGAGAAAGGCAGCTCCAAAGAGAAAGGCAGCAACTAAACGCAAAGCCGCTCCAAAGAGAAAGGCAGCTCCAAAGAGAAAGGCAGCAACTAAACGCAAAGCCGCTCCAAAGAGAAAGGCAGCAAAAAGACGATAATATCGCCAAATTAACAATCGTCATTTAGAGACGAATTGTTTTCATTTTTCTGAATTAAGTAGTGCAAACTTTAGACAAAATTTTGAGTGTTGCTTTGATAAACTATTTTGATAGATTTTCATTACAACAGAAATTTTTGTCAACAAATCACAAATACGATTGAAAAAAATCCTTATTTTCTTATTCTGAACTTTACACTACAAAAAAAGGTGAAAATATTAAAAACAAAATTACATTATACAAAAATATATTTTCTAGTTTCAAATGAAATAGATTTTAAAAATTATCAATAAAGATAACTCATCAATTTAATTTGTTCTTCAGTAGAGATTACATTTTTGTTTGTCAAAATTTCTAGCAAGTCTTTGAACAATGCTTTTTGTTCAGAAGACATTCCACCGGCAGGACCTTTTTCTCCAGGTGGTCCAGGTGGACCTCTTGGACCGGCAGGACCTACGGGTCCTTGTTCCCCTACGGGTCCTTGTTCACCAATAGAGCCTATTGGACCTGTAGGACCTCTTTCTCCTTGTGGTCCTTGAATTCCTTGTGGTCCTTGTGGACCTTTTTCTCCAGAAGGACCTGTAGTTCCCCGCTCACCTTGTGAACCTTGTGGACCTTGTGGACCTTTTTCTCCAGGAGCACCAATTGGACCTGTAGGACCTTTTTCTCCAACAGGTCCTATTGCACCTTTTTCTCCTTTTTCACCCTGAGGTCCAGGAACTCCTGTAAGACCCTTAGAACCTGCAGGACCTTGTGGACCTTGTGGACCTTTTTCTCCGATTGGACCTTCAACACCTTTGTTTCCTTTTTCTCCAACAGGGCCAGGTGGACCAATAGGTCCTTTATCGCCGGGTGGACCATTTGGTCCTGTTAATCCTTTATCGCCAAGGGGTCCGGGCGGACCATTGGGTCCTTTATCACCAAGGGGTCCAGCTGGACCTTTTTCTCCAACAGGGCCAGAAGGACCTTGAAGACCTTTTTCTCCTTGTACTCCAGAAAGTCCGGTTGGGCCTTTATCGCCGGGTGGACCATTTGGTCCTGTTAATCCTTTATCGCCAGTTGGTCCTTGTTGACCCTTGTCTCCTTTTTCTCCAGGAGGGCCTCTTAATCCAGAAAGTCCTTTGTCACCAGTTGGTCCTGTAGAACCTGTTTCACCTTTGTCACCTATTGGTCCTTTTAATCCAGGTGGACCTTTGTCACCAACAGGGCCAGTAGCACCTTTGTCTCCTTTGTCTCCTGGAGGGCCAACAATTCCTTTGTCACCTTTGTCTCCTTTGTCACCAGTAGAACCCTTGTCACCGGTAACACCTTTGTCACCAGATAATCCTTTTTCGCCAGTTGGTCCTTTGTCACCAGTTGCTCCTTTGTCACCAACAGGGCCAGGCGGACCATCAGGTCCTTTATTTCCAACAGGTCCTTGTGGACCGGGAGGGCCAGGTGGACCTTTGTCACCAACAGGGCCAGGCGGACCATCAGGTCCTTTATTTCCAGGCAAACCAGAGGTTCTTGAAGAACGAACATTAGATTTTGTTACTGATGATTCTTTTTTATTTTCAGATGCCATAGGTTTAGGTTCGTATTTAGATTCAGATTCATTTGCGTCAGATGAAGATGCCGAAGTTTGTTTTAATTTAATATCAAAAACAGAATGCAGTGAAGAGAATAGATCTACAACAACTATCCAAATGGTGTCAAGTGTTGCAATTGATGATGGAAGCGGATTATCAGGAGAACCAAGTTTCTCAGAAAACATCCCATCATTAACTCTAAGATGGAAATTTCCTCTCCATAAAGAAGGGAATTTTTTAGAAAATAGAGCCTCATCAGAAGGTCTACTATCTGTGATTGAAATTTGAACTTCATATACGCCTGATTGTTTAAAAGGAGACCGTCCCTGAACTTCTAATCTAGGTTGAGATGACACATTCGTTTCTGTATTTTTCAAGTATTTCTGTATTTAGATGCTTGAATCAGAATATAGGTAAAAAATGAACATATTTTCAATTAAGGATGGTATTTATCTAGATAAAACGCCAATTTGAGCTAGTGAAGAAACCTTTCGGGAAAAAATCAAAGGAAGTTAAAGAATCCTCTGTAAAAAAGGATAAAGTTGAAGAGACTAGCCTAGTTGATTCAGACTATAATCGTAAGAAATTATTCAAAAAAGGAATCAATTTGATGGCAGATGAAAAATTGGAAGAGGCAATAGTTGTATTTGAGCAAGCATTACGAATTGAACCAGATAACATAGAGACTTTAATGAAATTAGGTTATGCAAGATTTCATATCGATGATCACGGTGAAGCATTAAAAGTATATGATAAAATTCTGGAGATAGATGTTACAAATCCAGAAGCATGGAATCTAAAAGGATTAGTACATTATGAACAAAAGAATTTTTCAAAAGCTCTTGATTCAGTTGATAAAGCAATTGAATCAGATCCAACATATGCAATGGCATGGTATAACAAAGCATGTTTCTTGTCATTGCTAAATCAAGTACCAGAAGCACTAGAAGCACTAAAACGTTCAATTGAAATTGATGTTAAAAATGCAAGAAGATCAATTCGAGATAAAGATTTTGCAAATGTTAGAATTGAAGAAGGATTCAAAAGAATTCAAGAAGTAGTAGTTTTAGAATCAGTCAGACAAGGATATCACACATTGGGTGCCATAGTATGGACAACATTTCTAGATAAAGCTGATGCAGAATCATCTTTAAGGAAATTATTAGAAAAAGGATTAATCGTACAGAATGAAAAACGTGACGGTCTAAGTAAAATTCCAATTTATGATCTTGCACCAAACATTGCAGAGAAAATGGGAAAAGAAAAGAAGGGATTATTTGGAATTACAAGAAAAACTTTACCAAAACCAGTAAAGAATTTGAAAGAGCTAAGCCATGCAATTCAATCAGTTAGAGAAGCAATAGAAGATGGAGATGTTGAAAAAACAATAGAGGTGTTTGATATTTTCATAAACCCATCAAAATCAGGAGAACAAATGATAGAGAATTTCTTTGATGAACATCGAGAAATAAGATTATGGACAATCAGACTAAAAGATAGAGGTGAAGATTATCTAATTGAAAATAAAGAAAAAATGTTAATCCTTTTTGACAACATAGAAGTAACAATAACTAAAAAGCTTAGAAATGAAATTAATTATTCAGCAGATAAATCCCAATAATTTGCATCTTCCTGTTTTTGTGTAGGTTTTTGAAGACTTTTCCATTCCTTAAATGAGCGAACATATAATTTTGCATTAGGCAAACCTGCAGATTTTAGTGCATAGTATGCTAAACCAGAAAGAGTGCCAACACTTCCACAATAAGTAATAATTTCTGAATCACCAGTAATTCCACGATTATCAAGTAATCGTTTCATATCCTCTTTTGAGCGCAAAATATTATCATTACTTGCAAGAGTCCTATAAGGAAGGCTAATTGCTCCAGGAATATGTTGTTCAAGAAAATTTAATCGCTCTCTGTTATCAATTAGAATAACATCATCACGGCTTTTTGCACTTTCTAGATAATCAGATGTAGCTAATATTTCAGGTCGTAGATTCATTGAATGTTCTTTGGTTTGTATTTCAGGAATTTTAGAATCATTTTCTAGCCCAAGTGATTTCCAATGACTATAAGTTGTTTCAAGCAGTGTTACATCAGAATGTCCAAGATATTCCAATGTCCATGCAACTCTTGAGGCTAACGCACCAAATGTATCATCATAAACAACAACACGGGTTTCATCATCAATGCCCATAGAGTTTACGAGTTTTATAACACGCTCAGGGCTATCGTCAGACAAAAGATTTGCCAAAGGTAAATTAACTGCAGAAGGAATATGATCTTGTTTGTAATCACCTTCACGTCGGACATCTATTACTCGAACACTTTTGTCTCGTATTTCTGAACGTAGAGAATCAACATCAGTTGTAATTTTACCAGATTCTGTCAAGCAGCACACTCACCCTTTCCAGTTTTTGTGTGATAACTTGTATCGCTACCGTAATCAAGATAGAAATCCGGATCTTCTTGTATTGTTGGAGGAGTAATCAGTGGCTCGATGATTTTTTTAATATCACTGATCGATTTAATATCAGAATCTTCATTACCATTTACTACTCTATGAATCCAGGATTTGAGAGTGTCATCAGATTTCTTTTTTTCTTTAAACAGTTCAATAATTTTCAGAATGACAGGTATGACTCGTTTTGCAGGTACTCTAACACAAGTTGCTCCAAGCATCGTATCCCCATCAGAACGGCCACCCAAAGACATTTGGTAATTTGGATACATATCTTTTCCAACACGTGCACCGCCTCCAAAGAAACCAATGGTTGCAATACCGTGTTGACCACAAGAATTAGGACATCCACTTATCTTAATTGAGGCATCGCTAAGATCATCATCCTCATCTAGTTTTAATTCCAGAAATTTTCTCTGGATTTCTTTTGCCAATCTATGTGAATTCGTCAAAGCAAGATTACAGGAAGTAGTGCCAGAGCAGCCAATAGGAGCAGTCATAGTTAAGGCACCAGACTTTGCAAGTCCAACCTCAAGTAATTTAGAATATAATTGAGGTAAGTCATCTTCTAGCACATAACGTAGTGCAACATTTTGTACAAATCCACATCGTGCCTTACCTTCAGAGGAAAAGTCACGGATAATATCACCTAATGCATTTAATTGATTTGAAGTTATATCACCAGCTTCTAGAGTGATAAACACTGAACGATAATCAGATTGTTTTTGTTTTACAGTGTTTGTTTTTAGCCATCTAGCATAACCATCAGGAATTGAATTACCACTTTCATCGGTAATTCTAATTGGTCGTTTTATTTCATCAGGTGTTGTGTCAACATCAAGTTGTGTTACAACAGATTGAGTAGCCCGTACAATTGCCCTTTCTTTGAATACAAGATTTTGGAATTTCTCCCAACCCATGTCGTTTACCAAATAACGCATTCTATTCCTTGCAAGATTTTTTCTATCACCTAATCTATCAAATATTCTCATTACAGCAATAGAGGTATAAAGTAAATCTTCTTCAGGTGTGAATTCTTCTAATTGATGTCCAACAAATGATTTGTTACCCAATCCACCACCAAGGAATATTTTGAATCCTCTTTGAGAAGAGCCATCAAGTTCTCTTATCTGTGGAATTAATCCAACATCAACCATCCTTACCATTCCATGTTTTTCACAACATGTAAAATTGAATTTAAATTTGCGCGGAAGGTTTTGAGCCATTGGATTTCTTAAAAAGAATCTGGCTGTTGCTAGTGCATAAGGAGTAGAATCAAATTTTTCATCAGGGCAAACACCGGATAGCGGGCTACACATAACATTACGTACTGAATTACCACATGCTTCTCTAGATGTCAGACCTACTTCAGCAAGACCTCTAAAAATTTCAGATACATCTTCTAGAATTACCCAATGTAATTGAATATTTTCTCGAGTTGAAAAATGGGCACTGCCAATAGAATACTGTTCACTTAATTGAGAGATTTTTTCAAATTGGTGTGGATAAATTTCACCGGCAGGTAGTTTGATTCTAACCATGGCATAATCACCAGTCATTCTCGTACCATATGCACCATGTTGAAGCCTAAATCGTCTAAAACTATCCTCATCATATTTTCCTTGACGGAACATCTTTACTGTTTTAGCAAAATTATCTGCCTCCTCAATCCTACCCCAATTAATTTTAGGCTTTACAGAATCAGGAGAAGATTGTTTAAGATCAGATATTGTCAATACAAAGAAATTTCATTTAGTTTGGTTATAAATTTTTGATATAGGGATGTTTTAGTATAGAAAATTTTGAGAATATACATAATTTTCCTGCTTTTTTAAAACCACATAAGAATTAGTTATACCTAATTTTTTCGAAATGTGGGAAAGTATTAATTGTTAAGAGAATGAATTCATCCCATGCAAGAAGCAACAGTAGCAGAACAATCTAATAAAATATTTACAGATGTAAAAGAAGTTGAAATTACACGTGCGATTGCAAATGAATTTCATGATGTATTAATAGACAGAGCTGACTCAGATGTCATAATTATAGGAGCTGGTCCAGCAGGATTAACAGCTAGTAGAGAATTATCTAATATGGGTTTCAAAGTTCTCGTAATTGAACAAAATAACTACCTAGGCGGAGGATATTGGTTAGGCGGATACATGATGAATCCAGTTACAGTAAGAGAGCCAGCCCAGAAAATCTGGGATGAGTTAGGAGTACCATACAAAAAAGTTGCAGAAGGATTGTATCTAACTCCAGGACCACACGCAGTATCAAAATTAATTGCAGCAGCATGCGATGCAGGAGTAAAATTCCTTCAACTAACAAAATTCGACGACCTAGTATTGAAAAATGGCAGAGTCGCAGGAATTGTTGTGAATTGGATGCCAGTGTCAGCTTTACCACGAAACATAACTTGTGTAGATCCAGTTGCATTAGAGGCAAAAATCATCATCGATGCATCAGGTCACGATTCTGTTGCAGTAAAAAGACTCGTAGATAGAGGATTAGCCAAGTGGAAAGGAATGGAACCAATGCATGTCAATGACGGAGAAGAACATGTTGTTCATAAAACAGGTGAAGTTTATCCAGGATTGATTGCAGCAGGTATGTCAGTTACTGAAACACACGGACTAGCAAGAATGGGCCCAACATTTGGTTCCATGTTATATTCAGGTAAAAAAGCAGCTGAAATAACAGCAGCAAAAATCAAAGAGTTAGAAAGATAAGTCATCAAGACATATCTTTTTTATTGAAAATTTCTAAAATTATTCTATATGATGAACCAACAGTTCCTGAAATTCAATTAGATAGATTAAGAAAGTTTCTTGGAAACACGTTTCAAATTACAATTGAAATAAGAAAGAATTTGTTCAATAACTTAGATGATAAGACATATGAAAAAATTGCAAGCATTAGAATTTCAGACATTAAGAAACCATTTCAGAAACATTCTACTTCAGATGAAGATGTTTTAGTAGAAAAAAAGAGCATAGACATGTCTCAAGAAAAAGAACCCCCATTATATGATGGAGTGGAATTACAAAAAATTATTTCAGAAGTAATTCCAGATAGTGAAAATAGAAGAGATATACTAAACGTGGTTTTTACAAATAAGATTTCATGCACATTTGATGAATGTGATTATAGATATCATGCAAGAGCTTTGATTAGTTCCAATCCTGTAATAATTTCAACTACAGGCATGATAGAGGCCCCAGCAAAACCAAAACAATACTATCTGGATTTAATGACAAACTTTTCAGAAGATGCAATAGACGAAATCAAAAAAAGATACAAAGGCCAATTTTTAGAATATCATGATTCACGTTTATCAGAAATCGCAGAAGGCTACCTATTACAAGCCATTATGTATTATGAAACAGGAGAGGCGTTTTGCGATAATTCAGACTGCAGATTGTTTAATTCTCACTGGCAAGAAGAACTCATCCATTCCCAGATAGACAACAAAAAATTGTGTGAAAAACACCAAGAAATTCTAAATCAATTTAAACAGAATTAATGTCATCACGAATTTTTTTAGAAGATTCTTTTAACATTGATGATTCGGATTCATCAAGAACAATTGTATGTATTTCAGAAACGCCATTTTGATTAATTTTTACAGGAACACCCATTGCCACATCATTTTCACCGTATTCACCCTCAAGAACTACCGATGCCGTAAGAAATAGTTCTCTGGTATTGATGATGGTATTAATTACATCGTAGACATTTTTTGCAATACCAAACTGAGATCGGCTCTTATAATTTCTCAGAGTCTTCCAATAGTTTCGAATATCAAAAGTAATGTATTTTTTTTCAACATCATTAATCATAGAAGACAGAGATTTTCCTTCAACAGTTACGTTTGAAAAAATAGGAACCATTGAATCACCATGCTCCCCAAGAACTAATGCATTATTTATTGAGGATTGAGGCACAGATAATTTTTCTGATACAAAATAACGAAATCTGCTTGAATCAAGGCTTGAAGCAATGCCAATTACTTTAAATCTAGAAAAACCAGATTCTTTTTGAAAAAAATATGTCAAAACATCGGGAGGATTTGAAACCATTAAAATTATTGCAGATGGGCAATACTGTTTAATTTTTTTTGCAATCTCTTTTATCATATCTACTTGCGGATTTTTATTTTCGGTCCTTGATTTCGTGTATGAAACAGTACTTGCAGCTATAACTACAATGTCTGAACCAGATAATTCAGCATAGTCATCTGTTCCATGTATCGAAAATTTTGAAGATGCAGGGATTGCATTTGCAATATCCAATGATTCACCAATGGCTTTATCTCTACTACGATTGATCAACAAGACATCATCTAGTGCGTTTGCGACACAAAGGAATCCAATTGATGCACCAACTCGGCCGCTGCCAATTATTGAAATCAATTAAAACACAACCTGTTTATTTTACAATTAAAACAGGACAGCGAGTTTTTTGCGACACTCCATTTGCGACACTACCTAAGAGAACTTTATCAAAACCAGTTCTCCCATGAGAACCAATTACAATTAGATCATGTTTTCTTGATTTTGCAAAAGTTACGATGTCATTTACAACAGATTTTGAAGTGATTATCTGGGTTTTGATAGAAATGTTATTTTTCTCTGCAATAGATTCCAGTTTTTCAACATGTTTTTTTGTTACTTTGCTCTGTTTTTTAATTAATTCTTTATCGGCTCTTGCGTCATAATATTTGTGATGCCAAGCATCACCTTCAAGACATGTGAGAAGAGTTACTTTTGATTGATATTTTTTTGCCACATCTAATGCAACTTTAAAAGATCTAGTTGATTGATTGGATAGATCAAACGGAACAAGAATATTTTGAAACATTTCAAAACTCTTCCTTTTTACGAATGCTTTCCCTCTGACGCTTATTCTCACGATCAGAATATTCTCCTTCTAATTTTCGGCTTAATTCATCAGCAATTTTTAGAATATCCCAACCAGATGCAGTGTAAATCAATGTATTTTTGGAAGTCTTGACAGTTGCAGTAGCATCATAATGGGTTTTTGAACCTTCAGGATTTTGAAATTCTACTGTAATTTTTGCCTCAATGATATTTGATAACACTTTTTGAACTTTCTCCAAGGCAGAGCCAAACTTAGAAGAAAGTACTTCGTTTGCAGGTTCATCTTTGGATAAACCAATTACATACAAAGGAACAGGATCTGCCATACATTATTGGTATCATCTAGAAGTAAATATCTTTCTCAGTAATTACCAAATATGAAATTCAATGATGAATGTATTAATCCTTAATTAAGAAATAAAAATTAGAGAGATATTGGATGTCAAAGATATTAAATTATCAGAATTAATTTCAAAACCAATCACAGTAACGCAAAATACAACATTATTAAAAATCAGAGAGAGTCTATTAAAAAATAGAGTAAAACGTGTAGTTATTGTAGATAAGAAAAAACCTCTGGGCGTAATTACTGAAAAAGACATTGCAAAAAAAATCTATGAGTTAGGTTCAAAACCAATCAGTTCAGTAATAGCAAAGGAGTTTATCCCTAAGAAATTATTTACAATGACCCAAGACAATACTGTAACTCAATGTGCAATGATGATGAAGAAACATCGAATCAGTCTTGTCATCATCACAAATAAAGATGATACACTGCAAGGGATTGTAACTGAAACAGATCTAGTAAAAGCAGTCCTTACAAAAGAATCAACACCATACAAAGTTTCAGAAATTATGGAAAAAAATGTCATTACTGCATTACCAAGTGATCCTATATTACACATAGAAAGCCTATTACTGAAATATGCCATATCGAGAGTAATTATCAAAAGGAATCAAACCCCTGTAGGAGTCATCACATTCAGAGATTTTGTGCCTGCAAAAATACCTCAATGGATTGCAGATTCAGCTGATCCAAAAGAAGTTCAAGAATATAAATTCAAAAAAGGTTT
Source organism: Nitrosopumilus adriaticus (assembly GCF_000956175.1). NCBI lineage: Archaea > Thermoproteati > Nitrososphaerota > Nitrososphaeria > Nitrosopumilales > Nitrosopumilaceae > Nitrosopumilus > Nitrosopumilus adriaticus. Next base: position 1,184,778 of record NZ_CP011070.1, read on the forward strand.
AGAAGAAATTCATTCAAATCAAATGAGTTACCTGTTTCCATTTCATGCAACAGATATCATGTCATCCAACCCAATCACTGTAGACATAAATGATGATGTCAAGGTCGCAGTAACTTTAATGGTAAAGCACAACATTAGTGGGCTACCAGTAGTCAAAAAATCAAAATTAGTAGGCATTATTACAAAATCAGATATTGTAAATTCCTTAACAAAATAATTTTAGAAAAACAAATTACTTTACTATCATTATTGAACAAGATGAAGATTGACTAAGCTTATTTGAAACACTGCCAAGTAAAAATCGAGCAACAGTCCCCAGTCCTTTGTTACCGACAACAACCAAATTACATTTTTCTTCCTTGATTACTTTATCAATTTCATTTACAATGTTACCTTCTTTGATCAGAGATTTTCCACTAATTCCATTTTTAGAAAGAACCTCATTTGCATCACTCAGAATTTTTTTACCATATTTTCGTAAAAGTTGCAAGTATTCCTTACGATCTAAAAGATTTACAGGTATTGATTTTTCAACAACATAAATCAAAACAATTTGTGAGTCAAACGCATGTACCATTTCACATGCCCTTTGTAGAGCTTTTTTAGAATATTTTGAGCCGTCTAAAGGTACTAGGATTTTTTTAAAATTATTCATTTTACAATCAAAACCGGTTTTTTGGATTTGTGTAATACATAATTTGAAACACTGCCCAAAAACATTTCTTTTACACTTCCCCTTCCTCTTGCTCCAATAACTACCAAATCAACTTTATTTTTACTATTATTTACAAACCTTGCAATATCATATCCAGGATCACCTGCAAGAGATTTACCAGTTAATTGAATACCTTTTTTTGCTGCACGGACTTTTGCCTGTTCAAGTATTTTTTTTATTTCTTTCATTGTGTTAAAATCTAAGAAACCAAGTGGGTGGAGAGCATATATTCCAGGCATAGATTTTACTGCCAAGGCAGTAATTGTTCCATTTGATTGTCTTGCAAGATGAATTGCCATATCCAATCCACGAAAAGAGTTTTTTGAGCCGTCTAAAGGTACTAGGATTTTCTTTGTTTTTATAACCATATAGAATTTATCTCAATTGATAACTTAAAAGCATTCAGTGATTTTCCATGATGATTTTCAAGTATGATAATTTAGAAATCATATCATATAATTGAAAACAATAATTTTACCATGGAAGGAAGTACTTTTGTTAATGAAGTAATGACTAAAACTGTCTTAACTGCAGATAAATCTGTATCAATACAAGATGCCGCACAAAAAATGAAAGAGTTGAAAATAGGATGTGTAATTATCACGGAAGATTCTAAACCCATAGGAATTATCACTGAAAGGGATTTTGTTACAAAAGTTGCGGCTGAAGGCAGACCGTTATTTACAGAGATTTCAGAAGTAATGTCGTCTCCATTAATAACGATTGAACCTGAAGAGACAATTTGGGAAGCTTCAGAAATTATGAAAGAAAAAATGATTCACAAGTTACCAGTCAAAGAAAATGATGAGATTATAGGAATTGTGACCACTACAGACATTGTAAAATTATCAAGTGTCGGATCAGACTCGGAAATGCGCAGAATATGTGATCAAATAATTTTGAGAATGAAAGACTAATAATCAAAAAAAGATATTCACTTAAATTATTGAAAAAAATCTATCAAACATCATGATGGCAGCTGACGCAGGTGCAACAGTACTTGAAACAAATGATAGCGATCCTATGAAACCAGATAAGGCTAAAACAAAATTTGACGTAATAATTATCGGTGCAGGGCCATCAGGGTACACTGCAGGGATTTATTGTTCTAGAGCAGGTTACGACACATTGATTTTATCAGGCATACTTCCAGGTGGCCAATTAGTAAATACAACAGAAGTAGAGAATTACCCAGGATTTGAAAATGGGATAATGGGTCCAGATTTAATGATAGACATGAGAAAGCAATCTCAAAGAATGGGAACAACAATTATTGATGATGAAGCAGTTGATGTAGATTTTAGACGCAGCCCATTCAAAGTTTTAACAAGTTCTGAAGAATATGAGGGGCGTGCAGTAATCATCGCCACAGGTGCCAATCCAAGAAAAATGGGATTGGCAGGAGAGCAAACATTTGCAGGAAAAGGTGTTTCATATTGTGCAACATGTGATGGACCATTTTTTAGGAATCAAGAGATAGTTGTTGTTGGAGGTGGAGATTCAGCTATAGAAGAGGCAACGTTTCTAACAAAATTTGGCACAACTGTCCACATTATTCATCGAAGAGATGAACTGCGCGCAAGTAAAGTAATGCAAGAACGGGCATTTAATAATGAAAAAATAAAAATCCATTGGGACTCAGCTGTAACAGACATCAAAGGTGATCAAAAAATGCAACAAGTTATTATTAAAAATCTAAAAACAAACGAAGAATCAACAATTAATGCAGGAGGTCTTTTTGTTGCAATAGGGCATGAACCAAATACAAAATTATTCAAAGGACAAATAGATTTGGATGATGAAGGATATGTTGTCTTAAAAAATAAAACTCACACCAACATTGAAGGGGTTTTTGCAGCAGGAGATGTTCATGATAGAAGTTACAGACAAGCAATTACTGCAGCAGGTTATGGATGCATGGCTGCAATTGATGTCGATAAATATCTAACAGAAAGCGCAGACAAAAAAGAATGAAGAATGCACTATGCAAAAAGTGTCTAAAAAAATTTCAACAAAAAGAAATCTTTACAATTCAGCAATTCCAATATAGGAAGATTCCCACATACAGTTGGTCTCTTGATTATTTCAAAAAATTAGGAATTGATGAATGGGATTCCTTCTGCAGTAATTGCATACTAGAGTATTCCAAAAAATCCAAAGACGAATGGAATAAATTAAAAGTTTAAACAATTTTGCAGGCAATTAGGTAGTAAGTCATGGACAATACAGATAATCTTAAAAATTCAATAAATGACGCTAGCGGAAAACTTGCAAAAGTAGGAACAGAATTAGCAAAAATCAAATTTAGTTACAAGGTTGAAGAAAAAGCATCCAAAGATTATTGGATGAAAAGAATGAATGAATTCAAAAATCACAATGATAAATCTTTAGAATATTATAATCAAGTTCATGCCATGATGAATTTAGTTAACAAGGAAGAATCACAAATGTTTCTATTACGCATAAGTAAATTTCGACAATTAGGTTTGGAATTATTAGAAATCATGCAAAAAATCAAAGATAATCCATCAATAACAGATCCTAAAGACAAACAGCAAAGTCAATGGAGTAAAGAAATTAAAAACAATCTAAACGAACAAAGTGGAAAATGCCTTAATCATGAAAGAGACATGAATCAAACGTTTAGAGATTTTTATCAAAATCAATTAAAGCAAATTCTAGATTCCTAGTATGCCAAATCAGACATATGTTTTGCCTTTTTCAAAGAATTTTCAAATTCCTCTTCAGTCATGACATTTTGTAAAGCATAAACACTCTTGAACTTTCTTCCATCATCAGCAAAAATTCCCACTACACAAGCATCTCCATCAACAGGGTATTTTTTCATACATGCATAAACTGCTGCAGATGAGGGGCTAATCAAAAGTTGATCTTTTTCAAAAACATCTTTTACAACATCAAATGCTTCTTTATTATCAACAGAAACCCAATCATCAACAACGTTTTCACGTTTTAAAAATAAATCAGGTTTTGCAGATTCTTCAAAGTTTCGCCATCCTTGAATTAAGTGATTTTGTTGTGGTTGGCAACCAATTATCTTAACATCAGGATTTTTTTCTTTAAGAAAAGTTCCAATTCCTGTAATTGTTCCACCAGTACCAACACCTGTAAAGAAATGAGTTATTTTTCCTTCTGTCTGTTTCCAGATTTCAGGACCAGTTCCAACATAATGACCCTTGAAATTTGCCTCGTTTGCATATTGGTTTGGGGAATAATATGTGTCAGGTCTTGATGATGCAATAGAAGTTGCTAATGCAATACTTTGATCTGTTCCAGCACCAACTTTAGGACACAAATCATCACTTGTTTCAAACACTTTAGCCCCGAGATTCCTAATGATATCTTTGGTCTCATTACTGGCTTTTTCAGGAATTACAATCTCTACTTTATACCCCAATACATTTGCAATACCAGTTAAGGCAATTCCAGTATTGCCAGAAGTAGGTTCTATGATAATGCTTTTTCCTTTAGTTAAAATTCCTCGCTCTTCACCATCTTTAATCATCCAATATGCAGCTCTGTCTTTTACAGAACCAAATGGATTATGCCCTTCCAGTTTTGCAAAATATTCAACATTATCATGAGAAAGTGAATTTAATTTTACGAGAGGAGTATTTCCCACTCTACTCAAGACATCTGTATCAGTAACAGTAGTCATTATTCCGGTTATTTCACCTTTTTAATTTGAAATGTAATTACATTTCCATCTTTTGATAAATCCAATAACTCATGACCGTTTCTTGTAACCCATCTAGAAATATCATCTTCAGCAGCAGGATCATCAGCAGAAACAGTCAAAGTTTCACCAACTTGCATTCTTTCAATTTCAATTTTTGTCCTAAACACAGGTTCAGGACAAAACAATCCAGTTGCATCTAATTTTTTTTCAGTAGAATCAGACATCGATATCTAATTCATCAAAGGCGTTTTGTCATATTAAAATCTATTTGAGTTTAGCTTGTCCTACTTTATCTTACAATGTCATTTTGAAAATAGTAGCAAGGTTTCTATCTTTCATAAAACTAGGATCCTGATTTTGTAGATTGATTTTTTGTGAAATTCGTCTCATCGAATAAAGTGCAATTTTGTAGAATAATGGCCACATAGAACTATTCTGATTTGAATCATATAATCTTAATAGTAATGTGAAAAGCCATTTTGCATTTGGATAATGTTCTGAAATATAATCAACTATGTATTCTTTAGAATTATTAATTTTGTATTTTAGATGATCCAGGGTTTCTGATTGTGAGACATAACCTGTTTGAGAAACACGGATGTCCCCAGATTTCATTGCTTGTAAAATATCATCAAGATTATTTTCAGAATTAATCACATTAACACATCTTCCAAGAGTTGATAAAACATGTGAATCACTACCGGCAACTTGAGTCATGTTATTATCTAGAGCAAATTGAGTGGCACGAGCGTTTGATAAAATATCAACGTTATTACTATTGAAAACCTCAACCATATCACATTTTTTTGCATTATCACGCAACGCGTTAATCAAACCAAATGGATGTGGAGCAGATGAGACACCACCCTGATCTCGCACTTTATCAATTACTTCTTCAAGAGATATTCCTGTAGGAATTTCATCATGAATGCCATAGGCTAAAACATGAGCCCCATTATCGATTGTTATTTCTTCAGCAGGGTACACATTAATTTTTTTGAATTTCTCATGATCATTTTTGTATTCAAGCAATTGACGGTACCCATCAAGCGTATTGTGATTTGTTACAAAAATTGCATCCAATCCCAAATTAAATGAACGTTCAAGTTGATCACGTATTGAGATATTACAATCATATGAAGGTTCACCTTCACCCACATGGAAATTTGAAAATGAGTTATGACAATGTAGTTCAGTAGCAATAGACATTTTCACATAATATAGGTCTCTTTTGATTATTAACCCTATTGAAAAATAGAACTATCTGAAAAGGTCTTCGTGTTCAGGCCGAATTATTTCATCTATAACATGATCTTGAATTTCAAATGAGTAACCACGAACTATAGTGATAGGGATTTTTAGGGATTTGCCCATCACTAGTTCTGCAGCCGATGAAATCTCATCAGCTACAGCAATTGCAGTGACACGTAAAATCTTTTGAAATGAATCATGTGTACCAGCATAATCAATTATTGGATTTAATCCAGAAATACCTATGGCACAATTAGTTTGACCCATTCTAAAAGGACGTCCAAAGGTATCAGAAATAATAACAGCCACATTTTTGTTAGTTTGTTTTAAAATATTGAAACGAATTGATTCAGCAGAGATATCTGAATTAATTGGCAATAGTGTCGCATATCCTTCTTGCACATTACTTTCATCAATACCCGCATTTGCACAAATAAATCCATTATTTGTTTCAACAATTAAAATTCCATTTTTCATTCGTACAATTCGTTTTGATTCAGATAAGATTAATTCAACTAGACGAGGATCTTTTTGATATTGAGAGCCAATTCCTTGAGATAATAATGAAGGTTCAACAGTAGATAATTTTACAATTCTTCCCTCTTGTTTTGAGATTATTTTTTGTGCGATTACTAAAATATCACCATCATGTAATTGGCAAGATCCCATTACCAATTCAGATATCTCGTCTGATGGTTCTATTTCTTTTTCAATGAGAACAGGAATAATTTCCAAGTAAGAGTACTAAAAAGATGACCTAAAAAATTGTTTAGGCAGGGGTTATTGTTTCCAGTTCCATTTTGTAATGCTTGTTGATAATATCTAAAACTTTTGAGAGATCTTTTTCTTCCAGAGTAGTAGTAGCCAAGTCTTTGACTAAATCCTGAGCCCTATAAGCAATACCTAATCCACAAATATCAAATAGTTTTACATCATTTGCCCCATCAACAACACAAACAATATCCTCTTTTTTCTCACCCCATTCTGCAATTTTTATTTTAGCAGACTTTGATTTATCAGAATCAACATGAATTACAACACCATCCAATTTCCCATCTTTGAATTTTAATTCGTTTGAATAAACATAATCTAATCCTAATTCTTTTTGCAATCTATCCATCATTAATGTGAATCCTCCAGAAACTGCCATGAGTTTCCATCCAGCAGATTTTAAGACTCTACAAAGTTCCTTTGCGCCAGTCATTATAGGTAATGCATCTGCTACTTCCTGACATGTTTTTTCATCAAGACCTCTAAGTGCAGCAACTCTTGTTTTCAAGCCTTCTTCCCAGTTGATTTTACCCTGAATTCCTTGTTTGGTTATTTCCCAAATCTCATCTTCTTTGTTTAGTTTTTCTGCAAGAATAGGAAGGTATTCTTCATCATATAAAACACCTTCAACATCAAAAATTACAAGCAATGGATTTCTGATTTGGAAAAAAATTGCTAATTATATTAAAGTTTAAACTTTTTTGAGATCCAAAAAACGCTAGTAATAAATCACCGTTTGTTTTATGGTTATACATGGCAGAATTAGAACACAAATACGAAGTAGACATCAATGAAAAAGAAGGAAGACAAAAACTGCCTCAAGAAGTCAAAGATGAATTAAAAGCATCAGGCATGATGGATGAAAAAGGGAAATTGAAACTTAAAGGCGTTAGTCCAAAAATGCTCAAAAAAATGAAGCAAGAGTATGTAGACTGTCCAGTTTTAAAAGAAGAAATTCAGTTTATCCAGTGTTTTGTGTGCCCTAATTTCCAAAGTAGAGTGATGGGTAAAGTTCTCTGTAAAGGGGATGCACTTTAAAATTCTGAAATAAATTCTAACAGTAAAATTCTCACGAAAGGCTCATTAGTTAAATTAATTCTTGGACTTTTAGTTTGAGTAAAGAAGATGTCGGAATCACAGTTTCAAAAAATGCAGATTTTAGTGAATGGTATACCCAGGTTGTTCTAAAAGCAAAACTTGCAGATTATGCACCTGTTAAGGGATTAATTGTTCTAAGACCAGACGGATATTCTATTTGGGAATCATTAAGAAGCACATTTGATAAAAAATTTGCAAAAAATGGGATAAGAAACGGATTTCTACCAATATTAATTCCAGAATCTTTGTTAGGAAAAGAACAAAAACATTTTGCAGGATTTAATCCAGAAGTATTTTGGGTTACTCATTCAGGGACAAATGAAATTGGAGATAGGCTTGCTCTAAGACCAACATCAGAGACCTTGGCATATACAATGTATGCGAAATGGATTCAAAGTTGGAGGGATTTACCATTAAAAATCAATTTTTGGAATACAGCATTGAGGGCAGAAATCAAAGCAACAAAGCCATTTCTAAGAACCTCAGAATTTTTGTGGCAAGAAGGTCACACGGTTCATACAACTCAAGAAGAAGCTGAAAAAGAAGTGATGAAGATTTTAGAGATTTACAAAAACACTGTTGAAGAAGAATTGGCAATACCAGTAACAACAGGAAAGAAAAGTGAAAAAGAGAAGTTCGTAGGAGCAGTATATACAACCACAATGGAATCAATTATGCCAGATGGAAAAGCATTGCAGATGGGAACATCTCATTTTCTAGGACAGAATTTTTCAAAACCATTTGAAGTAAAATTTGCAGATAAAGATAATGTAGAGCATTTTGCTTGGCAGACTTCATGGGGAGTTTCATGGAGATTAATTGGTGCGATGATAATGGCACACGGTGATGACAAAGGTCTAGTATTGCCACCTAATGTCGCACCAACTCAAGTTGTGATTGTTCCAATTTACAAAAATGAAGAAGGAAAAGAGAAAGTACTATCCAAGGTAGATGAAATTAAAAAACAGTTAGAAACAAAAGAAATTCGTGTACACGTAGATGATAGAAGTGGTCTATCTCCAGGTTACAAATTTAATGATTGGGAATTAAAAGGAGTACCATTAAGAATAGAGATAGGACCTAAAGATATTGAAAAACAAAGTATTGTAATTGCAAAAAGACACAATAGAGAAAAATCAACTTTGAGTTTTAATGAAATTGAAAAAATATTCACAATATTACAAGAAATTCAAAAGGAGATGTTAGAAAAGGCCAAAGAGCAAGCAAAAGAAAACACAATAGAGATTTCAAATTATGACGAGTTTAAATCAAAAATTGAGAGGGGAGGATTCTTCAATGCTCCTTGGTGCGGAAAATTAGAATGTGAAGAAAAAATTAAAGAAGAAACTGGAGCAGATATTCGGGTAATTCCATTTGGAAGTGAAAATGAAGATCTGAAATGCATGTACTGTAAAGAACAGAGTCTGTCAAAACCTGTTTTTGCTAGAGGGTACTAGAACAAATTCAGCCACAAATATAATAATAGATTAAAATAATTTTTCAATAATGTCCTCAAATCAGGAATTAGATCAAAAAAATGCGGTTTTAGAACAATTTAGAGAAACTCGAAGTAGGACATTAGAACTTGTAAAAACTTTGGAGAAAGATGATTTTGTTGTTCAGACGGCATCATATATGAGCCCACCAAAATGGCACATCGGTCACGTTAGTTGGATTTACGAGGCCATTATGAGTAAAATAGACAAAAATTATGAGTTTTATTCAAAAGAATTTTCAGAATATCTTAATTCATACTATCAACAATTTGGAGTTCCACACGATAAGGGCTTAAGGGGAGTAGTATCACGACCCACAGTTGATCAGATATTTCAATATTTTAATACAATTAATCAAAGAGTAGAGCGTTTTATTGAATCAAAAAATATCAGTTCTGAGGAAATGAGATTAATCATCATGGGTTTCCATCATGAATGTCAACATCAAGAGCTTCTAGTATACGACTTGCAGCATCTTTTAGCAGAGCAATATAATCCTGTTAAGAAAAATAAAATCTCAAAACAAAGCAATCCAGAAAAAAGATCAGTTAGAATCAATGGAGGTCTTTACACCATGGGATATAACGGAGATGACTTTTGTTATGACATTGAACTTCCAGAACACAAAGTATACCTTAATGATTTTAAGATAGACGTTTTTCCCATTACAAACGAAGAATATCTAAAATTTGTAGAAGACGGAGGATATGATACATACAAATTTTGGCTATCAGATGGATGGGAAAAAGTAAAAGAGAATAATTGGAGTGCACCAATGTATTGGGAAAAAATTGATGACGAATGGCATGTCAGAGACTTTTTAGGGATTAGAAAAATCAATCCAAATGAACCTGTATGTCATGTCAGTTATTATGAAGCAGATGCATACTGTAAGTGGGCTGGAAAAAGACTTCCTACTGAGGCAGAATGGGAAAAAGCTTCATGCTGGAATGAGGAAAAAAGTGAAAAGACAGTCTATCCTTGGGGAAATGACAAACCAACAAACGAAAAATGTAATTTACTTGAATCATATGTTTGGGGATGCTCAGAGATTGGCACATATCCAAACGGTGCAAGTCAATATGGATGTCAGCAAATGATTGGAGATGTTTGGGAATGGACTTCATCAGAATTTACTGGATATCCAGGATTCAAATCAGGATTTGACGAGTATAATGACAAATGGTTTACAAATCAAAAAGTTTTGAGAGGAGGATCTTTTGCCACACCAGAAATGTCAATTAGAGGAAGTTATAGGAATTTTTTCAGATTGGATGAACGTTGGCTACTATCAGGTTTTAGATGTGCAGAAGATATCTAATTCTTAGATATCAAAGTTAGTGAAAAATGGCTCTTATCATCTAACCATGTATGTTTAATTTCAAACCCCACATCATCTAGAAGTTTGTTAATTTGAGATAATCTATACTTGTGAGAGTATTCTGTATGTATCAATTCATCTTTTTCCAATTTCAACATAAGGTTAGATTTAGAAATCACTACAGATTGATCAACTAGAGATTTCAAATACATCTCAATCCTTTGATCATTTTCGTTATACAGAGAATGGTGTGAGAAATTTTTTAAATTAAAATCAGCATCCAGTTCATCATTGATTCTTGAAAGAACATTCAAGTTAAATTCTGCAGTAACACCCTGTGAATCATTGTATGCAGATTCCAAAATCTGCTTATCCTTTACCAAATCAAGTCCAATGAGAAAGAGATCCCCTTTTTTCATTGTGGAGTTTATTTTTGTAAAAACTCATATCCATCCTTTGGCGGGAAATTTCCAAAACTAGAACCTAAAAATAAAATTAAATTTTTCTTATCATCATAGTCTTTTAAAAATTCTAAACCTCCCTCATAGGTGTCAATTATTCCAGTAATATGCAAATTTTCATAATCACGCAGGAGATCCTCTGAACTTTCTGCAAGAATCTCAGAAATATCAATTGGAAAATATTCAACAGACCCATATAATTTTGAGAAAATATCAAGGATTATTCGGGTCTTTACAGATGCGCCACTGCCTAATTCAACGACTCGGAATGTTTGATTAAGATATGAAGGCAACTCATCTTTGAGGTTATTTAAAATCATTATTTCAGTCTTAGTAGGATAGTATTCAGGTAATGTGCAGATTTTTTCAAACAAATCTGAGCCTTTTTTATCATAGAAGAACTTGGGAGAAATGAATTTGCCAGTTCTATTCAAACTGAAAGAAATCTCTTCAGCAAAGGTTTTTTCTATTTTACTGGAATGAGGTTTGAAATATTGCAGTCTATCATCAATTATGAATTTTTTATAGTTAAGATTTTTTTGTAAAGTATCATTCAAGTATTAATTCAGACTTAATTAACATAAATGCGTTATCCTAAATTTTATGCGTAAATCATATTTCTTGATATACTTCTTTATTCAACAATAGTCAATGGTTGAAATTCTAAGAGTTGAGCGTTTGAAAAAATATTTTATTAAAAAAGGAATGTTTGGAGGAAAAACTGCAACAGTTAGGGCAACTGATGATATTTCTTTTTCACTTGAGGTTGGAGAAGTTTTAGTATTGGCAGGTGAGTCAGGTTCTGGAAAATCAACCATAGCTAAATTAATCCTAAGATCAATTGAACCTGACACGGGGAGAATCTTTTTTGAAGGAAATGAAATAGATAACGAAAAAAAGAATTTAGATAAAATCAGAATGAATTGTCAAATGATTCATCAAGACCCATATGATTCCATTAATCCTAGAATGAAAATTGGAGACATTGTTGCAGAGCCTTTAGAAATTCACAAAATTGGAAACAAGCAAGATAGAGTAAAGAGAGTAATCGAAGTTTTACAAGAGGTAAAACTTGAACCTGCCCAAGAAATAGTAAAAAAATACCCCCACATGTTATCAGGAGGACAAAGGCAAAGAATAGTTCTAGCACGAGCCTTGGCATTAAAACCTAAAATCATCATTGCAGATGAGCCAGTTTCAATGCTGGATGTTTCAATTAGAGCTGAAATGCTCGAATTAATGCACGAATTACAGAAAAAATACAATATTTCATTCATCTACATCACACATGATTTGGCAACTGCTAGGTATTTTGGACAAAAAATAGCAATCTTGTATATGGGAAAAATTGTTGAAACGGGTCCAATTAACCAAGTCTTGCTAAAACCAAAGCACCCATACACTCAAGCATTAATTGATGCAATTTCAGAGCCAGATCCAGATAATCTAACGAAAGAAAGGAAGATCAGGATTAAAGATGCAACTTACGAAGACACTTCCCAAGGATGTAGATTTAGAGCAAGATGTCCCTATGTAATTGAGAAATGTATTGAAGAACCAGAGTTGTTAGAGATTAGTGATGGCCAATTTTCTGCATGTCACATAAAATTAGACTAGGACGTTTTTACAGATGGCATTCGTTTATCTTTGTAAGTAACAACATTTGAAACACCATTCTTTGGAAACACACCATAGATCAACTTAGCTTTCTGTATTACAGAATCTTTGAGTGAAACCATTATGAATTGACTTTCTTTTGATCTTTCTTCTAAAATTTTTGCAAGTCTTTCAGAGTTTGGAGCATCAAGATGGGCATCAACCTCATCAAACAAGTAAAACGGAGATGGTTTTAGTTTTTGTAATGCAAGAACAAATACAATAGCTGCCAAAGTTTTTTCACCGCCACTAATTGATGTTGATTCTCTTTTTGGTTTGTTAGGGAATTGAATCAAATAAGAAATTCCAGAATTGAATATATCATCTTCATTCTGTAATTCCAACCAAGCATTTCCTTCAGTCATTTTATTGAAAATTAAACGGATTTCCTTATCGACTTTGTCAAATGCATCCAAGAATGTTTGCCGCTTATCTTTCTCAATATCTTCAATGAATTTAACAATGGAATTTCTCTCCTCCTCAAGAGAATTCTTTCTTGTGGACATTGAACGATATCCATATGAGACTTCAAGATAGGTTTCAGGGGCCTTGGCATTTAGTGCATTAAGTGTATTTAGTTCTGCAGTCAGTCCTTGAACAATAGATTCAACATCAAATGTTTCCATATCCTTATCAAAACCAAATGCAGATAGAAGTTGTTTGAGTTTTACTTCATTTTCAACTAAATCATGCAAATCCCTATTCAATGAATCAGTTTGACGTTCCAATGAATTCATTTGCTTTGTAATCTCCCTATCTTTTTCAGATAAAATTTTTGAGTTTGTCATCATACTCTTTTAGATTTTCAATTGAGGAACCAGATGTGGAAATTAGATCTTGTTCTTTTTCTCTTAATTTGATTAAAACTTGACTTTTTGATTCTTTTTGTTTTTCCAAATCCAAGATTTTTTGTTCTAGTTCTTTGTATTCTAATTTCAGGGAATTTTCTTCATTGGACAAACGATCGAATTGAGACTTTTCTCGGTTATCTTGGGTTTGCAAAGTTGTTTGTTGAGAAGATTTATCACGGTATTCATTCATTATTGTGGTGTATAGTTTTTCAATTTCGGCTTTCTTTAGGTTAATTTTTGATAATTCATTTGCAATTCGAGTTTGTTCTCCACTAGCATAATTTTCCTCGACAATTGCAATACGCTGACGAAGTGATTCTACATGAGATTCAGATGTAGAAACTTCAGACTCAATAGTTTCATTTCTCGAAGTCAGTTCAGAGATTCTTTTTGTCAATTGATCTTTCATGGTGATTGCAGAACTAATTCTCGATTTTAGATTTTCAAAATTTTCATTAGCCGATGTTAGTGAATTTTCAGAGATGGAAAGTCTATCAGAATAAGATTGGATTGAATCATCTAATTTATTCAAAGAATGTTTTTTCTTTAACATGTATTTTTTGATCAAACCAATAGACTGGAATAAGCCATCAATATCACTACTCATTGAAATCAATTTTGTTAGTTTAGAAATCTTTGAATTTATGTCAATTACAACGGTTCCTCCTTTTGCCTCAAAGAATTCACCATCCAGAGTAACTGCTTTGTAACCCATTTGAGACACATCATAGCCAGATTCGCGAGATTCAGTAAGGACAATATTTCCAAACAAGAATGTTTTGAGAGCAGAGTAGGCAGCATCACAGTTTACATAATCCGCAAGAACACCAATCACTCCAGATTTTTTAGGAAGTTTTAGATTGAATTGAGGAATTGCATCAAGTGGAATGATTTTTAGTTTTGGCAAATTTTTACTTCGGGCAACTTCTGCAATTCCAAGTAATGTTGCAAAGTCCTTTACAACAATTGCTTTAATCCAATCAGAGCTTACAGCCATAACAGAGCGTTCATATTTTTTGTCCCAAGAAATCATCTCATATACTAATCCCTCTATTCCAAGTTTGTCGGCATCTTCTTTTAATTTTGCAACTGTGTAATCTTCATGCATGAATCCTTTTACGGTTTTTATTTTAGATTCGTATTGAGTTGCTGCCTTGCTGGATTTTTCTAAAATTAATCCTAATTCATCCATGTCATTGTTAATTTTTAATTTTCTTTCACGTAGTTTTGAAATTCTAGATTTTAATTCAGAGATTGTGGCAGTATGATTATTAATCATAGACTCTAATTGAGATTTGTATTTAGTTAGTTTTGCAATATCTTCTTCTAATTCTGAAAACTTTGTAGAATTAGTTTTTATTTTAACGATGGATTCATCTTTTTCATTTTGTATTTTAGATAATTTTAGTTCAGATTGGTTTAATTCATTTGTCAGTGACTTTATCTTATTATCAATTTCAGATTTTTTAGCTGCAGCTTTTGATTGTGCGTTTAGGACATCATTTCTTTGTGAATCAATAATTTCTAAATCAGCATTAATTTTGTTTTTCTTTGAATTTGTTTCTTCAATTGACTCTTTAATTTTATTTATCTGAGAATTGATATCATTTCTTACTTGATTAATCTCTTCAATTTCATTTTTAATTTCTGGAATTCGAAGTTCGATTTGTTGAATCCTTTTCTTTGATGCAGATATTGTTGAATTATCAATTTCATATTGTTCCATTGCAGAACTTATTTCTACATCAAGGGATGCTTTGGCCTGACTATAGTCATTAGCTTCTGCCATCAATTTCGATTTTTCAGTTTCAAGAGATTCAATTTCTGCACGCAATGCAGTTCTTTCTTCGTCAAATTTTGTAATTTCAGAAGTTAGAGTGTGTAAAGAGGATTCTTTAGAAGATTTTTGCTCAGAAATAATTTTCATTTTATTGGCAGCAGCTATTGCCTTGTAACGATTTAATTCTCGCTCTAAAATATCGTGTCGTAATTTTTGATTTCGTTCTTCTTCAAGTTCATCAATTCTTTTTTTAATTTCACCCATTTTTGCAAGGGCTATCTCTAATCGTCTATCTGCTTCATCAAGTTGTTTTACCGACTCGGTCTTTTTTTCATCAAAATAGGATAATCCAATTAAATCCTCAATAGTTTTCCTTTTTTCCTCTGATGTGAATTCAGAGATTCTAGTCACAGTTCCTTGTTGAACAGCATTAAGTTGGCCAAGTCCTGCATTTGCCATATCTAGTAAATCAAGAATATGGCTTCTGTTGGTTTTCTTTTTATTTAGATAGTAAGAGTTTTCCCCATTTTCATCCATTTCTCTTGTTATTTCAACTAGATCTGAATCTACAGGGATTTTTCTATCCGAGTTATCAAAGTGAACACTTGATCTTGCCATTTTTGGGCCACGGCGATTTCCCTCAATATCATGAATTAATGAACGAAGTTTATCGACTCTCATTACTTTGGGTTTATTTTCACCCATTGCAAAAATAATGGCATCCAAAATGTTACTTTTACCAGATCCGTTTGGGCCTGAGATCGATACAAGTCCAGGTTCGAATTGAACCACAGTATTCTTAAATCCAAAGGATTTGAAGCCAAAGATCTCTACTTTTTTAACATGAACCAATAACAACAATTTCACATTAGATAGGATAATCGATGGTTAACAAGTTTAGTTGACAGAATTGAGTAATTTTTCTTGTTTTGTTATCATATTTTTCGTAACGGTTAGGCCTAACAAATCATATCATGTAATTCAAAACAAATTGATTCGTAATGATAGAATGTTTAGAATTTCTTCTCATCATTTAAAAATTCGAGTTAGGCACGATGCAGGTATTTTTATTAAATTAAAAAGTGGTTTCAGGCTTTATCGGGATTTCCCTTGAACACCTGAAGCACACAAACGATAGGACGGTGTTAAAGTAACTACAACAAAAAATATCTTAACATCTTGTGTGTGTACTAAAAACAAACAGGAAGTTTTTGAAATATAGTATGATCGGATGAATTATTGTTTTCAATAAATTATATCAGAGGAGTTGTGATAAACCCCACAATAGATCCGGCCATAAATAGGAATAAATTTTTTGAGAATTTCATCGGGTTGATAATAATTCTAGATAATATAATAAATAATATCGATTGTATGGATTAAACGATCATCCAATATAATTAAAAGAAGACGGAAACCTTTCTAATTTATTGATTTTAGGGCCACCTATAATTACCGATAATGGATTCTAAAATTATGGTCAAATTAGGAGTGATTCAAACAAAATCCTATGATTCAAATCAAAAAGGAATATCAAAAGTATCAGAGATCTTAAAAAAACTCGGCAGAAAAGAGACAGAAATAGTATGCCTACCCGAACAATGGTTAAAAAATAATGAAATCAAAGATTTTGATTTGGAATTTTTAGAATTTAAGAGAATTGCCAGAGATTTTGCAATGACGATAATACCAGGGGCATTTTATGAAATCAAAAAAAATACATCAATCATCTCCCCAATAATAGGACCAGAGGGGGAATTCATAGGTAGGCAGGAGAAAATCCATCCTTTTGATTATGAACGAAAAAATGTAAAGCCTGGAAAAGAGGCCAAAATTTTCAATACATCGTGCAAGTTTGGGATAATCATCTGCTATGATATGGTATTTCCTAATGTTGCCAACATTCTTACAAAGAAAGGGGCCCAGGTATTATTTTCACCAAGCAGAATTGTTAGGCGAGGTATTGTTCCTTGGCAGATGTATGTTCAGATCAGGGCATTGGAGAACAGAATACCCATTATTGCTGCAAATGTAGAGAATAAAAAATATGGTGGGAATAGCATCATTGTAGATCTATCAGAAAATAACAAAATTATGACAACAAACATGATCAAACTAAAAGGCGAAAGTCAAAAAAGCAAAGAATTTGAACTTGAGAAATACGAATCAAGTAGAAAAATTAG